>CAZRBY010000015.1:0-32148 GCA_964598495.1 uncultured Muribaculaceae bacterium
CGTTCACTCCTCAGACTCGTAGGTAAGAGACGTCAGTTGCTCGATTATCTAAAAGAGACCGACATTGAGAGATACCGTGAAATTTTGAAGGCCCTCAACCTTCGTAAATAATACAAGCAGGAAAAAAAATGGAGACCGCCGTTTTTAAAGCGGTCTCTTTTTTTATTAAAAAAACACTTTTTAAAGCGGAAACAATATAATTTTAGCGGAAATAATGAATGTTATTAAAAAAACCATCCAGTTGTCCGATGGAAGGACAATAGAAATTGAGACCGGAAAACTTGCCAAGCAAGCCGACGGTTCAGTAGTAGTAAAAATGGGCAAGACCATGTTGTTGGCTGCCGTTACATGCGCAAAAGAGGCAAAAGAAGATGTCGACTTCATGCCTCTTCAAGTTGAGTACAAAGAAAAATATGCCGCAGCGGGCCGTTATCCGGGTGGTTTTATGAAAAGAGAGGGCAGACCCTCCGATTATGAGATCCTTGTATCACGTCTTATCGACAGGGCGCTACGTCCTCTTTTTCCTGAAAAATTCCATGCAGAAGTCTTTGTGACAGTAAACCTCATCTCTGCCGACGGAGTTGATATGCCGGACGCACTTGCAGGACTTGCGGCTTCAGCTGCTCTTGCAGTGAGTGACATTCCCTTCGATGGTCCCATCTCCGAGGTGCGCGTTGCACGTATAGATGGCAAGTTCTGCATCAACCCCACCTTTGAGCAGCTCAATAATGCTGATATGGACATAATGGTGGCTGCCACTTATGAAAACATAATGATGGTGGAAGGTGAAATGAAAGAGGTTAGCGAGGCCGACATGCTTGAAGCTATCAAGTTTGCACATGCAGAGATCAAAAAGCACTGCCACGTGCAGAAAGAACTTGAGAAGGAGGTGGGCAAAGAGATCAAACGCGAATATTGCCACGAGACAGACGATGAGGAAGTTGAGAAGGCTGCCTGGAAATATTGTTATGATAGATGTTACGCTATCGCAAAGAGCGGTAGCGACAAACATGCTCGAACCGATCAGTTTGATGCACTACACCAGGAGTTTCTCGAGACCCTCCCCGAGGAGGAGAGAGATGAGAAGGCCATCATGGTTGCCAGATACTTCAATGCAATAGAGAAAAAGGCTATGCGCCGCATGATTCTCGACGAAGGCATCCGTCTCGACGGTCGCAAGAGCAATGATATCCGTCCTATCTGGTGTGAGGTAGACTATCTCCCAGGCGCTCATGGCTCAGCTATTTTCACCAGGGGTGAGACTCAGTCTCTTACAACGGTTACTCTCGGCACCAAGGATGACATGAAGGAAAGAGACGAGGTTCTATCCCGTGGCACGGACCAGTTTGTGCTCCACTATAACTTTCCTCCCTTCTCTACCGGAGAAGCAAAGGCTTCTCGCGGTTTGAGCCGCAGAGAGGTGGGTCACGGCAACCTCGCCTGGAGGGCACTCAAAGAGGTTGTACCGGTAGGCGAAGATAATCCCTATGCAGTGCGCATAGTATCCGATATCCTCGAATCCAACGGTTCCTCCTCGATGGCCACCGTATGTGCGGGTTCTCTCGCTCTTATGGATTGCGGTGTGAAAATTTCCAAACCGGTTTCAGGTATAGCAATGGGGCTTATTTCAGATACCGAGTCCGAAAAATATGCTGTTCTTTCAGATATTCTCGGTGACGAGGACCATCTTGGAGATATGGACTTCAAGGTTGCCGGCACTAAAGACGGCATCACGGCTACTCAAATGGACATCAAGGTAGACGGTCTATCATACGAGGTGCTGGAAAAGGCACTCGAGCAAGCACGCCAAGGTCGTGCCCATATTTTGAACGAAATGCTCAAAACCATCTCCGAGTCCCGTGCAGAGTACAAACCACATGTGCCTCGCATAATTCAGATTGTTGTTCCCGGTGAGTTCATAGGTGCAATTATCGGTAAGGGCGGCGAAGTTATTCAGGATATTCAGAAGCAAACCGAGACCAGCATCACCATTACCGAGTCCAAGAATGAGAAGGGCGAAGCTATTGGCTTGGTTGACATTTTCGGAGTTGATAAGGAGAAGATGGATGCTGCACTGGCACGTATCAAAGCCATTGTTACGGTACCTGAAGTTGGTGTAGTCTACAAAGGTAAAGTGGTATCTATCGTAGAGTTTGGTGCATTTGTGGAAATTCTTCCCGGCAAGGATGGTCTGCTACACATTTCAGAGATGGACTGGGGCAAGACCGAGAAGGTGGAGGATCTCTTTAAACTCGGTGACGAGGTGGAGGTTAAACTCATTGAGATTGATCCAAAGACCAATAAACTCCGTCTTTCACGTAAGGTCCTCCTGGAGAAGCCCGAAGGTTATGTAGAGCCTATACGTAGGCCCCGTCCTTCAGGTCCTCGAAATGACCACGGTCACGGCCACGGCGGTAATAATGACCGCAAAGGCGGATTCAGAAAAGATTTCAACAAAGGAAGAAAATAATAGAAAACGGCCCTTAGAGGCCGTTTTTTAGTTCTGAGTTATTAGTTTCGAGTGTGTAGTGAGTTTATAGTATGATAGTAGTTAGCTCTGATTTTGATTTTTATTTACCAGATAGCAGCCATGAGAATGAATATGGTTTCGGCCTAAGTAATAATAAACTTAAAATAGGCAATTAATGAAAGTTCTGTAAATTATTTTTTAATAATTGTTTAAACAATAATATAATTAAAACGGGATAGCCTCAACTACTCCTCCCTTTTTATCATTACCAGTGACCGCCCCACATACTACAAACTACCCACTACAAACTCAATACTTTTTACCTATCTTTGTCCGGTGAAGGCTCATCAAGAGGTTATTGCTTTTATTATTGTTTGTTATGACGAATTTATTTGGAACTGCTGCAGACGATAGGGGAGCTTTGTGCTATTTTTCCTATAGTGTCGGAGGTGGAATGAGACGATTTTCCGGTTTTTCATATCAGGTTTCCCGTCTGGATGACGGCATGATTGAAATTCTGATAAACGAGGATTTCCCTGATCAGAAAAGGATCATAACTTCCGACGAAACTGTTTTCAGCGATCTTCAGGCAATCATCGATGAGCACAACATGACTGCATACAAAGGCAGGTATGAACCACGTACCCAGGTTCTGGATGCAGATTCGTGGTATTTTGATCTCAAGTATGAATATGGATTTACTGTCAGTGCCAGTGGTGTTCTGAGGTATCCGCGTGGCGGAGCAGCAGCCTTCAAAGCCTTGAAAGAGTACTTTGCAAAGTGGGACGAGGTGCCCGGCGAGGTGGATAGTATGCTTTCATTTGATTACACCCGCGATACGGGAGAGGAAGAGTTGATACCCGTTTCCGGCAAAATGACAAGGTTCCGTTTTGATTGGCAACCCGATTATCTTGGCCGTGTCTACTATTATGTGAATGCTACAACGGAGCCTCCGACCATATATTTTAAAAAAGGTAACATGGGCGACAATTCTTACCCTATCCCTATCGGTGCTGAAGATTTGGAACTGCTTAGGCACTTTGTGGCCTCGATGAAAGTGGACAACAGTTACGAGGATTCAACTCCGGCAGAGGGAACGGGTAACTGGTATCTCACCATTAATTTTGATTCGGGTGATATTATTGGTATTAACGGCAGAATCAGCGATCCCCGTACCGAAGAGGAGATTAGGATCTGCGAGCCGATTCACCATTTTTTCAAACCGATAATTGCCAAGCTCGAAGAGCAGATGGAGGATATGGAGACCATTAATAAAGAGGAGGCTTTGCAGAATGACGGGAAGACTGATTCCGGTCGGAAAGAGGAGCAAAGCTTGAAATCCGCTCCCCGCAAATGGTGGCAATTCTGGAAATAAACAAAACAAAGGGGCTGACAATGTCAACCCCTTTGTTTTTCAGCCGAAAGTCTCACTTTCTAAGAAAGACTATTTTGCAAGAGCTGACAGTTCCTCGCAGAGAGCGTCAAGACCTTTCAAAAGGTCATGACCTACTGCATTATAATGTGCTTTTATTGCCTTTTTGCTGCTCTTGTCGGGGTGGTTTACCCTGTAAAAGAGACTGTCAGCCAGATCGCTGGCTTTATTTATGATGTTTTCTACACCTGTGATGTCCTTGTCAGGATGCAACATTGCAAAAAGCAGACAATCTTCTACAAAATCACCAATAAGAAACTCGATGTCTTTCTTGATTACTCTCAGATTCATAATGATATTTCTTTATAATTTGGCTGCAAAGGTAACATTATTTTTTATAAAGTTATGATACCTGGTTTTTTTGTAAGGCCGAGACCGGGTTTATCCTCAAGTGTGATGCGTCCGTCTACCAGCTTCATGCCGTCGAAACAGTCATTAGCGATAAGGTAATTTCCGTCAAGGTCGGCCCATTCTACCTTTGGTGCGATCTGGGCTGCCGCTGAAATGGCAACTGAGGTCTCAGTCATGCAACCTACCATAATTCTCATATGGAGAGCGTTTGCCAGTGAGACCATTTCGCGTGCTTCACGCATGCCGGTACACTTCATCAATTTAATGTTGATGCCATGGTAGACGCCCTTCAGGTTGGGAATGTCGGTAAGTCGCTGGCAGGCTTCGTCTGCAATGATGGGCAGAGGGCTGCGTTCGGTCAACCAGGCAGTCTCATCAACCATAAGTTTGTGCATCGGTTGCTCGATCATATTTACATTTCTCTCTGCAAGCCAGTTTACCATATCAAGAGCGTAGTGCTTGTCTCTCCAGCCCTGGTTGGCATCAATACAGATTACTGTATCTGTCTTGGCGCGTATGAGGTTGATCATTCTCTTGTCCTCTTTTTCCGTCATTCCGAGTTTTACTTTGATCACTTTTGTCCAGGAAGCTTCCTGAATTTTCTCATTTACAATGTCGTCACTGGCATCGTAGCCGATGGTGTAAGAGGTGTTGGGGCAGTCGTTTGGATTGAAACCCCAGATTTTCCACCAGGGTTGTCCCATAATGTTGCCTACAAGGTCGTGCAGGGCGATATCCACAGCTGCTTTAGCTGCTGTATTATTGGTGGTCAACTTGTCCACTTGCAGCATGATGTCTTCAATGCGGAAAGGGTTGTCAAACTTAGGGAGCACATTTTCGGCCACTTTTTTGAGGAACTCATGTACGGAAGCTTGTGTTTCACCCAAATAAGGGGGCATGGCTGCTTCACCATATCCTGAGTATCCGTTCCATGTGATACGGGTGATCACAATGGGAGTTGTTGTTCTGGATGATCCTGAAATGGTGAAAGTGTATTTCATCTTGCCCATGAAGTTCTCCCACTGTAGATCGAGCTTATTGGTGGCAACCTTGCTCTTTTTTGCTGCGTTAGCAGCGAAAAGATTACCGGGATGCCAAAGTGCAGCTGCTGCTGTCATCAAGCCGGCTGCCTTCAAAAATTCTCTTCTGTTGCTCATATTTGTGTGTTTTTCGTTGTTATAATCATTAGAAATACCAGGGATGTTTTGCTATGGAAACCAAGCCGGGAGTTTGGTCTATTTGGTTCAAAACGCGCCTTGCTCTTACCAGTGTGCCGTCATAGAAATCTTCTGCGTCGGGCATTAGAGAGTTGATGTGGACATTGGTGGCCGAATGAATGAATCTGCCCTCTCCGAGATAAATTCCAACATGGGTTATCCTTTCGCTCCTCTCTTCAGTAGCCTTGCGGCCGAAGAAGAGCAGGTCGCCCGGCTGAAGGTCTCCCGGGAAGTTCTCGACATTGACATCTTCGCCCACTTTTGCCTGCTGGCTGGCATCCCGTAGGGTAATTACTCCGTTTAGGAAGTGAACGGTCTTTGTGAAACCGCTGCAGTCCATGGCTTTGATGGAGGTACCTGCCCAAAGGTAGGGAAAGCCGAGAAAGCCCTTACTTGTTGCAATAATATTTTCCTGGGTAGGTTTGCGTGAGGCAATCCAACCATTAAAAGATTCTGCGTCCTTTTTCGGGATAAATCCAATCTTTCCGTCAGGGATTCTAACCTTATAATATCCGCCTTGTTCTCCAACTCTCTCTACGATATTGCCCCAGACACCATCACTGACCACTTGTGAAGTGAGGTCTGCCTTTTCACGGAAAAGAGTATAGTATGTGGTGATAATCATGCGGTCGGAGGCCTTCCAGGCATTGAGCTCCTGCTCATCCATTCTTTGGAGACTGCCTACGGTTACCCAGGCGTGATAGCCTTCGGGAGTAACGATCCTGTACCAGTAGCTGCGTTTTTCGAGTAATTGTACAGGAGTACCCATCAGCAGTTGGGTGGCCATTTCCGAAGAGTAGTCAGCCTCATATCTGACGTTGGCTACAGAGTGTGATATCACTCCCCAAGTCTTGGCCTCGAATGCGGGGTCAGGGAGCACTATCATGCTGTCAAGCACATTGAGACCCTTCTCCGAGAGAGCTGCAAGAAGTGCATCTTTGGCTGCCTGCTCAGTTGTGGAGCCATATAGGACCTTCTGTCCATCGACCTCTTTGAGTATCGGTTCATAACTCTTCTCCCTGCGATCGGGAGCATATTGTGCTTTAATCTCCTTTGAGATTGTGTCAAATTGCTCTTGGATAGAGTCTGCGGGAGATCCACAGGACTGGATCAAAAACAGGGCTGCAATAGCCGTAATCAGGAATTGTCTCATTCTTTATGAAAATATTTGGTTCAACCTCCAAAAATACTCTTTTTATTATCTTTGCGCAAGAATTAGGTGACAAAAATGAAGAAAAGATACAACTCTTTCACCGGATACTACAAGAGCAAATATGGCAGCAGATTGCAGAAGATTGTGATAGATGCCGGTTTTACCTGTCCCAATCGGGACGGATCCGTTTCAGTCGGAGGGTGCACCTATTGTGACAACAATGCATTTCATCCCTCATACAGCACTCCCGATAAGAGTATTATGCAGCAGATGGAGGAAGGGATGGAGTTTCATCGCCGCAGATATCGCAGAGCAACCGGTTATATTGCCTATTTCCAGCCCTATTCCAACACTTACGCGCCTCCGGAACGCCTGAAAGCACTCTATGCAGAGGCTCTTTCCCATCCGAATGTAGTAGGGATAGCGATAGGTACGCGCCCTGACTGCATAGATGAAGAGAAACTGGATTACCTTGCTGCACTCTCGCGTGATCATATAGTAATGGTTGAATATGGGATAGAGTCGTGCTATGATGCTACTCTGGAGCGTATCAACCGCGGTCATACCTTTGATCAAGCTGTCACTGCTGTTAAGATGACGGCAGATCGTGGACTCGATGTATGTGCCCATTTTATCCTCGGGCTCCCCGGCGAGAGCCGCGAAATGATGCTTGAGAGTGCTCCGGTGATTAATTCGCTGCCGCTGACTTCGCTTAAATTTCATCAGCTGCAGATTATCAAAGGAACTTCAATGGAGAGGGAATTCGAGGCAAATCCCCAGGATTTTGTCACCTTTTCACTTGAGGAGTACATTGACTTTTTTGTAGATATATTGGAGCGTTTGAGGCCGGAAATCCGTATCGAAAGATTTGCCGGAGAGGTGCCTCCGAGGTTTGTAAAATCCAACCCTTGGGGTCTTATCCGTAATGTCGAACTGCTTCGTTTGCTCGAAAAAAAACTCGAAGAAAGAGATAGTTGGCAGGGCAAATTGCTCTGACACGAACTTTTGCTATATTTGTAGTTTATAATAGAAAACAATTGCGATATGGAACATTTTTCCGACAAGATCATAATGGAAGGATTGGCATACGATGACGTATTGTTGATCCCCGCCGAATCAGGTGTATTGCCAAGGGAAGTTGATGTCACCACTCATTTTTCGAGAGAGATACCTCTCCACATCCCCATAGTCTCTGCCGCGATGGATACTGTTACCGATGCAAATATGGCCATAGCCATAGCACGTGAAGGCGGTATCGGAGTTATCCACAAAAACATGTCCATCGAACAGCAGATGGAGCATGTGCGTAAGGTCAAACGTGCTGAGAACGCCATGATATACGATCCGGTTACCATCAAATATGATGCTTCGGTGGGTGATGCACTCCAATTGATGGCTGAAAACCGCATTGGCGGTATTCCGGTTGTGGATGACCAAAATTATCTTATAGGTATCGTCACCAATAGGGACCTGCGTTTTCAGGAGAACTACAAGACCCCCATCTCAGAAGTGATGACCTCAGAAAACCTCGTCACAGTTGGTCCGACAATCGATATTCCTCAGGCTACCGAGGTGCTCAGTAAATACCGCATCGAAAAGTTGCCCGTTGTCGATGATAACAATCGACTGGTAGGTCTCATTACATATCGCGATATAATGAAGATCAAGAAGAATCCTACTGCCAGTAAAGATTCTCGCGGACGTCTTCTTGCAGTAGCTGCCGTGGGCATAAATAGCCATAGCTTGGAAGATGTAGAGAAGCTTGTATCCGTGGATATCGACGCTGTGGTACTTGACACAGCGCACGGACACTCCCTTTTCGTGCTGCAGACTATTAGAAAGATTCGCGAGGCATTCCCGCATCTGCAAATAGTGGCCGGCAACATTGCTACGGCCGAAGCAGCGCTGGCTCTCAAGGAGTGCGGAGTTGATGGCGTAAAGGTGGGCATCGGCCCCGGTTCCATCTGTACAACCCGTATTATTGCCGGTATCGGAGTACCTCAGTTTACAGCAGTAATGAATACCGCACAGGCACTTAAAGGGAGTGGTATCCCCATTATCGCAGATGGTGGCATCCGCTACTCGGGTGATATAGTAAAAGCGCTTGCTGCCGGTGCCAACACCATTATGGCAGGATCGCTATTTGCCGGAGTCGAAGAATCTCCCGGAGAGGCGATCATCCTCAATGGCCGCAAGTTTAAATCTTACCGTGGTATGGGTTCGCTTGAGGCTATGCAGAAGGGTTCCAAGGATAGATATTTCCAAGATATGGAAGAAGATATCAAGAAGCTCGTACCTGAGGGGATTGTGGCTCAGGTGCCTTATAAGGGTACTCTTGCAGAGGTTATATTCCAGTTGATCGGAGGCCTGAGAGCAGGTATGGGCTATTGTGGTGCAGCCGATCTCGCGGCTCTGCGCGAGGCCAAATTTGTCAAGATTACACATGCCGGGATGGTTGAAAGCCACCCTCACGATGTGACCATTACACGCGAATCCCCCAACTACTCCAGATAGGCAGCTATGCAGAAAGTACTCCTTATAACAATAACGATGCTGATGATTTCAGGATGCTCCTTTATAGAAAAAGGGGGCAGGGGCTATCATGACCGCAGGGTTGCGAAGATAGGACAGGAGATACTATACGAAGGCGATATCGTGCGTATTATGCCTGATGGCGTCTCATCTGCCGATAGTGCCGCTATGGTCAGTCGTTATATTAACACATGGGCTCTTGACCGCCTGTTGTTACTCAAAGCCGAGGAGCAACTCTCCAAGGCTGAACGCGATGTAACCGCTGAAGTGGAGGAGTTCCGCAGCACTTTGCTCGGTTTCAGGTTTGAGAAACGCTGGGTTGAGGAGAGACTCGATACAACTCTGACCCTCGAAGAAGCGCGTTTATACTATGAAGAGCACCCTTCAGGCAGTATTTTCCCCTATCCGCTGGTTAAGGCGCGCGTTATCAGAATCTCCACCGGTTCTCCCTACTATGAAACCGTCAAAGGCGCGTACACCGTGACTTCGGAGCAAGATGTGGCGGATCTCAAGGAATTATGTTATTCCTCCGCTGAGCGCTACACAGATTTCGGAGGGGAGTGGGTACCTCTTTCGCAACTCGCAAAAGAACTTGGCACCGATATCGAAACCTGCACCAGGGATGTTCTTCCCAAAAGAAGTTGTGAGATGAAGTTTAATGACTCCAATTTTCTTATTTTCATAGTCGAGAAAGTTGATGCCGGTGAAGTTTCGCCCTTTGAATACAATGTGGCGAGGATCCGTGAGACCATTCTTGGTAAAAGAAAACAGGAGCTTTTGACAAAATTGGAACAAGACTTGCTTGAAGATGCTCATATGAACGGAAAGCTAAAAATTTATTGAAAAGTATGAAACAAATCTTTGTTGCCACAGCGCTCCTTTTCATTATCTCCATCTTCGGTACGGAGAGCTATGCACAGCGGTATCGCGAAGGATTGATTGACAAGACAATCGTGCTTATCGGCAATGATATGATAATGCTCTCGGATCTGGAAAACGAAGTGCAGATGATGAGTGCCAGGGGCTTCACAGCTGACCGCAACGCCCGTTGTCAGATAATTGAGGAGATGCTTGTCTCCAAACTTTTCCTCAATCAGGCGAGAATCGACTCTCTCGAGGTCAACGAAGCAAATGTCGAGAGTGCACTTACTCAGCGCATAAACGAAGTTATGACACAGCTTGGTGGTGAAAAACAGCTGGAGGAATATTTTAAGAAGCCCCTCTATAAACTTCGTCAGGAGTGGAAAGAGATGCTTACAGACCAGTCGCTCATTCAGGATATGCAGCGCAAGGTGGCCGGCAATATTCCTAACCTGACACCTTCCGACATCGAGAAATACTGTAAAGAGACACCGGAAGAGGACCTTCCTATTGTCTCCACACAATACCGTATCCGTCAAATAGTGCTCTATCCGGACAAAGAGGCGGCCGAACTTGAAGTAAAAGAGAGACTTCTCGGACTCAGGGAGAGAATCGTAGCCGGAGAAAAATTTTCCACACTTGCACGTATTTACTCGCAAGACCCCGGCAGTTATGCAAAGGGAGGCGAACTGGGAATGGCCTCCAGATCTATCTTCTGGCCTGCTTTCTCTGACGCCGCTATGTCTCTGAAAGTTGGACAGGTATCACAGATCGTTGAGACCCCGGACGGATTCCATCTCATTGAACTTATAGCCAGGGAGGGTGATATGTTTAATGCACGTCATATCCTGATCAAACCGCATTACACCACTGAGGATCGTGTCAAAGCCTTTAATCGCTTGGATACAATCAGGACCAGGATTCTCGGGGACTCTATTTCGTTTTTCAATGCGGCAAGATACTTTTCTGAAGACCGCAAGACTGCAACCAACGGCGGTCTGCTTGCAGACGAATATACCGGATCCTCATATTTCGAGAAGGACCAACTGAAGCCTGCCGACTACAATGTACTCAAGGAGATGCAGGAGGGTGACATTTCGGAGCCTTTCGAGTCTCTTGACAACGAAGGTCGCAGCGGCAACACCGTCTATAAGATCATCATGCTCGAAAAGATAATTCCTTCGCACGTGGCAGATTACAAGACAGACTTCAACGTTCTGCTTGATGATGCAAATAGGAAGAATTCCAACGCAGCAATTGACAAATTCATTTCGGAAAAGCAGAAAAGCACCTATATAGTGATCGACCCTCTCTTCAAGGAGTGTAACTTCATGAGAGAAGGTTGGGTTAAATAGTCTATGAATTTTATCGGTAAAGCTTTCCATATAGCAATGCTTATGCTCTTTACGCTGCCTCTGGCAGCGCAGGGCAATCTTTCGGAAGAGGAGATTTTCCGTCTTGTGGATGCCGCTTCCGTGCAGCAACACGAAGAATTCGGAATGAATTACCGCAAGGTGCTTGGAAATCCGGCCCGTTTTCTTCACAATAACACTTATTTATTGTGTGATTCAGCGGTCTGGAATGTCACTGCCAAATATGTAGAGGCTTTTGGAAATGTAAGGATAGTACAGGACGGCACAATGCTTTCAAGCGAATCTGCCATCTACCTCATCGATCAGGATTTGGTGCGTTTCAACGGGCCGCTTGTGGAACTTGTCGATAAGGATGGCAATACACTTCGTTCTGACCGAATGGCCTACAATACCAAAGACAGTGTCGCTACCTATGATACCGGGGGTGCAATGAAGAATAGAGAGGGGTCTGTCGTAGAGAGCCAAATGGGTATATATGACTCCAAGATCAATATCTTTACATTTGACGGGGAGGTTGAGGTATACACCGACACCATCTTCATGAAATCCACTACGATGCGCTACTTGACGGATGAGAAGAAGATCTATTTCGGTCACAATACCTATACTTGGAGGGGCGACGGTTTCATAAAGTCCGATGCAGGCTGGTATGATAATGCAGCAGGCATTATTCATTTTGCGTCGGATGTCTATATGAATAACGAAGACTATGAAGCGTGGTGCGATGAAGTCTATTACAATAGGGAAACAGGCCGTACGGAGATGTACAATAATATCCAGATTCTGAACGAAAAGGAATATATGACACTTCTGGGCAACAAACTGGTATATACCAGTGATACGGTTGCCACCGTTACCGACCGTCCAGCCATTGCCTATTATGGCGAGAATGAAAATAAAATGGTAGACAGTTTGTTCTTTGGAGCAGACACTCTCCATTTCTATACGATCAAGCGCAATTATATTCCGCAGGAAACAATAGATAAGGCAGGAGAGAGAAAAAAGAGCATTCTCTTTGACGCATTGACCGAACTCCGTAACAAACAGGCTGCAGAGCGTGCTAAGGCTGCGGAACAAAAGATGCGTGAAATGGGAAAACTGCCGCCGAAAATTCCCAAGAAAGATTCTTCCGCTGTTTCTGCTACACTTGATTCTCTTGGCCAATCCGCCCGGAATTCTCCGGCAATTCAGGCGGACAGTACAGCTGCCCAAGTTTTAACAGATACAGTTTCTGTTAAAAATCAAAAATTGCCTCAGGGTATTGCTCAGGATAGCACTACGGCTAATATACGTAAACCGCTGTCGGAACTGTCGGATAGTACTCAGGTTCAGACGCCAAAACAGTTGTCCGAACCTCCGGATAGCACCGCAATCAAACACATTGTTGCATATCGCAATGTAAGGGTATGGAGATCTGATTTGCAGATGCGCTGTGACTCGCTTTTCTTCTCTGAAATTGATTCGATTGCGCAATTGTTCGGCCGCCCTGTTCTCTGGAACAAGATAAAAAACCAACTTACCTCCGATGAGATGCAACTGATGCTCAAGGACGGGAACCTCTTTAGGGGTAGCATGCTCAATAATGCTATGATCACCACACAGGAGGATACTCTCCACTACAACCAGATCAAGAGTACCGAGATGATGGGCTTTTTCAGAGAAAACCAACTCTTCAGGTACGATGCCCTCGGAAGCGTATATGCAATATTTTATGTGGTGGAAGAACAGACCATCACAACGGTCAATGTTAAAGAAGCGGAATCTATGACTGCAGTGATAAAGGATGGCAATGCGGAGCGCTTGATCTACCTTACACAGATAAATAGTGACGCCTATCCTGTCGGTGATCTTGCTATTGAAAAGCAACGCCTCAAAGGTTTCAAATGGAGAGGCGAGGAGAGACCCGTAGACCGTTTCGACATCACTTCGCAGCCAATATTCATGTCTCATAGAGATAGATATGTGGATATAACCAGACCGGATTATACCTTCTCAGACAGGTATTATAACAACCATATGAGCAAGGTTATCACCGATATAAATACACGTGCAGAGCGCGAAAAGCAGCGTCAACTCGATCTTGCTAAAGAAGAAGCCCGCAGAGAACTTGATTCTCTCAAGTCCGAGACTTTGCCACTTGATTCTTTGTCGAGGGATACTTTGTCCCGTGATTTATCGTTACGTGACCCCAAACTGCCGGATACACTACCACAGATAGCTGATTCTAACGTCAAAATTATTGCAAAGGATACTACCCTGCTTCGCGAAATGGAAGTTACGGAAGTTGTCGCTCCGGTACTCGATAGTGTACAGGCAGTGATTCCTGTCCAAAAGGAAGAAAATCTGCAAGTACAGGAGGAGAAATCGCCCTCTCTATTACTTGATACTCTCAATACTCAGAACTCAGAATTGGGAACTCCACTAATCGACACTACTAAATACTCGGACCTCAGAACTCAATACTCAGATAAGGCTGCCGCTCGTGCCGAACGCAAGGCCCTTCGCAAGGCTAAACGCGAAGGACGCCGTCTGAAGTGGCAGCAACGTCGTCAGGAACGTCGTGAAGCGGCTGCACTGCGCCGAGCTCTACGTAAGGCTAAAGTAAAAAAATAAGACCAATAAATAATAACGATAAAGGGTGACCATCCGGCCACCCTTTATTGTTATGTAGTGCTACAAAAATCAGTCTTTGTATCCCGGGTTCTGCTGGAGTTCGGGATAGAGTAGTCTCTCGGTGTGTGAAATCGGGAGAACCACTTTCTCATAGTCCCAGCTGAAGGATTGCTTGAAACTGCCGCCCACTGCGTACTCATGAGGGTCATTGGGATCCCTGGTTATGGTCCCTCCACGACGCATGACGTCAAAGAAACGATGGCCTTCCCCTATAAACTCTTTCTGACGCTCCAGTTGGATAAGATCAAGAGTTGCTGTAACGTTGGCAGCAGTAGGATCAGCCCTTTTGCGTATCCTGTTTAGGTAGTTGTTTGCATCGGATGCCTTGTTGGTCTCAAGAGCTGCTTCAGCTGCAATAAGATAAGCCTCAGTGATACGCATCACACGGGGGTTGTTACGACGGAATGTGTAAACCCTGTCCTTGTTCCCAATAAACTTTTTGAGCCAGTATTCACCTGTCTGACGTGCTCCCGTTACTTTGTCGTCGAAAGAAATCATCTTGCCGCGGACATCATTGGGAGTATCCTTGAAGAGGTTTCTCCATTTGAGAGTGGGGATTACCGATCCGCCTGCATTCTTGTCATCAAACCACATATTGTGATATATGGTGTAGAAACCGCCATCAGGGTCAATATCGCTATCCACAGTTACGAGCAGCTCGAGTACGCTCTCATCATGTCCTTCTTTGCCCCAATAATCGAGATACTCTTCGTTAGTGGCGAGTCTGTATGGAGAATTGTTGATAACTTCGGTAGCGCAGGTGTATGCGTTGGCATATTCACCTTTGTAGAGGTGTACTCTTGCTTGGAGGAGTCTTGCTGCCCAATAGTTGAAGTGACCAATATTTTTCTGTTTGGAGAGAAGTCCGACTGCAGTCTCGAGATCTTGCTGTACGAGAGCGTAGGTATCGGCAACTGTTTTTCTGGGGATCCTTGCTTCTGAAGGGGATGCCACTGTTTCGAGGATAACTGCACCAAGAGATGCACCTTTATCCTTGAGGTAGGGATATCCATAGAGTCTTGCAAGGTCAAAGTAACAAAGAGCCCTTATAGCATAAGCCTGGCCGAGGTAGTCATTTTTTTGTGCAATTTCTGCCGGACCTGATGCGGGGAGAGTTTCGATGTTCTCGATGATGGAGTTGGCCCTCATGATCACATTGTAGTAGTTGTCCCAAAAACTGAAGTAGGTATTGGCCTCCGATTCATATTCAAGGCAGTAAAAAATGTTGCCTGTTCCGCTGACCTCTCGGGGATAAATATTGTCAGCTCTCATGTCACCCATGTATGCCCACCAGGAGCCATACATTGTATAATATTTTAGTGGTGTATAAAGACCGTTAACAACAACCCCTGCGTCATAGAGCGTTGCCATAGCAGTCTCAGATACGACGGAGTCGGTAGGCATTCTGTCGAGGAAGCCTTCGCAAGAAGAGAATCCAAGCACCATACCGGCCGCAATTACTATGCTTAAAATAATCTTTTTCATTTGTGTCATTATTAATTAGGGTTGATTATCATTATCAGAAGCTCACTTCTAGACCGAATGAAACGGATCTCAGAGCAGGCATGTCATAATAGTAGTAACCATTTACGGTAACCTCAGGATCGATTGTTGACTTTGCAAATGTAATGAGGTTGGTGCCTGAAACATATACGCGAGCACTCGTCATCTTGATCTTGTTAAGGATAGTACGGGGAATGCTGTAAGAGAGGGTCAGATCTTTCATCCTGAGGAAGTCACCACTCTCAATATATCTGCTTGAGTAGTAATAACCTCCCTGGTTGTTACCAACGATACGGAGAGGTTGAGTTCCGTTAGGGTTGGAAGGTGACCAAGTGTCAACCTGCTGGGCAGCAATGTTTCTATGGAATGTATAGTATCCGTCGTTGCTAATCTGCTCTGTTGCCTCATTCCAGATATATGAACCATACCTATAAGCCCATGACATTGAAAGCGAAAGATCTTTCCATCTCACGCTTGCATTGAATCCGCCGAATCCTTTTGGAATAGCAGTTATGCCGTCAAGAATCATCGAGCTTGCATTATTTCGGTTGGTAGGATAATAGTTGTAACTGTCGTAAGGCATTGTACCGCCTTTCTCGATCTTGGTGCCGTCCTTTAGCACTACGGTCTTGTTGACAGTTGCACCCTTCTCGAAGAAACTACCCTCTGCATACATCGGGTAACCTGCTTTCAGTAGAGTGTTGCCCATGTAGCTGTCTTCAGGACAAACTCCGAGATAGTTCCTTGTGTAGAACTGGTAGAAGTTGTAACCCTTTTTCCAGATTTGAGGGGTGCTCACAATGCTCTCTCCTTCTTCGGAGAGTGAGAGCACTTCATTGTGAAGATATGACCAGTTGGCACCTACTGAAACATCCCAATCCTGAGTTTTGAGTATGTCAACATTCACTGATAGCTCCCAACCTCTGTTTACCATTGAACCGATGTTTGTAAGAGTGCTTGAGAAACCGGTGGTTGTAGGCACTGAAGCATCGAGCAGGAGGTCGGTAGTTAGTTTGTTGTAATACTCGGCGGTGAAAGTATATCTGTCAAAAATGGTTGCATCGATAGCAATATTCCAGTTGGTATTCTTTTCCCATGACAGGTCGGAGTTGGCCAGATTTGCAGGGTAGCTTGCACCGACGTCACCGTAAGAAGTGTAGTCATACACGGCCATGTAGCCATAGTAATTTGAAGGGAGTGTACCTGATGTACCGTAAGAAGCACGGAGTTTGGCATCATTCAGCCAGTCGGCCTTGAGCCAATCTTCGTTGGAGAATCTCCATGATCCCGATATTGACCAAAAGTCACCCCAGCGGGTCTCCTTGGAAAGTCTTGAGGAACCGTCACGACGATATGTACCTGTCAGGTAGTACTTGCCATCATAATCGTAGTTGATGCTGCTTAAAGCTGAAAGCAGTGCATCAGCCTGTGAATATGAACGACCATTGTCAAATCCTGTAGCGAGGATGGACTCCGTTGCACCGAGGTGCGAGAAATCCATCTTTGCAAGGCCTAGATAGAAATAGGTCTCCTGCTCTGCCTCCCATCCTACCATTGCACCAAAATGATGTTTGCCCCAGGTTTTGTCGAAATTGACCGTAGTGGAGCTTACAAGGCGGCTGATGTTACGGTTACGGTCGGATATGTAACCTCCGATATCGGAATAGGCGTAGAAGTTGGGGTGGCCGTAGTACCATGCGAAGCGGTCTCTCTGGTTTGTCCAGTCGTTGCTGATAATGGTCTTTGCTTTCAACCAGTCTGTAAACTTCACTTCAGCATATGCTTTGAGCAAGAGTCGATTAAGGTTGTAGTCATTATACTCTTTGCCCCAGGACCCCAACGGGTTAACGGTACTCATTGAAGGGTTCCAACGCTCAAGATAGAGTGAACCGTCCTCTTTGTATGCGTAAGGCCATCTTTCGCTGAGCGGTATCTTCCACATGAAGATAGGATTGGCTTTCGTAACATAGCCCTCCTGGTGACCTTGCTGATACTGCCATGAATACTGTAGGTTACCGCCGATCTTTAGCCATTTGCTTATCTGGCTTTCTGCGTTTATGGTGGTCGAGAGACGTTTGAGGTAAGAAACCACAACAACACCCTGTTGGTCTGTGTAACCGACTGAAGCGTAAATCTTGGATTTGTCCGAACCGCCGGCAATGCTGTACTCGTAGTTCTGAATGATACCGGTGCGGAAGATAACATCCTCCCAATCCTTGTAAATATACTTACTTTCGTCTTTTGCAGGATAGTTCTCTGCAACCTTCGCATTCACATATGCATCTAGTGAACCATAACTTGCCCATCGAGATGGGCTGGCGTTACCGTAATTGGTCCATGCTTCCCTGTGCAGTTTTTCAGTCTGCTCGTCGGTTGCAAGTGGCAGGTGGTTATAAGCAAAATAAGAGAAACCGGTACTTAACTTGAAAGTTGAGGTAAGTTTGCCTGTTTTACCTCTCTTAGTAGTAATCAGGATCACGCCGTTAGACGCGCGTGAGCCGTAAAGTGAAGCAGCTGCTGCGTCTTTGAGGATGGTGAAGGACTCAATGTCGCTCGGGTTTAAGAAGTTCATAACGCTTGAAGATGCATTACCTGAGGACCAGTTGCCGCTTGTGGCGGGGACACCGTCGATAACGTATAAAGGTGCGTTGCCGGCATTGAATGAACCATATCCGCGGATACGAATTTGTGAGTCGGCGCCCGGCTGGCCTGATACCGATACGGCTTGAACGCCGGGAGCTTTACCGGCGAGAACCTGTTCGAAACTTACGATAGGAGCATCTTTTACGCTCTCTTGACTGACAACTGTAGCGGAGCCGGAGTAGGAGCCTTTCTTAACAGTACCGTAAGCAACGACCATAACTTCCTCCAGAGCTTCTGTGTCCGGTGTAAGGATAGCATTGACCAAGTTACGTCCGTTTACCGGCACCTCGAGGTCAACAAAGCCGATGGAAGAAAAGACAAGAGTTGCATTAGACGGAACCCCTTCAAGTATGTAAGTTCCGTCATCAAGAGTGGCTATACCCTGCATTGTACCCTTCACGACAACGCTCGCGAACGGAACGGGTGAGCCATCTTGAGATGAGGTTACTTTTCCCGTAACCCTAATCTGCGCGAACGCAACATTGCAAATTAGTGCGGTCAGCGCAATTAACATCAATCTCTTCATAGATTTTTGGTTTTGTGTTTGGTTAATGAATATTTAAGTAAGGGTATACTTTGCGTAGCAGTTTGTATAATGGTTTATACGATTATGCAAAAATAACTAAAAAATAACTAAAAAAAAAGGTACTTTTTGCGCAATTAATTTAACTGAAATATAAATTGCATTTAAAGACTGAGTTATCAGGTCTACTGAAGCATCGGATAAAAATATTTTGCCGTTTTAAATATTAATCCTTAACTTTAGGACTTTAATATGGGAAAAACTCAACGAACTTGAAAAAATAATAAACCCTAATTATTTAATTATTAATACACAAAAAAACTATCTATGAAGAAAATCTTACTTCTTGCACTAGCGATATTGACAGTTAATGTCGCTTTTGCTCAAACAAGAATTACCGGTAAGGTAACTTCTTCTCAGGATGGTACGCCGATTCCTTTTGCAAGTGTTATTGTAAAAGGCACTATGAACGGTGTTGCCACTTCTGACAATGGTGAGTATGTATTGGAAAATGTTGCTCCAAATGCTACTCTCGTTGTTTCTTCTATCGGTTTTGTAAATGCCGAAATCCCGGTGGGAGGCAGGACCAGGATCGATGTAGTCCTTAGTCCTGATGCCGAGTCCCTCGAAGAGGTGATGGTCGTGGCTTATGGTACTGCCAAAAAAGGCACATATACGGGAGCCGCTTCCGTTGTGAGACAGGAGGCCATCAAGGATGTACCTACAGTATCATTTGAGCAGGCTCTTACCGGAAAAGTTGCAGGTATGCAGATTACCACGACGTCCGGACAGACAGGTTCCGCTTCAGCCATTCGAATCCGCGGTATCGGTTCCATGAATGCGTCCAATGACCCTCTTTATGTGATTGATGGTGTGCCCGTTGTTTCAGGTAGCGCCGGCCAGATGGGTGACTACATTTACACCTCCAACAACGTGATGTCAACACTCAACCAGAGTGATATTGAATCCATCACTGTTCTTAAGGATGCTGCCGCATCGGCACTTTATGGTTCGCGTGCTGCAAACGGCGTGATTCTCATAACCACAAAGAAAGGTAAGCTGGGACGTCCCACTGTAACCTTCAAAGCATCCGTGGGTTTAACTCCCGGCTGGGCTACCGACAACTATGAGACTGCATCTCCGCAGGACAACGTAGATATGCTTTACCAGATTTTCTGGGACTATCGCATGCAGCAGGGCAGAACTCAGGAATATGCAAGTTCATATTCGCTTGGTCAGCTCAACAGCAAATGGAACATGTTTGGTTATAAACTTTCCAAACCCGACACCGAGCGTTATGGTAACATCAAGATCGAACCCCTCACTGACGGACAGTTACAGCGTGTTGACGACCAGGGCAACCTTATCTTCTTTGATTGGGATGATGCCTATTTCCGTACGGCGGTATATCAGACTTACGATGTGAGTGTTAGCGGCGGTACCGAAAACAGCACATATTATACATCATTCTCCTACACAAAGGATCAGGGTCGTGTTTATGTCAACGAGTTTGACCGTCTCAGCGGCCGTGTCAACCTTAATCAGAAAGTGGGCAAGTATTTTGAACTGGGCACCAACATCAGTGTTGCACATACCGACATGAGCGGTTACAATGATACGAGGAGCACAACGGCCAACTACTTTATGCAGACACGTAACCTTCTGTGGCCCCTTTACTGGCCCGATAATTACAAGACAGGTGGCCCCTGGACTTCACGTTACGCATCACTTGCCCAGAATAACCTCTACTACAATGACTTGTGGGACAACTCATCAAAGACTCTGAAACTTGCTATCAGCGAGACAGCTACCGTAAAATTCACTGACTGGCTCAATTTACGCACAGTGTTTTCATACGATGACACCAGGGTTCGCGATCGCATTTACTACAGTGCTCAACACTACAGCGGCTCTTCCGTTAACGGTTCGATTTCCGAGATGTTGACAGATTACACCAAGCTTGTTTCATCATCTACTCTTAACTTTGCAAAAGAGTTCGGTAAACATAATGTTTCCGCACTTGTGGGCTTTGAGGCAGAACGCAACTGGACGGATTTCATGCGATCTACCGGTAATGACCTCTCCACAAGTTCGCTTACCACTGTTTATACTGCAGGAACAAAGGACGCCAACGCATACGGCTGGGGCAACTCTATGATGTCCGTTCTTTCGCGTGCGGAATATAACTTCGACAACAGATACTATTTCTCCGCATCATTCCGTCGCGACGGTTCCTCAAGACTTGGTGCTGCTGCACGCTGGGGTA
Source organism: uncultured Muribaculaceae bacterium (assembly GCA_964598495.1). Lineage (GTDB taxonomy): Bacteria > Bacteroidota > Bacteroidia > Bacteroidales > UBA932 > Cacconaster. The sequence goes on from CAZRBY010000015.1 coordinate 20,998, forward strand.
ACTTCTGGTCAGTAGCAGGTTCGTGGCGCATCAGCAATGAGGCGTTTATGCAGGATCAGGATGTTATCAGCAACCTCCGCCTCAGGGCTTCATACGGTGTTAACGGTACACTTCCTTCAAGCAACTATGGCTGGCGCTCTCTCGCCGCATATGGTTCGCCCTATATGACAAAACCGGGTGGAGCACTTGCAAATGCTGCCGACGCAAATCTCTCTTGGGAGACCAGTTACACAATGAACTTTGCATTGGAGTTCGGCCTGTTTGATGATAGATTGACCGGTACTGTTGAATACTTTAACCGTGACTCTAAGGACCTTCTTCAGGATGTTCCCATCTCTTACGTGACAGGTTTCGGTTCAACACTCAAGAATATCGGTTCAATCAACAACCACGGCTGGGAAGTTGAAATTAGTGGTGATATCATCAGGAATTCCGATTTTAGATGGAGCGCAGGCCTCAATGCCTCATTCCTCAAATCAAAAGTAGTTGAGCTCTATGATGGTGAAGATATCATCTGGTATGATCCAACCGGAGGTGATGCACGTGCAAAATACATCTATCGCGAAGGCGAATCCACTCTTGCTTTCTACGGATTTGAATGGGCGGGTGTTGAAAAGGCAACAGGTCTCAATATCTGGTATTCAAATAATGATAATGCCGATATACAGCTCAACGGTCGCAATGTGGTTTACAACTTTTCCGATGCGGACGAGATTGTAATAGGTGATGCTACACCTTTCGCATATGGCGGTATCAATACCGATCTGGAATGGAGAGGTCTGACATTTGGCCTGAATTTCATCTACAAACTGGGCGGACATCTCTATGACGGTGCATGGAAGGATATGGCCGATGACGGTTACTATTGGAACCGTATACGTGGCCAGCTCTATTTCGAAAATATGTGGACTGACTATAACACTGATGGTACTGAACCCAAGATTCTCGGTACTGACCCTACGGACTCAATGCAAAAGAGTACCCGTCATCTCCACGATGCAACGTTCCTCAGACTCAAGAGCATCAACCTTGGCTACAGACTCCCTAACAAGTGGATCAGCAAAGTTGGCTTGAGCAGTGCTCGCGTTTATTTCAACGGTGGTAACCTTCTTACCTTCTCTAAGTACAAGATTGCTGACCCCGAGGTCAACCACTATGGTACAAGAGGTTGGGAGACACCTATCGGAAAGACTTACACATTCGGTTTGGAAATCAGTTTCTAATGAAAATAATTGTTTAAGAATATGAAAAAGATTAATATAATACTTTCATTGATCTGCGTCCTGGCGATTTCTTCATGCGAAGGCTTTTTGGATGTTACCCCCACCAATCAAGCAGACTCTTCCACCAGCATAACCAGTGCTGCTGACGCCCAGGTAATGATCAACGGTCTGATGCGCAAGATGACATCATCCAACTATTACGGCCGTAACTTTGTGCAATATGGTGATGCCAAGGGGGGTGATCTCACCATCTATACTGCAGGTTTTGATGACAATATGTACTACTTTGCCCACAGGGCTGAAAGCGGTTCACAGATTGGTTTCTGGATCACTGGATATGACTGCCTCCTACAGGCTAACAATATCATTAAAAACATTGAGGCTCTCAAAGAAGGGGGCACAACCGGCCTTGACGATAGGCTTGGACAGGCTCTCACTATTCGTGCCCTAATTCATTTTGATCTCGTTCGTCTCTATGGCAAACCTTACAATATGGATGGTGGCGCATCGTATGGTGTTCCGGTTGTTACTGCTCCGGTTGATGCCGGTGCAAAACCTCAGCGCAATACTGTGAAAGAGGTGTACGACCAGGTTGTAGCAGACCTTACTAAGGCTGCTCCGCTCCTTTCAAAGAGTAAATCAAATGGTTATATCAACTATTACGCCAACCAGGCAATACTCGGTAAGGTCTATATGTATATGGACAACTTCTCATCAGCATTGACCTGTTTCAAGAATATCATCGACAGTAAGGCCTATACCCTCTATACACCCGCAAATTGGGTAGGTTCCTGGAAAACTCAGTTCGGTAGCGAGTCCATCTTCGAACTTGCAATGTATCCCAATGAGGGTGACCTCGTTGGCAGCTCCCTTGGAGTACGCTACAGTCGCAAAAACCACGCGCATTCAAATGCATACGGTTACTTCATGGCCAGCTCATACTGGCAAAACATCATGGGCAAGAATGATATCCGCTGGGGTATCATGACTTATGACCACATGAAGGGTGAAGAAACACGCAGCAACTGGGATGACTGCTGCTATAAGTATCTGGGTGATGTAAACTTGGCCGGTGATGGAAAGAGTACCCATACCGCAGTCAACATCAAGGTAATCCGTCTGTCGGAAATTTATCTGCTTGCCGCAGAATGTGCTCTCAAGAGTGACAAGGGTGCTGCCGCAAGTTATCTCAATGCTATTTCAAAGCGCGACCCTGACAGGGCTGAGTGGACAGCTTCAACCGTGAACGAAGATGCTGTTTACAATGAGTATAGAAGAGAACTTCTCACAGAGGGTAAACTCTTCTTTGAGCAGATGCGCCAGAACAGAAAGGTAACCTTTGAGGATGATGCATGGGGCTTCGGTACTACTTCACAATATCGTGATAAGACCGTTGACAGGACTTTCTTCAGAGCTATTCTTCCTATAGGTATTGATGAGATTAACTCCAACCCTGACATCTATCAGAATCCCGGTTATTAATAGCCGCGAACTGATCAGGGATGATTCCTGAATTGAAAAAAGCCGGTGTAAGCCGGCTTTTTTTTATGAATTGTAGATTATTCTGGAAAAAAATCTTATAATTGTAATTTACGAGCAGAAAACTAAAGCAAATCATAAAATATATGCATACCTTTTATATAGATGAGAAAATCCACTGCCTCTCGGATGTAAGGACATTGCTGGAGCCCGACTGCCGAATTGAGCTGGGCCACGAGGCTGTGGAACGCATAACCAAGTGTCGTGATTACCTTGACAAGAGGTTGGAAAATCAGGTTGAGCCGATATATGGCATAACCACCGGATTCGGTTCCCTCTGCAATGTGGCAGTAGGAGCTGCAGATCTCTCCAAACTTCAGGAAAACCTTGTTATGTCGCATGCATGCGGTACCGGTGACGAAGTGAAGGAAGATATTGTGCGCTTGATGCTCGCGTTAAAAATTAAATCCCTCTCATACGGTTATTCTGGAGTGCGACTGGAAACGGTACAGCGGCTTGTTGACTTTTTTAACCATGGGGTGACACCGGTGGTTTATAGTCAGGGTTCTCTCGGGGCATCCGGTGATCTTGCACCATTGGCGAATATGTCCCTTCCGTTGCTCGGTTTGGGAGATTTTGATTATAGCGGAGAGAGATATTCCGGCGAAGAGCTGGAAAATATTTTTAGCTGGAAGCCGCTCAAACTTGCATCTAAAGAGGGATTGGCTTTGCTAAACGGTACTCAGTTCATGCTGGCACATGCGCTATGGTCGCTATTCCACGCTAAGAGACTCTCTTCTCTAGCCGACAAGATTGCCGCCCTTTCTTTCGATGCGTTCGACGGCAGAATCGAGCCATTTACTCCCGGAGTGCACGAGATCAGACCCCACTCGGGACAGATCACTACTGCTGAGATGATTAATATCTATTTGGAAGGTAGTGAACTCATCAATCGTCCCAAAGAGCATGTGCAGGATCCCTATTCTTTCAGATGTGTACCGCAGGTTCACGGAGCCACAAAAGATGCTCTCTCACACATTGAGGGAGTTTTTATTACCGAGCTGAACTCAGCAACCGACAACCCGACCATACTTCCTGATGAAGATTTGATAATCTCTGCGGGGAACTTCCATGGACAGCCGCTTGCAATCAACCTTGACTTCCTTGCCATAGCGATGGCGGAATTAGGCAGTATCTCTGAGAGGAGAACCTACCAGCTTATCTCCGGTAAAAGAGGACTTCCCTCTTTCCTTATAGCACATTCGGGTCTCAACTCGGGATTTATGATACCTCACTATACCGCTGCATCCATCGTGAGTCAGAATAAGCAACTCTGTACCCCCGCATCCGTAGATACCATAGACTCCTCACAAGGTCAGGAGGATCATGTGAGCATGGGAGGCAATGCCGCCACCAAGTGTGTCAAGGTGATACAAAATGTTGAGTCTCTGCTAGCCATAGAATTGCTGAACGCAGCTCAGGCATTGGAGTTTCGCAGACCGCTTCGCACTTCACCCATACTGGAGGAATTCGTTGCGGAGTACCGAGATGTCGTGCCCTTCATAGATGAAGATGAGGTGATGTATCACCATATAAGACGCTCAATACTATTCTTGAGAAATCAGAAATAATCTCAGTTATGTCATCTCTCCTGATTGTCAATATAGCAAAACTGGTGCAGGTTAGGGAGAAGACTTCTTCTCCTATCAGAGGTGCTCAGATGGATATTTTGCCCGTAATAGATAATGCTTTTCTGTTTTCTGATCAGGGGAAGATATCTGCTTTCGGTTCTATGTCGGAGCTTCCGAAGAGCATTCTAGATAGTGCCGATAAGGTAATAAATGCCATCGGCAGGATGGTCCTTCCGGCCTTCTGTGATTGCCACACTCATCTGGTCTATGCAGGCAGTAGGGAGATAGAGTTTATAGATAAGATCCGCGGACTTTCCTATCAGGAGATTGCAGCTCGAGGTGGTGGAATCCTCAATTCTGCCCGTTTGCTTCACTATACTTCCGAGGAAGACCTTTTCCGCCAGGCTATGGTGCGGGTGGAGGAGGTTATGCACTTCGGTACAGGGGCTATTGAGATAAAGAGCGGTTACGGCCTCACCACTGAAGATGAGATCAAGATGCTGCGTGTAATAAGGCGTATCGCTACTGAGTCCCCTCTTACGGTGAAAGCCACTTTCATGGGGGCGCATGCCTTCCCGGAGAGGTTCCGTGGGAACCATGAAGGATATGTCAGGGAGATAATAAGCGAGATGATACCTGCCGTAGCTACCGAAGGTCTTGCCGAGTACATAGACGTATTTTGCGAAGAGGGATTTTTTTCCAAAGAGGAGAGTGACGAAATACTTGCAGCCGGGCGAAAATTTGGCCTAAAGGCCACTGTGCATGCCAATCAGATGAGTTGTTCCGGTGGTGTGGAGGTTGGAGTAAAATATGATGCCGCCTCTGTTTCTCACCTCGAGTATGCAGGTGACGAGCAGTTTAAGGTTATAGAAAAATCAGATACCATAGCTAATCTATTGCCCGGAGCTACTTTTTTCCTGGACATGGAATATCCGGATGCCCGCAGAATGTTGGAGTATGATATTCCTGTGGCACTTGCTACCAACTATAATCCGGGATCCTGTCCCTGCGGAGACATGAAGTTCATTATGGCCCTCGCTTGTATGAAAATGAAGATGACCCCGGAGGAAGTAATTAATGCCGCCACACTCAACAGCGCATTTGCAATGGGACTGGGAGAGACACACGGCAGCATTACCCTCGGAAAGGCGGCCTCACTTATAGTCACAAGGCCTATACCTTCTTTGGAATTCATCCCCTATGCTTTTTCCACTCCGCTGGTGGAGAATCTGATACTTGACGGAAAAATAGTTATATGATTATAAATAAAAACTACCATTATGAAGAGCTACAACACACCTTTGGGCGAGCTTCAGATTGAACTCTTCGGCCACGCCTCCGTACATTTCACCATAAATGGCAAGAATTGGTATCTTGATCCCTATTGCGATGTCTGCTCTTTTGAGGGCAAGACTCCTGCCGACTTCATCCTGATTACACACGACCATTATGATCATTATGATGAGGAGGCCCTTGTGCATATTGTACAAGAGCATACGATCTTGGTTGTGCCTCCCGTGGTGCCAAGAAAACATTATAACTATGAAGTGCTGGAGAACGGTGAAAGCTGCACTCTCGATGGTGTTACTATTAACGCTGTCCCCGCTTATAATATCAACAACCTCAATGACCAGGATCGTCCTTTCCATCCCGAAGGAGTAGGTAACGGTTATCTTCTTGATTTCGGAGGATTCAAAGTCTATTTTGCGGGCGATACCGAGTTCACCCCATTTATGAAAACCCTCAAGGATATCGACATTGCATTTCTTCCCAAAAATCTTCCCTACACAATGCCCGATGCGGAGTTTGTAAGGGCGGCAAATACTATAAAACCCGCAGTTCTATATCCTTACCATTACTTCGAACTCAACCCCAAGGCGCTCAGGGCGGAAGTGGATCCTCAGATAAAGATGGTAATGAATGACCACGAGTACTAACGAATAGATAATAACCTTAAAAACTTATAATGACACGTAAAATCATTGAATGCGTCCCCAATTTCAGCGAGGGACGCGATATGCAGATAATTGGCCATATTACGGCCGAAATAGAGAAAATAGAAGGAGTCAATCTCCTCAACGTGGATCCGGGTGCAGCCACCAATCGTACGGTTGTAACCTTTGTAGGTACTCCTGAGGCAGTGGTTGAGGCAGCTTTCCGGGCCATTAAAAAGGCCGGTGAAGTCATCGATATGCGTCATCACCACGGAGAGCATCCCCGAATGGGCGCCACGGACGTATGCCCCCTCATTCCGATTGCAAATGTTACTATGGAAGAGTGTGCCGAACTGGCACGCGGACTGGCTAAAAGAGTAGGAGATGAACTGGGAATTCCGGTATATTGTTACGAAAGTGCAGCATTCCGTCCCGAAAGACGCAATCTCGCTAACTGCCGTTCCGGCGAATACGAGGGTATTGCTCAGAAATTCCAGAATCCCGAGTGGAAACCCGATTTCGGTCCGACATCATACAATGACAGAGTGGCCCACACCGGTTGTACAATGGTTGGAGCACGCGATTTCCTTGTAGCAATCAACTACAATCTCAATACTACCTCCACCCGTCGTGCCAATGCTATTGCCTTTGATGTGCGTGAAAAAGGAAGAAAAAAACGTGAGGGTGACCCGATTACAGGCAAGGTAGTAAGAGATGAAAACGGCAAAGAGGTCTGGATTCCCGGCACTCTCAAGGGCTGTAAGGCAATCGGATGGTTTATCGAAGAGTACGGTATAGCACAAGTGTCTATGAATGTGACCAATATTTCGATGACACCTGTTCACGTAGCATTTGACGAAGTTTGCAGAGCTGCACAAAACCGTGGCATCCGCGTGTCGGGCTCTGAAATAGTAGGTCTTATACCCAAAAAGGTGCTGATTGATGCAGGTAAGCATTATCTGACTAAACAGCAACGCAGTCTCGGTGTTTCCGAAGAGGAGATAATAAAGATTGCGATAAAATCTATGGGTCTGGACGATCTCAAGCCCTTCAATCCTCGCGAAAAGGTGATAGAATACCTTATGGAGGATGCAGATGAAGCAGGTGCTACCCGCAAATTGGTGAATATGACCTGTACGGCCTTTGCGCTTGAGACTGCGAGCGAATCACCGGCTCCGGGCGGTGGCTCGATTTCAGCCTATATGGGTGCATTGGGTGCAGCTTTGGGTACAATGGTAGCCAATCTCTCATCTCTCAAGCCCGGCTGGGATGCCGATTGGGAGAAGTTTTCGACTTGGGCAGAGAAAGGACAGAAGATAATGGCATTAATGCTCCATTTGGTGGATGAGGATACCAACTCATTCAACCGCATTATGGATGCATTCGGCCTGCCCAAGGGCTCTGATGATGAGAAATCAGCCCGCACGGCGGCTATACAGGAAGCCACTCTCTATGCTACACGTGTGCCTCTGGAAACAATGAAAACGGCCTTCTCTGCTTTTGACCTTGTAGAGGCGATGGCCTCTGAAGGCAATCCCAACTCTGTTTCAGATGCGGGCGTTGGAGCTCTTGCCATCTGGTCTGCCGTTCATGGTGCCTGGCTCAATGTCAAGATCAACGCTGCCGGATTAAAAGACCGAACTGTGGCTGATGCTCTACTGGCAGAGGCAGCTTCGATTGCAGCTGAAGCTGATGTGCGTCGTGAACGTGTAATCGCCATATGCGACGAGAAAATCTGATTTAGCATTTTTCTAACTTAACCTTAATTTTATAATAATGAAGAGATCGGAAGCCTCATTTGACGAAAATGAACTCAGATATCTGAAACTGTTGTCGCGGAGTTTCCCGACCATTGCACAAGCCTGCACGGAGATTATCAATCTACAGGCAATACTCAATCTACCTAAGGGTACGGAACACTTTCTGACCGACATTCATGGTGAATATGAGGCGTTTAGTCACGTGTTGAAGAATGCTTCAGGCACCATCGAGCGCAAGGTGGATGAGGAGTTCGGGGATACATTGCGCGAGCTCGAAAAACGCGACTTGTGTACCCTGATATGTTATCCGCGCGAAAGACTTGCGATAGTCAAATCCAAGGAGAGCGATATCGATGAATGGTACCTGATTACTCTGATACAGCTGGTGAAAATGTGCCAAAGGGTCTCTTCCAAGTATACGCGATCCAAGGTACGCAAGGCACTCCCGACAAAGTATTCCTATATCATTGAGGAAATGATGCACGAGTCTCTGGCGGATCCCAACAAGCAGGCTTATCTCAAAAATATCCTTTCCAACATTATTGAACTTGATAGAGCGGATGATTTTATAATTGCGTTATGTGATGTCATCCAACGTCTGGTGATAGATTCTCTGCATATAGTGGGAGATATATATGACAGGGGGCCGGGTGCTCATATTGTAATGGACACGCTAATGGATTATCACGATGTGGATATACAGTGGGGCAATCATGATATTCTTTGGATGGGTGCCGCAACCGGCAATGACAGCTGTATAGCAAATGTGATACGTATCTGTATGCGTTACGGAAATCTCAGGACACTTGAGGAGGGATATGGAATAAATCTGTTGCCTCTTGCAACATTCGCAATGGAGGCATACGGCGATGATCCTTGCGATTCCTTCCAACCACGTCTCAAATTTGCAGATGACAAATACAGCAATAAGGGCGTACATCTTATTGCCCAGATGATGAAAGCCATCTCTATCCTCCAGTTCAAATTGGAGGCGGATATTATTGAGCGCAGACCTGATTTTAAGATGGCTGATCGCAACCTTTTACACAAGGTCAATTATGAGAAGGGGACAATTACGATTAACGGCAAAGAGTATCCTATGCTTGATACCGATTTCCCTACTGTGGATCGGGCTGATCCTTATCGTCTTACCCCTGAAGAAGAGGAACTTGTGGGCAAATTTCGCCGCTCATTTGTCAATTGTGACCGTCTACGCAGACATATTGAGTTTTTGTTAAGTGATGGAAGTCTCTATCTTGTTCGCAACGGCAATTTGATGTTCCATGCTTCTATGCCTCTCAATGCTGACGGCAGTTTCAAAAGTGTGAATATAGATGGAGTTTCGTATGCAGGAAAGGCCTTGATGGATAAAGTGGACAGTTTGATCAGGAAGGCGTATTACGGTGAAGAGGGTACTCCGGAGCATAGTTTCGCCGTAGATTATATGTGGTATCTCTGGTGCGGTCCCGATTCGGTAGCGTTTGACAAAGGAAAGATGACTACATTCGAACGCTGTTTCATTGCCGACAAGGAGTCTCACAAAGAGCCCAAGGGTCACTATTACACGCTTCGCGAGAAAGAATCTGTGTGTGAGATGATTTTGGACGAATTTGGTGTAAAAGGCGACAATCGTCATATAATCAACGGTCATGTGCCGGTAAAGACTATTAAGGGTGAGTCTCCAATCCGTGCTGGTGGCAAGATGTTGATTATAGATGGCGGTTTTTCTCGCGCATATCAGGGCGAAACCGGTATAGCAGGTTATACGCTCATATTTAATTCACGCGGCATGCAACTGGTGCAGCACGAACCTTTCGCATCTACTCGCCAGGCCATTGAACATGGCGTTGAAATTAAGGGAACACGCCTTTTTGTTGATTTCAACAAAGAGAGAATGCTTGTCAATGATACTGACAATGGAGAAGAGATTCGTGGACAAATTGCCGCTCTGCTCCGTTTGGTCGAGGCATATCGCAACGGTCTTGTCAAAGAGAGGTAGAGTAGTTAAAGCTAACCTTGCAGATTCAATCAAGCTACTGTATAATAGTTTGCAACAATTTTTCCAATTGTGCGTTTTATTTTATATAGCAACTGTTTTTGACCTATGAACCAGCTATTTAAAAAGATTCTTTTTGTGACAGTGATACTGTCGCTCTCTTTCGCCAACTTTGTAGCGCCGGCCCAGGCGCAGAATTTGTCACAGACTATCAGGGATAGTGTGCTTTCCCAAGCCGTTTCGGCAAACGATGTGCTCCGTAGACTCCCTGGAGTAATTAGCAAGAACGGCGATTTCGAGGTCTTCGGTAAAGGTACTCCCTTGATTTACATCAACGGACGTATGGTGAATGATAATACAGAACTGGAACAACTCAACTCGGAAGAGATACTCGAGGCGGAGGTGATAACTAATCCCGGCGCCAGTTATGACGCTGCAGCAAATTCGGTAATCAGAATAAAAACCATCAAGAAACAGGGTGACGGATTAAGTTTTGACTTTCGTTCAAGCACCTATGTCCATCACGGCAAGTTTGATTGGGTAGAGCAGATCAACCTCAACTATAGATACAAAAATCTGGACATCTTTGCCTCTCTGGGATATAGTAAAACAGCGCCTGACTCTTTTTCTGAGATAACTCAGAGCCTCCAGTCAGAAAATCTGCTTGAATTGCAAAAGAAATTGACATATAGCAACAAAGTACGAACCATGACTCCCATCTTAGGATTCAACTATCAGTTCAATCCTAACCATTCCATCGGATTCCGCTACTATCCCTATGCCTTTTTGGGAGGCAGATCAACGCAGGATCTTCATATAAGAACCTACTTGGATGGGACCCTCGATGACAATGTTCAAATACCTGCTGATGGTAAGAGTTTCGCGGGTGTCACTCAGCGGGCAAACGTTTACTACAACGGCACAATTGGCCAACTCAATATTGACTTTAATGCCGATGTTCAGCGTGGAGGTGCGCTTGATAGCATAGTATTTAAGGAGCAGAGTGAAATGAAGGAGAGCCGTGATGTGCATACCATCAACGGTATGGCAAACCGTCTTATGGCCTCTAAGCTCGTACTCACCTATCCGTTGCTCGGAGGAAATATCTCCGCCGGAAGTGAGTATACC
>CAZRBY010000015.1:32170-47556 GCA_964598495.1 uncultured Muribaculaceae bacterium
GAAAATTATGTACCCAACATAGATAATAAAGTAAGCGAGCACAATGCCGCTGCCTTTGCGGAGTATAGCCGTCCACTTCCCTTCGGTTCTTTTTCTGCCGGAGTGCGCTATGAGCATTTGGATTTCAGTTTCTTTGAAAATGACAAGGAAGATGGAGAGAGGAGTCGTCAATACAACCATTTCTTCCCCCATGCATCGTTGAGTGCAGTTGCAGGCCCTGTTCGGTTGCAGTTGAGTTACTCCGCTAAGGCCCGTCGCCCCCTTTATCACCAATTGACTAATATATCTTCCTATTTGGGCAGGTATGGTATTTCCAAAGGAAATCCCACACTCAAGCCACAAATAAGCCAAGACCTCTCTTTTTCTGCGGTTTGGAATTTTATGCAGCTATCCGTCAACTACCAAGTTTTCAAGGATGCCATTATAAATGCAGCTACGGCTCAACCGGATTTGCCTAATATTATCGTACTTCGTCCCATTAACTACGGTAAAAATTTTCCGATGATTAACGCCAGAGTGTCGGCCACTCCTACCATTGGCTTTTGGACGCCTCGTATTTCTCTCGGCATTAGTAAGCAGTGGCTCACGCTTAGCTATATGGGAGAAGATGTCGAACTGAAAAAACCGGTCTTACTACTCGCCTTGGGTAGTACGTTTACTTTCCCCAAAGGTTTTATGCTAAATGTGGATTACAATTTACAGGGGAAGGGGCATATTTTGGCGTATGAGATGATGGAACCAATGCACCAACTTGATATAGCTCTGAGCAAATCTTTCTTCAATGATGCTCTTACAGTGGAACTAAAGGGCCTTGATCTCTTTGCACTCAGACACGAAAAAACCCATCTATACAGCGGAGTCTATCAGATACTTGAGAGCAAGCGTCTCGATGCCAACGAACTTGTCATCACTATCCGCTACAACTTCAATATCGCAAAGAGCAAATACAAAGGCACCGGTGCCGGCGAAAGCGAAAGAAAGAGGTTATAGAACTTATTTTTCCCGCTTTTTCCTATCTTTGCCGCTGTTACTAAAACCTTATAATGATGAAAGCATACGTTTTTCCAGGACAGGGATCGCAGTACCCCGGAATGGGGAAGGAGTTATATACCGGTTCCGCCCGCGCAAATATTCTTTTCGAGCAGGCAAATAAGATACTCGGATTCAGAATTACCGACATAATGTTTGAGGGAGATACCGAGGCCCTAAGGGCTACGAAAGTGACCCAGCCTGCGGTTTTCCTCCACTCGGTAGTGGCAGCGCTTTGCAGCAACCTGCCGGTTCCTGATATGGTAGCGGGACACTCTCTGGGCGAATTTTCAGCGCTTGTGGTCTCAGGCGCTCTTGGCTTTGAAGATGGCTTGAGACTGGTTTCTCTCAGAGCACAGGCTATGCAGAAAGCATGTGAACTCAATCCGGGCTCGATGGCGGCCATAATTGCTGCCGATCCGGAGCTTTTGGAACGCATCTGCAGAGAAACTGCAGGTATAGTGGTCCCCGCCAATTACAACAGCGACCAACAGACGGTGATTTCAGGTGAGACTACTGCTGTAGAGAGTGCAGTTGCCGCTCTTAGGGAGGCCGGAGTGCGCAAATGTGTAATGCTTCAGGTTGGTGGAGCCTTCCACTCCCCGCTTATGGAGCCTGCACGTGTAGAATTGGCAGGAGCAATAGATAATACGCCTTTTTCTACACCCATCTGCCCGATTTACCAGAATGTGGATGCCCTGCCCAATACGGATCCCGGCCGGATCAAATCCAATTTGCTGATGCAACTTACATCTCCGGTTAAATGGGTGGATATAATGCTCAATATGGTGGCGGACGGTGCAACTCAATTCACCGAAATAGGCCCCGGCAATGTGCTCCAGGGACTTATAAAAAAAACAGCCCCTGACGTGGAACTGTTTTCTTTAACCTGATTGTCGGTGGTGCGGCTCTTTATTTGAGGTATTCAAACAGGGCTCTCACATCATCCAAATTCTCAAAGTCCACTTTGTGTTCTTGGAGGTATGCTTCTATTTGATCCTGCTTTGAAGGGAAACACTTCATTATATACTTCTTCGTAGCATAACTGAATTTGCCGTTGCGTCCCAGATATGGGGTTACCCTGTAGGTGTAGGGGGTGTTTACATTTTGAGCAAGCTCATACCTTTGTCCTTCAGTTGTGATAGAACTGATGGTTGTGACGGAAGTGGTCTCAGATGTGGTTCCGAATGCGCCTTTCTTCTCCGACTCAAGGAATTTGACTCTCTTTACACTGCCAAGTATTACGTTATCTACAATATCCAGTAACTCCACAAATCCTTGTTTAGTCTGAACAAACGAGTGGCCTTTAACCGATACGCGGTCAATGTTGTTCTGATTGATAACTTCCTGTATATCACCTTCGGGGGAGATAAAGAGGAGTTTCTGTGATATTGTACTGATATTGAGAGGGGCGTTGGCGGTACGGCCATCTTTGAATACAACTATTCCTGCAGTGAAATCGGGTAGAACATACTTGACACTATCGAGCATGTACTGGGTCATGTCTTCACCTTTTTTGTGCTGGATTACATCCTGGGCTTGGATGCTAAGCGCAAAGCAGGCGGTGAGAATAATCATCAATGTGCGTTTCATAATCTTGAAAATTGATTCAACAATTTGTTTGAAAAGTAAAAATAGACATTAAATTTTCTTATCCCAAAAATAATCCATATTTTTGAGTTTTGTTACAAATAAAAATAGATCTAATAAGGTACAGTCCTTCACAAAGTTAAGATTTATAACAATAACGGGACCAATCAATAAAAAAACATTAAAATCAAATGGCAAAAGAGAAAAAATTCATCACCTGTGACGGCAATTATGCTGCCGCCCATGTTGCTTACCTTTTCAGCGAGCACGCTGCGATTTACCCTATCACTCCCTCTTCGACAATGGCAGAGTACGTCGACGAGTGGGCAGCCTTCGGCAAAAAGAACATTTGGGGTGAAACAGTTAAAGTTACTGAGATGCAGAGCGAAGGAGGAGCTGCAGGAGCTGTTCACGGATCCCTTCAGGCAGGTAGCCTGACCACAACATTCACAGCCTCCCAGGGCCTTCTCCTGATGATTCCCAATATGTACAAGATCTCAGGTGAACTGCTTCCGGCAGTATTTCATGTATCTGCCCGTGCACTTGCTGCACAGGCCCTATCCATTTTCGGACTCTATTGCGACGTTATGAGCGCCAGACAGACGGGCTTTGCATTCATTGCATCTCCCAGTGTGCAGGAGGCAATGGATATGGCAGCTGTAGCCCATCTTTCGGCCATCAAATCAAGCATCCCGTTCTTACACTTCTTCGACGGTTTCAGAACCTCACACGAGATTCAGAAAGTGGAGTTGCTCGAGGCTGAAGACCTCAAGCCTATGGTCAGCAATAAGTCTCTCGCAAAATTCAGAGAAAGGGCTTTGAATCCCAACAAGCCCGTTACCAGAGGTACTGCACAGAACCCTGATGTTTACTTCCAGGCACGAGAAGCTGCAAATCCCTACTATGATGCAGTTCCCGACATCGTTGCAAGATATATGGGTGAAATCACTGAACTTACCGGTCGCCATTATCTCCCCTTCGACTATTACGGTGCACCTGATGCAGAGAATGTGATTATAGCAATGGGCTCCGTATGTGAGACCATAAAGGAGACGATCGATTATCTTGCCAAAACTAAGGGAGAGAAGCTCGGGTTGATTACTGTACGTCTTTACAGGCCTTTCTCGGCAAAATATTTCCTTAGGGTTCTTCCTAAGAGCGTAAAAAGAATTGCTGTACTTGATCGCACAAAAGAGCCCGGTTCACTCGGTGAGCCTCTCTACATGGATGTAAAAGCCATTGTTGCCGATCTCGGCGAAAATGCTCCCCTGGTTGTTGGTGGCCGCTACGGTCTCTCTTCCAAGGATACCAGCCCCGCGCAGATTATTGCAGTATTCGATAACCTCAAGCTCAGAGAGCCTAAGAATGGCTTTACAATTGGTATCGTAGATGACGTGACCTTCAAGTCACTCCCTCTAAAAGAGGAGATTTCTCTTGCCAAAAAAGGCACTTATGAGTGTAAGTTTTACGGACTTGGTTCTGACGGTACTGTTGGCGCCAACAAGAATACCATCAAGATTATTGGTGACAACACCTCTAAATATTGCCAAGGTTATTTTGACTATGACTCTAAGAAGTCCGGCGGATACACCTGTTCTCACCTAAGATTTGGTGATAGCCCCATTAAGGCTCCCTATCTTGTGTCGACTCCAGACTTCGTGGCTTGCCACGTGCCCTCATATCTCTACAAATATGATGTGCTCAAGGGGATAAAAGAGGGTGGTATACTCCTCCTCAATAGCCTCTGGGATACTGAGGAGACTTTCAACAGGATTCCTGACTTTGTGAAGAAAGAGATTGTGGCCAAAAAACTCCGTCTCTTCCTCATAAACGCCACAAAGATTGCTACCGAAATCGGTCTGGGCGGAAGGACTAACACTATCCTACAGTCTGCATTCTTTAAGATTACCGGCATAATACCCTACGAGGAGGCAGTTGACCACATGAAGAAGGCAATTGACGAGTCATACGGAAATAAGGGCGAGAACGTAGTTAAAATGAACTACGCTGCAGTTGATCGCGGTAGCGAATATGTCGAAGTTGAGATACCAAAAGAGTGGAACAACGCTACCGGCCGTTTTGTACATGCCAATTATAACCGACTTGCTCCCGAATGGATACGCAATGTGGCCGACATCGTTAATTCTCAGGATGGAAATTCTCTTCCTGTGAGCACATTTGCCGGAGATATGGTTGATGGCACAATCCCCAGCGGTACTTCAGCCTTTGAAAAGCGCGGTATAGCTGTTTTTGTTCCCGAGTGGCAACCTAACAACTGTATTCAGTGTAATCAATGTGCTTATGTTTGCCCCCATGCAGCTATCCGTCCTTTCCTTATGACTGAAGAGGATGCAAAGGCCGCTCCCGCAGAGATAAAGAAAGTACAGGGTAATGCAGCTTTCAAGGAGTACAAATTCACGATGCAGCTTTCTCCTGCTGATTGTACAGGTTGCGGCAATTGTGCCGATGTCTGTCCTGCAAAGGAAAAGGCTCTGGTGATGAAGCCTTACGAAACTCAGGAGGCAGAGCAGTCTAACTTTGATTATCTCCACCATAATGTAGGTTATAAGGATAATGTCGCTCCCAAGGAGCAGAATGTAAAGAATTCACAGTTTGCTCAACCGCTCTTCGAGTTCTCCGGAGCTTGTGCAGGTTGCGGCGAGACTCCATATATCAAAGTCATCACGCAGCTCTTCGGTGACCGGATGCTGGTCGCAAACGCTACAGGTTGTTCTTCAATCTACGGCGCATCATTCCCTTCATCACCATACACTACCAATCCTCACGGACACGGTCCCGCATGGGCCAACTCTCTATTTGAGGACAATGCTGAATTCGGTCTCGGTATGAGGTTGGGTAGCGAGAGGGTTCGCGATACTGTTGCTACTCTTATGACTAAAGGTTTAGAATGCAACAGCTGTACTTCTGATATGAAAGTACTCTTCGACAAGTGGTTGACTAACCGCAGCAACGCTGCAGTCACTCGCGAAGTCAGTGATGCGCTGGTGCCCATGATGAAAGAGTGCGGATGCAAGATCTGCAAACAGCTCCTTGAGCTTCAGAACTTTATTCCTGCCCGTTCACAATGGATTTTCGGTGGTGACGGTTGGGCTTATGACATAGGTTACGGTGGACTTGACCACGTACTGGCCTCAGGTCAGAATGTCAATGTTCTCGTACTTGATACTGAACTCTATTCCAACACCGGCGGACAGTCATCCAAGGCTACTCCTGCAGGCGCAGTTGCTAAGTTCGCCACTTCAGGTAAGAGAGTTCGTAAGAAAGACCTCGGAATGATGGCTATTAGCTATGGCTATGTATACGTGGCACAAGTTGCAATGGGAGCCAGCCAAGTGCAGTTCCTCAATGCCATAAAGGAGGCTGAGGCTTATGATGGTCCTTCATTGATTATTGCTTACTCTCCTTGTATCAACCACGGCCTCAAGGCCGGTATGGGTCTGAGCCAGAGGGAGGAGAAGAGAGCAGTTGACTGCGGTTACTGGCATCTCTACCGTTACAATCCTGTTCTTGAAGCAGAGGGCAAGAATCCATTCTCGCTCGACAGCAAAGAGCCCGATTGGAGCAAATTCCAGGAGTTTCTCAAAGGTGAAGTACGTTTCTCTTCACTACTGAACACATTCCCTGAGAGTGCAGTAGAACTCTTCGCTAAGACAGAGGAGTTTGCCAAGTGGCGTTACAACACCTACAAGAGACTCGCAGGTAAGGAGTAAATCTCATGTGCAGATGAGGATGCTCCCGTAGTTTAATGGATAGAATTGAAGATTCCGGTTCTTTAGGTTGGGGTTCGATTCCCCACGGGGGTACCATCCTGCAAAACAAAAAAGAGGCTACGGCCTCTTTTTTGTTTGCAGAGGTGCGAGTTGCGAGATTCGGGGTTTGAGGATTGCAGCGCTTCTGCGCTGCTTTGGTTCCCCAAGGGAACCATTAAAAGGAGGGGAAAAGTTTAGTTCTGAGCTCCTAGTTTGTAGTGTGTAGTGGGTATTATAGGTGAGGAATGAGGTAATTCATCTATAAGATTTCAACACAAAACTCAACTGTAAATTATATTACAACAACTCAACTAAAATTAGAGTACTCTAAAACTCTAAACTAAGAACTAATTACTATAAAACTTACTTAGAACTAAATACTTCTAACTCAAAACTAAAAAAGCGACCCATGCGGTCGCTTTTTGTTGGGTGGAAGATGGGATTCGAACCCACGACCCTCGGAACCACAATCCGATGCTCTAACCAGCTGAGCTACTACCACCATATATCCTTACATCGTAAGGGAATGCAAAGATAGACATTCTTTCGGATAATTCAACAAATAATAGAAAAAAGGCTGGTCAATTGGCCTGCGCTCCCTCAAACCACACGTAAGCACTGTTGCCGTTAGTGTCGGTCACTACCAGACGGTGTCGTCCGGGCTCAGGTAGGACCAACATCTTGTGTTCATTGCTCGATGTGGAACCTATATAGTGATCGTCAATGTGCCAGTAAAGAGTGGCAGATGGACTGGCATGTGCCGCGGAGAAGACTACTCCCTGACTTTTTCCGTCGAGAGAGAGAGGCGCAGCCAGAATCATACCCTCTTGGGGATATATAATCTCCACTATCTTACTACG
Organism: uncultured Muribaculaceae bacterium; assembly: GCA_964598495.1. Classification (GTDB taxonomy): domain Bacteria; phylum Bacteroidota; class Bacteroidia; order Bacteroidales; family UBA932; genus Cacconaster. The sequence goes on from CAZRBY010000015.1 coordinate 39,420, forward strand.
TGTTGAGCTCCCGCCTGATGCGAAATCGGGATGGAGAGGTGGCAGTCTGCGATAATCCGGATGTGTGGCCATATAGTACCATTCCTGCGATGGAGGTAGCACAAACCATGATCGGATAACCATTTTAGCAGTGCTATAACAGTCGCTGTTGACAATATATCTTTGGTCTTCGCTCAAGTGGAGCAGGCGGTGATAGGGACAGATATCGGGCTTGTGCTCATGTGGCGGTACAAGAAGCGTATCCGGGGTGAGGTCGGTACCAATACTGCAGATGTCGGATACAGGGTGTCCGCTTAAAGGGCAGACAGCAACCTCCTCAAGGTCGAGTATAGGAAGTTCAAACCATCCGGTAGGAGGCAAGATTGATAGTATCTCAAACATCACCGGTGCTGCATAACCGATGCCGGTGAGATTGGGGCGTCCCTCACCATTGCAGTTGCCTACCCAGACTCCCACAACATATTCTGGGGTAACACCAATGCTCCAGGCATCCCTGTTGCCGTAACTTGTGCCGGTCTTCCAGGCCACTGTCCGTGAGGAACTGAAACTTTGCCAACTCCCTTCCTCCTCGGGTCTGCTGACTCCTGTGAGGACATCGAAAGTACACCATATTGATCCGGGGGATAGAGGAGAAAGGTCCTCCGTAGATTCAGCGAGGGTAGCTGCCATATTGCGGTAGGCGTGTACCAGGTCAATAAGTCGTATCTCAGCACCTCCTAAGATTAGTGAAAGACCGTAGTCTTCGGCACTGCGATTGATTGTTGTAAATCCCAATTCTCTGAGAAGAAGCATAAACTTCTCCACACCATATTCCTGCAACAGTCTTACGGAGGGTACATTGAGTGAGCGCCTTATGATGCTGTTTGCAGGTACTGCGCCATCGAAGGTGTGGTTGTAGTTGCTTGGGGTGAAATCCTTATAATGGGACGGAATGTCCGGCACGAGCATAGTGGGAAGTATCTCTCCGTCATCAAGCATTGCAGCGTATAAAAAGGGTTTAAGGGTGCTGCCGCTACTTCTCGGTGCCTGTATCACATCTACAGCTCTTCCGTGACTTATGCCAATTCCTTCCGGATTAAGGTTGCCACAGTATGTAATGATTCGGCCGTTAGCTACCTCCATCACCATGGCTGCGACATTATAGACCTGATTGCTCTCGAAGAGTCCTACATTGCGGCGAAGTATTTCTTCAGTGCGCTCCTGTAGCCCTTTGTCAATATCACTCGTATATCTGCGGTCACCTCCCTCTTTGCGAAGAGTTTCAAGGTAGTGATATGCGATGTCGGGCATAGGATAAGGTTTGTCAGGCAACGGTTCCTCTTTGGAGAGCATACATTCGGTGGGGTCTATTATGCCTTTAGTCGCCATTTTATCCAGCAGACCGTTTCGTTTTTCGAGGAGGATGTCGCGGTTTTTGCCGGGATGGATAAGTGAGGGAGAGTTAGGTAGCACCGCCAGCATGGCGCTCTCCGCCCAAGAGAGCTCTCCGGCCGGTCGGCCGAAATAGCGCCATGAGGCCGCTTCCAGCCCCACGACATTGCCACCGAACGGTGCGTTAGAAGCATACATCGCCAGGATCCTCGTTTTGGAATAGCGCAGTTCGAGCCTCACAGCCAGAAACATTTCGACAATTTTTTCCCCAAAGGTGCGGGGACGGTTTTCTCTGCTCAGGCGTATGGTCTGCATCGTTATGGTGCTGGCACCACTTCGGATCTCCCGTTTGCGTATATTGAGCACAATGGCCCGTCCGAGGGCGAGAGGGTCTATTCCCAAGTGGCGTCTGAAGCGTTTGTCTTCGTAAGTGATGATGGCACGAGCAAATTTGTCGGGTACGGTATCAATCTGTGGGAACCGCCACTGTCCGTCAGATGCAATTCGGGCTCCCAGCATTTTCCCGTCGGAACTTTCGAGCAATGCGCTGACCGGTTTGTGGAAAATTTGGCGTGGCATCAAGATAATAACAAGCGCCGCAAAAAATGCGGCGCAGCAGAGTGCTATAATTATTTTTTTCTTTTTGCTTTTGCCCATCGTAAAGAAGACTAATTTTCCGTATATTTGCAAATATAACAATTAACCGAAAAAATATGAAACGACTGACTGCTTTTATTTCATTTGCGGCAATCCTTCTCTTCTCTGTAATTTCATGTAATCAGGGTAAGGGCGATTACGCATTATCCGTATCTTCAGAAATCAGAACTACAGATCCCGTTGTCATCACGGTACCTGATGCTTATGTTATAAATGTAGGCGACAATACACCGGATGATCTTAAGAAACTGGTTCAGAGTACTCCCAAAAGGGAGTTCAGCGTGTCGCTGATAGATGAACGTACTATAGCTGTGTTTTTTGCAGAGCCGCTGGAATTCAATGCCGAATACAAAATTCAGATTGACGCCGGCAAACTGGTGGGCAAAAAATCTCGTACGGTCAGTTATAATTTCAAGACACTCGCCCCGGAAATCCACTATGACCTTGGTGGGATTACCGTATACCCCGACGAGGACGATAAATATCATCTCGACATTGTCATAACCACCTCAGATCCGGTTGGCAATGATTATATAGAGAAAGGTATCATCCTGAGTAAAGACTTTCCGGTCTCGTGGCAGCATGCGGAGGATGGCCTTCTCCACAGACTCTCCATTAACGATATCATTCCCGAGAAAAAGCAGTCCGTATTTACAGTAAGCCGAAAATATGAGTTGTTCAACGATATGGGCTCCTGGTCATTCAACATTCCCGCCGAGGGCGTGTTTGTTATAATCAATGCTGAAGCTTTACTTGATCCTTACCGATATGAGATAGTATTCTCCTCGGCTCTTGATAAAAAGCAGGTTATGGCAAATCTGGTCAAGCTACCCAATGCGGGAAAGCTTAAGTTTCTTGTCGATAGGAACAAACTTACAATATATCCTACCGTTGAGGATGTGCAGAAACAGACAGTCAATATCAGCAAACTAATCAAAAATGCCAAAGGAGAGCAGCTCGGTTTCGACTGGGAGCAGACATTTGATGTTCCTCAGAAAGAGCCCTTTGTGAAATTTTCGACGAAAGGTGTAGTGCTTCCCTCCTCCAATGGCAACAAACTCTTCTTCCAGTCTCAGAACTATGCCAAAGTGCAGGTGAGAGTACACCGAATTTACGAAAATAATATGCTCCAATATCTCCAGTCGGAAAGACTCGATGAAAAGAGTAATTATATTCTTGGTCGCGTGGCCAAGATTGTGGTTGATACGGTTTTGGTTCTGGGTGATCCTTCATCCTCCAAGCTTAAGGGCGTCGCTAGCTACGGTCTCAATATCACCGATCTTATTAAGGTTCAGAAAGGTGCCCTTTATCGTATAGGCATCAAGGGAGTGGAACCTCTTGTGGAGAAGGAATCGGATTACTATGAAAGCGATTATTACTTCGGTTATTATAACGATTACGAGGATAGGCATGTCAATATTCTCGCTTCCGACCTTGCCGTAATAGCAAAAGGGTCCGGGAAAGGCACTTACACCTTCTTTGTGACAAATATCATTGATGCGTCCCCCGTATCGGGAGCGAAAGTCAAAGTGTTTGATTATGTCAATCAAGTAATTGGAGAGGGCTCCACCGGTGGTGACGGTAAAGTTGAGATCAAACTTTCCGAAGAGCCCCATACGGCAGTGGTCACAAGCGGTAATGACAAGAATTATCTCAAACTCACATATGGAGCATCACTGTCGGTAAGTAATTTTGATGTTGGAGGCACTTCCGTTTCAGGAGGTCAGAAAGGCTACATTTTTGGAGAAAGAGGTGTTTGGAGACCCGGGGACGATATCTATATCACATTCGTTTCGATGCTGGATGGCGGAGTACTTCCATCAGACCACCCCGTTACAGCAGTTTTGAGAAACCCTCAAGGGCAGATTATCCGTTCGATTGTCAACAACAACGGATTTAACGGTATGTATGCATTCAGATTTCAGACTGCCGACAGCGATCCCACAGGTCATTGGCAGGTGGATGTGACCGCAGGTGGTCAGACTTATTCAAAGAGTGTCAGGATAGAAACAGTCAAGCCCAATAAACTTCTCATAGATCTCCAACTTGATGGAAAGGAGATAGTTCCCGTTGATGAAGTTAAAGGCGATCTCTCCGTAAAATGGCTTGTCGGCTCTGTAGCGGCAGATCTTGAGGCAAGAATTGATATAGAGTGCTTCCGTGGAGTTACGGAATTTGCGAAGTATAAGAATTTCGTGTTTGAAGACCGTTCCAGAAGTTTTAATCAGGCCACATACAATCTCACTCCCGGCAGGACTGACCAGGATGGAAATCTTTCTTTCAATTACCGTTTGACCGAAATTGGCGAACAGCCGGGTATGCTAAGAGCCGTCTTCACCACGAGAGTATTTGAAAAGAGCGGCGATTTCAGCATTGACTCTTATACTACTACTATTTCACCCTACAATACATATATCGGTATCAATGTCCCCGAGACGGAAGATTATTGGGGTGACCTCTATCTCGACAAGAGCAAGACACATACCATCAAACTTGCTGCAGTCGATTATAAAGGCAATCCAGCAAGAGGACGTGTTGACGCAGATGTTGAGGTGTATAAGATGGGTTGGAGTTGGTGGTGGGGCTCTTCCAGCAGTGAGCTTGCCTCCTATTCCAAGGATTCTTATAACAAACCATATCGCACCTTCAAGGTTTCCATCGTCAATGGTGAGGGTTCGTTCCAGTTGTCATTTACCGATGATTCAGGATACTATTTCATCAGAGTGATCGATCCTAAGGGCGGTCATGCCACTTCATATGTAACACAAGTTTACACAGGTGATGACAAGAGTACCGCTGCCGGTAGTGAATCGGCTACGCGCCTTGCCACTTCCCTTGATAAGGAGAAATATAAAGTGGGGGAGGATGCACAACTGACAATTCCTTCCGCACCCGGTGCAAAGGTGCTCGTCTCCATCGAGAAGGGAGAAAGCGTACTCAAGACCTTCTGGATGACATGCTCCGATACTAAGACCACCATCCGTATCCCTATCGAGAGCGGAATGACCCCCAATGTTTATGCATCGGTCACCCTTATTCAGCCTCATAACACCACAGTCAATGATGCTCCCATCCGTTTGTTCGGAATTCAAAGGATAATGGTAGAGGATGATGCAACACACCTCAATCCCCGAATCGGCATAGCCGACGAGATTCGCCCCGAAAGCAAAGTCACACTGACTGTCAGTGAGCGTGACGGCCGTCCGATGAGCTATGTCGTAGCTCTTGTGGACGAAGGATTACTCAGTCTTACCAGATTCAAGACCCCTAATCCATGGGGTAGTTTCTACGCAACCGAGGCTCTCGGAGTCCGCAGTTGGGACCTCTACGATCTTGTGATAGGTGCCTACGGTGCGAGGATGGAGCAGATGTTTGCCATTGGAGGTGACGGAGAAGTTGAGGAGATTGCAGCTGCCAATAAGGCTGAGAGATTCAAGCCCGTATCTATCTTCCTCGGTCCCTATACAATAAAGGCCAGGAGTAAACAGAATCACGAAATTACTCTTCCCGCATATATAGGCAATCTCCGCGTTATGGTAGTGGCTACCGACGGAAAAGCACAAGGATCTGCAGAGAAAAATGTTGCAGTCACCAAGCCGTTGATGGTACAGAGTACTCTCCCAAGGGTTATCGGTACTGACGAAGATGTGGAGATTCCCATAACTGTATTCGCTACAAAGAGCAATCTGGGTAAAGTAACCGTATCGCTCTCGACCAACGATCTACTCGATATCTCCGGATCTTCGTCTCAGACACTGAATTTTTCAGCCGCGGGAGAACAGATGGCATTTTTCAAAGTGAAGGCCTCATCTGCCGAAGGCATAGCAAAAATAACTGCGAAGGCTAAATGCTCCGCAGATGATGCAGAGGAGAAAATAGAAATCGACGTGAGAGATCCCAATCCTCTTACCACCAATGCCAAGACCATACTGTTAGCTGGTGGCAAGAGCCAAAAGGTGACTTTCGAACTTGCAGGCAAACAGGGGACCAATACGGCTTTCGTAGAAGCAAGTTCCATCCCGCCCGTAGATCTGGGTTATCGCCTTGAGTATCTGGTGAAATATCCTCATGGATGTATTGAACAGATCGTCTCTTCAGCCTTTCCTCAGCTCTATCTTGGAGCAGTCCAGACACTGAGTGATGAGCAGAAGAGCGAATGTGAGAACAATATCAAGGCGACTATCACCAAACTCCCCTCATATGCTCTCAACAATGGAGGAATGACTTACTGGCCGAATACCTCTTCGTATGCATCCTCCAGTACATGGGGCACCATCTATGCTCTCCACTTCCTGGTGGAAGCTGAGTCAAAGGGCTATGCAGTGCCTGCCTGGCTCAAGCGCAGTATGACTTTGTTTGTAAAAGATGTGGCTTCTTCAACATCCCAAGATTATCCATACCGGACGTATGCTGCCTATGTTCTTACGCTAACCGGTGCCGCACCTCGAGGTGACATGAACCGTATGCGCAATGAGGTGGATAATATGAACACAGAATCCGGCTGGTTCCTTGCACTGGCCTATGCTTCCGACAAGAAGAGCGATGTTGCAAAGAATATCATCTCAAAGGTATCCAACCGTCCTGCAGGTAAAATTGATAGATTCTCCTATTCATTTGAAAGTGAAGATAGATTCAAGGCCGTTTCAGCAATTGCATACCGGCTTACGGGCAACAAGCAGGAGGCGTTCAAGTCAATAGAAACTCTCTCCAAATCGTTAAATGATCGCAATCACTTTATGAGCACTCAAAGTACGGCTTGGGCGCTGAATGCGGTGGCCGCATATGCTGCACAATACTCTGAGGAAGGAGTTAACGTTACTGCAAAGGCAGGCAGAGAGAATATCACTCTCAAGGACGACAAATGTATAGCACGCAGTGCTTTGGATGTCGCAAAAGGTGAAAGTATAGAATTTGAGTTTACCAACAAGACAGATGCTCCTACCTATATAGTAATGAGTTCCACCGGAGTTCCGGCAAAGGGTCAGGAGACGGCCTTCTCCAACGGACTTCGTCTTTCGGTTAGCTATACACTACCTAATGGCACGCCTGTAGATCCATTCTCTCTTACGCAAGGCACCGACTTTGTGATAAAGGCACGTGTTACCAATACCAGCGCAACTGAGGACTATACCAATCTCATACTCTCGCAGATATTCCCTTCCGGATGGGAGATTGCCAATGACCGCACAACCGATTTCTATCAGGATTACAGGGATGATAGAGTTTATTCCTATTTTGACCTTGAAAAATCGGCGTCAAAGGAGATTTCTATTAGAGCAACTGCCACCTACAAAGGTAAGTTCTATCTCCCTTCAACCATCTGTGAGGCTATGTATGATGAGACAGTTAATGCATCAGTCAAGGGCGGCTGGTGTGAAGTGAAATGATAAAAGCAATATCAGATAGGTATATGAAGTCATTCAAGAGTTTTTTTAATCCCAACTACGGCTTTTTAAGAGCTGTGGTTGGGATCGTAGCGGGTCTTGTGCTGCTCATCTGGCCCGATACGATGAAGGATGTCATAGTACGAATCATCGGAGGACTCTTTCTGGTGATCGGCTGTGTTTCCCTTGTCATTTATTTCATTAATAGCAGGAAGGCTGAAAAGTCACAAAGTACCACTGACAAGGTTAAGGACAATTTTTCCGCAGTGAATGCTGTACTGAGCATCATTTTCGGTGCTGTGCTGATCATTATCCCAGATGTCTTCGTGGGGCTTCTTCTAGTGCTGCTTGGAATCATTCTGGTGGTCTTTGGTGTGGGCGAGATCTTTACGTTTATCTCAGCGCGCAAACAGGCCCCAATCCCTTGGTATATGTTTGTGATGCCCGGTATTGTGGCTCTTTGCGGCATATTCTTGGTGTTTAATCCTCACGAGTCCCAGATTCTGATGTTCCGTCTTCTGGGTGCAGGTTTTCTGGCTTACGGTCTGTTTGAACTTTATGCGACAATCAAGATTCGCAAGGCGATAAAAGAAAAGTTGTCAGAGAGTCATGTCGATCCATCCAAAGAGCTTGTGGAGGAGGTCGATTATGAAGAGGTAAAAGAATAATCTTTTTTTGAGTATTTTTTTGTCAATCCAAAATTTGTTTCTATATTTGCAACCCGT
>CAZRBY010000016.1:0-220 GCA_964598495.1 uncultured Muribaculaceae bacterium
GAAAACACCGGGCATGCCAGAAGTAGTGCCGGCATCCTTCATAGTCAATGAACCCTTTACAGCGAGACGCTCAACGTATGCCTCTACAGGATTTGCAATTGCTTCGGCCTCTGTCTTCTTGAGATTACCTTCAATGCCACTGGTTGTAAAAACAACCTTATTTGTTGCATTCAGGTAGGTAGAGCTTGTCATAATAAAGCTCTCGGCAGAGTTATTATAG
>CAZRBY010000016.1:230-30479 GCA_964598495.1 uncultured Muribaculaceae bacterium
GGTAAGCTCTGCCTGTGCCTGTGTCAGACTCTTACCGGGGAATCTTGTTGCGTCAGCAGTAGGAAGATTGAGCACCACAAGCATCTGATAGGGCAGTACGGTGACATTCTTGAGTACAATAGTAGCTTCGGTATAGCGCTCAACGTTACTGCCATCCGGATTTGTAGTTGTACCGAGATCACTTAGTGTCTCGCCTTCCACTACAAAGTTGCCCATAATATCATAGAAATAGAAGTGGGCATTGTTGATCTTACCCTCTGCTGCTGTACCGTTGGCAAATCCGCCTGCAGTACCCTTTGTGAAAACATCAGCGGGAGATACCAGTCTGACAGTCATGTAAGATGCATTGCTGTCCAATTCGGGGACAAGTTGACGCTCATTGCAGCCGACAAAAATCACGAGTGCGAGGAGAGTAAACAGAAAAGTTTTTAGTTTCATAACTCTTAGATTTAATTGTTTTTAATTGATTGTTTTCTATTATTTAATATATTTCAAATTTCATTAAGGAAGCTTGAAGACATTCTTGCCCACATTTTCAATCTCTGCGGCCACCTTTGCGGCTTTAGCAAGACCGGCATCTGAAGCTTTGCGCAGATGGGCAAGAGCAGCAGCATAATCTTTGTTGAGCGCAGCGAGCACTCCTCTCGCATAATCAGCCTCGGCACTCTTTCCGGCCTTCGCCAGATAAGAAGCGGCATCCTTGAGATCACCCTTGCTCATAGAGGCGTTTGCCGCATTGAGGTTGGCTATCTCATCGTCGGGGAACATCCTTGCCGCCGTCTCGAATATATAGTCAAATTCATCTCCTCCGGATTGCATCCGGCTTGCGGCCAGATAGAACTCCTGGAGGGAGAGCTTCTGGGGAGCGGTGCGCACAAGGGATATGATCTCCTCTACATCTGTATAGGTACGAATCTCATATTCTACTTTGTAGTTGGTACGGCGCAAGGCGGGGAATATGGCCTCCTTGAAGGTATTGAAGTCCCCGGGATAGGATAGCCTGATCTTGCGCTCGCGAAGGTCCGGATCATCGCCACTGTCAATTATTGCGAGGATACCGTCGCGGTTTGTAATATGAGAGTCCGCTATTTTTGCCCTGAATCCATCCCAATCCTCAGCTACGTAGCTTGTGGAAATGAGCCTGCTGGTTGCTCCCAGCAGATTCGACACATAATTCTTGAGGGAAAGGGTACGCTCGCGTGCAAGACGCTCATTTGTCCCATAAGGGCCATCGGGAGAGGCATAACCGGTAATAGTTATACTGCTGATTGTTGCATCTTTGTCATCGGCCACCGAGTTGATGTTCTTTACAATTTTATCAATCTCAGCTCTGTTGGAGCGGTATTCAGGAACTATCCTGGTCTGACCGATAGGAAAATCAATCAGGGCCGTACCCTCAAGAGAGTGAACCTTGGCTTTGACTCCAGTATTTCCCAACGATGTTGCATAGATGAACTCCGGCTTATAAACAAACTCTTCGTAACCGCCTACAAGTGCTTCCGCCCTGTCATCGATACGGTCACAGCAACCATGAACCTCTTTTTGGATGATCATCATTGCTCCATTCAGCCAACTTTGGTAAGGGAGTACCTTCTGATAATGCAGTACATCGGGCATCTCGGATTTGCGGAACTTGATCTCATCCGGACCTCCAAGCAAAATAGTACCCATGGTGCGCCTGTAGTTGATATAACTCTCGCGGCCGTAAACACCGATCGGAGTAAGTTCCACTCTTTTCTCGCCATTGACCACCACGGGGGTTATAAGTACTGCCTGGCTGCTCTTTAAAGTGAGCCTGCTGAGATTGATATCCATATCAATGATGAGATGCTCACCACTGCGGTTGATGTCAATCCTGTCAATGGCAATAGAGCCATTCATAATCGTCTGCGCATTAGCTCCAAAAGCCAATGTCAGCAGGGATAGAAATAATACGATATATTTTCTCATAGTAGTCACAATTAAAACAGGTATGCAAGTGAAATGGCAGCCTTGGTCGGGCCAACGTAGTGATGAGTGCCGCTACCAATTTGTTTGCCGCAATCAGGGCAGAGGAAGCTGTCATAATCGACATAAGAATAACCTACTCCAAGCACAAACTCCAAATTCCAATGGACACCGAGCGCAATCACATAACCGTAGCTGATACCTCCACCTACAAACCATCCCTGATAACGCTGCTCCTTTAGCTGCCCGAAATCGGTCCCGAATATGTTTAGAGGTATATTCATGCCGCCAAAATTGAAATTGCCGGTGTGCGCGTGGAAACCAAAGAAGTGACGGCTGAAGGGATTACAGAAGTAATATCTGAACTCCGGCTGCACCATCCAGTGTTTCCATTTGGGATCAATGGTTGCCGGATCCGAATCATTGGAGGTCATCCATCCATTGAAGTTACCGGAGATATCCATTGTCCACTTGGGCGCCAATTTAAACTCCATGCCTGCGTTGACAGTGGCAGTGGCATCATAGAGCAGGTTGGTCTTAAGCGCAAAGTTTTGGGCAGATGCACCAAAAGACCCTGAAAGTGCCGGTGCTACATTCAGCAACAATGCGCAAAATATAAAAATGATTAGCTTTTTTTTCATATTTATTTTTATGTTATAAAATTCCTCTGCCGAGGATTTTCTTAAGTACACTTTTTTTGTTCGTTAACTCTACGTTGCGGGGTCAATACAATCAAAGCACAAACCTTATACGCAAAACGGACACCGCATCTACCGGAAGAAAACCCTATGTTTTTACTACTCCACGATATAGAATGCGATGCAAGCTCCCCTTTTGGGGAGGCAAAGGTAATGTATATTTTTTATAATTCACAAATTTTCCAAAAACAGCAGAATTTGGCTTGATTTCTTTTTACAAAAAATAAGGATCATTCCGCAATGCATTGATTTACAGTGTCTTAAATAATGCAGGATCAAGCCTGAGTACAAAATTTCATTTTGCAACTCTAAAATGTTTTTAACAAAATAGAGTAGTCAAAAAGCGTATTTATGCACAAAAATGGCGGAAAAATGCACATTATTATACTTTACCCGTAAATGAAACAAGTCGAGTCTCATTGCAACCGATAAAGATAACGGGGACAATGAGACTCGACTAAAAGGTCTCGAGTTGCTAACCTTTGGATTTAACTAAAATAGGTAGGCGATTGAAATTGCAAATTCGGTCGGACCGAAATAGTGATGGGTGTTGCTGCCAATCTGCTTGCCGGCTAAAGCATACTTGAAAATGTCATAATCCAAATAGATGTAGCCGACTCCGAGCTCAAGCTCAAGTTTCCAATGAGGAGAGAGCCCGATCACATAGCCGTAATTAACTCCTGCGCCGACAAGCCATCCCTCGTAGCGATTCTCCAACTTCTCCAACTTGTTAAAGTCCGAACCTAAAAAGTTAACGGGAAGTTTTATACCTCCTAAATTGAATGTGCCGCCGTGCGCGTGGAAACCTACGAAATGACCCTTGAAGGCTTCATTGAAGAAATATCTCACTTCAGGCTGGACTGTCAATTGCCTCCATTTGGGATTCTCATCACCGGGTTTCATCCAGGCATTAACGTTAACGGGGATTTCCATTGTCCACTTGGGCGCTAACTTGAACTCCACGCCGGCATTGAGTGTGGCCGTAGCATCCCAAAGCAGGTTTGTCTTTACCGCAAAACTCTGGGCAGAAGCATTATACGACCCAATAAGTGCCGGTGCCCCGTTCAGCATTAATGCTAGAAAAATAAAAATAAATAACTTTCTTTTCATATCGATATGTTTATAGAATATACATTATCTCATTCGGCACTCATACTGCAGCAGTTAAAAACCGCAACCGCTCACCCGGACTCAATAAACCGGTACTGCATTCGTCGGAAAAGGACCTAATATATCAAAACCTTGGTATGGGATGCAAACGCACCTCCCCAATATAGTAGCAAAGTTAATATTTTTTTTAAAACCGGTAATAAAAATTTTGCGCTTTTTCAATGGCAATTCTCATTTCCGGACAATTGCACCGGTTTCTTGTACTTTTTGCTATAAATGGCATAGGTAATCAGGGAGATTATACCACATATGAGCATCTGGACTACCTGCGATTCGTGGGAAATGGTGGCGAAAATCAATCCGTCCGATTGGGTGAATCCATAAACGGGAACGAGCGTCATGGCGACTATGAAATGATAGGCTCCAAAGCCACCCTGTACCGGTACGATCCATCCTAAAGAACCTACCACCATTAAAAAGAGTGCATCCCATAGGTTTAATCCGGCAGAGACCGGAAACGCATAAAGCGTAAACATACTCATTGCCCAATAACCTAACCAAATAAGGGCGGAATAGCCGAAGAATGCCCATTTGTGCTCCATTCTGAAACCTGCCTTGATGCCCTCCACAAGTCCTTTCCACACCTTAATGACTTTTGCTCCAAAACGTGTGGCTGCAATCTTTTTACGGTAAACGCGGAAAATCAGCACGATGGCTGCTATGAATAATATAAGAGCGACAACCAGCCAAACAGCCCGGAAGGGAAGCGACTCCACGAACGGATGCCACATATTCTCGATGATGAAACTTTTGAAGGTGCCGAAAAAGAAGAGAGGCAGTGTTACAATCACCACGCACATCAGGTCCCAGGTTCTCTCAAGCACGACGGTGCCGAGAGCCCCTTCGAAGGTTGCCTTTCCGCTGTTTGCGATCATACCGCACCTGACTACCTCGCCTGAACGGGGAAGTACCAAATTAGCCAGATAACAGATATTATATGCGTCGTAGGCCTCCAGACGGGTGATCTCCTTGCTGAGCGGCCGCATCATCAAACGCCATCTCCAGCCCCTTAAAATTACAACGATCCAGGATATGATCATTGAGAGAAGTATCCACCAATAATTACAGCTGCGAAGCCCTGCAACAAAATCATTCCAACTTATATCGCGGAATGCAAAATAGAGCAGGAAGCCTGCCAGAGCCAGCATCAGCAGATACTTTACCACATCTTTTATCTTAACCTTCTTCTTAATATTCTTCATCTTGATCTCTGTTTGTACCACAAAAGTACAAAAATTCTTATGTTTGCAGTCAAACAAACAGAATAACACCATTTCAGATGAAATCCATACTTGGCATAGGCAATGCACTTACCGATATCCTCGCACTCCTCCCCGACAACACCCTCCTCTCCAAATTCAATCTCCCCGAAGGCAGTATGCAGCACGTAGATGCGAAAACCGGCAATATAATCTGGGAGAGCCTCAAACAGATCGGAGTCCAGTATGTTGCCGGAGGTTCGGCTGCCAACACTATTTCAGGAGCAGCAATCTTCGGTATGCCGGCAGGATTTATCGGAAAAGTGGGCGACGACGAGCTGGGATCGCTCTTCAAGGCAGAACAGGTACAGAATGGCATCCGCTCCAACCTGCTGAAAGGTACTGCCGCTTCAGGTCGCGCCATGGTATTCATAACCGCACCCAACGCAGACAGAACCTTCGCCACCTATCTTGGAGCAGCGCTACAGCTTGAGCCCGAGGACCTCAAAACCGAATATTTCGACGGATATGACTATCTCTACCTTGAGGGTTATCTTGTGCAGAACCAACGTCTGATTCGCCGTGCAGTGGAAATCGGCAAAGAGAAAGGGATGATCATTTGTCTGGATATGGCCAGCTACAACGTTGTAGAATCAAACAATGCCTTCCTGCACGACATCGTCAAAAACTATATAGACATAGTTTTTGCCAACGAAACCGAGGCCACTTCATTTACCGGACATGAACCTCGCAAAGCGCTTGACATCATCGCCAATTTATGCGATATCGCAGTCGTGAAAATCGGAAAAGAGGGCTCGATGTTGCGGCGGGGCGAAGAGTATCACTACATTGAAGCCTGGCCCGCAGAGACAATAGATGCCACCGGTGCCGGTGATATTTATGCTGCAGGATTTATCTATGCCCACGCTCTGGGAATGCCGTTAAAAATTTGCGGCGAGGTGGGTTCCATCATCGCGGCAAAAGTAGTCGAAGTAATCGGTCCAAAGATTGACATCCCCCGCTGGAAAGCCGCCAAGACAGAAATAAGGGAGCTTATCGCCCCATATTTGAAAGATCTTCAGTAATTATTGCGAAGGGCATGAAATATTCTGCCCGCGAACTATGATATATCATTTTATTATCGTCTTAAGGCTGCTCACTCACACAAAAGATCCGAAAATAATTTATTGTGCGGAATTATTGTCTGAATCTCTCTTTCCTGTTGACAATACATTTTTGCCCGGTTTTTAAAAATGAGATGATTTCCCGCCCTGAGGTATAAAATTTGCTTGATGAACGAGCAACGAATTTTGCCAAAGAATCCTTTGCAACCTTCAAATTCCCGTACATTAATAATTACCCTGTTTTCCAACCGGTGTGGGCAATTTGAGAGCAGATGGCAGGATTTTTACAGAACAGATAATAAAATGATATGAGCTTATAATAAAACAAAAATATGAGAAGACTTTCTTTATCTTTTGTGTTTGTCCTTTTGACAATGAGCATTCAGGCCCAAACACTTGATGAGTGTCGCCGTCTTGCCAGAGAACACTACCCTGTGATCAGGCAATATAATCTTGTTGCGCAAACGGAACAGTATAATTTATCAAATGCAGCTAAAGCCTGGATACCGCAATTTTCTTTATCGGGACAAGCTACATACCAGTCTGCAACTCCGACCCTCCCCGATGCTTTCGAAACATTATTGCAAGCCACTGATGAAGAACTGAAGGAAATTCGCAAAGACCAATACAATGTTGCCATCGATATCAGTCAAACTATCTGGGATGGCGGTCACTCAAGGGCCAACAGAGCCATAGCAAGAGCGGAGGCGGCAGAACAACGTAGCCGTATTGATGTATCACTCTACGATTTGCAGTCACGGGTGGATGGTCTGTACTTTGGCATTTTACTGCTTGATGAACGCGAGGAGCAGACTAAGGCTATGATAGAGGTATTGGAGAGCAATCTAAGACGCATGCAGACATATCTTAAAAACGGCGTGGCTTTACAGTCCGATGTTGATATGATTGAAGCGGAGCTGCTTACTGCAAAACAGCAGTTATCTCTTGTGGAATCATCTATTGCAAGCTATCGCCGTATGTTAGAGATTTTCATCGGTCAACCGCTGAGTTCGGATAAATTGGAACGACCCGTCGAGCAAATCATTAATAGTCATACCTCGACGCGTCCGGAATTTGCTTTGCTTGATGCACAAGAAAACAGCTTAGTTGCGCAAAAAATTGCTATCAACTCATCTGTCATGCCCCGATTGGGTATCTTCGCACAAGGCTATTACGGCTACCCGGGTATGGACATGTTCGAGAGCATGTCTTCATACGACTTGACATTCAATGCCATCGTAGGCGTACGTTTATCGTGGAATTTAGGTGCTTTGTACACCAGAAGCAATAGCCTAAAAAAACTCAACATTGCCAAACAGCAACTGGCAGTTCAGCGAGAAGTATTGCAATTTAATACCCAAATGCTGACCACACAGGATGATGCCGAGATTTCTCGACTTCATAAGGCAATTGAGAATGATGCCCGTATTGTAGAATTACGACGTTCCGTACGCATGGCAGCGGAATCAAAGCTTCAAAACGGCGTTATTGAAGCTACTGATTTATTGCGTAAAATCAACGATGAAACTGCTGCAATACTCAGCTGCAATATGCATGAGATAGAACTCCTGCAAGCTATTTATAGATTGAAACATACATTAAACGAATAATAATATATGAAAAGAATTATCTACCTCGTCATAATAATACTTAACGTATCATCGTGTGGCAATAATGCAGAATTTGATGCCCAAGGCACTTTCGAGGCTACCGAAGTAGTTGTCTCATCAGAAGCCACGGGGCGTATTTTGAGTTTTGAAGTTGAGGAAGGAATGACCGTCAAGGCCGGTGTAAAGTTAGGTGCAATTGACAGTCTGCAACTTCACCTTCAGCAGAAACAGTTGTCGGCACAACTTTCAGCTCTATTGGATAGCCGTCCGGACACAAAGGCACAAGTTGCGGCTCTACGTGAAGAGATAGAAAAACAGAAAAGTGAACTTGGCCGTGTGGCAAATATGCTCAAGGATGGTGCTGCCACGCAAAAGCAATATGACGACATTGAAGCACAAATACGCGTTCTTAAAAGTCAACTTTCCGCTACACTTTCGACTCTAAACAAAAACACTGCTACCATCAATAATAATGCTGAGGCCCTTGAAGCGCAAATTGAATCTTTGTCCGACCTCATTGCAAAATGTCGCATTGTATCGCCAATTGATGGTATGGTATTGGTAAAGTACGCCCAAGCCGGCGAATTGGCGACAATGGGCAGACCCTTGATGAAAATTGCCGATCTTGATAATATTTTTCTCCGTGCCTATTTTACATCCAATCAACTTGCCAAGTTGAAACTTGGTGACGAGGTTACCGTTATAGCTGATTTTGGCGGCAGCGAATTATATGATTATAGCGGCATAATTACTTGGATTGCCTCCGAAAGTGAATTTACCCCCAAAACCATACAGACGAATGATTCACGAGCAAATCTGGTCTATGCAGTAAAAATTGCCGTAAAGAATGACGGTCGCCTTAAAATAGGATTGTCAGGCAATGTAAAATTGTAACATGAATGCCATAGATGTAAATAATCTTTCAAAGAGTTTCGGAAACGTAAAGGCCCTTGAATCAATCTCCTTTTCGGTTAAGCGAGGAGAACTATTCGGTCTCATAGGTCCTGACGGTGCAGGAAAAACGACTCTTTTTCGCTTACTTACCACATTGCTAAATCCCAATAAAGGCAGTGCTACGATAGATGGTCTGGACATTGTAAAAGACTATCTTAAAATACGAAATATAATGGGGTACATGCCGGGTAGATTTTCACTTTACCCGGATTTGACGGTAGAGGAAAACCTTAGTTTTTTTGCCTCAATCTTCGGTGTCAATTTTGAAGACTCATACGACCTTGTTGCTCCAATCTACAAACAAATTGAACCTTTTCGTAGGCGTCAGGCAAGAAAATTATCAGGCGGCATGAAACAAAAGCTTGCTCTCTCGTGTGCATTGATTCACCATCCGAGCGTTCTCCTTCTCGATGAACCGACAACGGGTATTGATGCCGTATCGCGCAGTGAACTCTGGGATATGTTGCGAACGCTCAAAGAGAAAGGAATTACCATTTTGGTATCTACTCCTTATATGGATGAGGCTTCGCTTTGTGACCGCATTGCACTATGTAATGAAGGGCGCATTTTGGAAATAGACACCCCACAAGGAATCGTTGAAAAATTTAATTCGAGGCTATATGCCGTTAGTGCCGACAATATGTTTACTCTACTCGAGGCAGCACGACAAATCGAGGGGGTTGTAGATTGCTATCCATTTGGCCAGGCGCATCACCTGATTGCGGCTGAGATATTTGACACTTACCACTTTACAGAGCAGCTTGGCGGTTTGAGGAATCTCACCATTAACCCCACGAAACCAACTATTGAAGATGTGTTTATAAGTCTGATGAAACAATGAGCGAAATAGTTATTTCAGTACGCAACCTTACTAAAAGATTCGGCAATTTCATTGCTGTAAACGATGTCTCTTTTGATGTTTATAGAGGCGAAATTTTTGGTTTTCTCGGCGCCAACGGTGCGGGGAAAACGACAGCAATGCGCATGCTTTGCGGTCTGAGCTATCCATCTTCCGGAACCGGCACTGTTGCAGGTTTCGACATTTCACGCGAAGGAGAGACGATTAAACGACATATCGGCTATATGAGTCAACGGTTTTCCCTTTATAACACCCTTACGGTCAGTGAGAACATAAACCTTTTTGCGGGTATTTACGGTCTTTCGAAAAAAGATACCGCAAAGCGCAGAGAGGAGTTGCTCGCCAGACTCAATTTCTCGTCGGAAAGCGATACGCTTGTAGGTGCTTTGCCATTGGGATGGAAGCAGAAACTGGCATTTGCCATTGCAGCGATCCATCATCCCGAAGTGGTTTTCTTAGATGAACCTACTGGTGGTGTCGATCCGGTTACTCGTCGCCAATTTTGGGAAATGATTTATGAAGCGTCAGAGGGAGGAACAACGATATTTGTTACCACACACTATATGGACGAGGCCGAGTATTGCTCCCGCGTATCGATTATGGTTGATGGCGAGTTGCGAGCCCTTGACACACCTACTCGCTTGAAACAACAATTTAATGCCGAGTCAATGAATGAAGTCTTTCGTACGCTGGCTCGAGATGCGGTAAGAGAAGAGTAAAGTCATGAGAAATGCCTTCCTATCATTCGTAAAAAAAGAATCACTGCATATTTTGCGGGATAGGCGTACAATGCTTGTTGTGATGCTGATCCCCGTAGTGCTGATAGTGTTGTTTGGGTTTGCCATATCTACCGAGGTAAACAATGTAAATGTAGCAGTGGTTGCCACTGAGCGCACCGACTGCGTGAATGATGCTGTAAATCGCATCGCGCATAATAATTACTTTAACTTCTGCGGTTTTATTGACCAAGATCAGATAGATCAGGAATTGCGTTCGGGCAAAGTGAGTGCCGTCATAGTTTTTGCTTCAGATTTTGACCGTCGTATGGCGCAGATTTCCGATGGATTGCCTTCCACGCCAATCATACAGTTAATAGTTGATGCAGCCGATGTCAATACGGCAGGAGCGTCAACTGCTTATCTGCAAGAGATCCTGCTTGGCTCCGAATCGAAACAAGCGATGTTTGAGACAAGGATGCTTTTCAACCCGCAAATGAAAAGTGCCTACAACTTCGTTCCCGGCATTATGGGCTTGATTTTTATCCTTGTTTGTGCAATGATGACTTCGGTATCGATTGTGCGTGAAAAAGAAGTTGGGACAATGGAGGTGCTTTTAGTTTCACCAATGCGTCCGGTAAAGATTGTCTTTGCAAAGATGATCCCTTACTTCGTTATATCTTGTGCGGTATTGGTTATAATACTACTTCTTTCTTATTACCTGCTTGGTGTGCCAATGTCAGGTGGCGTTTGGGGCATCTTCTCGTTATCACTTCTCTATGTGGTGTTGTCGCTCTCTTTGGGACTTCTTGTTTCGATCATCGCCAAAACTCAGGTAGCTGCACTTCTTATCTCTGCAATGGTAATGATGATGCCTATGATGTTGCTTTCGGGCATGCTGTTCCCTATTGAAAATTTTCCGAAAATTTTTGAAGTGATATCTACTGTGGTTCCTGCCCGTTGGTATATAGATGCCATACGCAAAATGATGATTCAGGGCTCGCCGTTTATTGCCGTATGGAAAGAATTTGCAATCTTGCTCGGTATGAGCGTAATCTTCCTAAGCGTATCGCTCGTAAGGTTTAACGATAAATTAGAGTAGTACCATGAGACCGTTTATCGTATTATTACAGAAAGAGTTTACGAAGCTTCGTCGCGATTCTTTTCTACCCAAACTTATAATAGCATTCCCTGTAATAATAATGCTCATTGCTCCATTTCTTGCTACAATGGATGTGCGTGATGTTAAGGTGGCGGTTGTTGACCTTGACCGCTCGACTACTTCTCACCGCATTATATCCCATATCAAGGCTTCAAAAGATCTAATATTGGTTGGGACAACTGCCGAATTTGACCTTGCCATGCAAGAATTGGAGAACGGCACGGTTGATATTATTGTGCAGATTCCCGACCATTTTGAGCGTGATATGGCGATTTCCACACCGGAAAAAATAAGCATAACGGCAAATGCCGTGAATGCCACTAAAGGTTCATTGGGCACGCAATATATTGTGCAAACCATAGCACGTGCACTTACTGAATTTCGAAGCGAGAGGAGTGCGAATCAATTGTCAGAATTGGTGACGGTACAAAATCGTTTTAATCCGACACTCAATTATCGCCACTATATGATTCCCGCTCTTATGAACATCATCTTTATCCTCGTGTGCGGCTTTTTGCCTGCATTGAGCATAGTGGAAGAGAAGGAAATAGGGACAATTGAGCAGATAAATGTTACACCCGTCAGTCGCTTTACTTTCACCCTGTCAAAACTGATACCCTACTGGGTTATAGGTATTTTCGTACTCATGGTGGCTATGATTATCGCAAGAATTGTCTTTGGACTGATACCTGCCGGTTCTGTTTGGGTTATCTACTTGGGTACGGCATTATTTATTCTTACTATTTCCGGATTTAGTCTGACAATTGCAAACTTCTCAAACACAATGCAACAAATCATGTTTGAAATGTTCTTCTTCATCATGATTTTTATACTGATGAGCGGACTGCTTACGCCTATCGACTCAATGCCAGATTGGGCACAGAAGTTTACACTTATTTTACCGCCTCGTTATTTTGTTGAAATTCTGCGTTCAGTATATTTAAAGGGAACAACTCTTGCCGAACTATGGAAAAACTTCGTTGCCCTCGGAGCTTTTGCAATCATCTTCAATATTCTTGCCGCCGTCACATATAAGAAGCAAGCTTAACTTATTTATAAAAATTATGCAGCAAGAGAATAAGCGTAAGTTTTGGCAAATGCCATGGGGATATCCTAAAAGCATCACTATAACAGCAGGAATTGCTTATGTAGGATTTGTGCTACAAATGGCTATAAGCGACTTTAACTTTTATCTACTTACTTCACCGGTTAATCTGATTGTAGGAGCTTTGATTGTAAGCTTATGTCTATTGACCCTTACCATCAGAAAAGCAAAATTCCTGAAGTGGTTTACAAGCATACCTTTCTCGGTCTGCCTCATAATGGCATTACTTATCCTGACACTCATAATGGGGCTTACACCTCAAACCGGCACAATACCGGCCGACAGGAACTTCTTTACCATGCTGGGATTCCACAATATGACCGGCTCCTGGCCATTTATTCTTATCTATTTTACAACACTTCTGTCGCTTGGCTCATTAATAATTCGCCGACTGGCCAAATTTAACATCAGGGATTATGGCTTTTATCTCAACCATCTTGGATTGTGGTTAGTCTTATTTGCAGGTGGTCTGGGTCATGCAGATATGGAGCGATATATTATGCATGTCAGAGAAGGTGAAGTGGAATGGCGGGTTTATGACGGTGAGGGAAATGTAAAAGAGCTGCCAATAGCTATCCAGCTCAATGACTTTGACATGGAGGTCTATCCGCCAAAGTTGACCATTATTGATAGAACATCCGGAGAACCTCAACCACAATCAGCACCTGACTACTATCAAATCGACACAAAAGCCCCTACAGGGAAACTTAACGGATGGGTGCTGGAAATGAATGAATATATCCATCAGGCAGTGCGCAACAGCGACAGTACCTACCTCGAAGCTCCTATCCCGGAGACCACACCTACCGCATACATTACGATGACCAATCCCTCAACGGGTGAGGTATTAAAAGGTTGGGTCGGCGGAGGCAATCGGGCACAGCTATACAAGAGTTTGGAACTTAGCAAACAATATGCTGTTGTAATGACAGTTACCGAGGCTAAGCGCTTTATGTCAGACGTGGAAGTTTCTACTCCTGACGGAACGACCAAGAGTGCCATATTGGAGGTAAATCACCCTTTACGTATTGGTAGTTGGACTATATATCAACATGGATACGATAATGCAGCAGGCAGACTCTCTTCCTACAGCAGCATGGAATTGGTCTACGATCCCTGGATAGTACCGGTATATATCGGATTAATCATGATTGCAATTGGTGCGGTCGCAATGATAGTGAGAGGGCACTCGTTAAGTCGTAAATCTTTGTTAATCGATAATCAGGAGGAGGAGTAAGAAGAATGAATTGGGATACCTTCATATGGTTTGCGCTACCCGCCATGATATTGTGGGCGTGCGCCGGAATTGTGGTTTATCGCAAAAAAAGCAGAGTATTGGCCGATATTTTGATGGTCTCAGGAATATCTGTTTACACTCTCTTTATAGTAGGCTTTTGGATAAATATTGAACGACCTCCTATGCAAACAATGGGTGAAACACGCCTTTGGTACTCCTTTTTCCTGTCGGCAATAGGTTATATTACATATCGCAGATGGAAATATCCATGGCTGTTATCCTTTTCTGCATTGGTGGCCTCCGTATTTATCTGCATCAACCTATTCAAACCGGAGATTCACTCCAAAAACCTTATGCCAGCTTTGCAAAGCGTATGGTTTATACCTCACGTTACCTCCTATATCCTTTCCTACGCCATGTTTGGAGCCGCAACAGTGGGAGCATTCGTTCAAATGAATAAGATTCACCGCAATGGGATTTCCGATAAAAAGATATTCGACCTTCTTGACAATTTAGTTTATGTGGGATTTGGATTTCTTGTGCTGGGAATGCTGATGGGATGCGTATGGGCAAAAGAGGCCTGGGGACACTATTGGACCTGGGATCCAAAAGAGACATGGGCATTTGTAACCTCTATGGCATATCTTGCCTATATTCACCTCAGGCTGCAAGGAGACAAAAAAGAGAAAGTTGCATTGTGGCTTATACCTGTTGCCTTCGTCCTCCTAATGATTACATGGATTGGCGTAAACTACCTCCCCTCCGCACAAGGGAGTATTCATGTGTATTGAGTTACTGATCACAAAAAACATCGACAAAATACCACAAATAACATCAACGGAATACCACAAAAAACATCAACGGAATACCACAAAAAACATCAACAAATGTTATTTATTGAGATATTTTCAATATATTTGCAATAAATAACATATCCAATCCAAATGAAATATTTAAAGAGAATGGCGGATGTGGTGCTTGAAGAGAGGCTTGAGGCCTTTGGAGCGGTATTGATAGAAGGCCCCAAATGGTGCGGCAAGACCACCACTGCTATGCAAAAAGCTAAAAGCGTTTTGCAGTTGCAAGACCCAGACACACGGGAAGGGTATTTAGCTACAGCAGCCATACGTCCGTCATTACTTTTGGCCGGTGATACCCCAAGATTAATAGACGAGTGGCAAGTGGCTCCTGAAATTTGGGACGCCGTAAGAGTTATGGTGGATAGAAGAAATAAACCGGGGCAGTTTATCCTCACAGGCTCTAACACTATCGATGAATCTGTAATTATGCACTCCGGCATAGGTAGGATTACACGAATGCAAATGTGGCCCATGAGCCTATACGAATCGGGAGAATCAAACGGTACCATCTCACTGTCAGAACTCTTCAATAATCCTGATTTAGAAATAGATGGAATTGGCTCAGACATGCGTATTGAAGAGCTGATTTACGCAGCATGTCGCGGCGGATGGCCGGCTTCCTTAAAGCCGTTCACGGAAAACGCGCGCCTACTGATAGCGAGGGATTATGTTGACAGTGTTTGCAAAATCGAGGTATCTACCATTGACAACATCCAAAGGGATGAAACCCTAGTGAGACTAATCCTTCGTACCTATGCTCGTAACATATCCACTCTCGCTAAAAAATCGAGCATGATTAAAGATGTAAAATCAAAGATAGAGACATTGGCGGAAAACACATTCGACAGCTATGTGAAAGCATTAAAAAAACTTTTCATAATACAAGACATTGATGCGTGGAACCCTGCTATACGGTCGGCTACTGCCATACGAAGCAGCCCCAAACGGGGCTTGGTTGACCCATCCGTTGCGGTCGCCGCATTGGGGTTGACACCTGAGCAACTGCAAATGGACCTGAAAACGTTTGGATTTATCTTCGAATGCATGGGCATACGTGATCTAAAAGCCTACTCACAAGCCCTTGGAAGCAATATATCTTATTACCACGACCGATATGGCTTAGAAGCCGATGCCGTAATGCATCTGCCTGACGGTCGATACGCTTTGATAGAATTTAAGTTGGGCGGCAAAGAGATTGAAGAGGGAGCATCACACCTTTTAGAAATAAAACGATTAATCAAAGAAGCCGGCGAATCAGAGAATCATTTTAAATTACGAGAACCTGATCTGTTGATGGTTATCACCGGCGGTCCCATAGCTTACTCACGTCCCGATGGTGTTAAAGTGATTCCTCTTGCCTGCTTAAGGTAAGTTTTTCGCGCAAATTCTTATCAGTAAGCATAGTCACGCCACCACGCAACTCGAATCTCGCACCATAAAAAACAGCCACCGGCTTTTGGCCGATGGCTGTTTTTATCATTCCACCCTATTTTAGTTTACGGGTGAAAAATCTTCTTTACCGGCAAAACATAAAGGACAAACCCACTCATCGGGAAGTTCTTCAAATGATGTTCCGGGATCAATACCGTTATCCGGATCTCCCAACTTGGGATCATAAACATATCCGCAAAGGTCACATTCGTACTTTTTCATACCTATTAAATTTATTGATTTAACCATCTCAACCATATTCAACCATGGTTGAATCTTTTACAAATTTATATATTTTCCGGTGATTTTAAAATATTACGCAAATATATTAAACGGGAAAATGAGCTTATAATCCCCTCCCCCATAGATCTCTCGGATATACTCCCTTCTCAATGAGTTTGTTGAGCTTTTCTACCACGAAAGGCCTGTCCTCCTTGTAGGTCACGCCAAACCATTTGGCATCACATTCCAGTACCTTGAGAGAGGCATCACCCCTCTTTATTAGAAGATCTACTACGTAAGGAATGAAATACTCCGCTTTGAGATTGGTTTTTGTGCTCTCAGAATCGAGGAATGTTTTGAACATCTCATCCGAGTAGGCGAAATATTCCGGAGTAAAGCCCCAGAAATTCATGGAGACAAAAGTATCTGCCGCCAGAGGATAGTCCTTGCCATCCTCACTATAACAGATCTCAGACTCTTTACGCTGGATGGAAGTGCGCTCGATGACACTTACAAGATTGCAGTCGGCATCGGTAACACAAATTCCGCGTGACACTGTTCCAAACTCGGAAAGAGTGTTTTCAAGGTGATAACCTACCATAGCGTATTTGCCTCTTGTACCGGCTATACGTCGAAGGTAGTCCGCCATTATCTGAAAACTCTCCTTACCGTAGAAATCATCGGCATTGATCACGGCAAAAGGCTCTTTGATAACCCCTTTCCCCATCATCACCGCATGATTTGTTCCCCAGGGCTTTACCCTGCCTTCCGGGACTGCATAGCCTTCGGGCAGATATTCCAGCTCCTGAAAAACAAACTCCACCTCAATTTTTCCTCCAAATCTTTCGGGTGAGAAAATTGCCTTGAACTCATCGGCAAAGGAGTGCCTTATAACAAATACGACCTTGGCGAAGCCGGCTCTTATCGCATCATAAATTGAATAATCGATAATAGTCTCGCCGCAGGGGCCGAGTCCGTCCATCTGTTTTAGAGAACCGTATCGCGAGCCCATACCGGCCGCAAGTATCAGAAGTGTCGGTTTCATAGTGAAATATCTCTGTTTATTTGAACTCAAATATTGCTGCACTCTGTCCGGGTACCATCACATAACTATTTTTTAGGATAGTCTCTCCGGTGATGACATTTCGGACAGAAGACGCAAATTTAGAAGATATTTCCTGATATTTGTTCCAATCAACACTATAATTGCTCTTTCCGTTGTTGATTACAACCATCACGGCCTCTTTTTTAACATATCTGAAATAGACATAGACATTGTCGTTTTCCGGACGATAATGGAGCAGTGAGCCTTGTGTAACGGCTTTTGAACCCTTTCTCCAATTCATTAAACGGGAGGTGTAATCAAACAGATCCCTCTGGGCGGCACTCCTCCCCCTACGTTCAAAAAGATTGATGCGGTCGTGCTTCCAACCACCGGGAAAATCGATCCTCTCCTGCGAGTGGCCGGTTGTCCCATCCTCACTCACAAATCCGAGCTCATCTCCATAGTAGAGCTGCGGCACTCCGCGCATTGTTGCCAAAAGAGCCATCACCATCTTCTGCTTGGCAAAATCCCCTTTTAGGTCATGCGCCAAACGCTGTGTATCATGATTATTGGCAAAAATTAGAATATTCGAAGGATTCTCATAAACAAAGTCAAGCGAAAGGGAATTGTAAACTCTGATGATACCTTCGCCCCAGAAAGGAGTGTCGGAATCGTCGGAAAAGCCCGCTATGATGGCATCCCTCAAGGGAAAGTCCATAATCGAGGGAAGATTTGAATTGTAACCGTCATGTTGCTTGACTCCCTCCCAATAGGAACATGAAAGAGGATCTCCATACCAGCATTCTCCAACAATGTTCATTTTAGGATATTCCCTGAGGATGTTCTTCACCCATTTGGACATGGCAGCCTGATCGGAATAGGGGAAGGTATCCACACGGATACCGCCTAGACCGGCATATTCCACCCACCATACGGCCATCTGAGTAAAATAATTCAGAACGAAAGGGTGCTCCAGATTCATGTCAGGCATAGTGGTATCAAACCAGCCCTTGATACAGGCATCCTTGTCATACTTGGAGGCATATGGATCATAATGAGTCGAAAGAGCAAAGGATGAGGGGGTGTAAGAGGGATACATGTGCACCCAGCCGTCGAAGGGGAGATCGTCCATCCACCAGTGTGCAAGTCCGCAGTGGTTAGGGACCATATCCATTATTACCTTGATTTCCTTTTCCGCAGCCTTTTTCACAAAATCCTTATAAAGTGCGTTAGTACCAAATCTCGGGTCTATGCGGTAATAATCGGCACAAGCATAGCCGTGATAAGAGTACTCCTTTTCGTTGTCAAATAGCATCGGAGTAGACCAGATGGCCGTTACTCCAAGTTCGGCAATATAGTCCAGATGTTTGATGATACCCAGGATATCACCTCCGTGGCGTCCTTCGGGCAGTGAGCGATCACATTTCTCGATCGCCTCTTCTACCGAATCGTTTGAAGAGTCGCCATTGGCGAAACGATCCGGCATCAGCAGATAGACTACATCCTGCGGACCGAAGGAGGCGC
Source organism: uncultured Muribaculaceae bacterium (assembly GCA_964598495.1). Classification (GTDB taxonomy): domain Bacteria; phylum Bacteroidota; class Bacteroidia; order Bacteroidales; family UBA932; genus Cacconaster. Next base: position 19,094 of record CAZRBY010000016.1, read on the forward strand.
GTTGAGCGGAACCTTTTTCGCGACTGTGAAGGGTATACTCAAACCTTATGGAGTCTTTATTGGGGGTAACAAGAATAAAATGATACCCGGCAGCACGAGTCTTCGCCCCTATCTTGATATCCGCAAAGATATAGTTGGGACTGTCGCCGTTATGGATTTTACCTACGGAAACTCCCCGTTTGGCATCTTCGGGAGCAAGAATCAGGGTGGAACCGCGGATGTTTTCACCCTTGATTAGCAACTGGAGGTCGGTTTTCATTCCCACCCACCAACAAGGCGGCTCCACGCGCTCGATTTCCCGTGCAAATCCGGCTGCACTGACCAACAGTAGGAATACGAATGCTGTTATCTTGCGCATAGGCTATTTATCAGTGGTTTCTACTTCGGTTTTTGCCTTTGACTTAACAGTCTTATCACAGTGATCACATTGTTGTTCACACTTGTTACCGTCTTCACACTTATGACCGTCTTTACACTTATGACCGTCTTTAGACTTATTACAATCATGACTCTTGCCACACTGATCACATTCGTGACTCTCATCACATTCATCGCAAGTGCCGAAGCATTCGCCTATGCTGAAAATGATATGATATCCGTAAGGAGGCAGTGTGAACTCGGAGTCACGTGTTACAAGATGGTTGTCAACATTGAATGTTACTGTCTGATCGGAAAAGTTGAACATTGCGAGACAAAGGTCACCTTCGGCCTCCCTCTCGAAAACAAATATCTCCTGAGGTCTGTCTGAGGGCAGAATGGCCATCACTCCACCCCAAGGTTGCGCCCAGAGGCAGGCGTGTTTGTCGCGCATGGCAATCAGTTCCCTATAAAAATCAGCCATGTTATTTTGGTCGGCTTCCCAGTCGATAAGATCTTTCTCGAAAAATTCGAGACGTTTGTCAAGACCCGCCTCCTGGCCGCTGTAAATCAACGGCATTCCGGGAACTACAAAAGAGAGAACTGCAAACTGTCTGACAGCAGGGCCATACATTTCAGTGTCGGTACCGTACCAGGAATTCTGGTCATGGTTGGTAGTAAAGTTCATCGGAATCGTATTGGAAGGCATTCCGCTCCTGTTTTGATAATTTACATAGAAATTGGCTATGGAGTCCGCATCAATCTTTCCTTCCGCCAGAGCATACCAATTATGCATCTGATCCCAGGTATAATAGGCGTTGAATGCATCGTACTGCAATTCTGCTTTTTCAGCCTCGGCAAGCATGAAAAGATCGGGATTGATCTCTTTGAGGCGCACAACCGCATCATTCCAGAAATCGGTGGGAACCTCAGCTGCCACGTCACAGCGGAAGCCGTCAACTCCCAGTTCGATCCAATATTTCATTGAAGCAATCATCTCCTCTCTCAAATCCGGATTTTCGTAATTGAGGCGAGCGATGTCAGTCCAGTCATACTGAACCGCAAGATTGCCGAGAGAGTCCTTGTAATACCAATCACTGTGCTCTACAGTCCATTTTGCATCTCTCGAAGTATGGTTTGCAACCCAATCGAGGATTACTTTGAATCCCCTTTGGTGGGCAGATTCGAGAAGATGTCTGAAGTCCTCAATCGTGCCGAATTCCGGATTGACCTCGCAATAATTCTTTATCGAATAATAACTGCCGAGAGTTCCTTTACGGCCATCTTCACCTATGGGATGGATCGGCATAAGCCAAAGAACATCGACACCTATCTGCTGAAGACGGTCAAGATGCTGTTCAAATGCCGCAAATGTGCCTTCAGGAGTGTACTGGCGGATGTTGACTTCATATATGACGGCATCCTTCACCCATTCAGGATGCTCAATGTTGGAAAAATTGCCTTCCGGCCGGGCGGATTTGCAACCAAACAACACAAAGGTTGCAACGATCAATAATAATAGATTTCGTTTCATAGGTAGTATATTTTATTTATTTGTTTCGATGATAAGATGAGAATAGGGTTCGAGCTTCACATTGACAATGGAAGAACCGTTGTATTCGAGCCCGAAGGGCAATGAAACTGAAACCTCGCGTGAATCGGCAGATTTGTTAAGGAATGTAATGACTGCCTCACCCATATATGAGCGCATGAAAGCAAAAATGTCATTTTCAGCTGCAAGCCGGAAATAATCCCCATACATCAGGGGCATCGAAGAGCGACGCAGGTGCGTCAGTTCCTTCACTGCATCCGCCACTTGTTGCTCATAACTGCTGTAGCCCTCAAACTCCATCCAGCGACGATTGTCGGGATCATTGGCACCAGGCTGACCGTACTCATCTCCATAATAGATACAAGGTACTCCGGGGAGAGTCAAATTGAGCGCATGCAGCATAGCCAACTTACGATAAGCCATAGTATCGCTCACAACGATATTGCGTTTCCATCCTGCGAGCTTCTGGTCCTCATCGTGCTTCACATCACCAGATGCAAGTGATACATACCTCGAACGGTCGTGATTACCGGAGATGTAACCCATCAGGTTGTGGTAACCATAGACATCCAGATTGGCATCTATGCAACCGGCAAGAGACTCAAAAGAACCCTCCGGACGTGTCGTAGCCCAGATATAGGTATCATAGACATTGAAATCAAACTGGCCGTCGAGCATACCCGGCTTAACATATAAGGAAATCAGCGATAGCGAACCATAGGTCTCCCCTATCTGGTAGAGACTCTTTTCAGGCAGCGAGTCGAGAATCTTCCTGGTCAAAAGGCGCCAGTAACCCTCCGGAATATGCTTGGTGGCATCATGCCTGTAACCGTCAAAATCATAATTCTGCATCCAGAAAAGTGCGGTATCCGAAAGCTGACGGCAGATCTCCTCTCTCTCAAGGTCCAGAGAAGGTATATGGTCATCAAACCAGGTAGTGAGACGGAATTCATCCCAGAGTTCTCGGTTCTTGCGACCGTCGGGAGTATAAGAAGGAGTAGTCCAATCGGGATGCGCCTTGAGAGTGGGGCTCTCGATGTGCATATGGTTGGAGACATAGTCGAGTATTACATTCATATCGGCTGCGTGGGCCTCAGCCAACAGTTCGTTGAGCTCTTCGTCAGTACCGAAGCGAGTGTCGATACGGGTGGCGAAGATAGGCCAGTAGCCGTGATATCCACTGAATTCAGTACCGGGATCAGGTGTATAGCCCCAGGCGTCATAAGGATTCTGGGTAATCGGTGAGAGCCAGATGGTGTTGATGCCCAGATCATGGAAATAACCATCCTTTATCTTAGCAGTTACTCCTGCCAGATCACCGCCCCAATAGTCCACCTTGGGGTGCACCAGCGAGGAGTCGCCAATACTCCAATCATTATCATTGTTACCATTGACAAAACGATCAATGAGCAAAGAATAGAGAATTTGCGTGTGTTTATCGGTGCGCTTGAGTTGCGCCGGATCTCTAATGACCTTACCAAACTCAAGAGGCACAAGAATATCGTTCCCAACTCCGAAGGCATTGGCGGTAAAAGCCTGAATGTGTGAACGCTCCACTTTGCGTGCCGCTCTAGGGGCTCTTACTCTCACCAGAGAGTCACTAAGCAGGTCAAAATGGCGACCTCGTTCGAGAATGCGACCCTCCCATAAGATAACAAGCTGCTGCATTCCCCCCTCTATTTTAATTAAAAAATCTTTACCGGAGCTGCCGGCAGGGAAGGTTGACATCTTTGGAGCCTTACTTTTATCCGCTCCTTCAAGCTTCGCGGGTATAGCATTTTTGACAAGCAAGGGACAGAATTTATCAATTCCATCTACTGTATCATAACACTCATACATCACAAGGAAAGGGGCCTCGGCAGAGGTCATGATGGTGAGAGTGTCCATATCGTTCATTTGCGGGAAATAATCCCTGAGAATAACGACGGTTGTATCCTGTTCAACTATGCAGGGGGTTATATTGCCCAGATGATCGGCATAGTCAAACGAAAACTCTTTTTGTGAACAACCGCTTAAGAGGCTTATGGCCGGTATTAGAGCCAGCGCCATTTGGCGAAGAGTTAAGGTTTTAGGTTTCATATAGTGAAATTTAAAGTTCGAAAATTGCTGATGAGTATCCTTCCATTTTCAACCGGAAGTGCTCTTTTTCTTTCTTACTCTGAACTCTTCCATTTATGAAGAGGGGTTTGGCGAGCGATTCGCTGAGGGAAATCGTCACCTCGCCCTGGCCAAGATTATGGAGTACGAGGAGTTTTTGGCTCGCTTCTGTCATATACCATGCGGCCACTTGGGAGTAGATACCGCCGGTCTGGGGGTTGATTACGGGATGACGTTCCATCTTTCCTTTGGCAAGTGCCGGGCAAGAGTTACGGAGTTTGCCCAGATGACGATACATAGTCAAAATAGAGGCAGCATCAGCCTCTTGGGACACGACGCTACCTACCGTAGCCCCTACTGCGGGGTCAATTTTATCAGTATAGGAGGTGACATATCTATCGCCCCAATACATCGGGGTGCGAACATACTCGTCTCCGCCATCTTTTTTGCCGGTATAACCCAGTTCCTCGCCATAATAAATGTATGGAGAACCCTGAGAAGAGAGCAGCATTGCTCCGGCGAGTTTGGCCTTGGAAAGTGAGCCTCCAAGCTCGCTGCGAGCTCTATGTTCGTCATGATTGGAGAGTTTTGTAGCTGCAATGAAGTCGCTGCGTTGACTCCTGTAGGCTTCGTGACTACTGATTGTACCGTCAGCAAATCCAAGGCCGTTGCCTTGATTAATGGCAGAGCTCATACGCCACCAGAATGAGAAGTCAAATAGGGCCGGAAGTCCCTTGTAGTAAGGTGCTACCTTATCCCAATCGGAAAAGACCTCTCCCACCATATAGATATCTCTGCCGTTTTTCACCTTGAAATGTGCATTTGCGGCATCGTAGAATTTTTTGAGGAATTGTGGATTCTCGTCGGAGTTTTCGTTATGATAGATATGCTTTACCGCATCGAGACGGAAGCCGTCAATGCCGGCATCTATCCACCCCCGCGCAGCATCCATCATTGCCATGAATGCCGGAGAAAACTCAGCAGTAGCAACCGGACCGTAATTCAGATCGGCAAACCAGTCCGTCCAGAAATGAGAATGATAGTAATACATTTTGGCTCCCGGGAGAGTCAAGTTCATTATGTTGTCATTACTTGAGTTATCGGTATAGATAGTGAATGGCACATCAAACGCCAACTGGGCAGATGTCCCCTTCTTTGCGCCATATTTTGTACCAAGGGGCCAGGACGATGAGTTTGAAGTCCTTATAAGAAAACCCCAGCTGGAGTCGAAAGAGACTGTCAATTCATATATACCATTGCCTTTAGAATAGAATTTCTTGCAAAAACCAAGACCGAAATAGATATATTTTGCCCCTTCGGTGGATTGATCGGGATTGTCGGCATCGGGTGTGTCTCCATCGGATATCGTCACGGTCGGGGCATTGCCGTTACTCCAATCGAGAGTGAATTTATATATGCCTGAAGGCATTGTACCTGTAGAAAACCACTGTCCGCTATCGTATCCGCCTACACCTTCAGTTGCAATCATAGGAATTTTACCGGCAGCTATATCCTTTTGCGGGTCCTCGGAAAAGATGTAAAAATCCCTGTACATATTCAGCGAAGAGACAGAGGTAGTGGCTGTTTTAAACCATATATGATTGACGCCGGTATGATTGATCACATAGTCGAGATAGATTCGGATATTGCGTTTGTGAGCCTCATTGACCAATTGTTTGAAGTCAGCCATCGTACCGAAACGTGGATTGATTGCTCCATATTCTTCTACATCGTAACCGTGATAAGAAGCGCTCGGATGTATGGGCGAAAGCCAAATTGCCGAGGCACCAAGTGACTGAATGTAGTCCAACTTGTCCGTTATCCCACGGAAATCGCCCCATCCGTCGCCGTCGGAATCTGCAAAACTGTAAACCAGCAGCTGGTAGGTGATATCTCCCCGCTTAATTCCATCCCACTGGGGAGGAAATGAGACCACATCCTTAAATTCCGCTATCTCCGGATTTACGGATGTGTTGCAGGAGGAGCCTGTGGTAAAAAGAGTAAAGGCAAACGCCAGTAACAATATGATAATTCTTCTCATCTTATGTTGCTTTCCATTTATTAAGGCACAATGTCGTTAATTGCTTTGCGACAGCTTTTGGCTATCAAAATGGTGACATTTTATTATTTATATAATATGAACCTTAAAGTTAATAATTCTATGTTAACAAACAAAAATGCGCCGCATATAGCGACGCATTTTTTTGTTCACGGATTCAGGTGTTATTTCGATATGACATACTTGGCAGTATTGGCGATATCGAGAGTGATCTTGTATGTTCCCGCCTCTTCAACCTTGATATTGGCACCATTAAAAACAAGTCCTTTATCACCTGCACCGAGGTTGTAATCCCAGTTGTTGTTGAATTTGAACTTTATTTCGGAGCCGGCCTTCAACTCCACAGTAGCACTGTAAATCCTGGTTGTAGCATCAAATGTCATCTCAACACCGGCGTCCCAGTTGTCGCCTGCAGCAAAAGAGCCTACGAGGGCCACCTTGGTTATCGGGGTTGCGACAGCCTTTTTACCGGGCAGATCCACTGTCCAGAAATAGGTACCGTCAGCCACTTCCATATTGTCACCGCTCCAGAGGTTAAACTCGTATGTGGTTCCGGCCACAAGTTGTCCTGAAATCCATCCTGCGCCGGATTCATGGAACTTGAATTGGTTGGAGCCGCCATACATTGCAATTGCACCCTTGTAGAGTCCCTCAGTGCCGGCTTGGTTTAGTGCCACGTCATCAGTGGGATTCCAGGAGTGACCTGAATAGCTTCCGGGAACTGTAATGAATTTAGCATAAGCGGGAGCCGGAGCATCGCCGGTCTTTTTGATGATAGCTTTGAAAGGCTTCTCCGAGAGTATCAACTCTATGTCGTAGGTTCCGCCATCGGCATCCTTGAGGTTTGCTCCGCCATATACCAGATTGGCAGGCTCGCCACCGAGGTTGTATGCATCGGGGAGATCCCAACCGGCATTCATGCGGAACTTGTACTCCGTATTAGCGGGGAAAACAAGACCTGATATCTTCCAGCTGCCAGAGCCGGCATCGTATGTCATCGCTGCATCTTCAGGACTGCCCCAGCCGCAGAATGAACCTACAACTGCAACTCTTGTAATGGCAAGCGCCGTAGCTTTTAGCTCGGTCAAATCCACTGAGAGATAGTAGTAGCCCTTCTCAAGATTGAAATTGCTACCCTTCAAAACTAGTGCATCAAAAGTGCCTCCGAAATCGTTGTCCCAATTGCGTTCGTGGGTAAACTTGAATTCGCCGTCAAGATGAGCAAAGCCTTCATAATGACCGTTGCCGTCACCTGTAAGCATCGGAGCAGTACCGGGATTCCATCCCTGGTGGTTGCCCGGGATGTAGAGATTGTCCGGATATGCTGTATTGATGAATGTAACCGTATAAGGGGTCTTCGATACATTGAGTACAATCTTGAAATTTCCTTCTGCTCCCTCATAATTGAGGTTGTTTCCTACTGTTGTAGAAACATTGCTCAGAGAGGAACCGCCGATAGAGTGTGTCCAGTCATCATTGAAACGGAACTTGAACTCACCTGGAACCAAATCTACAGGAGCGCTGAAAGTCTTCTTCTCAGCATCGTAAGTAAGATTGATATCGGCATCCCACCCGCCAACTGCAGTACCGATAACTCCGAGAGAACCGATCTGCACCATATAGATGGTATTCAGTTTCTTATTAATAGCAATATTGTAAATACCTGAAGGTACTTTAATGTTGCTCGGATCACCTACTGCACCTGTGGCGGAAGAATAAGTTCCTGCGAATGTAGAAACCTCAACAATACCGCCGAAATCGTCACCCCACTCAGGTTTGATACAGAACTTAAACTCTGCATCCGAGCCATCTTCAGTTCTGAGGTCGATAACGCCCTCATAGAAACCCTTGGCAACGGTTGACTCATACAGAGTAGGAGCAGTTGCGGGATTCCATCCCTGGTGACTACCGGGAATATAGAGGATATCAGGATATGATGCTATATAAGTTTTAACGGGAATTGTGATCACGGCAGAGGGCACACCGGAAGCATAAGTTTCGGAAAATGCTTTTACGAAGAATTTTACTTCTGAAGTTGCATCCTCGGGTGCTCCTGTTGAAACAATGGCATCATTAAATGCATCCACTGTTGTTGAGAAAGAAGTACCTTGAAGATCCGAAGCCAGTTCAACAGCTTCTCCATCTCCAAACTGAGCAAATACGCTGTAGGTAATCTCTTCATTGTACCCAAGACGTGCGGGCTCCCACGAGAAGAGCATAATCTCACCTGTAGGGTCGGCAGGATCGAGGGTTACCGATTTTATAACTTCACCGAATACGGGAACCACTGCATCACCGTAGGCATAAATGTCTATGGTGAGAGTCTCGGACACATAGGCCAACTGATCGACATTAATTACCTGCACAAAGAACGACATCGTGAAGGTGTTGTTCTCGGGAAGAGTAGGGAAAGTATTGTACAGAAGCGTTTTGAAATCACTTTTGGATGCAATGTAGTAGAGTTCTTTCGTGGAGGCAATTTTTGCTATATAACCATCATATTCCGCAACCAATTCATAGTTCAATCCCTCGGGGAGGAATCTGTATGCCGACCAGGAGAAGTTGACATCCTCATCCATTGTATTGGAGGTCATAAGAATATCCGAATGGGAATAGAGCTGCGGAGCCACGGGGGCTGTGGAAAATGCATCCTCCGGGAATACCTCACAGGAGGTAATGCCCAACATCAAAGCAGCAACTGCAATAAAGCTTAATATCTTTTTCATTGTATTATCGTTTTAAAGGTTACTGTTTTTCCATAACTAACACATAAGGAGTCCTATTGCCGTACAGCTTCATAACATAAGTACCGGCAGAAGGTACGGAAATATCACCACCACCCTGAATGAGCTTGATACCGCCGGGAACTTCCGAACTGGCCTCTCCCTCTGTTCCAAACTTGAATGTCCAGTTGTCGGGGTTGTGTGCCGTATTGAGACGGATTAGGAAACCAAGTCCTCCATCATTTGTAAATGTAACGGCAGGTGAAACCCATACATTTTCTTTTGCATCATATTTAAACTGGTCATCACCGGTGGTAGCATAGGACCATCCGTTATAAGCACCAACCATTCCCACTCCGTCAACGACTTTTTTATCGATAGTCATTGCGCTGCGATTGACGGTGAGTTCATATGTTGTACCCTCTCTCAGATCGACGGAAAGGTTGGAGTCAGACTGCTCGGGACAGCTCCATGAAGGAGTGAGGTAATTGTAACCCCAGTTTGCATCAGACCAGTTGCGTGCAACAGTCACCTTGAAGAATGAATAGTCAGCACTTCCGTCCTGTAAGTCTACAAGTATTTTGTAAATATTCGTACCACCATCTGTCTCCCAGAATTGGGGAGCTTCGGTAATATTCCATGACTGGTAGTTACCGGGCAGGAAGAGGAATCTCAAATCAGCTGCATAAGTTGTGATATTGAAACTTATGTTGTTGGATTTGACAGGAGGCACATTTGTTCCGTAAATGGAAGCAGTTATGCCGGCGCTGATATTGGCGGTCTCATTGGCTTTAACCTTGAGGTCATTGCAGACAAGTCCATTCAAATCCTGCTTGCTGATAGTAAAGGAGTTAGAGAAGGATGTACCGGCCAGAACGCTGTTCTCACCCAAAGTCAGGTAGAGAGCATACTGAATCTGCGTAGGAGCTCCGAATGAAGCTGATGTCCAGTTGAAGACCACTGCCTCAACTTTGCTGTTGTCCTTATTGACGATAATGTCATTCTGCGTGTGCAGAGTAGGAGCAACACTTTGCGAGGGGTCGATTTTGACATGTTCTATCTCCATTTCGCAACCGAAAAGGAGGAACGTGGCCATCATCAGCATTACTATATATTTAAACTGTTTCATTATCTAATTGATTTTTCAAAGTTTCGTACCATTAGTAACCGGGATTCTGCACCAACTTGGGGTTAGCGTTTAGGTCACTTATAATTATAGGATATACGGTGCGATATTCGGGAAGAGATATCTTGCCATTACCTACACCGCCTTTCAATGTCCAGGGGAACTGCATTGAAGTGAAGTAGCCGTAGCGAATGAGGTCTACACGACGGTGACCCTCCCACATAAGTTCTCTGGCGCGCTCATCGAGGAGCCAGTTGAGATCCATGATGGCAGGAGTTGTAGCATCAACACCGGCACGCTGACGCAGCTGACGTATATAGCCTTTAGCTGTCTCGTCGGTTACATTTCCGCCGTTCAGGCGGGCATCAGCCTCCGCAAAAATGAGGTACATCTCCGGAAGACGGAATATGGGGAAGTCAATTGATGAGAACTTGTAGTTGGTCTCGGAGCTTGTTACGGCATGACCGTCAGAATAGAGTCCGGAGAACTTCCAGCATCTCCAACCCGAGTCGGTGGTGGTGTTGTCAAATTCTTTGGTTGCTCCGCCATTGTAGAAGAATGCCCTCTTGTCGCTGGCTGCCCTGTCATAACCGAATCCCGGTTTGCCCCAGGTCACATTTACGAGGTTGAAACGTGCTACGTAGTCATCTGCAACGTGATAACCGTTCCAATTCTCGGGGTTGATAAGTTGACCTTCTCCGACAACTGCGGCTCCTATAGCTGCATTGGCAGCATCGCTGAGTGTTGCGGAAACAAGGTGAGTAGTACCACCCCAGCTCTGTGTCTGGTCCTTGTCATAAGAGATTGCGAATATAAACTCCTCTGCTGCACCGTTAGTGGTGTTGTCCTGCATAAAGAGTTCATGGTAATTGTCATGGAGTTTATAGCCCATTCTTATAACATTGCCTGCTGCAGTTTTAGCATCCTGCCAACGAGCTGTACCTGTATATACCTCTGCATTGAGGTACATTCTTGCAAGAAGAGCCCAAACCGAGCCCTTGGTAGCACGGGGATAAGGTACTGTGCCCTTATCAGGCATATCGTCAAGTATCGACAGATCTTTAAGTTCACCCTCAATCCATTTGAAAAGCTCTACTCTGCCGATCTGCTCGGGCAGGTCACCGCCGATATTTTCAGGCATTGCGAAGGGGGGATTTCCGAAGAAGTCCATGAGCAGATAGTAGTAGAGTGCACGATTGAATCTTGCCTCTGCACGATACTGGTCAATAGTTTTCTGGAATGCCTCGTGTCCGCGGCTTGAAAGCATCTCGGGAGTAGTTCTCACGAGAAACACATTTGCCAGTGTGATGCCCTTCAAACAGCGTGTATAGACTGCTATGATGGCTTCGTTGTCGGCTGATGTCCATTTATGATACTGGATGGGATTGATATGGAGCATGAACACCCCGACGATAAAGCCGCCGAGAATGCCCATGATGTCGGCGTACACGCACAAAAGCGGCATCATGAGC
>CAZRBY010000016.1:30489-46211 GCA_964598495.1 uncultured Muribaculaceae bacterium
TAGTATCATATACATACGACAAAGCTCGCTCTGACCGGCGTCTGCCACGTTGATGTCAGACGATCCGGCATCATTCTGGCTTGCCAGGGCCCAGTATCCATAGATATATCCCAAAGACTTGAGATAGCTCACCTCGTCCTTATAAGCGGTCTCCGAGGTTGCGTCAGTTTCATTGAGAGGCTGTGTGTTCAGATCACCTATGCAGGAAGTAGCAAGGATCAGAGATGCCAACAGCACTAAGAAACTTTTATTTAATATCTTATTCATACGTCGGGTCATTTTTAGAAGTTAATATTTAAACGCAAAGTAAAGAGACGGGGACGGGGAATAATGTTGGAATCTACGCCGTCGGACGCCTGCAATTCGGGATCAAGACCTCTGTACTTTGAAATGACAAACACATTCTGTACAGAAGCGGAGAGACGGATGCCCTCTACCCATTTAACTTTGCCGAATGTGTAGCCGAGGTTGATGTCGTCCATTCTGAAGAATGAACCATTCTCGATAAACATATCGGTATATTTCTGGTTGTTCTCCATAGCTGCCGTCCAGCCGTCAACCAGATAGATGTTGCTCAAATTGTCAAGGTAGCCCTTATTCCAGTTGTCACTGTATGAGCTTGCATAGGACATAGCAACCCTGTTGATAATATAGTTGCCAAACGAGCCGTGGCCATTGAAGCCGAAGTCCCAGTTTTTGTACCTGAATTTGAGATTGAGTCCGAAAAATGCATCGGGAGCGGGTTTGAAGCCGGTTACATATCTGTCGGCGTCAGTGATTACACCATCACCGTCACGATCCACCATTCCATTCTGGATCGGGTTGTCCTGCGAGTCATAAAGCTGCTGGAAGAGATAGAAGGTGAAAGGTGCAAATCCGGTGCGGTGGAGTGAAGTGTATCCGCCCGTACCGCCCATACCCGAGCCGGTAGTAACACCGAGATAGCCTTCAGTCTCTACACTTGTGAGCTTGGTGATTTTTGTGCTCTGGAGAGTAACGTTTCCACCGATTGAGAGCGACATATCGCTTGTCTCCACAGGAATTACATTGAGAGAGAGCTCTACACCCTTATTCTCCATATTACCGATATTGGAGATAATGCTGTTGCCGAAGTTAGAACCCAGGGGAGTAGAGATTTCGTTAAGCAGATCATAAGTGTAGCGATAGTAACCTTCCAAGCTACCTGTAATCCTGTCGTTGATAAAACCGAAGTCAAGACCGAGGTTATAGGTCTCGGTGGTCTCCCATTTGAGGTTAGGATTATACTTCTGGGGAGCGAGGGTAGTGTAATATCCATTGCCGAGATAATATTTCATTGAGATGGAACTGGACTCCTCATATCTTGCCAGATAAGGATAATAGTCGGATCCGATATCCTGCTGTCCCGTGCGTCCCCAGCCAAGGCGAAGTTTGAGAGCTGAAACCGCATCTGAACCCTTTAGGAAGCTCTCTTCTGCCACATTCCAAGCAAAAGCTACGGAGGGGAAGAAGCCCCAGCGGTTTGCCTTGCTAAAGCGCGAGGAGGCATCCTCACGGATTGTTGCTGTAAAGAGATACCTGCCGAGGATGGAATAATTGAGTCGGCCGAAGAATGATATCAAATAATACTCCTTCGCATTTGTTGGATTTGCCTGATACAGGGGCCTTGACTCGTTATTGAGGTATGTACTCTGATCATACTTCACGTAGTTGTGCTGCCAGGAATAACCGGCCATCACATCGAGGTTGCTCTTGCTGAATTCGCGCTTGTAGTTGAAATAAGCCTCGAGCAATGTGTTGGAGTTGTAGTTGGCATAATCCGTATAGAGGTCAAGGCTTGAGCGCATTGCCGAAATAGAGCCGGGGTGGTTATATTTTTCGCCGTTTGACTTTGCGACGTCATAACCGAGGTTTAGGTTGAATCTTAGGTCTTCGAATCCATGGAACATGTAGTCAATCTGAAGGTTACCTATTGAGCGGAGACCTTTGTTGACATCCGTGAAGTCGTAGAGGCTTGAAAGGGGGTTTGTGCCGGCCATTGTGTTGGCACTGCCATCGGCATTGAGCCAGTTCCAGTAACCGTTTGACACCTTTGAGTAGTCGATACTACCGTCAGGATTTGTGAAATGTGTCGGTTTTGTAGGGTCAAATGAGAGAGCGCTGCCTACTGCTCCCGTCGGAGCCCAGTTGGTCTTCTGATAGATACCTTTCACATTAAGATTGATGGAAAGGTGATCGTCAAAGAACTTGGGAGAAAGACTGAGGTCTACGTTTGCTTTACGGTTGTCACCCACCTTGAGTGTGGCCTGGTCATAGTTGTAACCAAGGCTGACGCGATAGGGAACATGCTTTGTTGCTCCATATACGCTCACTGCCTGGTCGGTGTTGAAGGCAAGACGATAGATCTGCTTCTGCCAGTCTGTGCTCTCGGTGCCGAGAAGGCCCTGAATAGTGCTGTTGCCTGCATAAGTACTCTGCATAAAATTGCGGAATGTATCGGCATCCATCATATCAATGGTAGAAGCGTTTTGCTTTACCGAGTAGCTTGAGTTGTAACTTACATTAACTCCGCGTGCACCTGCACGGCCTTTCTTGGTTGTAATGATAATAACACCATTGGAAGCACGCGAACCGTAGATTGCGGTTGCGGATGCATCCTTCAGTACGGTATAACTCTCTATGTCATTGGGGTTGACAGATGCGAGGGGGTTACCCATTCCCGCACCTCCGTCAGAAGTCACGGGCACACCGTCAATCACAATCAGAGGATCGTTTGATGCATTCAGCGAAGCTGCACCACGAATACGAATAGTAGCGGAAGCACCTGGCTGGCCCGAGGCCGGAGTCACGTGCAGACCCGATACTTTACCGAGGAGCATCTGATCGGGAGAAGTGATGGCTCCACGGTTGATCTCATCAGCTTTAATGGCTACGACCGATCCTGTCATATCGCTTTTCTTGACAGTACCATAACCGATTACCACTACCTCCTCAAGAAATTCGGTATCATCCTGCATCACAATTCTTGCAGTTGACGCCTGAGCGGCTGTAATGGTCACGGTCTTGTAACCCAAAAAACTGATTTCCAACATAGTCTCTCCAGAAGGCACTGTCAGGACGAAATCGCCGTCCAGGCCCGTCTGGGTGCCGTTTACAGTTCCCACTTGGATAACTGCAGCGCCGATAACGGTTTCACCCCTGGAATCCACCACAACTCCCTTAACGGTGAATTGCGCAAAGGCGGATGTAACGGAGAGAACCATTACCGATAGTAACATTGTCATTAATCGTTTCATAGGAAAACCTTTATAATTATTGTTTAATTGCTTTTCTTTGAAAGAGTTGTACGGGATCATCCTTGTCTTCGACAAAGAATACGCATATAGCGGCTATCAAGAGAGATATTCCCGAAAAGAGGAGGGCATAAATGGTCTGTCCGCCATAGATATGCTTTACCATCAATCCCCCAACCAGACCATTGCAGATCTGCGGGATTGTAATGAAAAAGTTGAATATACCCATGTAGACACCCATTTTCTTAGGAGGAAGAAATCCTGCCAACATAGCATAGGGCATCGCCAAGATCGAACCCCAGGCGATACCGATACCCACCATTGAAATGATGAGCATAATAGGATTCTTAAATAACAGGAACGAAGCAAAACCAAGCGCACCACATATAAGCGAAATGGTGTGCGTGGCCTTACGCCCGATTTTGTTCGCAGTCACCGGGAGGAGGAAAGCAATCACGGCTGCAACACCATTGTATATGGCCTGAAGCACTCCAACCCAGTCACCCGCCTCACCATAAGCTGCAGAAGCGGTATCCACAGTGCCATAATAGTGATCGGCAACCGCAGGGGTCATATATACCCACATGGAAAAGAGGGCAAACCAGGAGAAAAACTGCACTAAACCAAGCTGACGCATGGTTTTTGGCATTTTGCCGAAATCCCTGAAAATCTCAAGGAATCCGCCGTCCTTCTCTTTAATGACTCCTCCTTCGGGAGGATACTCTTTAGTGCGGACCACAGTCACAAGGACCGAAGCAAAGAGCACTATTCCGCCGATATAGAAAGCAAGCTTGACATTGGGCGCAACACCGCCTTCAGTCTCAGGCACGTTAGACATACCGAACCAGTTGGTAAGCACAAAAGGCAGAACTGCACCGCACACGGCACCTATACCGATGAGGAAAGTCTGCACTGAAAAACCGAGAGTCCTCTGTTCTGAAGGAAGATTATCAGCAACGAGAGCTCTGAATGGTTCCATGGCCACATTGATCGAGGCATCCATAATCATCAGGACACCCGCAGCGATCAGAAGAGGCGAAAGAAATGGAGCAAGAGCCGGGGAATTTGGCATCATAAAGAGCATCAGAGAGGCCAGAATTGCACCCACAAGGAAATAGGGACGTCTACGGCCCAGTCTTGTCCAGGTCCTGTCACTATAATGCCCGATGATGGGCTGGACTATCATACCTGTTAAAGGCGCTGCCAGCCAAAAGAGCGAAAGTGTACCGACATCCGCTCCAAAGGATTGGAAAATCCTGCTGACATTTGCATTCTGAAGAGCCAAACCAAACTGTATCCCCAAAAAGCCGAAGCACATGTTGAAGATACCCCAAAAGCTCATCTTTGGTCTTTTCATAAATATGTTATTGTATCAGTTTGTAATTAAAGGGACACGAATTTATGAAAAACCACCTTTATATAATAGAGTTTTCCTCCGAATTGCAATAAAATCGGGACGAAATGACAAAAGATAGTTTTGAGTATGTAGTGTGTAGTATGTAGTAATGGGTGAGTTGGGAGTTAGGAGTTAGGAGTTTCGGGGTGCGAGTTGCAGTGTGCGAGGTGGGAATTAGTTAGGAGTTCCGGGATATGGGTGTGGGATGCGGGTTTCGGGTTAGCGATCCAGCCATTCCATAAGCAATGGTACCCTAGCTCGGGAGACGAGCACCGGTTCGATGACATCAGGTAGAAGAGTGACCCTCAATCTGGAGTTGAAATGTTTGGATATATTGCTGATGGCAGCAAAACTTGTTATACAACTTCTGGAAAGTCTAAAGAACTCATTGGGATTGAGTTGTTGCTCAATGGACTCGAGGCTGGAGTCCAGGAAATATTGCTTTCGTTCGGTTGTGACAAGATAGGTAGCTTTATTTTCCGAATAGAAAAATGCCGTGTCGTTTACATCGGCTATGAGTATCTGGTTACCTACCTTTATAGTGAATTTTGTGCGGTAATCCGGCCCATGAGCCTCTTTTGCACTTTCCAGCGCCTCCTCAGCATAACAAAAACCGATGCAACGTTCCATTGATACCTTAAACTCGCTTTCGCTGATCGGTTTGAGCAGATAGTCGATGCATTTAGTTCGAAAGGCGGGCAGCGCATAGTCCTCATAAGCAGTAGTAATGATTACCTTTGAGGTGATGTTCACCCTATTGAAAAGTTCAAAGCATTTGCCATCCGAAAGTTCGACATCCATCAATATGATATCCGGCGCCGGATTAGAACCGAGCCACTCCTGTGATGTAACGATGGAGTCAAGGCAGCATAAAATCTCGATTTCAGGGAAATATTTGCGCAAGAGGCGGGTGAGTTGCATCTGTGCGGGGATTTCGTCTTCTATGATGAGCAGGGTCATATTGCCGGAACTTTAAATGAAAAGAGGAATTTTTACGGTAAAAAAGCCATCGGAGTCATCTACAATTATAGGAGAGTTGAACAAAATCCTGTACTGTTTATCAATGTTTTCAAGTCCGACTCCGGCAGAGTGGCCTGATTTGATCTTAAGATTTATACGGTTTGAAACTACCAGATGCTCCTTTTCAACCTTAACATCTATGACCAGCGGCTCCGAGATCTTGACAATATTGTGTTTAACCGCATTTTCGATAAGAATCTGAATACTGCAGGGGACTATTCTGCTTCGAAGCCATCTTTTCTCCACATCCACCCTCACGTCGAGAGCTTTGCCGAATCGTTCTTTGATCAACCCCACATAGAGCATCACAAAGTCAAGTTCATCTTCCAGAATTACCGTCTGGCGCGACTCCATGCTCAATTGATAGCGATAAATATCCGATAGCTTTTTTACATAATCTGAAGCACGGTCCTGATCCTCGTGTATGAGATAGTCGAGCACATTGAGACTATTGAAGAGAAAATGGGGGTTGAGCTGCGCCTTGAGCAGCTGATACCGGTAATTGGCCTGACTGCGAAGTCTCACTTCTGTCGCGAGTTCACGCCTTCTTTTCCACCTGAGGTAGGAAAAAAGATCTACTACTACCGTTACCAGGATGTTGAAGAATAGAGCTACCACGAATGAGAAGAAGAGTTGTTGGTTGAGGGTCTCCCCCACCAGGTACTCCGAGGATGTGAACTGCATAAGGATTGCTGCCACAAAGGCTATGAAAAGAACGCCGCCAAGTTCCCATAGGGTACGTGAAAGAAAAGAACGGCCGTAAGAATAGTACTTTACCAAGCTGCGCACCAGCATAAAATCCGCAATGAGCATCAATAGGGTAAGCGGATAATTTCTCAGCATCCCCCTGAGTGTAAAGAAGAAAGATTGTCCCGATCCTTGTGAAAAAAACGGAAGCAGATACTCGAATATCATCCTTGCGGCAAATACAATCACTGCGAGGATTACAACCGCCACCAGATTAACATATCCGTCCCCTTTGCGTTCCATCCCTATCGAAGGTTTTTCCGAGCCACGACCAGCACGGTGGCAAGTCCAAGAATTTCCGTAGTGACAAAGGTCACTATCATATTGTTGAATACACCCATAGCGGGAAATGTCTTGTGAAGATAGTCTCCCACCGATGTGCCGAAATAGAATCCTGCAAAACAACTGAGAAAAGCCAGACCGAGAAATACGTCAAGCGGACTACCGTAGAAACGTATGAGACAGAATACCATCGCAATGGTAAGAATGGTTAGAAAGAGACCATCTCCCACCGAAGTGTCGTGAAGTAGATAACAAAGCAACGCATGTGCCGACGCAAAGAGAAATATTATGAGATTGGCCTTGCCAAAATCTCTCTTACCGTTGCCTGTCCTTTTGAATATACTGCCCATATAGTGATATTTCGTGATATTTCGTTAATAATTGTAAATATAGGTATTTTTTCCCAAACAAAAGATGGCTATATTTGTCCTCCGTAACAAACTATCTGCAATGAAACGATTGATAATTCTTCTCGTAGCCCTTATTTGGCTACTTCCTGGCTCTTTTGCACAGAACATCCTCTCTAAGGAGGATATTTCCAACATCGAATCCTACATTGAACAGATCCGCGCCGATTGGCAGATTCCGGGCATGGCCGTTTCCATCCTGAAGGATGGTGATCTTATTCTCTGCAAGGGATATGGAGTGAAAAATCTCGACCATCCCCAAGATTCGGTCGACATCCACACCCTCTTCCAGATAGGATCGGTTTCCAAATCCTTCACGGCATATTTGTTGGCAACTCTCGTTGAAGAGGGGCTTATCAGCTGGGAAGATACCGTAAAGAATATCCTTCCGGACTTCAAAATGTATGACCCCTGGGTGACGGAACACTTGCAGGTGAAAGATCTGACATCCCACAGGACGGGTATCGGAGGACAGGTGGGCACATATATTCCCAACCTGGGCTACGACAGAGATGATGTCTACGCAATGATGGGGCTCCTAAAGCCGGCATATACCTTCAGAGGCGAGTATCAATACAACAACATCACATTTATCCCCGCTGCCATGATTATCGAAAAGGTGACCGGCAAAAGCTGGGAAGATAATATACGCGAACGCATTTTCAAACCCCTCGGAATGACGGAATCCACCTTCAACGGCGAAGGATTTGCAGAGGCTGAAAATGTAGCACTCCCCTACGAGTTTCTCTCCAGAGAGGGGAAAATGGTAATCAACCCTCTCCATGGCGAAGAGCAGGCACTATGGTGGCTTACTGTCATCGGCCCCGCCGGGTCAATCTGCTGTTCTACAACAGACCTGATCAAATGGGCACAATTCCAACTCAACGACGGCAAAGCGGATGGAAAGGAGCTGATCTCGAAGAAAAATATGGACTACCTCCACAAAGGAGTCACCATCACCTCCCAGAGCGCTTCCAAGACCACTCTCTACGGCCACTGCTGGTTTATAGAACAGAGCAATAAGGGGCGCCTCTTTTTCCACACCGGCACCACCTGGGGAATGACCACATTGTGTGCATTCGTGCCGGAGCTCAACCTCGCACTCACCGTACAGGTCAACTCCGAAGCCCCGAGCGATCCCCGCTATGCCATAATGCGCCGCCTGATTGACCTATGCCTCGACCTTGAAGACTACGACTACAATGCAGAGTATCTGGAAAAGTGGTATGCCAATGCTGCAAAAGAAGTTGAAGAAAAGGCTAAAGCCGACGCTGAAAAGGTGATTACACCCGCTCCGGAGTCAAAGCTTCTTGTAGGTAAATATACCAAGGATCCCCTTTTCGGAGATTCCTGGATAACTCTTGAGAAGGGTAAACTCTATATCAAAATAGGCAAACAGGGCTGGAAGCATGAAATGACCCATGTGAACGGCAACACTTATAAATTCCGCTCCGACGGTACAGCATTCGAGATTAAATTCAAATTTGAAGAGGGCCGGAAAAAGGCCGCCTCTTTCGAAGTTGATTTCAAGCAGGGCGAAGAGTTCGGCCCCTGGACAAGATCAAGCAAATAACAAAAACAATTACGATATGAAACGCATTTCAATCTTTATGATCGCACTGCTTTTTGCAGGCTCATTGTTCGCACAATCTCCCATTATCGGCATCTCTTCATACAAGAGCGGTTCTTCCCATATGATAGGGCACACCTATGTGAACTCTGTCCGTTTGGCAGGTGGGGTACCTCTGATCATACCGGTTACCACTGATGATGCGCAGATAGAGGCTATTATCAATGTAATTGACGGTCTTATAATGACCGGCGGAGAAGACTTTGACCCGCTTATGTGGTATGGAGAAGAACCACTGAGAGCAAATGGTGAAATCGCACCTGAAAGGGATGAGTTTGATGTAAAACTGATCAGGGCTGCAGTGGCCAAAGGCATTCCGGTATTGGGCATCTGTCGAGGCCAGCAGTTGATGAGCATCGCTTTCGGCGGTTCGCTTTATCAGGACATTCCCTCGCAGATTCCAAGCAGCTATGTAAAGCACAGGCAGGGTGACACTCCCGGATATTATGGTACACATACGATCAACATTGAGAAGGGCTCAATATTGGCAGAGGTGACAGGCAGCAACAAAGCCGTTGTCAACTCATTCCATCATCAGGCTATAAAAGCTATGCCTGCAGGATTCAAGGTAACTGCCAAGTCCGCAGACGGAATCATCGAAGCTATTGAGAGAGTCTCTCCCCTCAAGGGTCATGCTGACGGTGGGGCACTGATTTTCGGAACTCAGTTCCACCCCGAAATCTTCACCAACGCCGGCAATCCCCTGTTTTTGGGATTATTTAAAAAATTGATTTCGGAAGCAGCGAAATAGTAAAAGATTTTTTATAAGATTTGATGATTTAACAGAAATTTTTATCTTTGCAAAAGATTATCCCCCTTAGGTGGAAAATACTAAGGCTCGCCACTTCAGTAATGGGGTGGCTTATTTTTTATTGTGACAATTATGAATGTGAGAATGAAGGGAAAGCAAAGGATTATTGTCTATATTGATGGTTTCAATTTTTATTACGGGCTAAGATCGAACAAAAGATGGCGCAAATACTATTGGCTTGATGTAATCAAGCTTTTCGAGAGTTTTATGCGTCCAAATCAGGAATTGATCGCTGTTAAATATTTCTCTGCCAGACCGGATGACTTAGAACAGAGTGCACGACAAAATGCGTTCTTCCAAGCTAATATGGAGAATTCTAAATTCCGGTTAATCTTAGGTAAATATATAAACAAGCGGATAAAGTGCTTCAGGTGTGGAAATATCATACACACACGAGGAAAAAGAAACTGACGTAAGGATAGCAACTCAAATTGTTGCAGATGCGTTTCAGGGGAATTGTGATGCGGCGATTGTTGTTTCTGCCGATAGTGATATGGTCCCCGCTATTGAACTTGCGAAACAGGCAAGGCAAAAAGTGTTTGTCTATTTCCCTCCAAACCAGTATTCAAGTAACTTGGCTTCTATGG
Source organism: uncultured Muribaculaceae bacterium (assembly GCA_964598495.1). GTDB lineage: Bacteria > Bacteroidota > Bacteroidia > Bacteroidales > UBA932 > Cacconaster. The sequence continues at coordinate 40,642 of CAZRBY010000016.1, forward strand.
GATTGGGAAATCCAACACTGCTGAAATGCTATGAAAGTCGATTCCGTCAAAGTCTTTTCCCTGATATTGTACATCTTACAGTTCCTGACTACGATTTACGAATGCCGGATAAGTGGAAAACTTACAAATGATACAAAACAAAAAAATCGCAACCCGCACCCCGAATCAAATAAAATTCTTAATCACCTCCCGGGCTTGTGCGACTTTTTCTTCGAGAAGGTCGATTGAGGTGGCTTCGCAGATAAACCGAAGATAGGGTTCGGTATTGGATGGACGTATATTGAACCACCATTGGGGAAATTCCACTCTGTAGCCGTCAAAGTCATATGATGCGACAGGGCGCTCCTGAGAGACAAACAACTCACGCACGGCAACCATCGCATCCTCTTTTTTGGATATTGTAAAGTTGATTTCTCCGGAACTGAAGTAGCCATTTATCCTTTCTATAAGCTGTGAAAGCGACAGTCCTTCCCTCTTGAAGCGCGCAATTACATTCAGCGCCAGAATTGCTGCCAGAAGACCGCTATCCGAATAGAAAAAGTCCTTGAAGTAGTAGTGTCCGGCCAATTCGCCCCCGAACAGACCGTCTATCTCACGCAATTTTCGGGCTGCAAATGCTCTCCCTACCTTCCAAGTGACAACCTGTGCTCCCATAGGTGCAAGATACTCCGCCACCGACTTGGAGCTGCGAATATCTTGCAGCACGAGGCGCTTCGCTCCCTTATATCTCTCATTTTCAAAGAAATAGTGGCCCAGAAGAGCTATAACCAAATCGGGAGAAATGAAATTACCTCTCTCATCCACGAACATCACTCTGTCTGCATCGCCGTCAAAGATCACACCCACGTCACTGCGTTGTGTTATAACGGACTTTTGAAGTTCTATAAGATTTTCAGGTACCAAAGGATTGGGATCGTGATTGGGGAATGTGCCGTCCAACTCATCAAAAAGATAGACCGGCTCTTCTCCGAAAATCTTTTTCGCAAAAAGGGCGGCCATACCGTTGGAGATATCGATGCTCATTTTCAAATCTGAAATATCCTCTTTCCGGGACTTAAGAAATGAAACATATTGCCGTGAAATGTCAAAAGGGATGGTTTTGCCGCGAGCCTCGACTACAGGAGTCTCCCTGCCCTCCTCAATCCATTGCTGTATGGTGGAAAGACCGGTGTCAAAACCAACCGGAAGAGCATTCTCGCGTGAGATCTTCATGCCATTATACTCTTTGGGATTGTGAGAAGCGGTAATCTGAACAGAAGCCTGGAACCCGTGCACCGCTGTGCCGAAATAGACCATCGGCGTAGTACTCAGACCTAGATCATAGACATCTGCTCCGGCATCATTGATGCCCTTTGCTACGTACTCGAATATTTCCGGTGAAGAGAGTCTTGAATCCCTGCCCACCAAAACTTTGTCCGCACCAAGAAGAACGGGAATAAAGTAACCAACCTTGTAGGCGAGGTATTTGTCGAAATCCACATTATAGATTCCGCGTATATCATAAGCGTGAAATGCTCCCATAACTATTATTTGTCTGATTTTACCCTATACGATGTTTTGACGCTTCCTTTAGAGATGCTGTTGAGTTTGCTCCCGAGCATTTTCTTGCGAATAGGGGCGGCTCTGTCGGTAAAGACCACTCCGTCAAGATGGTCCATCTCGTGCTGCAACATCCTGGCGGCAAAGCCGTCAAATTCTTCCTCCCTTTCCTGAAAATTCTCGTCAAAATATCTGATTCGCACTAATTTTGGCCTGTCAATGTCGGCATCGACATTGGGAACACTCAGACAACCCTCGCTATAGGTGCACATCTCTTCGCTTTTGAAGGTGAAAACAGGATTGATCATCCTGCGTATGAAATCAGCAAGTTCCGGATAGCGGTCGTCAAGATCGCTGCCATCCACAATCAGGACTCTAATCGAACGGCCTACCTGCGGGGCCGCAAGCCCGCAACCATCGGCATTCTTCATAGTTTCATACATGTCTTCCAGAAGTTTTGTCAACTCTTCGCGTTGCTCAATATCCGCATCCTCGGCCTTTTCGCGCAATACCTGGGATCCATATAAATAAATCGGCAATATCATATCGGTAACTTTTTGATCATTGTTGTTTCTGTGTTCTGTCCAAATAACTCTGTAGGATGATGGCAGCGCTTATTTTGTCCACGGAGGACTTGTCTCGGCGTTCGGATTTTTTCATTCCTCCCTCTATCATAGCCCTGTGGGCCAGCACCGAAGTAAATCGTTCATCTTCAAGTACGATCGGAATGGAGGGAAATTTTTTCTTGAGCAGATTTATGAAGGCCTGCACCAACGGGGCTGATTGTGAATCGGTGTTGTCCATATTCAAAGGAAAACCAACCACAAAGAGTTCTACCTTTTGATTTTGAAGGTAATTTTGAAGATAATCTATTATATTTGCAGATTGAACAGTATCGAGGGCTGATGCGAATATGCGCAACGGGTCGCTCACTGCGAGGCCGGTGCGCTTGCTGCCGTAGTCTATTCCTATTATCCTGTTCATGATGCAAAGTTAATGTTTTATGGCACGTCAAAAAGAAAAATTCGGCAAAAAGTTGAGATTTTCTATAATCAACGATGACTCTCACAAGGAACTCTTCTCGTTCAGAACATCAAAAATCAACATTATAATGATCTCTAAGGCAGACTATTCCGGGTTATCCTTCACCCGAGACAAGGCGTATGGCTATGGAAAACGCCATAAAGATTGATTCCCTCGAAAGAGCAGTGGAGATGTGGGCATTCCAGGTGGCAAATATTCAAAGAATTGTCACCGGTAAGAAACCTCTTACACCGGACTCTCTCGGACTGGTGAAGGAGGTGCCTCTGATGGATGAGGGTTTAAGTGATCTCTATTTTCGCAGCGATTCGCTCCTTAGACAGGAGGTTCTTCGCCGTGAGCAATACAACGTGTCCGGCCAAAGGCAGGAGATAGAGCAGATCGAGGGACTGCATTTTTTCACCCCTGTGAGCGGTATAATTACCGAAGGGTATAATAAGGCAACAGGTCATCCATATATCGATATTGCCGCCCAGACCGGCACCATAGTGCACTCCGTACTCGATGGAACAGTCATACATGCAGGATGGAGCGATGACACCGGATACACCATCCAGATACAGCACAGCCAGGATATCATCTCCGTTTATAAGCATAATGAGCAGTTGCTCAAGAGCAGCGGTGATAAGGTCAAGGCCGGTACCCCCGTAGCAATGGTGGGTAATACCGGCAAACTCAGCACCGGTAGCCATCTCCACTTTGAACTCTGGCACAAGGGAGAGGCAGTTGATCCCACTCTTTACATCAAGTTTTAGCAGATGGAGCAACGCAAAAGATCAGTAGCCGTACTTGGATCAACCGGATCCATCGGCACACAAACCCTCGATGTGATTTCGCGTAACAGCGATCTCTTCGAAGTGGATTTGCTCACTGCCAACAACAACAGTATGCTATTGATAGAGCAAGCGATCAGATTCAAACCCAACAATGTAGTGATATGCAACCCCTCGAAGTATGATGAGGTAAAAAATGCGCTTAAACCCTACTACATAAAGGTATTCCAAGGAATGGAGTCCATTTGTGACTTGGTCAGGAGTTCCACTGTGGATATAGTTGTTGCCGCAATGGTGGGATTCAGTGGCCTACAGCCAACAATTTCAGCAATAAAGGCAGGAAAGGTCATAGCACTCTCCAATAAAGAGACGTTGGTCGCCGCCGGAGATATTATTATGTCGCTGGCAGCAGAATATGGCAGCCCCATCATTCCTGTAGACTCAGAGCACTCCGCCATATTTCAGGCCCTACAAGGGGAACGTACCAGACCTGAAAAACTATTATTAACAGCCTCCGGAGGTCCTTTTCTACATACTCCATTAGAGGAGCTGTACAAAGTGACTCCGGATGAAGCTCTCAAGCATCCCCGCTGGAAAATGGGGTCCAAGGTGACGCTCGACTCCGCAACTCTGATGAACAAAGGTCTGGAACTGATAGAAGCTCATTGGCTCTTCGGCATGGATCCGGATGGAATAGAGGTTGTCATTCATCCACAGAGCATCATTCACTCCATGGTGCAGTTTGAGGATGGCTGCGTGATGGCACAAATCAGTTCTCCCGATATGCGTCTACCGATTCAATATGCCCTCTCCTATCCGTACCGCATACCTCTGGATACCCCAAGAATCAGTTTCGGGGAACTAGCCGAGTTGACCTTCTTCAAACCGGATACGAAGAGATTTCCCTGTCTGGCCATCGCCGGAGAATATCTCCGCCGCGGCGGAAATACCACCTGCGCAATGAATGGCGCAAACGAGATTGCAGTGGAAGCCTTCCTCAGAGAGGAAATCGGTTTTATGGAGATACCGGATATTATCAGCAAAGCGGTTTCCAAGGTGCCGTTTATCGAAAAGCCCACGCTGGATGATATATATTGCACAAATTTTGCAGCAAGAGAAGCTGCAGAACAAATTATTCACAACAAACATTGACGAAATAGACTACTTAATATATGGTTGTACTTATCAAAATTGTCCAGGTGATCTTCGCACTCTCAATTCTGGTGCTGATGCACGAATTCGGACATTTTTTATTTGCAAAGCTTTTCAAGACGAGGGTTAACAAATTCTATCTCTTTTTTAACCCCTATTTTTCCATTATGCGCGCCAAAAAAATCGACGGCAAATGGCGGTTCAAATTTTTCTCGAAAAACCTTTCCACATACGAGGGAAACAATAAAATAGATGTCAACACCCTATCCCAAGATGACTGGAGGCGTTATCCCGAGAACACGGAATATGGCATAGGATGGCTTCCTCTCGGAGGATATTGCTCTATTGCCGGAATGATAGATGAGTCAATGGACAAGGAGGCTATGAAACTCCCTCCTCAACCCTACGAATTCCGCACAAAACCTGCCTGGCAGAGGTTTTTCATAATGTTTGGCGGTGTGCTGTTCAACTTCATACTTGCCGTATTGCTCTACGGAGCCATTATGGATGTATGGGGAGACGAATATCTACGCAACGAAGATGCAATTTACGGTATTGCCGTAAATGACCTTTCATACGAAATAGGATTCCGAGACGGTGACAGGATTCTCGACTTCGACGGGGTCCCGACCGAAAACTTTGCAATGCTTCAGGTCGATATGGTTCGTTCACAGGCAGAAGAGGCGAGAGTCCTCCGCGGCAACGATACTTTAACGATCAGCATAGACCCGCAGTACATTGAGGCGATACTCAATACTCCCGGAATGTTTGACCTCGCCTTCCCTTTTGTTGTTGGCGGTTTTACCGAGGGCTCCATCAATGCTGATTCCGGGCTTGAGATAGGTGATGAAATCAAAGGTATTGACTCTGTGTCGATGTTTCTGGCGCAAGAGATACGCAAAGAGTTGCTCCGTCACAAGGAGAGCGCGGTTTCCGCTACAATTAGCAGAAACGGCGATTTGATGGATATACCTCTGCAGGTGGATTCGGCGGGTATGATTCAGGTTATGCTGGATACAGACTTGACAAAATTCTTCACTATCACAAGTAATGAGTACAACTTTT
>CAZRBY010000017.1:0-41793 GCA_964598495.1 uncultured Muribaculaceae bacterium
ATAGCCCCATATTTCGGCGAGCACATCACCGAGCATATAGGCGAATGGAAATGTAATTGTGCCGGCATCGAAATAGATCCATTTGCCGATACCTACGATTTTTACTGCCATGATATTGGACACCAGATAGAGTGTCACGAATACCGCAGAGACAATCACCAACGGGATGGGATAGGGGACTGTGCGGTTTTTTGAAGGGTTTTCCGCTACCTTATTCATATTCAGTTAAATATTTTGTGCAAATGTAATAATTTCGGTGGAATTAGAAGATAATATGCAGACAGTAATTATAATTGATACCAGACCAATATACATAAATCGCAATCAAGATAAAAAGAAAAGCTCCCGAGAATTCCGGGAGCCAATCTTGTTTAGAGTGCAGGTGGACGCAACGGGGCGTTCCAAATACACTATGTTGATGCAAATATATGCCATATAAGTTATATGAGCAAATAATTAAAACAGATTATATGTGAACTCATATAAAAAGGGCAATTTAATTGAAATTATATGCTAATGCATATAACGCCAGCTAATCAATCTTATTCATCCAAAACTTACGTTCTTCCGGATTCATTTTTTCGATAGCATATCTCAAAGTGGTGCGGGACATAGTGCCGGAGTGTTTGCTTAGAAACGAGCGCAGAAGAGCGAGAGCCCTTTTGCCCATTTCACGGAGCATCCATCCGGTTGCTTTGTGGATCAGATCGTGATTATCTTCCAGCAGCATCTTTGATATGGCTCTAGTATCCTCAAATTGGCCGTTACGGATAAAAGTCAGAGTGCTAACTATGGCAATGCGCCGTTCCCATAATGATTCGCTCTTGGCAAGTAGATAGAGTAGGGAACGGTCGCTCTTATTCAACAAATACCCACCCACAATCTGCGGAGCACTTAGGTCCACCAAATCCCAATTATTGATCCTGGCGGTATTGCGCAGATAAATCTCGAGTACCTCCTCTTTCTGCTTCTGAAACTTCTCAACCAACAGCAGCACAGCACACATCCTCACCTCGTGCCACTCGCTTTGAAGCAACTTTTCCACCAAATCCAGCGAAACATCCTTGTTACTCTTGGCCACCTTGCGGATATTCGGTACCGTCACCCCCATAAACCTATCGCCCTCGCCATATTCACCCTTTCCGGTCTTAAAAAGCCTTGGTAAGATACGAGCCTTCTCCGGATCTATATGAGCCCTTATTTCGTTAATAATCCGTTGCATTTCCCATTCTTTATTGAAGAGTTGTTGGATTGTTTCAGGGTTTTTAAGGAGAGTTCGGAATTCTTTCAGTTTGGCAGCATTTGGAGATTCCGGGATCCATAGTTTCAGATAGCCACCTTCGGCGTATTTATTAGCCATGTGGTCGAGAAATCGCTCGAAATGCCCCTCTTTATCGAGGGTAGGGTAGTGCTTGAGCCCATATTGGATAGTGCGTCTGATGATTGTCGGGCCGTTGATATCCCTATCTGCCTCTGCAATGATTTTTCCATAGATTGAGCGGGGTTCGTGTTCATTAGAGGCTCGGTGATCCTCCGCTGCCTGAGCCATTATTTCAATTTGCTCGGGCGAAAACCATTTCTGCAAAGCCTTATCCTCGCGAATAATACGCGCTGACTCAATATGGTGCGTCTCCCGATCAACTTCCAGCCCCAGATCGTGATATGCTGCTATGACATATACCATATCGACATCAACCTTATAATGCCTGGCCAGCTCTGCACTCTCGGCCATAACTTTCAGGACGTGATCCCTCTGATGTGCCGCATCAAAAGCATCATAGCTGGGAAGAATTTGTTCTTCGATATATCGTCTTAGGAAAGAATTCATGGAGTAAAGGTAAGGAATAATTTGGGTTTGATGGGTTTAAGTCGATATAGGTTATTTTATGTACACCCCTAGATAATTAATTATTGCTAAATTATTTCAAATTATTTTGCAAAATTACCAAATATTGGTAATTTTGCATTGTAAAAAGGTATTCTTATGAAAACTACATCTGTTGCACTTGGCCCTTATTTCGAGGATTTTATCGCTAACACTATCCGTAATGGGCGCTACAACAACGCTAGCGAAGTCATTCGTGCCGGACTTCGTATGCTTGAAGCGGAGGAAATAAGAATTAAGGAACTATCCGCAGCGATTAAGGAGGGAGAGGAGAGTGGCAGGTACGACAACTTTGACCCTCAAGAGCATCTAAAACAACTCAAGGGGGAAAAAGTTAAATCTTCCTAAATCTTTAGAATTCATTTAAGCAAGGTATTTTCAAACCGTTATAATTTGTAACGATTTTGTCACCATAAGATTGCGGATTATTGGGGTTGGTTAATAAGTTTTTTTGTAATTTTGAGCCATTGCAATGAAGCTTTTACGGATGACCATTGCCAGGCAGTATCATTATTGGTTCATGGTCATAGTACAGAATAAAGATTTTTAACTTTTTAACCTAATACAATTATGAAAACGTGTGATACTAACAAGAAAAAATGTTCCAGGTGCGGGAAAGTTTGGGGTATCATCTTATTGGTGATAGTCATTCTTGCCGTTCTTGTGTTTGGATTCTTCTTTTGGGCAAGATCCGCTAATGTTGACAAATCGGAGTACAACACTCTTTACCAATCTGAGATGACTCACGAAGCGGCAAGTATTGATAGTACGATAATGGTCGCTACCTACAATATCGGGTACCTGTCGGGGATGACCAACAACCTTCCCATCTATGCTTCGCCTGAATTTATTGCCAATAACGAGGTGAGAGTTATAGAGGCTCTGAGAACTTTGGATGCCGATATTGTCGGATTCCAGGAGATTGAATTCAGCAGTAGTCGTGTATATGGCACCAACCAGGGTACTATGATATGTGATTCGCTCTATGCTTACGGCGCTTTTGCCATTAATTGGGATAAACGCTACGTACCTTTTCCTTACTGGCCTCCGAAGGTTCATTTTGGAAAAGTCATCTCGGGACAAGCCGTTGTGAGTAAATTTGCTATTTCAGACTATAAGGTGCACATGTTTGAGGGAGTAAAGGGCAGTTCCTATTTTTATAGAGAAATTTATGCCAGTCGTTTGGCGCAGGTGGTAACCCTGGATCATCCTGTGAAGCCGATTGTCGTCATCAATATACATGCAGAGGCCTTTGAGGCTGAAACTCGCGTTAAACAGCTTGATTTTGTGTATGAGCTATTTTGGGAGCTGGATAAGGAATTCCCTGTGATTCTGATGGGGGATTTCAACTCCAATCTTAAGGATCCTGACGCTAAAATATACCTCTTCCTGAACGATGAGAGATTGGTTTCCTGTGCAATCGATGAAAACGACAAAACCGCGTCACCCAGTTCATTCCCGGCAGATAATCCCGATAGACGTTTTGATTATATTTTCTTCAATCCTGACCATTTCGAACTGATTGATTCGCGAATTGCCACCGAATTTGGAGACATATCGGATCACTTCCCCTGTGTGGCAAAGTTGAGGATAAAGTAGGAATCAGATACAATTATTTATTTGGTATTGACGACAAAGATGCTTTTCCAAAAACTTCACTTATCTTTACCGTCGCTACAAATAGTCTATTGAAGTATTTTTTTGATCATGAAAAAACACAACGAATACAAGCTGAAGTACTTTCCTTGGAGATTGGGTGACCGTCGCGACGGTTGGAGATTGCGTAATGTTGATCCATTTTTTGCAATGATACCATTTTTCGTACGAAAAAGGGTAGATGCGCAAATATTCTATCAACAGAGCATACCAATTGATATCATCGAAGCTTTTGTAAAGGAACACAAGGATGAGATGCCTGATTTGTCCGTTATGCATGTTTTCATCGCTATTGGGGTTAGACTCTTTTCTCAGCGTCCTCGCTTAAACCGCTTCGTGATGCGGAATAAACTTTATGCTCGTAAATATATTAATATGTCACTGATTGTAAAACGTTCTTTGACTGATGATGGAGAAGAGACATTGATTAAAGTCAATTTTCTTCCAACCGATACTTTGTACGACGTTGTTAGAAAAGTGCAACAAGAGCTCAACGAGAACCAACCCGAAGGAGAGAAGAATTCTGCCGATAAAATATCTAAAATTCTTAATTATGTACCAGCTTTTTTGAAGCGTTTTCTGGTTTCCACAGCCGTATTCATGGACAGAATGGGTATTTTGCCGCGTGCACTGGAGGAAATCAGTCCCTGGCACACGAGTTTCTTTTTGGTTAATAATGGCTCAATCGGCTTGGACTCCGTATTTCACCACCTTTATAATATTGGAACATGCGGCTTTATTGCGGCCATGGGCACAAAATCGACTCAACATGTAACCAGACGTTCGGGAGAAGTTGTTCCATACAAGAGCATACTGCTTAAATTGGCTTTGGATGAGCGGATCTGTGACGGTTTTTACTATTCTGCTTCCCTCAGAACCATCACCCGACTTTTTATGAATCCTGAACAATTACTTTCACCGCCTGATCAAGTACTTGTTGATGATGGTGTAGGGAGGAAAAGGATTGATATTTAATACAGAGTAGTTACATCTCCTCAAGTGCTTAACCATGGTGTTCTCATAGCTACTGTGACGTTTTGTGCTAACTCTTGTGCTTCTTCGTAACCATTGTTTGGATTCCGACTATTACTGTATTTTGTTTCTCAGATAGATAATTTATCTTAAAACGATTTGCTATTTTTATAATAAATGCTACATTTGCCAAATAATTAACAGACCTGTTAAACAAATATGTTAAATAGCTATGGCAAAAAAGGACAATAAAGAGGAAGAGATACTTCGCGCAGCGGAAAAACTATTTGCTGAGAAGGGTTTCAAGGGAGCTACAACTACGCTGATTGCAGCAGAAGCAGGTGTTACACATGCTATGCTGCATTACTATTTCAGAACCAAGGATCAGATTTTCCTGAAGGTCTTCGATTCCTATATGGAGGAGGTGCGACAAGACCTCAAGGCGATCATGGTGCCTGAAATCTATGACACCGATCTTATAACTAAGGTGACGGAAATTTGCTTTGACTTCTTCAATTCCCATAGCGGGGAGATGAACCTTTTTCTTGAAGTCGCGAAAGAGAGGCCGGATCTGCTGGGGGAGTACGTTTCGGAATTCGGCCGCTATATCGGTACCGCCATGAGTGCACATAAAGAACGCACGGAGAGGGCTGTGAGTGAAGGAGTGATAAGCGATATTTCTTTCACGGATTTGCTCACCAACATAGTCAGCGTATGTGCTGCCCCCTTTTTCTTTGAGCCGGTAATCAGCAATGTCATCGGTATGGATAAGGAGCGTAAGGCTGCTTTTCTAGAATCACGCAAGAGAGAGGCAGTTAAACTCATTGTCAATCGTATAGCCAAGTAATCATGTATTCAATATCTAATATATATGAGAAAGCATAAGGGAAAAATGATAACGCTTGCACTGTTAATATGCGGTCAAGCATACGCACAAACCACTCTGGAGCAGTGTATCGCTCTTGCCTTAGAGAATTACCCCCAGGTCAAAGAGATGAACCTGATAGAGGCAAGCGAGGGTTTTGAATTGAAAAATGCAGCGTTGGCGTGGGTGCCGCAGTTGAGTATCTCAGCGAAGGCAAGTTGGCAATCAGATGTTGTGAAAATGCCATTCGATATGCCCGGTGTTGCGTTTGATATACCTCATGACCAGTACGGAGTGACGGCGGATCTGAGTCAGCAGATCTGGGACGGGGGTGCTTCCGCAGCAAAAAGCAGGCAGATAAAAGCCGGTACTGAAGTGAAACGCAGGCAGTTGGAAGTCAATATGTACACCATTCGAGCTAAAGTACAGAGCATCTACTTAGGAATAATTCTACTCGACAGACAACTTGAACTCAATGATTTGCTCATGAGCAATCTTAATCGCAATCTTGGAGAGGTGCGGGCCCTTGCAGAGGGTGGAATAGCCGGCAAGTCTGATATAGACCAGATCAAGGTCAGCATACTCTCCTGCGAACAACAGAAGGTAGCTCTGGATAGCGACCGCAAAGCATATCTGCGTATGTTGAGCCTTCTGACGGGCGAGGATATGACTGACCGCACACTTACAGAACCCAGACCTGTGATGGAGAGAACAATGGAGATTAGGCGTCCTGAACTTGCTCTCTATGAAGCTCAGGCAATGCAGTTAACCGCACAGAAAGATCAGCTCTCCACCTCTATTTGGCCGCGCCTGAATCTCAATCTGCAAGCAGGCTACGGGCGTCCGGGTCTTAATATGCTTTCCGGCACTTTCGATCCCTATTTTCTTGCAGGGATCAGATTGCAGTGGAATCTCGGTGCGCTTTATTCCCTTCGAAATGATCGCCGCAAATCCGATATCGAAAGCCGCAGAGTAGAGGTGTCGCGCGAATCATTTATTATGAATACTTCCCTTGAGGCCATCCAAAAAAAGAGCAGGGTTGAGAAAGACATCGAGATACTTGCAAGAGATGAGGAGATAATCGAGCTCAGAAAGAGCATCCGTGAAGCAGGAGAGGAACAATATAAGGGGGGAGTACTCAAGATGAATGACTACCTCTCCCTATTGGATGAGGAGTTCAAGGCACGTGTGAACTACAATGTGCACAATATCCAATATCTGATGGACCTTCTCGACCTTAATTATACACTCGGAAAATAATATGACAAACATGAAAAAGATATTTTACATCGCAGGTCTTATATTGTTATTGTCGGCCTGCCGTAACGATATTGAATTTGATGCCTGCGGGCAGATAGATGCAACTCAGGTGATGGTTTCAGCTGAGAGCAGCGGAAAAATTCTCTATCTGGACCTTGAAGAGGGCGACGCTATAACTGCCGGAGAGATGCTCGGTGCAATCGACTCGATGCAGACTTATCTCCAAATCCTTGAGCTTCGACAGCGTATTAGTGGAACTTCATCGCGTCTGATTGACATAGCGAAACAGGGAGAACCGAACAAGAGTCAGCTCAAAAGCCTCCAAAACGAACTTGAACGGTATGAGAAACTGTTGGTTAGCAATGCTGCAACCCGAAAGCAGGTGGAGGATCTGACCGACAAAATAACCATTCTTAAGGCACAAATAGCCGCTCAAACCCAAAGCTGGGAGCGCAATAATGCAACAGTCCAATCAGAGATACGCGGATACGAGATCCAGCTCGCACAGAGGGAAGATCAACTGGCGAAATGCCGCATCACTGCTCCTGTTTCAGGCACCGTCCTCACGCGTTATTCTGAAACCGGAGAACTCGTTACTGTAGGCAAACCTCTCTTCAAAGTCGCCGACCTCGGCAATACCTTTGTGCGTGCATATTTTACTACAAACCAGCTTTCCGATATCAAACTCAATGATAAAGTAACAGTGATACCCGATGACGGCAGCAGTTCACCAAAACGCATCGAGGGCAGTATCATCTGGATCTCCGAAGAGGCTGAATTTACCCCGAAGAATATCCAGACGCGCGACGAACGTGCAGATATGGTCTATGCCGTGAAAGTATCCGTACCTAATGATGGAAGCCTTAGACTCGGAATGTTTGCATATGTGAAGAGATAGTCATGGAAAACGACATTGCAATAGAGGTAAACGGAATCTGTAAGAGCTACAAGAACGCCAACGCCCTGACGGATATCACTCTGAAGATACACAAGGGTGAGATTTTCGGTCTTATCGGACCGGATGGCGCAGGCAAAACCACTCTCTTCAGAGTCTTGACCACGCTCACTCTTCCCGACTCCGGTTCAGCCTCAGTAAATGGGCGTGACGTGATAGGGGAGTATGGTGAGGTAAGACGCCGCATCGGTTATATGCCGGGGCATTTTGCTCTATATCAGGACCTTACTGTGGAAGAGAATCTAAACTTCTATGCGACCTTATTCGGCACAACCGTTGCCGAAAATTATGACACCATAAAGGAGATTTATTCGCAAATCGAGATGTTTAAGGAGAGGCATGCAAGAAACCTTTCCGGAGGTATGAAACAAAAACTGGCGCTATGTTGCGCACTCGTGCATAAACCTGAAGTGCTCTTTCTCGATGAGCCGACGACCGGTGTGGATGCAGTGAGCCGTAAGGAGTTCTGGGCAATGTTGAAACGCATTCAAGAGAGCGGTGTAACCATAATGGTATCGACACCATATATGGACGAAGCGACTCTATGCGACCGCATTGCGCTCATTTTGGATGGCAAAATCATAGGGCAGGGAAGTCCGGAGGAGATAATATCCGGATACCCCAACCCTCTCTTCGCTGCAAAAGGCGATAATATGTTCAAAATACTCGAGATTTTGCGCAGTTTGGATGGAGTTCTGAATTGCAGTTCCTTCGGAAGCGAATGTCACATCTCGACAACTCACGACGGCCCTGATGAATTTGCTCTCGCCGAGGCACTGCGAGCCGCAGGAATGCAGGAATGCAGAGTAAATAGGATTTCTGCCGGTATTGAGGATTGTTTTATCAGGCTTTCACAATGATTTGAATCATGGAGAAGAATATCAAAACAGTGGAAATCTCCCATCTGGTCAAGAAATTCGGCCATTTTACTGCTGTGGACGATATATCGTTCGATGTCTATAAAGGAGAGATTTTCGGGTTTCTGGGCGCAAATGGAGCCGGTAAAACTACAGCGATGCGCATTCTCTGCGGTTTAAGCCGCCCAACTTCAGGGCAAGGCACCGTGGCCGGCCACAGTATACTCAAAGATCAGGAAAAAATCAAGCGTCACATTGGCTACATGAGCCAGAAGTTTTCCCTATATACGGACTTGAAGGTATGGGAGAACATAGAGCTTTTTGGAGGCATTTATGGACTGAATGACAAGCAGATAGTCTCTAAGACAGATGAGATGTTGAAGGCTCTTTCAATGGAGAATGCACGCAATATGTTCGTGCGCGATATGCCGCTCGGATGGAAACAGAAACTGGCTTTCAGCATTGCCATGGCCCATAATCCCGAAATTGTCTTTTTGGACGAGCCTACAAGCGGGGTAGACCCCGTTACCAGACGCAATTTCTGGGAATTGATCTACAAGGCTGCATCGGATGGAGTGACCGTATTTGTAACAACACACTATATGGATGAGGCCGAGTACTGCGACAGGGTCTCGATAATGGTGGACGGACGCATAGAGGCGCTGGCTTCTCCGGCTCTTCTTAAGGAGCGGTATGAGGCCCGTAATATGGACGAAGTATTCTCAAAAATTGCCGGAAGGGCCAAAAGAGAGTTATGAAAGAGATATTTGCATTCATACGGAAAGAATTTTGGCACATTTCCAGGGACCGCAGGACAACTCTGATTGTGCTTGTGATGCCTGTAGTCCAGATTTTGCTCTTCGGCTTTGCAATAAGCACAGAGGTACACAATGCGGTTGTTGATATTGTGGGTGATACGACTGATCCGATTGTTCGCAATGTGATGAGTCGCATTGAGGGCAATAAGTACCTGAGTATAGGTGAGATTCACGATATGCCGTCGCAGGCGGAGGCGCGTCTCCGAAAGGGGAGGGCAAAGGCGGTACTCTTTTTTGAGCGGGATTTCGACAAAAAGTTCAATTCGGATGGTAAGGCGGTTGTGCGGATTGTCAGCGACGGTGCCGATCCTAATACCGCACAGATTGTGACCGGATATATACAGGGTGTGCTCCAGAGTGAGCAACTGGCACTGACAGAAGAGATGATTGGGCAGGGAAGGGTCTCCATGCGACCGAATCTCCAGCTGATGTACAATCCCGCAATGAACTCTTCATACAACTTTGTGCCCGGGGTGATGGGTTTGATCCTAATGCTGATCTGCTCCATGATGACTGCCGTTTCGATTGTTCGTGAGAAAGAGATGGGTACGCTGGAGCTTGTGCTTGTTTCACCCGTAAAACCATTCTGGATCATTTTGTCGAAGCTTACGCCCTATCTCGTGCTATCGATTATAAACTATGTAAGTGTGCTGCTACTTGCACATTATGTCATGGGAGTACCTATTAACGGCAGTATCACCCTCCTCTCATTGGCATCGCTGATTTTTGTGGGTTCATCTCTCGGATTGGGCTTGCTGGTGTCCGTCATTTCTAAGACCCAGCAGACTGCAATGTTGCTCTGCGGAATGGGTCTCACAATGCCTACAATGATGCTTTCGGGTATAATTTTCCCTTGTGAGAGCATGCCGGTGGCACTGCAAATCCTGTCTGACATCATACCGGCAAAATGGTATATCATAATAGTAAAAAGGATTATGATTCAAGGGGTGGGGGCGCAGGCAATAGCCAAGGAACTTGCTGTTCTAAGTTGTATGATGTTTTTCCTGTTGGGAATAAGTATAAAGAAGTTTAAAACCAGACTATAGGATCGTTATGTGGAAATATTTGTTGAAAAAGGAGTTTAAACAATTTTTCAGGGATCCCGGAATGCCGCGTATGGTGATGGTATTCCCCCTTATAATCATACTTGTATTCCCTTTTGCAGCCAATATGGAGGTCAGAAATATAAGACTTGCTGTCGTGGATAATGACTGCTCCGATCAGTCAGCGCTGCTAATTGAAAAGTGCGCTTCGTCCGGCTATTTCAAGCTTCTCTCCATTGCAAAATCACCTGCCGAAGCTCAGAAAACAATGGACAGAGGTGATGCGGATGCGATTTTAACCATCAATTCCGGTTTTGCCCGCTATCTGGAGAGCTCCCTGCGTACCGGTGATCCTATTCCGGTAGGCATCAAAGTGAATACTGTCAATGGTACCCGTGGCAGCATTGGAGCGCAATATCTCAATACCTGCGTCAGCAGCTTCATTGCCTCAGCTATCGGTGGAATAGGAGGAGCTTCAGTGGCAGGTGCCGGTCAATTTGAAATTCATGACAGTTTTAGGTACAACCCGAATATGGATTATAAGGTTTTTATGATTCCTGCGCTGATTGTAATCGCCATAACCATGATGTGCGGTTTCCTCCCCGCTTTGAATATAGTTTCCGAGAAAGAACGTGGCACGATCGAACAGATCAATGTGACACCTGTAAGGAAAACCACGTTTATAATCTGCAAAATGATACCTTATGTAGCTGTAGCTTATTACATGGTCTTCACATGCCTATTGCTGGCGTGGCTGGTATTCGGCTATAAATGCCAAGGCAGTTACCTCGATATCGTCATATTTACATTTGCGCATATTTTGGTCATGGCATCCTTCGGACTGCTTGTTTCCAACTATAGCGAAAATGCTCAACAAGCTATGTTCGTTATATGGTTTTTCAGCATGGTTTTCATGCTGATGAGCGGCATCTTCACACCTGTCGAGTCAATGCCGAAATGGGCCCAAGTCATCACATATGCCAATCCGCTGCGATATTTTGCAGAAGCAATGCGCGCCATATTCCTCAAGGGTAGTTCACTGGTCGATACCTGGCCGAACCTTCTCTCTCTTCTCGGCCTCGGAAGCATTACAACTACCTGGGCAATCCTAAGCTATCATAAAACCGCTTAACAAGAAAGTTTCTTATGTTTAAAGTTGATAAAAAGCATCTCTATACATTCAATGCCATGATATGGGGAGTTCCCGGCCTCATTGTAACTACCAAAGGCGTGCGCGCTTATTATATGCTCAATGGAGGTCGGTGGTGGATGTACATCATCACCATTGTCGTATTTTTCCTGTTTTCATTTATGTTCAACAGGATTGTAAAAAAGTATTGCGACAGAATAGCCGCCCTTGAAGGCGACATAAGGTCGCTTTTCGATGGCCTCAGCCTCAAGGGATACATCCTCATCGGATTTATGATCGGGCTTGGGATTACTCTTAAACTTATTCCAGGAATACCTGCAGAGTTCTTCGCCACATTCTACTGCGGCCTCGGCCCCGCACTAATAATGGCAGCAGTGAAGTTTATGGGATGATATAACCTAATTATTCCCATTTCTTTGCTAACTTCGATCCTTGAAAATGGCGATAATGCCCCCAATATACTACCCCTCAATGAAACTACTCTGTCCATACTGTGGTGAAGAAATCAGCGATAAAGCGCTTAAATGCAAGTATTGCGGGGAATGGCTGACTTATGATCAGAATGTAAGGAATTCTACGGTGCAGCCGCAGGTTGTCATCAGACCGGTTGAGAGAAAGACCAATGGATCAGGAACTGCGGGCTTTGTGATTGCATTGATTTCTGCAATTTTCTTCTGGTTGCCATTTGTAAGTCAGATTCTTTGGGTTTTCGGTGCGATATTTTCCTTCATCGGACTTTTCAAGCGCCCTCGTGGGCTTGCTATTGCAGGATTCATAATATCATTTGTCAATTTAATCGTTATTCTTGTAATAATACTGGCATTTGGTCTGGTATTGGGCGGCGTTTTCGCTAAATAGTCTCTTTTAGTGGTTAGCGGTACTAACCGGTTGGAGTCATTTTTATAGCTGATATAAAAAGGTCTAAAGCACAACATTTCTCTTCATACAGGAGCGAATTTTTAATCTATTAGAACTCGTGAGCGCCACTCACGGGTTCATTTTTATTCTGCACAAAAATATTATTCAATTCTCACATTTTTTTTCAAAAAACTATAGTTTTTCCCCAAATTATTGAGTATATTTGAAAATAGTTTCATTTAAATAAATCTCAGGTATGAAGACAAAATTTTATAACGCGAAAATCTATCGCAACAAGACTGCAACAGAGTTTATTGTTGAAAAAGGCAAAATCACTCAAATCGGAACAAATCTACCCAAATGTGACAAGGAAATCGATTTGAAAGGTAAATTGGTTCTTCCTCCCTATGTCGATCCCCACCTTCACTTGGACTATGTGTATACATTAGGGGAGATGGAAGGAATCGGAGCGGCATCAGGTACCCTTTTCGAGGCAATAGAGAATTGGCCTAAGTACAAAGCTACCATGACCAAAGAAAGTGTAAAGAATCTGGCTAAGAAAGGTATCCTCGATGAAGTTTCTCAAGGTGTTCAGATTATTAGGGCACAAACTGACGTTACGGACCCCAAATTCACAGGTTTCAAGGCTATTATGGAGCTCAAAGAGGAGTTGAAACATATTGTGGATATCCAGGTGGTAGCTTTCCCTCAGAATGGTATGTACACCTATAAGGGCGGTAGAGATCTGGTTGAAGAGGCTTTGAAGATGGGTGCCGATGTAATCGGTGGAATTCCACATTACGAGCCGGCAAGAGAGTTCGGTGAGAAGTCAATTCATGACATTGTGAAACTTGCTCTCAAATACAATGTATTGATTGACGTTCACTGCGATGAGACTGACGACCCTATGGCAAGATTCGTTGAAATCCTGAATGCGTTGGTATATCTTGAAGATTATGGCACAAAAGCGACCGCGAGCCATACTTGTTCATTCGGTTCAGCTGATGATTCTTACGCTTACAGGATGTTTGATATGTTCAAGAGGAGCAAACTTAACTTTGTGTCTTGCCCTACGGAGAATGCTTATCTGCAGGGAAGACAGGATACCTATCCGAAGCGTCGCGGTTTGACCAGAGTTAAGGAGTTTATGGAGATGGGGATCAATGTTGCATTTGCACAGGACTCCATCAACGACCCCTGGTATCCTCTCGGAAGCGGTAATATGATGAATGTCCTCGACAACGGTATCCACCTGAGCCAATTTGCAAGTCCCGAAGAGGTAGAAGTTGCTTTTGAATTGATCACATATAACGGAGCAAGATGTTTGAATATCCATGATAAATATGGAATTGAGGTAGGGAAGGATGCCAACTTCATCGTATTGGACGGCGACAGCCCTTGGGATTGCATCCGCAGACGTGTCGGCGTGTTGGCTTCAGTAAGAAAGGGAGAATTCCTATTCAAAAAGAAACCGACAGAATTTGATGTTCCTATCGTTAAATTCTAATTCAGCAGGTAATATTAATGAAAAAGCCACCTAAAAAGGTGGCTTTTTCTATTCAACATAAAACCCAATTTTATCCCATAGGACGCAGGGTGTGTTTCGCGAAGTGCGAAATAATTATGCCGGGAACCGCCAATATTACTGCGTACCATATCAGACTGAACGCACCATAATGTACCAACAGTACACCTGCAATCCAGGTAGTAATCATGATGGAAAGATTGAACATACATGACTGCACCGACATTGCCACGTCTTTTGCAGTGGCCACTTGGTTACCGACAGCCGCCTGGAAGAGTGTTACAAGAGGACCAAACGACAAACCCCACAGGAAGAATCCGATATGAGAGATGACCATCGTACCCTTGAAGAAATAGAATATCAACATTGCTATTCCTATAAAGAGGAACATCAGAACTGTAAGTTGACGCAGATATTTGTCGATATGCTTTGTTGCTATCACTATGGATATCAAGGAACCAATGCCAAATACCAATAATGCTATCTGAATACCACCGGCAATGCCGATCTCTGCCACCAACTGAGTGATGTAAGTATAAACTCCGTAGTGTGCACAAACGCCGAGGAAAGTAAGGAGAATTATCAACAAAATGGGTTTGCTCTTAAGCATAGCAAAAGGTGATGTGCTTCTTGTAAGTTTTTCGCCCGGAGTGGATGGCAGCATAAAGATTGAAAGAACAGCAATAAGGACAACAATAAGTCCCAATACTATAAACTCGATACGCCAGCCGAATCGCTCGCCTATGGAAGTCATTAAAGGCATACCCAGACTGATACCAAGTGTATTACCTGCCATAATCACAGCAACGGCTTTCCCTTGTTGATGAGGGTCAACCAAACGCATGCCGTAGGCCGCAATCATAGGCCACATTACACCGGCAGCGATACCTCCGAGAAAACGCAGAGACAAAACCAAATAATAATTGTGTACCAGAGCTGAGGCTATGTTACATACGGCAAAGCCAACCAATAATAGCAGCAACAATACTTTGCGGTTATAACGCATGGTCGCCGAAATTAGCGGAATACCGAAAATCGCTGAGGCGATGGCATAAAAGCCCACCAAACGTCCGCCTTGTATTTCGTCGATTCCCAAGTCGGCCATCATTTGTGGAAGTACTCCTGAAGGCATCAACTCAGACAAAATTCCCACGAAGGTTACTGAAGACATAAGGATCATAAGTACCCAGGGGAATATTCCTGTGGATTTTTTAGCTTTTATCATAGTCTGATTTTTTTAAAAATTTTCTTTAAAGTTAGTAATTTATTGCAACAATTAGTGATTTTCACTGCATTTATTTCACCAATTCAACAACAATCAACTAAATTATCTCGTAAAACTCCTAAAATAATTAGGAGTTATCATTTTTTTATCTATCTTTGCGGAAGATAAAGTGGATAACCGGAATTAATATGAAACAAAGACTTACATCAAAAGAGGAAGAGGTGATGAATATCATCTGGGAAAACGGGGAGATGTTCATCAGGGATATAGTGGCTCTGATGCCGGAGCCAAAACCAAACTACAACACCGTTGCTACGCAAGTCAAGTTCCTGGAAGAGAAGGGATTTGTGGAAAGAAGGGCTATGGCCAACTCGTTTCAGTACCGTGCAATCGTCTCTGAGCGAGAGTATCGCGGGACACGCGTCGGAGCCATTGTCTCAAAGTATTATGATAACTCTTACGCGAGTATGGTTTCTCAGTTTGTTGAGGATGAGAAAATGGACCTCGATGAGCTGAAGATACTGATTGCACGAATAGAAAAGAAAAGAAAATGATACCCTGGTTACTAAAAAGCGGAGTGCTGCTCGCGATCTTCTACCTGTTCTACCTGCTTTTCATGCGGAAAAACACCTTTTTTCGTTTCAACCGCATTGCGATTTTCGTAGGGAGTGCAATATGCTTCATTCTTCCGTTGATCAATGTCGGTTCTTTTTTGCCGACTGAGGCAATGCCGAGAATTGAGCTTCCCACACTTGTAGTAGGTGGAGAACTCCCTCTTGAAGCACCCAGCGCCATAAATTGGAAAAATATTCTTTTAATCATTTATATAATAGGAGCAGCGGTAGTGCTGGCTATAACGGCATTTTCCGTGCTGAAGACATTTTCGATTCTGAGAAAAGGGGAGAGGGTTACTCTTAAGGAGTGCAAACTCACTATTATTGATTCCAAGATCCCTTCTTTCAGCTTTCTTAATCATATAGCAATCAGCAGAGAGGATTACGAGCGGAATCCGGTGATACTCAGCCACGAGTTACAGCACATCAGATGCCGCCACACCATCGGCATCCTTTTGTTTGCTGTCGTTACAGTACTCCAGTGGTTCAATCCGCTTGTCTGGATTCTCCGCACCGAATTGAAAATGCTCCACGAATATGAGGCCGACGAGGCCATTATCAAACAAGGCATCGATGCTACACAATATCAACTTCTTCTCGTGAAAAAAGCTGTGGGAGCTCATCGCTTCCAAATGGCCAACGGCTTTAATCACGCGAAACTAAAAAATCGTATTACAATGATGCAATCTACAAAATCCAACAAATTTAAGAGACTTCTCTATCTTGCATGTCTTCCACTAATTGTATTTGGTCTCTCTTTTTGCAACCGGCAGAAGGAGAAGGCAACAGATCCTGCTGTGGAGATTGAGATTTCTGATGAAACCAAAGCTCCTGCTACGGTGGAGATAAAGGTAAAAGAATCAACTCAGGATGAGGATACATTTCCATTGGCTGAAGTAACCGAGAAACCTACTTTCAACGGAAAAGATGCCAATGAATTTGCCAAATGGGTAAACACGCAACTCGTCTATCCGGAAGATGCAATGGCAAAGGGGGAGCAGGGTAGAGTAACGCTTAAATTCACTATCACAAAAGAGGGTTATGTTACCAATGTAAAAGTCCTTCGCGGTCTTTCCGAATCTCTAAATGCGGCAGCAATCAGTGCTGTTGAGGCATCACCGAAGTGGACTTCTCCGGGTAAGATTAATGGAAAACCGGTTAATGTCACCTACATATTTCCGGTACTATTCCAGCTTCGATAACGATGCATTTGCTCCGAATTCTCTTTGTTTCCGTGTTTCTTGCGCTGTTACCTACCTTTGTAACGGCGCAGGAGACGGATTCCTTAGTTAATCGCCTGAACACAATCAACGCTGCAAAATATCTTAAAAGCATTTATAAGATTGATGAAGCAATTGATACTTTGTCAACTCTGGTAGGACCTACTTTCGACGAAGAAGTCCTTTCCGAACTCGCCGATTGCCATTATCAGAATGGTGATTTGGAAAATGCAGCCGGGACCTATCTCCTTTTGACTAGCGTTAATCCGACCAATTTGCTTTACAAAGTACGGCAGGTAGCGATTTGCTATAAACTTAAAGCTTACGGCCAAGCTGTCGAAGTGGGAAAGGAGGTACTTCGGATTGACTCTATTTCTGCAATAGCGACTCTTATAGGAGATTCTTATAATCAAATGGAGCAGTACGACTCCGCTCTGGTATATTACAATCAAACGCTGGCCATCAAACCCTATAACGAGAGTGTGGTCAGCAAAGTTGCTAAAATCTATCTTGACAGACAAGAGTATTCTGAGGTTATTGCCATTTCTGACGCATTTCTGGAGCTTTCTCCGGATAATACAAATATTGCTCCGGTAAAAGGGCTTGCGCTCTATTTGAACGGTCAATATTTCCCTGCGATTGATATCTACGAAAAACAGTTGAAACACGGCAACGATACCTACTCCATACATTACTATCTTGGGCAGTGCTACTGGCGCACTCTTCTACTTTATAGGGCTGAGCGAGAACTTAAGACCGCGTGGCAGCTGGACTCCAGCGACGTCAACCTCGCTTATTCCATTGCAGGAGTACTCTCTGATGCATTTAGGCCTTTTGATTATGTCAAACTCTGGCTTGATAAAGCGTTAGCTATGCTGCAGCCGGATCCCGCAACACTATCCAGGATTTACCAACAATATGGCCTTGGCTACTATAGACAGGATTCCTGGGATCAGGCAATAGAACATTATAAGAAAGCCTATCATTACAATCCTCAGTTCATCTCAGCACTCTCTACAATAGCCTTCTGCTTCGAGCAGAAAAAAGATTACAAATCGGCTCTTGAATGGTATGAGAAATATCTCGCCGTTGCCAAACCCGGCTCCAGCGGCTACATATTCGCCCTCAAAAGCATAGAAATCCTGAAAGGGGAGCTGTTTATGGAAAACTAATCCCAAAGGCAAATATTACCGGTTTCCTCATTATCTTCTGAACCGCACTCCGGACAAACCGGATCAGGATAATCCGGGTCAGGTTCGTTTATCCACTTTTCAATCTCTTCCAGGCTGCTGGTCCTCATTCCAACCCCTATCATTTGCCACCAAACTTCACCGCAATTTTTGCAAATATATTCTTTTCCATTTCCCATAGTTTCTATTTTTAATTGTTAGTTGTTGATTCGATAGGTTTTAATTCCCATGAAACATTAACATAATCACTGAATGCAAGATCTTCAGGTGTGATGTCCAGGCTATCTGCCGTGCTGGCCTTTGCTTCATCGTTGGAGTGGATATTACGTGCCTGGGAGTATACGTGTATGCTCTGACGTTCATACTCTATCTCTGACACAGAGCCTAGTTGGCAACCGGCTGCATTTGCCATAATCTCAGCCTTCTCTGTGGCATCTTTTACTGCTCTCTCAAGCATCTTCAACTGAGTAGGACGAGGATCCATGACAGTATACCCGATGTTGATTTGAGCACCGGAAATGAATTTGCCTATGCCGCGCACCAGATTGTTTACCATTACATTGTCAATGCCGATATCAATCTTCATTTTCATATTGAGATCGTAACCTTCTTTGAGTTGGCCAATATAGTTATCATTCTCATCGTATTCGCTGACAAGATGGTCTGATATATCCAACTTGACTGTCTTGCATAAATTGCCGGAGAGATTGTTGTACTCCAGGATCTTTACCATCCAACTGCTACCCTCTCTGGCTTTCTTGTAGGCTTCGTCATATGTATCAAAAACAGCTGATACGGTAACTTCTATTCTTGTAACGTCAGGCACGACATGAATGGTGCCACGCCCGACAACGCTAATTTTACTCATAATTCAAAATTTACTAATTATTGCGCGTATTGCGCATAATGTGTACGACAACTTCTACTTGAGATTCAGGGTGTTCGTCTGGGGTAAGCCTTGTTACGCGTACTACGAAGAGATCATTCCAACCCATATCAAGGAATTTGCTGATCTCCTTATTTTCCCCGCGGGGAATAAAACCGAGCTTGAAATCCTTGAAGTAAATGGCAACAGCATAGGGGTCGAACCTGTTGTCCTCTTCACGTACAAGGTCGAGTTGGGTACCGATTTTTAGGCTCTCAAAGGCTTCACAGCCGTCCCAGTAACCGAATCCGGCAATGTGAAAGTTAGCAAGATGTCTTTTCATCTCCTGTCTGTTTTCTTTTTTCATAATGCAATGATTTTTGGTTTACAGTACAAAGATAAATGCAGGTTGTCCCAAATCGTGGTACAACCATAGGAAAATTTAAAAAAAAAAGAATTAATCGTAGAGTTTTGCTGCCTGAAGATGTATATTCTGAATCTCATCAGCCAGCCATTGTGGTTCGAGCACCTTGATTGCGCTGCCGCGGGAGAGGAGAGGGCTTAAAAAGTCTGCAGTCGGACTCAATGTAAGTTCAAAATCGGAATATTCCGGTGTCTTGTCAATCTCTTTCTGTGTATGATGCATAGGAAGATCGCGCATATAGTAAGCCTCATTGCCAAATGCACGAATAAGAATGCGCTGAATCCCGACTTCCGGGTCCCTTACAATTCCGTAGCTGTGTCTGAACCAATGTGAGGCATCAAAACTCTCGTCCGGAGAAAATTTCTCATCCGTCAATTCCAACTCCTTTATTCGATCGAAAGCCAGCAAGAAATAATCACCATTCTTGAGAGACCTGACAAGACCATACCAGCGACGATTAAAGAGTTTGACGCAGTATGGCTCAACTTTCATGGATGTCTCATATTCGACAGCATAGCGCTGATACCGGACGGTTATCCGGACTTTACGCTTCATAGCTTCTATAAAGTTCTGCAAATCTTCTCCGCTTGAAGGAATGGTCTCAAGCAGGATACGATCAGCCACCGCTTTGCTTTCACTCAGAACAAAGTTGACCGATAGGGTAGAGAGCATCCAATTCTGGATGGAATCCTCCTCAAGAACCTCCTTGTTGCCGATATAGTAACTGAACCCATCCTTCTTGTCACAATCAATGTAAATGCCGAACATATCCTGGATAGCATCCTTATGGCGGTTGAATGTACTCCTTGCAATGGAAACACCCTCGCTCAACTCTGTTTCCAGCCACTTTCGGTTGATATCCTTAAGCGTAATCTTTCCTGCCCGGTGAATGGTATTTACCAGCCAGATGTATTGTTGAAATAGAGCATAAGCTTTCATAATGTCTTGTTTTTACTGGATATTGAGGCAAAACTTGCGGCATAAATTTCAATAAACCATATCGCGAAGTTGCAGCACAAATTTGGCACAAAATATCCACTAATACAAAAAGCACAAGTACTGTACAGGCAAAACAACGTCACTCATTTTATTTACCTTTGTATAAAATCACATTACACCATGAAACGTCTGATATTTATTGCAATAACCTCTATTCTTATCGCATCTTGCGCAAATAATGACACATCTAAAATTGAAGATGCCATAAATAACCAAATGTCGCTTTATCCTGAATCAACGCTACAAGACCTTTACAAGGCCTTTTTTCAAGCAGAATTTGGGCCTGAACATGCCATTGCCGACACATTGTCCGCAGGACACTACCTTGATTCTGAGTTGATGATTCCCGACAATTCATCTGTTATGTATGAACCTATCGGGGCTGATAGTGCCTTTTTCAGAGTACACCTTTGCGCAGTTCAGTCAGGAAAAATTTCAAGAAATCAACTCTTTGATGCTTTCATTTTAGGGGCCAGAAAGGTTGAAACTGACGAAATCGCTGCCTGGGCGGAGAAATGGCACAAAATAGAGAGTGTGATCGCATCCATGAATCTGCAACTCACCGATTACGAAGCCGACCGAGCCACAATTGACAGCCTACTCAATGCCGGTCAATACGCCCTTCATCATAGCCAACAATTCCGCGACGCATACGATCCCCACTATAGAATAGTGAGAAAAGATTTGTTTTACGAGAGACTCTTCGAGGCGTTGAGGTAAAAGATTACAGATATTAGTACAAAAAATGTAATTACATAAAATGTGTATACATTTTATGTAGTAGCTAAAGATTACTTATTGTTGGGGTGTATCTTGCGATTGCAATATTAGGGATGTAATTACCTGCTGCGATGGCGTCCTGAATACATTTGTCGCATTCAGCTTCAGTCATTACGCCATTTTGCCAGGCATACCATACCAAATCAAGGAAAGTGACATAGATAATGCCATTTTCTTCACAATAAGCTCTTGTGTCTTTCAGATTACAACTGGCCAGAACATCATGGTGTGTTTGGCAATATGCCATGCAAGCAGATTCACCAATACCTTTAGTGCGTCTTAGTTCGGCGTAAATACGCAATGTTTCCCGATCAGGTAACCAGGGAATGATTGATAATTTCGGTCCTGTCTTTACCCACTCGATATGTTTCATAATGTATTCTTTTGTTGACTGCCATTTTGCCAACTCTTTGTCAAGAACTATGTCAAGAATTACAAAATCGTAGCCTGGAAGCACTTTAGGTAGGTCAAACAGGCGATTTGCATCTTTGAAATCAATCACGACATCTGAGTCCAAAACTATCTTTATCTTTCCCATTCTCCTCAAATTTAATATCAGACATCAATTCAATAAAATGGCCCTTAGAAATCTTGCCGGCGTCGTATAAAGCCTGCGCTTTGGAGGCATAATCACCAACGATGACGTTGTCCCTGTTAGGAACTAAAAATACATCCGTCTTCAAACCACATTGTTCTGCATAAGTTACAGGCTGGATAGACCAAAGTTCGTTGAATCTATCATCGGGCAATTTAAGTATCTTATTCAAACGAATAAGCATTGCCTGATACGATACACCAAAGTACCCGCACATAGTAATAATGTGGGCCGGATTGACGCTCTTCTTTGTACAATCCAGTCTTTGCATTATGTCAACGACCCCTGCAGTAGGAAGGAGAAAGTAAGAAGCAAAAGAATTCGCGTGGCGCTCAATAGGGGAGTGTGGATTGTTAATGTCGCAAGCATGAACCTTAGAATACTTAGGATCTTGAACAAATAGATGATACAATTCATGGGCGACAGTGAAATTCTGTCTGCCCATAACCATATTTGAATTTATTAATATGAAGTTTGTGCTTTCGTCATACTTCAAGCACATCCCGGAGAAACTCTCACTCATTGGAGTGTAAAACGTGAGAATTCCCTGATCAATTAGGAGGCTCTCCACATCTACGGGGAGCCTGTCTCCAAGAAGGAACCTTGCCCGTAATTTACAGGCTTCGTTCTCGTACTGATATTCCGGTATTCTTGCCATTACCCCTCAATCCTCTTCATTTTGATATAATTCTTCACGATGGACTTAAAATGTGTTATCCTTTTCAAATCATCGACAGAAGCATTTTCCATCCTGAATGCGCACACCAGGTGGTCTTTCAACTGATCCTCATTTTCCGCAAAAAAAGACACAAGTTCTACTCCAAAGAAGTCACTGAGCTTTTCGAGGGTTTCAATCGGGATATCTATCTCTTTTGTCTCATACTCGGTATAAGTCGGTCTTGCTATACCGAGAACATCGGCGACCACTTCCTGAGTATAACCCAGTCTGTTTCTAATGGCCCTAATGTTTTTTTGGATTGTTCCCATATTAATGTCGTTTTCGTTATTGCTTGTTTGGTCGTGTATTTAGTTTTCGTGTGTGGTCAATCATTCATACGACAAATATAATAATTATTTGAATAAAAGCAAAAAATGTCGAAAACAATGCATTATGATAAATAATTTAAAATCAATGCATTAAACAAAAATTATTTAGCTACATTTTTCTTTATTATTGGCAAATTCGTGCTATAACGTAATTAAGAATAGGCCTTAATAAAGCTCAAGCAAACTTGACTTGACATTCGGCTCGTTATTATTTGCCCACGCAAAACCGTCCGAAAATCTCCCCAAGAACCTCATCAGTCGTAATCGTCCCCGTTATGGTGCCGAGATGGTGGAGGGCTTCGCGGAGGTCCTGGGTGAGTAGGTCGGTGGGGAGAGTGGTTTCGAGGCCTTCGGCGACGCGAGAGAGGGCAGAGTGGGCATTTTGGAGGGCTTCAAAATGTCGCAAGTTTGTTACAAGCACTGAGTTACTGTTAGTTGCACTGATCGAGCAGATTGAGTGCAGAGTTTTCTTTAGTGAGTCGAGTCCGAGCCTTTTTCCTGCAGAAATAGGGATAATTGCAGTAGGGGAGAGGCCTGCAGAGGTACAATATTCCTTCACATTTTCCATATATTTGCTTAGAATCGCGTCAATATCATCGATTCCTATAGCGTATTTGGACGACATTTCATTTTTACCCGATATTTCATTTTCTATTGCATCTTCGCCCAATATTGTATCTCCACCTGATATTGCATTTTCGCCCGATAATGTATCATTTACCAATATTTCATCGTCTCCAAATATGGCTTCCTTTCCGGTGCCCGATTTCGACAAATCAAGTACAAGGTCACATTTATTGATGAGTACAATAACCTTTTGTTGAAATTGATCTACCTTTAAAGTGAGGGTATAGATTGAGTCATCGAAATTGTCCGGACGGGTGGCATCCAGCATCAGCAGTATTACGGAAGCCTGTCGAATCTTTTCAAAAGTGCGTTCAATGCCGATATTTTCGAGAGTTTCGTGAGTTTTTCGGATTCCGGCAGTGTCGATAAATCTGAAGAGAGTGCCGTCAATATTGACAGTATCTTCGATAAAATCACGAGTTGTGCCGTGGATGGGGGAGACGATTGCCCTTTCTTCACCCAAAATCGCATTCAGAAGGGTACTTTTACCGGTATTGGTTGCACCTGCAATAGCTACCGGGATGCCATTTTTAATAACATTTCCGAGTTTGAAGCCAGCCATAAGTTCGCCTATCTGTGCCAATGCTTCATCGAGCAACAGACGGAGATGTGAACGGTCTGCAAATTCCACCTCTTCTTCGCTGAAATCGAGCTCAAGTTCCATCAGAGCCACTATCTCCAGTAAACGGGCACGCATAGAGGAGAGTTCGGCAGAGAATCCGCCTCTCATTTGTGAGATCGCAACCCGATGTGCACTTGCCGTCTCGGAGACAATCAGGTCAGCCACAGCTTCAGACTGCGCAAGGTCCATCTTGCCGTTGAGAAAGGCTCTTTGAGTAAATTCTCCCGCTAACGCCATTCTGGAGCCGTTTTTCACCAGTAGGGAGAGGATTTCCTTTATAATATAAGGGGAGCAATGGCAGGAGATTTCGACGGAATCTTCTCCGGTGTAGGAGGCGGGGGAGCGGAAGATTGTTACAAGCACCTGGTCGACTATTCCTTCTTCATTGAAGATTGAACCATATCTTACACTATATCCCTCGGCATTCTTGAGGGAATCCTTTCTGCCACTCTTGAAGATTTTATCTGTTATCTCTAAAGACTTTGGGCCGCTAATCCTGATTACAGCTATTGCACCGCTACCTGAGGGGGTTGCTAGGGCGCATATCGTATCTTGTTCCATTGATTCGTTTGTTTTTGCAAAAATAGGTAAAATGAACATAATTCGGTCTGATTCAGATTCTTTGTTTGAGAATATCCAAATAATTTCCTATTTTTGAAATGAGAAAACTAATGATATGCAAAGTATCGCAGCCGATATTTTTCAGGCAGTAATTATTAATTACGACACTATTTGCAATGGTCTTAACAAACCCATTATGATGCAAGGTCTCTTCCTGGCGCTGTGTCATAAGGGTTTCATTACAGGCACTGCGAACTATGAGCACCTTCATTGTCAGCAAGGAGAACTTTTCATTATAATACCAAATACTGTTTTCGTCCTGCACTCAGTCAGCGAGGACTTTGTCGCCAAAGTGCTTTATGTCCCGCCAAGGCATATACCTGATATTGCTGTTTCCGCTCAGGATATAGATCTTGAGCGCATTCTTAAATTCAATATACTTACGCTTGATTCTCAACTTCAGGAGGACCTGCAGTATCTTCACACGGTTATTCTCCATCAACTGGAAAAACCGATGACCGTATACAGACGCAAACTCATGCTGGCTATGATCAATTCATACATTTTTATCATCCTCGGGAATGTTCGAGGCGGCAGCAGTGAGCAAAGTCTCTCAAGCAAAGAAAAAATAACCAGAAATTTCTTCATATTGCTCCTAAACGAGTACAGGTCGCATAGAGATGTTGATTATTATGCAAAACAGCTCTTTATCTCCAGTAAATACCTATCCAAAGTGATAAAAGAGACCAGTAAGTTCTCCGCACAGGAGTGGATCAACAGAACTGTGCTTATAGAGGCCAAAAGGCTCCTGGTAAACACAAATCTTGACATAATGCAGATAGCGGAGAAATTGGGTTACTCGTCGCCATCTACTTTTTCACGCTTCTTTAAAAACTCCACAGGAACCACTCCGGTTGAATTCAGAAAGCAGCACTCATCTTAAGTGGGAGAGGAGTAATTTCCTGTAGACGCATAGAATGAATAAATAGGATTCTGTTTTTTTGATTTCAGAATCCTATTTAACATAATATAACTTGTGTTAAAATTGGGTTAGTTGTTTTCCCTGCGATTCAACTGTCGAATTATCCTGCGAATAATGGCATCTATTGATGCGTCAGGTTCGATAATATTGTAATTCTCCCAGAAATCATCATCCTGGAAATCCTTGACCTTTTCAGAAAGCATATCTTTGTAACGTATGCGTTTTTCCGGATCGATTTTAAAATCTCCAACCTTGTGGTCAGTCACAGCCATTTCAGAAAGTACTGAGTAGTAAGTGCGGAAAATTGCACCTTTTCGTCTTGTTGAGAATTTTACTTCGAGGCGTGCATAATCATAGTACCACAGGCCGTCATATTCTTTAAAGTTGACTATATACGTTGCCTGTTCTACATCAACTCTTAAATTAGCCGGCTTTCTCGGTACAAAAATACTACCTGCATCCTTACGGCCTTCCACATTCATTGCGAACTCTATACGGCCTATAGCCAGCGATTCGGATTCTATAAACATACGACCTCTATATAAAATCGATGCATCCGGATCATCTGTTTTCTGGTCAAATTCTACTACGTAGAAAAACTTGTCATCAATTATGGTTGACTGCCCCATTTTGAAATTGTAGTAGTAGTCAACAGCGTCATAATAAACTCCTGCAAAGGGTCTTTTAACCAGGTCCACATAGAGTGCCGACATTATACCGCCCTGATAATGAATGAATAATGTATCACTGGAGTTATAGTTGACACTACCGCGACCCTTGTAAACGGCCGCCTTGTCCATCGAAGAAAAATCCTTGTATGCTGCCTTTTCAATATCTATAATAGCCTCATTTAGAGATAGATACCTGTTACTGCCCTTTTTGACCATCTCACGGTAGAAGGCCGTCATTCCGACATCTTTCTGTGGATAATTGTTCTTGATATTGCTATACGCCTCATAAAACAGAGAGCGTGGATCATATCCGCGAATTGTGACCGGATCGAGAGACAAAGGAACAGCCTTCATGCTGATTATCAATGGTTTCGAGTCAGTGGAGCCGGTAAAATCCGACACTCTTAGCGTAGTCGACAAATATCCGAGGTAACTGGTTGTAATAGTACGTTCACCTGAAATATCCAAGGGCAGTTTCAATGAGAAAAAGCCTTCGGAATTGGTTACATTGGCAATATTGGTTCCGTCAAGATTGATGGAAGCGAAATAGAGGGGAACTCTTGTATCTACGTCGATTATTTTGCCGTATATGACAAAAAAATCATTTTGCTCTTTCTCGTTCTCCGCATAAGCAAAGAAAGTTGTCATTGAAAGCAATGAGAGCATTAATATGGATAAATACCTTTTCATAACTTTGTAAATTGGAATATTTCAAATATAAAAATACGAAATCCGTTTTATTCTGCAAAAGATTCTTAATATCTTTGCCATTCGCAAAAAGTTTACCAGATGGCAAGAAAGAAAAAACCACTGTTTCAGAATATTACAATTGAATCAATTGCTGCCGAAGGCAAAGCACTGGCTCATATTGATGGCAAAGTGCTGTTTGTGCCTCAGGCTATACCCGGAGACGTGGTGGATGTGCAGGTATCCCGTATTAGGCGAGGTTATATGGAGGGAAATGTCACACGCCTGATAACCCCCTCTCCGCATCGCAAAGAACCATTCTGCTGCCATTTTGGCAGGTGTGGGGGCTGTAAATGGCAGGCACTCCCCTACTCCATGCAACTGCAGTACAAGCAGCAGCAGGTAGAAGATCAACTTTTGAGAATAGGTCGACTCGATTTGCCGGGGATTTCACCTATCCTTGGGGCAGAGAAAACCATCGAATACCGTAATAAACTCGAATATACCTTCTCCAACCGCAGATGGATTCTGTCAGAGGAGGAACCTGAATCACTCTCTGAAAAGGATCGTTGTGGAGTGGGATTCCATATCGGCGCGATGTTTGATAAAGTGCTTGACATCACCAAATGTCACCTGCAGCGCGAACCAACGAACGAACTGCGCCTCTTCGTGCGTGAATATGCTTTGAATCATAATTTGAGTTTCTTTGACCTCCGTGCGCAGCAAGGATTTATGCGTACTATGATTGTAAGGACCACATCGGCCGGAGAACTCATGGTAATCATCGTTTTCGGCAAAGATGCTGAGGAGAGTGCCGATCTCGAAGCAACAGACAAGCGTAATGCTCTACTGGATGCTATTTTACAAGCATTTCCGGAGATCAACTCGCTCTATTATGTGATTAACCCTAAGAAGAATGACACCATAAATGACCTTGACTGCATTCTTTATAAAGGTGAAGATGCCATTTATGAGAAGATGGAATCACTTCGTTTCAAAATAGGCCCTAAATCCTTTTACCAGACCAACTCGGAGCAAGCATACCGCTTATACTCGGTAGTTAGAGAGTATGTGCGTGAAGCCATCTCAGAGATACCTAAGAGCTACAAACCCGTTATTTACGATCTATATACAGGTACAGGTACGATAGCTCTCTTCCTCTCCCCTGTGGCATCAAAAGTGGTTGGAATTGAGTACGTACCCGAAGCAATTGAGGATGCAAAAATAAATGCAGAGATCAATTCCATAGAGAATGCCTCCTTTTTCGCAGGTGATATGAAAGATATCCTCAATTCTGATTTTATCTTGAAAAACGGTGCTCCTGACATAGTGGTGCTGGATCCACCCAGAGCAGGCATTCATCCGGATGTAGCTCAAGTACTTCTTGAGGCCTCTCCCAAAGTCATTATCTATGTCAGTTGCAACCCCGCTACACAGGCGCGTGACCTTGGGCTACTATCACATAGTTATAGAATCTCCGCAGTACAGCCTATAGATATGTTTCCCCACACCCATCATGTGGAGAATGTAGTTAGTCTCACCCTAATTGAGGGAGAGATTCGATAAGACAAGAATTATTTCTTCAATATTCCGCCAAGAATACCTTTGGCAGCTCCGAGAATACCGCTTCCGGACCCTGATTTGTCCCCTTTGAGCGCAAGAAGGATGTCGTTGAGATCCACATCTCCGTCACCGTCCTTATCTTTGATAATGCCTGAAAGTTTGCTCATTACCACGGGAATAAGTGACATCAGAGCGGAGTTAGTATTGCTGCCCAGGTTCAACTTGCTGAGTATATTACCCGTGAAAAGTTTGCCTGCCAGTGCGGTAATGGGACTTGAAGCCGCCTCAGCCTTGCCTGTGAGCAAAGACTTTATGCTTTCGATGCCACTTGGTTTTGCTGCCGTCTGGGTAAGACTGCCAAGGATTGAGTCGGAAAGGCCTCCGATTACCTGTTCCTTGAGATTTGAAGGAACGTTAACGTTACCGGCTACATTTTTTACCTGTTGCGCAATTAGATCTTTAATGGATGACATAATAGTATTGTATAATTTGTAGTAATGATCAATTATATTTTTCAACATCGGAACTGCGCTGGTATACCCTCAGACCAAACTGGGGAGTTACTGAAAGCGCATGCTCCATAATCTCCGACTGAATGCTTTCATATTCTGCCCAAACAGTAGTATTGGAAAAGAAATAGATCTCCAAAGGAAGGCCCTGGGCGCCAGGCTGCAACTCTCTGACGAGTAATGTGAGTTCCGGATTCACTTGCGAATGGCCACGGAGATATTGCTCCAGGTAATTTCGGAATACCTTAAGATTGACCGTATCTTCAGGAGCATCAGCTTCAATCCATCCTTTTGAAATGAAGTCCGCTCTTTGTTGCTCCGAGAGGAATCCTACCGAACGCATATCAATTGGAATATCTCTCTTGACACGTCTCGCACCGGCTTCTTTCATTCCTCGCCAATTTTGAAAAGAATCACTGACAAGTGCATAAGGTGGAATTGTAGTGATGGTTTTGTCAAAGTTCTGTACCTTTACAGTTGTTAGCGTAACCTCAATCACATCACCGTCGGCACCATACTTGGGCATTGTAATCCAGTCCCCGGGACGGAGCATATCGTTGGCTGAAAGTTGTATACCTGCCACAAGGCCTACAATCGTGTCCTTGAAAACAAGCATAAGCACTGCTGCAGAGGCACCAAGTGCAGCGAGGATGGTTCCCGGATTCTTATTGATCAAGATACTTGTGATTACAATCAGACCGATGCAGACCACTATGATCTTGAACATCTGAATAAAACCCTTCAAAGGGTGCTGCTGTGCGACATCCTTAGCACTGAGATAAGTATAGACTGCGTCAAAAAAGGAGCATATAAGGATTGTTATGGAAATTGTAAGCCATGCTAAGGCCACCCTTCTAAGAACTTCCAGAAGAACTGGAAATGCGTCAACAGCGTAAGGTATAAAGACCAATATTATTATGGGAGTCAAAGTCCTCACAAGATTCTTGAGAAACTTCTCATCAAATAAAATATCGTCAAATTTATTGCGGGTCTTCTTGACAAGACGCTTTGTAATCGGTATGATCACCCTGCGGCAGATCAGATTGACACAGAGGATGAGAAGCGTTACGGCAACAGCAAAAAAGAGCAGTTCCAATTCGTTGAGCAAACGCTCTCCTACTCCCCATTTTTCAAGTAAATTACGAAATACATAAAAGTCCATATCATCAATTATCTTATATTCACTCTGCAAAATTAAGAAAATATGCCGAATTTCTTAATTTTGCATGTTTTAATATTTGCAATATGGAGATACGACAAATAGAAGTTGTTGCCGCAGTCATCTATGACGGGACAAAGATATTGGCTACCCAACGCGGTAGTGGAAATATGGCCGGCAAATGGGAATTTCCCGGGGGAAAAATTGAGACAGGTGAAACTCATCAACAAGCTCTCAAACGGGAAATAATGGAGGAACTGGGGATTATAATATCGACGGACTCATTTCTGCTTACGATAGAGTATGACTATCCTGATTTTCATCTTGTGATGCATTGTTACAAATGCGGAATTTTGTTTGGAGCTCCGCGTCTTCTGACACATAGTTCCGCAAAGTGGATAAGCCCTCAGGAACTGGATAATATTGACTGGCTCCCCGCTGACATACAAGTTGTAGATTATCTGAAAAAGCAACTGTTGTAAGAGCTAAAAGTGTATCTTTGTGACTGATTTTCGATATTAATGCTTAATATACCTATAGAATGAAACAGGACATGATTGTAATCCTTGACCTTGGCAGTCACGAAAATACGGTGTTGGCCAGGGCTATCCGTACAATGGGAGTTTACAGTGAGATTTACCCGCACGACATCACGGCAAATGAACTGAAGGCGCTCCCGAATGTAAAAGGCATAATCATAAACGGAGGCCCAAATAATGTCATAGATGGAGTAACGATTGATGTCCTGCCGGAGATATATGAAGCGGGTTTCCCCGTCATAGCAGCCGGACACGACAAGGCCCTATGCAATATAAAGCTTGGTGAATTTGCTTCCGACGACTCGGCCGTAACAAATGCCCTAAAGGATTTTGTTTTTGAGACCTGCAAAGCCACAGCCAATTGGAATATGTCCAACTTTGTGACAGACCAGGTTGAACTGGTACGCAGACAGGTAGGTGACCGCAAAGTATTGCTTGCACTTTCAGGCGGAGTTGACAGTTCCGTTGTTGCCGCACTTCTTTTGAAAGCCATCGGTGACCGTCTTGTGTGCGTACATGTCAATAACGGCCTTATGAGAAAAAACGAGTCTGAGAATGTAGTGGAACTCTTCCGCAACCGTCTCGGAGCAAATCTCATCTATGTCGATGCCACTGAGAGATTTCTTTCAAAACTGGAAAACGTTGCAGATCCGGAGCAAAAAAGAAAGATTATCGGTGGTGAGTTTATAAGGATATTCGAGGAAGAGGCTCGCAAACTTAAAGGAATAGAATTCCTGGCTCAGGGTACAATTTATCCGGATATCATTGAATCAGGTACCAAGACTGCAAAATGCGTCAAATCACATCACAATGTGGGTGGTCTTCCGGATGACCTGCAATTCGAACTCGTGGAGCCCCTCAAACATTTATTCAAAGATGAGGTACGCGCCTGCGGCCTTGAGCTGGGTCTTCCTCATGAAATGGTCTTCCGTCAGCCTTTTCCGGGTCCCGGCCTGGGAGTACGCTGTCTTGGGGCCATTACACGCGATCGTCTTGATGCAGTTCGCGAGTCTGATGCAATCCTGCGTGAAGAGTTTGCAAGGGCGGGTCTCGACAAGAAAGTATGGCAATATTTCACACTCGTGCCCGATTTTAAATCGGTCGGTGTACGCGATAATGCCCGTTCCTTTGACTGGCCGGTGATTATACGTGCAGTCAACACTATTGATGCCATGACTGCCACCATTGAGCCGCTTGACTGGGAATTTCTGAAGCATGTAACAGAGCGCATTCTCAAAGAGGTGCCTCATGTAAATAGAGTTTGCTACGATATTTCACCTAAACCCTCCGCCACTATCGAGTGGGAATAAGCATTTTCTTATGAAAAAGGAAGAAATTATCAGATTTGCGATGGAAGCTCACAGGATGAGCTGCCTCTTTCTTAACGGTAACCTTTGTATGACAGGTGCGCGCGAGGCGCGCCCGTGTGACCGCGGATGTTCCTATATGCTTGACTTTGAAACACGTTTGCGAGACCTTTGCCAGCCCCGTATCGATTTCGGAGAATAAATCCTCTCCCCTATCTTTTATTGTACATCTCCTCGTAATAGCGTTCGTAGTCACCTGAGGTAATTCTGTCCATCCATTCCTGATTGTCCAGATACCAGCGTACAGTCCGTTCTATGCCCTCTTCAAACTGAAGAGATGGTTCCCATCCCAGTTCCTTTTGTAGTTTCCTGGAATCTATGGCGTAACGCAAATCGTGACCTGCACGGTCTTTGACGAATGTAATAAGGTCTAGCGAATATCCTTCGGGATTGCCCAGCAGACGATCCACTGTTGCGATTATGACCTTTATCAGGTCGATGTTTTTCCACTCGTTGAATCCGCCGATATTGTAGGTTTCTCCCACCTTTCCGCTGTGGAAAATAGTGTCAATGGCCCTGGCATGATCCTCCACATAGAGCCAGTCGCGTACATTCTCACCCTTACCATATACGGGAAGCGGTTTTCGCTTGCGGATATTGTTGATGAAGAGCGGAATAAGCTTTTCAGGGAACTGATAAGGCCCGTAATTGTTGGAACAATTGGTAACTATGGTAGGCATACCGTAGGTGTCGTGAAAGGCTCTTACGAAATGGTCCGACGCAGCCTTGGCTGCCGAATAGGGCGAATGTGGATCGTAAGGAGTGCTTTCGAGGAAGAATTCGGTGCCGAATGCAAGATTGTGTCCCGAAGGAGATGCCATGTCGGCAAAGGGAGACTTTATTCCTTCAGGATGATTTATTTCAAGGTCACCATATACCTCGTCTGTAGAGATATGGTAAAAGCGCTTGCCCTCATATCTCTCCGGAAGTGACTCCCAGCACATTCTGGCCGCCTGAAGCAGCGAGAGAGTGCCCATTACATTGGTGCGGGCAAAGGTAAAGGGATCTTTTATTGAACGGTCCACGTGAGATTCGGCAGCAAGGTGGATGATGCCGTCAACCTTTTCCTCCCACATAAGGGCACACATTGCATCGAAATCGCAGATATCTGCACGCACAAAACGATAGTTGGAAGCATTTTCAATATCCTCGAGATTGGCCAGATTACCCGCATAAGTGAGTTTGTCCACATTAATAATCCTATAATCGGGATATTTGTTCACAAATAGGCGTACCACGTGCGACCCTATAAATCCGGCTCCACCGGTTATGATGATGCTTTGCATATTGTTATTATCTCTTACTGTCTATTACCTTTAGCAGATATTGCCCGTATTGGTTACGGATCATCGGTTGGGCTATTTCGCGCATTTTTTCTTCTGAAATCCAGCCTTTGTTGTAGGCAATGCTCTCAAGACAGGCTATTTTGAGCCCCTGACGCTTTTCAATGACCTCCACGAATGTGGATGCTTCGCTCAGGGAATCGTGTGTGCCCGTATCAAGCCAGGCAAATCCCCGTCCAAGAGTCTGTACCTTGAGTTCTCCCTCTTGGAGAAAGTGCTGGTTGACACTTGTTATCTCAATTTCACCACGTGCGGAAGGTTTTACATTCTTTGCAACTTTCACCACTTTGTTTGGATAAAAATAGAGTCCTACAACCGCATAGTTGGATTTGGGATTTGCAGGTTTTTCCTCGATGGAGAGACAGTTGCCCTCTGCGTCAAATTCAGCTACACCATATCGCTGGGGATCGGCTACCCAATATCCGAAGACTGTAGCTTTGGAATCCTCTTCAGCCGTACGTACTGCCTCTTTCAACAATCCGGTGAACCCGGCTCCGTGGAAGATGTTGTCACCGAGAACAAGGCAGACACAATCCTTGCCCACAAACTTCTCTCCTATTATGAATGCTTGCGCAATACCGTCAGGTGATGGCTGTTCCGCATATTCAAAACGCACTCCGAAGTCGCTACCGTCGCCAAGAAGACGTTTAAAACCCTGAAGATCCTGAGGAGTCGAGATAATCAGAATATCTCGGATTCCTGCGAGCATCAGCACTGATATCGGGTAATAGATCATCGGCTTGTCATAGATGGGGAGCATCTGTTTGCTCACCCCTTTCGTTATGGGATAAAGGCGTGTGCCGCTGCCGCCTGCGAGTACGATTCCTTTCATAATTTATTAAAAATGTCTACAAATGTAGTAACAATAGGTGAAGAAAACAATTTGTATAGCCAAAAATCAGGCTATAGAAAGAGGTTAAAATTGATTACCTTTGTATTTTAAGAGATACCCCAAAGAGATGAAAAGATATATGATATTTCCACTTTTGCTGGCTTTGTTGTCGCTTACTACACAACTGGGAGCCACTACAGACACGCTAACAGTTGCTTTGGTGGGCGACATCATGCTTGGTAACACATATCCAACCAAACGCCTTCCCTCTAACGGCGGAAACAATCTTTTTGACCATACGGGACATATCTTGCGCGGGGCTGACATTGCGGCAGGTAACCTTGAAGGGGCGATGTGCATTGGCGGCACCTGTACCAAAAGCCTCTCAAATAACCGCTCTTATGCATTCAAAATGCCTCCGGAATACCGTAGACATCTCTCAGATGCCGGCTTTGACTTTATGTGCCTTGCCAACAACCATATTAATGATTTCTCTGCGGCAGGAAGAGCCGAGACCATGGCTAATCTTGACAAGGCCGGTATAGGATATGCCGGTTTGCCTGAATGCAGGAGCGCATTTAAAGAGATAAAGGGAATAAGATTCGGATTTTGTGCCCTCGGGTACAATTCCTATGTGCTCAAACATACAAATGAGACCTTTGTGCGCACGATTATCGAAGAGGTAAAGGCCAATTGCGACATACTTATCGTTTCATTCCACGGAGGTGATGAAGGAGGCCACTGCAATCCTCTCCCTTACGGTAAAGAATACTATCACGGAGAATATCGGGGTGACCTTAGAAACTTCGCACATCTGTGTGTTGATCTTGGTGCTGACATCGTATTCGGCCACGGGCCGCACGTAACACGTGCTATAGAGGGCTACAAGGGCCGAATCATAGCTTACAGTCTGGGCAACTTCTGCACCACCACCGGTATGAATGTCACCGGCAACAAAGGCCACTCTCCTATCCTTGAGGTGCAAGTTGACCGCAACGGGGTACTTCTCGGAGGGAAAATACACTCTTTCAAGATGAAATTCGGAGCAGGTCCTGAGCCTGACCCAACCAATTCAGTGGCACAACTGATGAAAAAACTTTCCGAAAGTGACATTAAAAACAATCTTATCCGCATTCTTGACGACGGAACCCTCGTTGTAACCCCATTTAAGGAAGATTCTACGTCAGATCCCACTGCCGGCTCGGAATGGATAGGTTCCGCCTACCCTACAAAGGAGTTTCTTACAGGCAGACATATTTACGGTAACGACACAAATTTCGTCAACATTCCCTCTCAATACACCGGGCTGAGCAAAGATAACTCCTATATACAGAAAAGTGTGCTGGCAGCCTTTGAGCGGATGTATGCCGACGCAAAGGCTGATGGAATCACATTACGGGTAACATCTGCTTCCCGCAACTTCAACACACAGAAATATATCTGGGAGAGCAAAATCAAAGAGTATACGGAGAAATATCCCGACCGCATCGAGTGCGCCAAAAGGGTACTCAAATACATCTCTCTCCCCGGTACTTCACGCCATCATTGGGGTACGGATCTGGACTTTATATCCAAAAGACCCTCATATTGGGACTCTGCACAGGGGAAAAAGGCATACACATGGCTTGAGGCCAATGCACACAAATATGGATTCTTCCAGCCATTCGGCGAAGGACGCACTTCCGGACACGGTGAGGAAAAGTGGCACTGGAGCTATTATCCCCTTTCCGACCTCTATTTGAAAGAATATCTCAAGTTGGTTACAACATCCGATATCAAGGGATTCAAATCAGATTTCTCCGCTGAAAAATTCAGCGTTATAAGCGATTATGTCCAGGCGATATCGGCTCACGGGGAGAAAAGCGATAAATGAAAAGGGTCGCAGCAATATCACTTCTGATCCTTGTGAAGTTACTTTCGAGTGAATACGTGGGTTTTTATTGCTCACACGCGAAAGAAAACAACGATTCTATCGTTCCGCCATTTGCACGACCGGCGGACTCGGTGTGGGTTTCCTCATCGGAGTTGGCCGACAGGATAATAGATGATGCATATTCCTTCTTGGGCACACCATACCGATATGGTGCCAATGGCCCAAAAGCCTTTGATTGTTCGGGATTTACCCGCTATATCTACCGCCACTACGGCTATGAGCTCGGGCGCTCGGCAAAAGGTCAAGCGAGTGATGGACGTGCTGTAGAGGGAGATATCAGTGCTCTTCAGAAAGGTGATCTTGTTATCTTCGGAAGCAAAGGCAACACTCGCATAGGGCATGTTGGGATGGTAGTCGATACGGCTCCCGACGGCTCAACTTTTCGCTTCATCCATGCCTCAAGCGAAGGGGTCAATATCACCGATTTTTCAACATCAACCTACTATAAACAACGCTTCAAAGGCGCCAGGCGCATTCTGCCGGACTTCAATAAAGCACTTAATTCCCTTAATGCAGTAAAGGCGCATGCTATTGACTCCCTGAAAAAAGTGGTGGCTCCACCACCTCCGGATACCCTCCAACTTAAAAAGGGTGATATGCGCATAATACTTCTCTCAGATAGCACCTGGATCTGCACCTCTCAGGACGGCACTATATCCGGACAAAGCGATTTGGGGACCATTGTTCTTTCTCCAAACGGGACATGGCATAGTGTTCCGGCCTCCAGCATACTGATACCCTCTATTTCTCTATCAGAAATAAAGCAAAATGCAAACGGTAATAGCACTACTTCAGTTAGTAACCCTACTGAAGCTAAATATCATAAGGTTGTCTCCGGTGATACATTATCAGGCATAGCCATAAAATATGGCACCAGCGTGAACACTCTATGTTCTTTAAACGGAATTTCTCGGAACTCCACTCTCCGTATCGGACAAAAGATCCGGATACGATGAGAAACAATTCTATATATCATTCACTATGGCAAAACAAAGCTCAATAGTTGTTGCACTGGCGCTGACTCTGCTCTCAGCGAGTTGTCAAAAATGGGATATCGCCAGAATCACTGAACCTGGAGTAAGTCTTGAACTTGCTGATTTAAGGAAAAATACAATAACCAATCTCAACTATGACTTGAGATTTGAGATTTCGGAGAGTATAGATGATAGTATTCCGTCGGAAATCCTTATTTCATTTGATTTCAAAAGAGTGGGTGACTATCCTTTTATAGTTGATTTCAAGGAGAAACCCGAAATGATCAATTCAGTGGAAATAAATGAGGATAGTAGCGATTATTTATTTGAAAATGAACATATTATCATACCCTCTTCTCTTCTTCAGGAAGGTCGGAACAGCATAAGAATCATATTTTACGCAGGTAAACAATCACTCAATAGAAGAGACGACTTTATGTATACCCTGTTGGTACCTGACAGGGCTAGGACACTTTTTCCCTGTTTTGACCAACCGGACATAAAAGCATCCTATATTCTAACTCTCTCAGTACCAGATAAATGGAAAGTAGTAGCCAATAGCCCTCTAAACAAAAGTGTTACAAATACTGATAATCAAACAATTACATATTTTTTCCGCCCTACAGAGCCTCTGAGCACATATCTCTTCTCTTTTGTTGCAGGCGAATTCGAAAAGGCTGAGAAAACCGATGATTCAGGCCGTACAATCGGACTGTACCATAGAGAAACCGACCCTTACAAACTTTCCCAGATTGATGAAATACTGGACGAGGTCTTTTACTCTCTGGAATGGCTTGAAGAATATACAGCTATCCCCTATCCTTTTGCAAAATATGACTGTATAGTCCTGCCCGGATTCCAATATGGCGGCATGGAACATACGGGAGCCACCCTTTATAATGACCGCCGCATATTTCTTGAAAAGGGCGCAGGCATTTCGGAAAGGATGAACAGGTTCAGTCTGGTTGCGCACGAAACGGCCCATATGTGGTTCGGCGATTATGTGACAATGAAATGGTTTGACGATGTCTGGACAAAAGAGGTTTTTGCCAACTATTTTGCAGCATTGATCTCTGCCGACAAATATCCTGACGTGGATAATTCCTTCACATTTCTCGATTACGCATCTGCTGCATATACCGTTGACCGTACGGAAGGGGCAAATGCCATTAAACAGCCGCTTGCCAACCTGAAGGATGCCGGCCTTATTTATGGCAATATCATTTACAACAAAGCTCCTATTGTAATGGAGATGCTCTCAAGGAAAATGGATACTGAATCATTCAGGGCCGGTATTCGTGAATATCTCAAAGAGTATGCATACGGAAATGCCGATTGGGAGGGCCTTATAACCATTCTTGACAAATATACTGATGATAATCTATCTGCGTGGAGCCATAATTGGGTTAACAAGCCCGGAATGCCTCACTATAAAGTGGATTCTCTTTCACAACTTGACCTGAAAGGGCTTAATTACGGCTTCTACGTGCTCCCAGAGGAGCTTTCGGCTACTTTAATGAATAATGTTGTAGAAGAGCACTTAACACCCTCTGAAAAGGCCTCTGCGCTCGTTATTCTCTATGAAAACTATTTAAACGAGAGGATTTCCGGATTTGATTACACTTTATTCTTGCTTGATTGCCTCGAATCGTTATCAAAAGAGGATTCTTCACAGAGCACACTGGTATTCAGGCGTGCGCTCTCTCAACTGGGGACAATTCTCTGGAAAGAGAACAACCTTCAGCAAACCGAATGGGAAGGACGTTTGACAAAACTTATCTCTCAATCACAATCCGAAAGCTGTCGTAGAGCCGCATTCAGCGCACTACTGAATGCTCCCCACTCTCAGTCCACTACTGAGTTGTTTCTCGCTGCCTTTATGATACCGGAAAGTTTCATAAGTTTTGAACTCACTAATGCTGACCTCATCAGTCTTTGCCAGCAACTTGCGGTCAGAAAAGAAGAGATAGCACCACAACTGATTGCAAAACAAAGGGAACGCCTCTCCCACCCCGATCTTATTGCTCAATTTGACTATATAGCACCGGCACTCGCCTCTTCACCCGAAGCCCGTTTGGTGTGTTTCCAGTCACTTTTAAATGCAGAAAATCGCGAAGTTGAGCCCTGGACCTTAA
Organism: uncultured Muribaculaceae bacterium; assembly: GCA_964598495.1. Lineage (GTDB taxonomy): Bacteria > Bacteroidota > Bacteroidia > Bacteroidales > UBA932 > Cacconaster. Next base: position 39,308 of record CAZRBY010000017.1, read on the forward strand.
CAGTGTTGCGTCTTCTCAATCATCCGCTTAGGCAACAAGAAGCGCTCTCCTATATTCGCCCCGCGCTGGAGATTTTGGAAGAAATACAGATTACCGGAGATATCTTCTTACCCACCAATTGGTGCTCAGCGCTGCTTGGAGGGCACCACTCGGAGGAGGCAAAAAGGGAGGTAGAACTATTCCTGGAGCAATATTCCAAAACTCTCAACCCTCTTCTTGTCCGGAAAATCCAACAGGCAGCCTATTATATTTAGAATCTCTGCTTCAATATAATAGACACCACGTTCAATAAAGATAGATATCGCACTTCACCCAAGAAATGAGCGATTATATTGTGAAATTTAACATAAAATAAGAAATAATTATGACTCCCGATTTTAAGATTCAATCCATCGGCCTGATGTCGGGCACCTCGCTTGACGGACTCGATGTCTGCTGCTGCACTTTTACACGTAAAAACGGAAAATGGGATTTCACGATAGACTGTGCTCGTGGATATGACTACCCTGAAGACATGAAACATATCCTTGGTACAGGCGCACAGCAGATGAGTGCGCTCGATTTTATCACTTTTCACAGTGCTTACGGGAAGTTTCTCGGAGAGAAGGTCAATCTATTTATGGAGGAATTCGGCGTAAGGCCTGATATCATTGCTTCACACGGCCATACGATATTCCACGAACCGCATAAGAAGGTTATGTACCAGATCGGTGACGGCGCTGTAATTGCCGCTGAGACCGGAATTCCTACCATATCGGATTTCCGCAGATTGGATATAATGTTGGGCGGTCAAGGGGCTCCGCTAGTGCCTATTGGCGACAGAATGCTCTTTTCAGACTATGATTATTGTCTCAATATCGGCGGTTTTTCCAATATTTCTTTTGAAAAAGAGGGTAAACGGGTGGCATATGACATCAGTCCCGTCAATTATGTCTTCAATCGTTATACTCGCCAAATAGGCCTCGAATATGACAAGGATGGGAATATTGCACGCAGCGGAGAGATATGTCAGCCCCTACTCGAAGAGCTGAATGAACTTGAATTCTATCATAAAGAAGGTCCTAAATCACTCGGGCGCGAATGGGTTGAGGAACTCATATTCCCTATGATTGATCAATATGGTCTCTCATTGCCTGAAAGGCTGCGTACATTTTGCGAACATGCCGCATTCCAGGTCTCTCGTGTCACCTCATCGGGCAAGCGTTTACTCATTACCGGAGGCGGAGCCTTAAATAAATTCCTTGTAGAGCGAATTTCAGCCCTTACAGGCTGCGAAATAGTAATTCCCGACCCGATCATCATCGAATACAAAGAAGCCCTTATTTTCGCTCTTTTAGGAGCATTATATATGGCAGACCAGCCAAGCTGTCTCTCCTCCGTTACCGGAGCTTCACGCGACAACATCGGCGGAATGTTATTTAAGATATAGTATTGAAATTGAGCTCGGTATGACACCGGGCTTTTTCATTTTAGCCTCTTACCTATGCAACGTTTTTGCTACTTTTTGCATCTTATATATAAGTACTTGGTTTATTAGCAACAATATAGCACTATGAAGACGAGAATAGTCCTATTCGTGATGATTGCCACCCTACTTCTTGGGGCGGGTTGTGAAAAAATGCCGGCCGATATAAGAAATATTACTCTTTACAACCAGCCTTTAAGTGTTATAAAGCATTGTATTCAAGGCAAGTGGAAAGTTGTATATGGAAAAGGAGGATTTAATGCCATACAGTTGCATTATTGGGATGATTATTACATGGAATTCACAAAAAATAATCGTATTATTATTTCAATTGATGGGGTTATCGATTATGAAAATAGCAAAATAAGGTGGGATAAAGATTGTAATGGTTACACAGGATACAAAGAATGTGTTTATGTTGCAGAATTTATTAATAAATCGTTCCCTCTTGTAATTGATAAAATCCAGAACGATACATTAATTGTCCATGAACTTGGGTTAAACCCAATTTATTATCATCTGATTAAAACAAAATAACGAGATAAAACCAATATGCCCGCAAAGCTTGGGCGCTTTAACATTGTACAAAAAATAGAGCCTGGTAATTGTACCGGGCTCTATTTTTCTATTAATATTCCTTAGACTCTCCAAGGCTATTTTGCCATCTCTTTTTTGAGGCGTTCGGTGAGTAGCGGAACGACAGTATTAAGGTCGCATACGATACCCAGGTCAGCAACTGCAAAAATGGGAGCGAATTTGTCCTTGTTGACAGCAATGATGCATTCCGATTCCTCCATACCTGCGAGGTGTTGTATGGCCCCGGAGATACCGAGAGCGAAATAGACATCTGGACGTACGGTCTTACCTGTCTGTCCTACCTGACGGTCGTGAGGCATATTGCCTGCGTCAACCATTGCACGTGAAGATGAAACCTCTCCACCAACTACTTTAGCCAGTTCGCGAAGTTTGTCAAATCCGGCAACACAGCCCACTCCCCTACCACCTGAACCGAAGATTTTGG
>CAZRBY010000018.1:0-7964 GCA_964598495.1 uncultured Muribaculaceae bacterium
CTCCGGGAAAATATTATTTCAAATATGGATCTGAAGACGCTAATGAATTCGAGGCTTCCCATGCAAGTGCTCTTGATGCGAAGAATTGGCAGAAAGGTGGTCTGGGCTAGGTCACAAAATGAAAATGGGGTCCGAAACGCTCGAATGCCGCTCTGTCCAGTTCCTCTCTTGCCTCCGTATGAGCAATGCTGATGATAAGCTTGGCGCGCTCCTGAAGCGATTTTCCATAGAGATTTACTGCACCATACTCCGTCACCAACCAGTGTATATGGTTGCGGGAGGTGACAACACCTGCACCGGGAGTCAGGATCGGCGCGATTTTGCTTATACCCTTATTGGTGGCTGAAGGCATTGCAATGATTGCCTTGCCGCCTTCGGAACGAGATGCTCCATATGTGAAGTCCATCTGCCCGCCTACACCGGAATAGAATTTTGTGCCGAGTGAATCGGCGCACACCTGACCTGTGATATCTACCTGGAGTGCGGAGTTGATAGCGGTTACCTTGGGATTTTGTGCAATGATAAAAGGGTCGTTTGTGTAAGCGACATCCATCATGAGTACCATCGGGTTGTCATCTATAAAGTCGTAACAATTCTGCGAACCCATAAGGAAAGTGGCTACCATTTTCCCTTTGTCGAGTGCCTTATTTGCTCCATTTATAATTCCCTTTTCTACGAGAGGGAGTACTCCGTCCGCAAACATCTCCGTGTGGATACCGAGATTTTTATGATTGCCAAGCTGTGCGAGCACTGCGTTGGGGATAGCTCCGATCCCCATCTGTAGAGTAGCACCGTCCTCTATGAGATTGGCACAGTGGATACCGATTGCTTTCTCAATTTCGTCAGGCTCCGAGAAGTGAGCCGGCTCGAGAGGAGTATTGTCTTCGACAAACAAATCGATCATCGATACGGGGATCATCGCATCGCCCCAGGAGCGGGGCACATTTTTGTTGACCACTGCTATAACATGTTCGGCGCACTCAATTGCAGCCAAAGTAGCATCAACGGAGGTGCCGAGGGAGACGTATCCGTGCTCATCAACAGGAGATACCTGTATCATTGCCACGTTGCAGGGGAGATAGCCGCCCCTATAGAGTTTCTGAGTCTCGCCGAGTAAGATGGGAATGTAGTCGGCATAACCGGCCTGTACGTTCTTGCGTACATTACTTCCCACGAAAAATGCCTGGTGGAAGAAGATGCCCTCATATTTGGGGTCGGCGTAGGGAGCTTCACCTTCGGTGTGGAGGTGGTGGATGCGTACATCGCTGAGTTCGCCCGCATCACCGCGGCGACAGAGTGCCCGGATCAGGATTTGTGGGGCACTCGCAACGCTGCTCAAATGGATGTGGTCACCCGATTTTACCACTTTTACTGCCTCGTCGGCGCTGATAAACTTGATATTTTGCATTGTTGTTGTTTTTAATCCATTTAGTTGTTTTGTTTGAAAGGCAAATTTATGAAAACATATCCGATTTGGGAAACTTTTGGTAATTTTGCCCATGTTTAACAATAATCGCCAATGAAGAGAGAAGATATCAGATTAGAGGCATTTGAGCGGCTGCTCGATATCATGGATGAGCTTCGTGCCAAATGTCCCTGGGACAGGGAGCAGACAATGGAATCCATCAGACCGCTTACCATTGAGGAGACTTATGAATTGAGTGAAGCCATCCTTGCCGGCGACTCGCGCAACATAGCAAAGGAGCTGGGAGACATTCTGCTACATATAGTCTTTTATGCGAAAATCGGTAGTGAAGAGGGCACGTTTGATATCACGGATGTCATCAATATGCTCAATGAGAAACTCATTTATCGCCATCCTCATGTTTTCTCGACCGGAAACGTAAAGGATTCCGCTCAGGTGATACGCAATTGGGAGTCCCTGAAGCAGACGGAGAAAGGTGGTAACAAGACAGTACTCTCCGGAGTCCCCGAATCCCTGCCTTCGTTGCTAAAGGCCTACCGTATGCAGGACAAGGCGCGGGCAGTGGGATTTGACTGGGAGGAGAAATCTCAGGTATGGGATAAGGTAGCCGAAGAGATAGGGGAGTTTCGCACCGAACTCGACTCTATGGATGCCTCCGATCATGTCTCTGTGGAAAAGGCTGAGGGCGAACTTGGAGACTTGCTCTTTTCTATAGTTAATGCGTCGCGTCTGTATGATCTGAATCCGGACACCGCCCTGGAGATGACCTGCCGGAGGTTTAAGGAGAGGTTTACTTATCTTGAGCTCAAGAGCAGGGAGCTTGGACGCAATCTGAAGGATATGACACTCGAAGAGATGGATGCCATCTGGAACGAGGCAAAGAGTAAGGGACTCTGATATGTGGCAGGAAAGGACGGAGCTGCTCCTGAATCGGGAGCAAATGCAGCGATTGCATGATGCTCATATAGCGGTAATAGGACTTGGAGGCGTAGGCGCCTACGCCGCCGAAATGCTTGCGCGTGCCGGTGTTGGATCTCTGCTGATACTCGATTCTGACAATGTCTCTGTTTCCAATCGCAATCGTCAGTTGCTGGCGCTGGAGTCCACCACAGGCAGACCCAAAACTGAAGTGATGGCCGAACGTCTTAGGGACATCAACCCCGATCTGTCACTTACCATAATCAACGATTACCTAACTCAGGAGAATGTGGAGCAGCTACTCGCCGGACACCAAATTGACTTTTTGGTAGATGCCATCGACACCCTCTCCCCGAAGATAGCTCTCATCCGCCATTGCGTTTCAAACAAAATACCCCTCGTCTCCTCAATGGGAGCAGGAGCTAAATTTGATATGACTAAAGTGAGGATAGCCGACATTTCAAAATCATATAACTGCCCTCTTGCATACATTCTTCGTAAAAAACTCCGCAAGGAGGGCATTACAAAGGGTTTCAAGGTTGTTTTTTCTGAGGAGTTGCCGGACCGTGAAGCCATCGTTCCCGTAGAGGAAACCAACAAAAAATCGCAGGTAGGCACAATTTCCTATCTTCCGGCAGCTTTCGGACTTGCCTGTGCTCAAACGGCAGTTGCATTTTTCATTTAATGATGCTATATTTGTCGCCTGACAAACAAAACAACAGTCCCTAATAATATATACTTTTTATGAAACTAAAAGAGATAGTCGCCCTTGTTGAAGGGAAGGTAGTGTGCGGAGAGCAAAACCTTGACGAGTCTGTCGAGTATGCCTTTTCTTCCGATCTGATGAGTGATGTGCTAACGCTGAGAATCACCGATTTTCTGCTTGTTACAGGACTTAGCAACATTCAGTCCATAAGGACGGCCGAAATGTCCGACCTTAAATATATTCTTATCGTGCGTGACAAGAAAGTCACTATGGATATGATAGAACTTGCGGAGGACAATGATATGACAATCATCACCACCGAGTTCTCTATGTTTAAGACTTCCGGTCTGCTCTACAATGCAGGTCTAAAGCCTGTTTATTGATTATGGAACTTGTTTATAAAGTTGAAGGAGGTGATTTTAACAAGGCCGGCTATGCCTCGTCGCAGATCAAGAAGGTGCTAAAACAACTTGGAGTGCCTCCTGTGATAATCAAGCGTGTTGTGGTGGCACTATACGAAGCTGAAGTCAACATTGTGGCACACGCCTGGCGTGGTGTAATCACGGCCGGCGTTAATGAGTCCGGCATCCGGGTGGTTCTCGATGATGAGGGACCTGGCATCCCAAACATAGCGCAGGCTATGGAAAAGGGTTATTCAACCGCCTCTCAGGAGGTGCGTGATATGGGCTTCGGTGCCGGTATGGGCCTTCCCAACATACGTGCCAATGTAGATGAATTCAATATTGCCTCAGAGGTCAACAAGGGTACTGTTGTGGACTTTTTCATAAGATTCTGAGAATTATGGCAGAGGATGTACATAATAGATATTATCGCGGATTGGAGATCGTACCGGATCTTTGCGTCGGTTGTTCACACTGTATGAAGGTGTGTCCGACTGAGGCGTTGAGGGTCAAAGGAGGTAAGGCTACAATCCAAACCGACCTCTGCATCGATTGTGGCCGCTGCTATCGTGAATGTCCCACAAATGCCATACGGGTGGTAGATGATGATTTTGACCAAATTTTCGCTTACAAGCATCGTCTGTTGCTGGTTCCGAGTCTCTTCTATTCCCAGTTTGAGGATAGGATGGAGATGAATGAAATCAATCGCATCATTGGCTCTTTGGGGTTTACGGAGGTAAGCCCGGTAGAGCTGGGTGTAGATTATCTCATAGAAGAGATGAATCGCTATATCGATGAGGCTCCGCCTGAATCCAGACCTGTAATTTCCTCATATTGTCCCGCTGTGGTACGCCTTATACAGGTGCGTTTTCCCTCGCTGGTGGATAATATCATGACGCTTTTACCTCCTCTGGAGATTACAGCTCAGTATTATAAGAGCAAATATCGTGAAGCCGGCATTCCGGAAGAGGAACTGGGTATTTTTTATCTCACTCCTTGTGTAGCAAAGATTGCTGCGGTAAAGGACCCCGTGGGAGGATATGTTTCTCCGATAACCGGAGTCATCAATATGGATCTGATCTATAGCAAAGTGATGATGGTGCACCGCAACCACAGTTGTACAGAGAACAGCATCCGCGCAAATGAGGAGATCACTTCCAATGCTATCCGCTGGTCCACCACCCGCGGAGAGACCAATGCTACACGGGGTGTAGCTCTTTCCATCGACGGTATGGGCAATGTGATAGAATTTTTGGAAAAGGTGGAAAACGGGGATATCGAGGGAGTGGACTTTCTGGAGCTTCGTGGCTGTGATGAGTCCTGTCCCGGCGGCATATTGGTAAGAGGCAATCGTTTTCTGGTGGCTGACGGTCTCCACAAAAGAGCTTCAACTGCCCCATGGGTCAACCCCTATATCAAGGATTTCCGCAAATATTGCGCTGAATACATGACGTTTGATAAGGTGCAGCCACGTGCCTTTATGAAATATGGCAAAGACATCAAGGAGGCTATCCGCAAGATGGAAGAAGTACGTACACTAAAGCGTACGCTGCCGGGCATAGATTGCTGTGCCTGCGGATCTCCCGGCTGTGAGGCTCTCGCCGGGGATATAGTCAATGGTGAGAGAAGTATTAACAATTGCGTCTTCATGCAGATTGCCAATGAAAGAAGGGGCACGCTGAATGTAGACGATGCCATCACCCTGATGGAAGAAATATGGGGTAAAAGATATGACTATTAGACAACTTGTAAAAGAAATGGACCTGCAGGTATTCTCAGGCGAGAATGGACTTGACAGGGAGATTGAGGGCGGATATGTATCAGACCTGCTCTCCGATGTTATGGGTTTTTCACAGGAAGGTGAAGTTTGGGTAACTTTACAGACACACAAAAACATAATGGCGGTGGCCTCTCTCAAAGATCTGGCTGCCATCGTACTGGTCAAGGGACTTAAGCCCGACGAAGATGCGATGGAGGTTTCAAATGAAGAGGGACTCCCGATTCTGGGAACCGACAAATCCTGTTTTGAATTTACCGGTAAACTCTGGTCTCTCATAAAATAACTACCGTGGAGCTTGGGTCATACAGAGGGGATTTGCACAACCACACGTTTCTCTCCCCCTGCGGTGACATCGAGATGACTCCAAGGTTCATCGTCAGCCGCGCCCGGGAGAAGGGTTGCAGCATTGTGGGCATAACCGACCACAATACCACCCGTCAATGTCCCGAGATCCATGCCCTTGGCCAAGAAAACGGCATTCTGGTACTATGCGGAGCGGAAATCACTACACGGGAAGAGGTTCATTGTCTCGCTTTTGTTGAAGACCGCGAGCGGCTTGACATGCTCCAGGAATACCTCAGCAAACATCTTCCTCCGATACCCAATGTTCCCGAAAAATTCGGTTATCAGATGTGGGTCGATCGTGATGAAAATATCCTCGGCGAAGAGGAATATCTTCTAATCTCGGCTATCGACCAATCTTTGGAGCAGGTAGAGACCTTTGTCAGGAGTCTGGATGGCATTTTTGTACTGGCACATGTCAACAAGAGCCGTGATTCGGTAATCAGCCAGCTTGGATTTATCCCATTTGACCTTAAACCGGATGCTTTGGAGATTTCCGCAAGATGTGACTTCCCTCAATTACTCCAAACTCATAAATACCTCTCTAAATATCGTTTTATTCGCTCTTCGGATGCCCATTACCAAGAAGATTTCGCCTCTTCGGGATGTACTTTCCATATTCGCGAACTTACCTTTTCGGAAGTGGCAATGGCTCTCAGAGGGCAGGAGGGGCGCTTTGTTTCACTTGATTGAATCTTGACAGTATGAATGATCTTGCGATGCATATCCTGGACATTGTCCAAAATTCCATTTCGGCGGGAGCCTCAAATATATGGATAGAAGTGCTCGTATCCATAGCACGCGATCTGCTCTCTATCTCCGTCAAGGATGACGGCAAGGGTATGACGCCTGAAATGGTTGCAAAGGTGACCGACCCTTACTGCACCACCCGTACCACCCGTAAAGTGGGACTCGGACTCCCGCTCTTAAGGCAGGGTGCCGAACAGGCGGGTGGCTCCCTCTCAATAGACTCCACTGTAGGAGTAGGAACTACAGTTAAAGCGGAATATGGCCTGAGTCATATCGACCGTCCTCCGATGGGAGATTTGGCAAACGCCTATGTACTGCTTCTCGGAGCCAATCCCGATATCAATATAGTACTGCACTATACCACCGATGAGGAGGATTTCAGCATCAGTACAAAAGAGCTTGATGAGGCTTTGGACGGGCTGCCTCTCAACGATCCGCAAGTGATGAAACTTGTGTATGAAATGGTCAGTAGCAATATCTGAAAAATTTCTTTTTGTTTATGAGAAATAATATGGCTATTTTTACATTTTATTTAGAAAACCCCGTTTATTCTGTCAAAACAATAAACACTTTATAATAAAAAATTCACAAATATGAACAAAATTAAATCGCTTGATGATTTGCGCAAAATGAAGCAGAACCTCAAGTCGGACATTTCAATCCGCGAGAAAAGTGATAAAGCGGAGGAGATGGTCAGAGTGAGGGTTGCAATGGCAACTTGCGGTATCGCCGCCGGTGCGCGTGAAGTGATGAACACGCTTCTACGGAAGGTAGAACAGGATTCTCTCCCTGTCGTTGTCACCCAAGGCGGCTGTATGGGCTACTGCTATGCCGAGCCTACCATCGAAGTTGCCGTCCCGGGCAAAGATCCCGTAGTTTTCAGTCATGTAGATTCAGCGAGGGCGCTGGAAATCGTTGACAAATACATTGTCGGAGGAGAACTTTTAGACGGTATCATTCCGGTTAATTACCAGACAATCCAGGAAAAGCTTTAATCTTATGGTACAGATCAAAATGCATTTACTGGTATGCGGCGGCACAGGTTGCCGTGCATCCGAGAGCGATATTTTGGTTGAACAGCTCAACCATCATTTGAAACTCAACGGGCTTGCAGATGAGGTTAAGGTGGTTACCACAGGCTGCTTCGGCTTTTGCGAGAAGGGACCCATCGTCAAAGTTATTCCCGACAATACATTTTACACGCAGGTAAAACCCGAAGATGCTGAGGAGATTGTTAAAGAGCACGTTCTCAAAGGTAGAAAAGTGGCACGTCTTCTCTACGAGGATCCGGAAACTCTGGAACATATCAGTGACTCCAAACACATGGAGTTCTATCAGAAACAGGTGAGAATAGCACTTCGCAACTGCGGATTCATTGATCCTGAAAACATTGACGAGTACATTGTACGAGACGGCTACGCCGCCCTCGGTCAGGTACTCGCATCAGACCCGAAAGAGACTGTCGAAATTATTAAGAAGTCAGGTTTGAGAGGTAGGGGAGGCGCTGGTTTTCCAACCGGTCTTAAATGGGAGATAGCAGCCGGCAACCATGCCGACCAGAAATATGTGGTTTGTAATGCCGACGAGGGTGACCCGGGAGCATTTATGGACCGTTCCATCCTTGAGGGTGACCCCAACTCC
>CAZRBY010000018.1:7996-22202 GCA_964598495.1 uncultured Muribaculaceae bacterium
GCTGAGTATCCTCTCGCAATCCGCCGTCTGGAGATTGCCATAAAGCAGGCTCGGGAATACGGCCTTCTCGGCAAGGATATCCTGGGCAGCGGATTTGATTTCGATATCAATTTGCGTCTCGGCGCCGGAGCGTTCGTTTGCGGTGAAGAGACTGCATTGATCAGTTCTATGCAGGGATCCCGTGGAGAGCCTACCATCAAACCTCCATTTCCGGCACAATCGGGATATATGGGCAAACCTACCAACGTAAACAACGTTGAGACTTTTGCCAATATTCCCCCCATCATTTTAAAGGGATGGGAGTGGTTTAATTCCATCGGATCGGAGAAGTCCAAAGGTACCAAGGTATTTGCACTCGCAGGTAAGATCAACAACGTGGGTCTTATAGAGGTTCCCATGGGAACTACTCTTCGAGAGGTTATCTTTGAGATCGGAGGCGGTATCAAGGATGGCAAGCGCTTCAAGGCTGTTCAGACCGGAGGTCCTTCCGGCGGATGTCTCACAGAGCAGCATCTCGATACTCCTATCGACTACGAACATCTCACTGCAGCCGGCTCTATGATGGGCTCCGGAGGTATGATTGTGATGGACGAGGATGACTGCATGGTATCGGTAGCCAAATTCTATCTTGAATTTACGGTTGAGGAGTCCTGCGGCAAATGCTCACCTTGTCGTATCGGCAACAAGCGCATGCACGAGACTCTGGAAAAGATATGCCAGGGCAAAGGCACATTGGATGACCTGGAGTACCTCGAGAATCTCGGCAAGGTAATCAAAGATACCGCTCTTTGCGGTCTCGGCCAGACATCCCCCAATCCGGTGCTTTCCACAATGCAGTACTTCAGAGATGAATATCGCGCTCACGTTGTAGACAAAAAGTGTCCTGCAGGACAGTGCAAGGCCCTTAAAAGCTATGTTATCGATGAGACGAAGTGCATCGGATGTACCCTCTGCGCCCGCAATTGTCCTACCGAAGCAATCACCGGTGACAAGAAAGTACCTCACGTTATCGACCAGTCGAAATGCATCAAGTGTGGTGCCTGTTATGAAAAATGTAAGTTCGGTGCAATTCAAATACGCTGATAATTATGGATAAAATAAAACTCACTATAGATAATAAGCCTGTTGAGGTTGCTAAAGGAACGACCATTTTTCAGGCCGCACGTCAGGCGGGCATCAACATCCCCGCGTTGTGCTATATGAAACTGGAGAATCTGGGCGTAGAAAATCGCCCCGGTGCTTGCCGCATTTGCGTGGTGGAGGTAGAGGGACGCCGCAATCTGGCTCCTTCCTGCTCTACCGACTGTACCGAGGGAATGGTGGTGAAGACTACTTCTCCCAGAGTGCTCAATGCGCGCAGAACCGTGATGGAACTCATTCTTTCGGATCATCCCCAAGATTGTCTTGTATGTCCTTCCAACGGTCAATGCGAGTTGCAAGACCTTGCGGCTACTCTCGGTATCAGAGAGATCCGTACTGTTGAAAATGCTGCAGTCTCTACCTACCGCAAGGATTACTCGTTTTCGTTGAAAAGAGATATGGACAAGTGCATTCTCTGCCGTCGTTGCGAGTCCATGTGTAATGATGTACAGACAGTAGGTGCTCTCGGAGCAATCAATCGAGGCTTCAATTCGATTGTGGCTACTGCTTTCGAACAGAATCTTTCAGATTCACCCTGCGTATTCTGCGGTCAGTGCGTGGCAGTTTGCCCGACAGGAGCTTTGACCAGGACCGATGATACCGGAAGAGTGTTCAAGGTGCTCGCTGATCCTTCAAAGACCGTTGTTGTACAGACTGCACCTTCCGTTCGCGCCGCATTGGGAGAGGAATTTGGTCTGACCCCCGGTACTGATGTTACCGGTAAGATGGCCGCAGCCTTGCGCAGACTTGGATTTGACAGGGTATTCGATACCGATTTCGCTGCCGACCTCACCATTATGGAGGAGGGTACGGAGCTTCTTTCACGTATCGGAGCCTTCCTGAAGGGTGACACCTCGGTTAAATTGCCGATACTCACCTCCTGCTGTCCCGCCTGGGTTAATTTCTTCGAACAGAATTGGCCCGATATGCTGGATCAGCCCTCTTCCGCAAAATCTCCTCAGCAGATGTTCGGAGCTATAGCAAAGAATTATTTTGCCAACAAAATGGGCATAAAGAGAGAGGATCTCGTTGTCGTATCCGTGATGCCTTGTATTGCCAAGAAATATGAGTGTACAAGGAAAGAATTCTCAGTAGACGGCAATCCGGATGTGGATATTTCAATCTCTACCGCTGAACTTGCCGCTATGATAAAGATGGCAAATATAGATTTTGTGTCGTTACCTGATGAGGATTTTGATCATCCTCTTGGTGAGTCGACCGGTGCAGGTGTAATCTTCGGAGCCACCGGAGGTGTAATGGAAGCTGCGTTACGTACTGCATACGAGGTGTTTACCGGTAAAACTCTCGAACGTCTCGAATTCAAGGAGATTCGCGGTTTTGACGGTATCCGTACTGCAAGTGTGGATTTCAATGGAACTATGGTCAATGTCTGCATCGCACACCAGTTGGGCAATGCCCGCAAAGTGATGGAAGGCATCCGTAGCGGTAAATTCAATTTCCATGCAGTTGAGATCATGGCTTGTCCCGGAGGTTGTATCGGCGGAGCCGGACAGCCCTATCACAAGGGTGATTCGTCACTTATAAAGGCGAGAGCACAGATGATTTATCGTGCCGATGCCCAAAAACCTTTACGTAAGTCTCACGAGAATCCTTACATTGTGAAACTTTATGAGGAATTCCTGGGACAGCCGATGAGCGAACTTGCGCATCATCTGCTCCATACACACTATTTTGACAAACACCATAAAATATAGGATATGAAAATCGAATTAAATGATAGCCACCTCAGGCAGATTAAAGAGATATGCAACTCATTTCATAATGATCCCGGTGAGTTGATTACTATTCTGCATAGGACACAGAATGTGTTCGGATACCTCCCTGAAGAGGTCCAGAGGGCTGTGGCCCACAATCTCGGAATTTCAGTAGCCAAGGTTTTTGGTGTTGTTAGTTTCTACTCATTCTTCACGATGACTCCGAAGGGCAAATACCCTATTTCGCTCTGTTTGGGAACGGCTTGCTATGTTCGAGGAGCCGAAAATGTGCTGGCAGAATTTAAGAAACAACTGGGAATAGAGGTTGGCGGGGTGACTCCCGACGGAAAATTCTCACTGGATTGTCTTCGTTGCGTTGGAGCCTGCGGACTCGCCCCCGTGGTTATGATTGGAGAGAAGGTCTATGGCCGTCTGACTCCCGCTATGGTAAAAGATGTTCTTGCAGAATATAAATAGATGATGGGACGTTATTCACGTCTCTAATCGATACTCAGTTTGTGGCCGGATGATTTGACAACGACAGTTGTCAAATCATCCGGCTCAATTATTGGCAATCCTTTTGTCTTAAACGCAGCTCCTTTCTTCAAAAATGATTAAATTTGCATAATGAACAATATCATAGATTTACAACGCAATTATTTCAACACAGGTGCCACCTTGGGCTATGATTTCCGTATCAACCAACTCAAAAGGCTCAAGAGCATTATCCGTAAATATGAACCTGAGATACTTGATGCATTTATTAAGGATTACAATAAATCGGCATTTGACGTAGTCTCAACAGAGGTTGGTTACGCCCTAGTCGAGTTGAACTACCTCATCAAGCATCTCAAGAAATTGATGAAGCCTAAGAAGGTCAAAACCTCTATTATCAACCGTCCTTCAAAAGGCTATGTAGTGCCGGAGCCTTACGGAGTTACTTTGGTGGTGGCCCCCTGGAACTATCCATTCAACCTCTCCTTTGTTCCCCTTGCGGCTGCTATGGCCGCGGGCAACACTGTGGTGCTGAAACTCTCCACCAATACCCCCTGCCTTTCGGAACTACTATACAATATATTGATGCAGAACTTTCCGAGAGAGTATATTTATGTCACCTGGAATTCCACTATTGAGAGAGAAGCGCTCTTCGGATGCAAATTTGATTATATCTTCTATACCGGATCTCCGGCGGTTGCCCGCGAATTGCAGTTTCGCCAAGCACAGAATGGTCGCCTGACACCTATGACCCTCGAACTAGGAGGCAAGTCCCCATGTATTGTGGATAAGGATGCGGATATCAATGCCGCTGCACGCAGAATTGTATGGGGCAAGTTTCTCAACGCCGGGCAAACCTGCGTAGCACCCGATCACATTTACGTAGAGAGGAGTGTCAAGGATGCACTCGTCTCTAAGATGATTGCCTACATCAAGGAGTTTTTCTACAACAAGAATGGCGGAGAATATACTCTTCGGGATGATTTTACATATCTTGTAAATGCTAAAGCCGTGGAGCGTCTGCAGAGATCTTTGGGGAATGGCAGAATCCTCTGGGGTGGCAAAGTTGAAGATCGTAGGATGGAACCTACAATTGTAGATATGGTGACTGAGGAGAGTCGTTTGATGCAAGAGGAGATATTCGGGCCCGTATTGCCGGTTCTGGTTTTTGACGATATATTTGCCCTAATTCACACCATTAAGAGCCTGGAAAAGCCTCTCGCATTTTATTTCTTTGGCAAGAAGTACGCAAAGATGATTATGAGAGAGTGCCATTTCGGCGGAGGAGCTGTTAATGACACTATAATGCATTTGAGCGAACTATCGATGCCTTTCGGCGGAGTCGGCCAGAGCGGTATTGGATCCTATCATGGGAAGAAGAGTTTCGAGACCTTTTCCCACTACAAGAGTATCCTCGTCAAACACCCGAACAAAGAGTTCAAGCTTAAATATCCGCCTCATAATGCTTTTAAACTTCGTATTTTGAGAAAATATCTTGGTCTATGAAAAAAATAGTGTTGCTGCTGGTGTTGACGATGCTCTCCATCAGCGCTTTGGGGGCAAATGAAGGGAAGATTGATTCAACTTTAGTGCGTCTGAAGTCTGAGTATGAGATTGAGACTATGAGGATCGGAGGATCATTATTGAGAATGATGATGACCCTGTCGGGGGACCGTCAGGCTAGAAAAGCCTTTAAGGCTATGAACATCAAGGAGATCATAATGACTGAATTCCAGGATGAGCCTGAGAAAATCGCCTCCAAGGTGGTTGATAAAATAAATAAAGCTCTGGAGGCTGACGGCTATATTATTGTACCGCCTGATAAATCGGCTTCCGAAGAGGTAAAAGAAGAGGTCAAAGAGAAAGAAGAGATAAAATGGGACGCCTATACTCTGATTGAAGGGGAGATGGTTTATGGATATGCTATTCTTACATATTTTCCAAAAGCGAGTTTTCTCTGTGTACGCTGTTCGATGAAAGTCTCGGAACTTGAAAAGTTAGTTGGTATGATAAAGAATAAATGATGTTTTTTTTCGAAGAGAAAGTGATGTTGAATTAATTCTTACCTTTGTAAGTTCACAAACAGAGACTAAAAATGGCAATTTTTGGAATATTCGGCAAGAAAAAAGCTGCTGCAGAGGAGGCCGAACAGAGAGATGTGGCTCTTGAAGAGGGTCTGAAGAAGACCAAAACCTCCATTTTCAACAAAATCACCTATGCCATAGCGGGTAAAAGCATAGTCGATGACGATGTACTCGACTCCATAGAGGAGGCACTTATCACATCCGACGTTGGAGTGGAGACCACCCAGAAGATTATCGAGCGTCTCGAGGCCAGAGTGGCCAGGGACAAATATCTCAATACAGCCGAACTCAACCGGATATTATGCGAGGAGATTGAAGCGTTGCTCGATGTTGCTTCCGGAGCGCAGATTGAGCCCTTCGATTTTTCCAAAAAACCCTATGTAATAATGGTGGTGGGCGTCAACGGAGTCGGTAAGACTACAACGATCGGTAAGCTTGCCGCACAACTAAAAAGCGAGGGTAAGAAGGTTGTTCTTGGTGCTGCAGATACCTTCAGGGCCGCTGCAGTGGACCAGCTCGTGATATGGAGTCAGCGTGCCGGAGTTGATATAATCAAGCAGGAGATGGGCGCAGATCCCGCTTCAGTGGCATATGACAGCGTCAAATCCGCCGTAGCCAAAGATGCCGATGTGGTAATTGTCGATACGGCCGGCCGTTTGCACAACAAAATCAACCTGATGAACGAACTCACCAAAATCCGTAACGTGATGAGCAAGGTTGTACCGGACGCACCTCACGAGGTTTTGCTGATAATAGACGGCTCCACCGGCCAGAATGGTTTTATTCAGGCAAGGGAATTTGTCAAGGCGACGGAAGTGACCGCACTTGCAGTCACCAAACTCGACGGTACGGCTAAAGGCGGTGTGGTGATAGGTATCAGCGACCAATTTCACCTACCCATCAAATTTATAGGAGTGGGCGAGAAGATTGAGGATCTCAAACTTTTCGACAAGAAAGGGTTCGTAGAATCCCTTTTCAAATAGATAAAAATAGATACGATATATGACAGTTTCCTACAATTGGCTTAAAGATTATCTCAAATTTGATCTCCAGCCGGCAGAAGTTGCAAAGATATTGACCTCTACAGGTCTTGAAGTTGAACATATGAATCATGTGGAGCAAATTCCCGGTGGACTGGCCGGAGTCATCGTTGCTGAGGTTGTGGAATGTTTCGATCATCCCGATTCTGATCATCTGCATGTTACAAAACTCAATACAGGTGCTCCGGATCTCCTGCAGGTGGTATGTGGTGCTCCTAATGTTGCTGCAGGACAGAAGGTGCTCCTCGCAACAGTCGGAACAACTCTCCCTAACGAAGATGGAAGCGGCTTCAAGATCAAAAAGTCTAAAATCCGTGGAGTTGAGAGCTTTGGAATGATCTGCGCTGAGGATGAACTGGGTATCGGTACCGACCATCAGGGCATAATGGTGTTGGAGCCTGAAGCCGTCGTAGGTACTGCCGCTAAGGACTACCTCGGTCTCAAGACCGATACTATCTTTGAAATAGGTCTGACACCAAATCGAATTGATGGTGCATCTCACATAGGAGTAGCACGCGATCTCTATGCATATTGCAAGTTGAGAAATATACCCGTCGAGTTTGCGCTTCCTTCGGTAGAGGGCTTTAGCAAAGGTGAAGGAGAATCTATTCCCGTCAGGGTTGAGGCACCGGATCTGGCTCCTCGTTATATCGGTATAACAATAAAAGGTGTGAAGGTTGGTCCCTCTCCCGATTGGCTCAAAGAGCGTCTCATGATGATCGGACAACGCCCTATCAATAATATTGTGGATATCACAAATTTTCTTCTAAATGAGAATGGACATCCGCTGCACGTATTTGATGCAGCAAAAATAGAGGGGCGGGAAGTGGTAGTGCGCCGAAGTACACCTAACTGCAAATTTGTTACTTTGGATGGAGTTGAAAGAACCCTTTCTTCCGAAGACCTCGTCATCTGCAATGCAAGGAATCCGATGTGTATCGCCGGAGTATTCGGAGGAGAAGATTCGGGAGTAACGGAGTCCACTACCGACATATTTCTTGAGAGTGCATATTTCAATCCCACAGGTATTCGCAAGACATCAAAGAGGCACGGACTCAAGACTGATGCCTCATTCAGATATGAGCGTGGAGTTGATCCCCTCAATACGATGTATGCTGCAAAACGTGCTGCTATGCTCATTACGCAGGTTGCCGGCGGACGAATAGTTGGAGAAATACGGGAATCCTATCCTAAAAAAATCCATGAATTGCAGGTCGAACTTGACTATGCACGCATGGAATCATTTATAGGTAAAAAAATCGAGACTCAAACCATAAAGGATATTCTGGTCTCACTCGACTTCTATATCAGAAGCGAGAGTGAAACAGGCTGTCTGGTGGATGTGCCTTCTTATAGAGTGGATGTTACCCGCGAGTGTGATGTCGTTGAGGAAATACTCCGCATCTACGGTTACAATAATGTTGAACTTCCCCTCAATATGAAGGTGGGTATCAATAATACTCCCTCTCCCGATCCGGAGGCGCTTCGCTCACGCATCTCGGACTTTCTCGCCAATAACGGTTTTGTGGAGACAATGAATAACTCCCTAACAAAGAGTGAATATTATTCAAAACTCAAGACATACCCTGCAGAAAAGCTTGTTATGTTGCTCAATCCTTTAAGCCATGATCTGGACTGTATGCGGCAGACTCTGATTCTCAATGCTCTCGAAGTTGTGGCATATAATCTCAATCGTCAGACAACCGATTTGAAGATTTTTGAGGTAGGCAATGTCTACTCCTTTGTTCCGAAAGAGGGTGATAATGACCCCGCTTCCAACCTAAAGTCTTACAGGGAAGAGATGCGTATCTCTATTGCAATTACAGGTCAGGGAGCCAAGTCATGGCGTAACGAGACAGGACGCGGCCACTATTTTGCGCTCAAGGGCTATCTTGAATTGCTTCTAAAGAGACTTGGCTGCAATATCTATGATCTTGAGACTGTGCCCGCTCCTTCGGATCTGTTCAGTGAGGGCCTGGAATATGGGTTACAGAGCAATCAGGTGGCAGTTTTAGGTGTGATTCAGCCGGCCCTTGCACGTCAATATGGTATCAAACAGCCGGTATTTGTGGCCGAACTAAGATGGAATGCCCTGATGGAACTGCTCAAACGAAATAAAGTGAGATACAAGGAACTTCCTCGATATCCTGAGGTCCGCAGAGACCTTGCTTTGCTATTGGACGAAAGCGTGACTTTTGCCGAACTTCGCGCATGTGCTTTCCGGACAGAAAAGATCCTGCTCCGTCAGGTGACCCTTTTTGATGTTTATCGCGGTGATAAGATTCCTTCCGACAAGAAGCAGTATGCATTGGGCTTCACTCTTCAGCATCCAGATCAGACTCTCACCGATGCTGATGTAGAAAAGGCTGTAGACAGGCTATACAATGCTTTCCAGACAAGATTCGGTGCAGTTTTGAGATAAAAAGATGTACGGTTTTTACAAGAAGGTCCTCCATTATTTCTCGCTGGTTAAATTTTCACATACCCTGTTTGCGCTCCCTTTTGCACTAATTGGGTTTGTGCTTGCCCTTAAAGAACCGGAAGTACATTTCGAATGGTTATCGCTTTTAAAGATAGTAGGGTGTATGTTTTTTGCGCGCAACAGCGCCATGGGATTCAATCGCTATGCCGACAGGGATATTGACGCCCGTAATCCGAGGACCCTTTTCAGGGAGATTCCTTCCGGAAAAATCACACCGCGGCAAGCTCTCGTATTTGTAATTATCAATATAATACTCTTTCTGCTGACTGCTTTGAGTATCAATCCGCTCTGCTTTATTCTCGCATTTCCGGCTCTGGCAGTACTCCTTGGCTACAGTTATACTAAGCGCTATACCTGGCTGAGCCACTATGTGCTTGGAATCGCTCTCGGTATTGCCCCTTCGGCCGCTTTTGTGGCTATTACAGGCTATTTTACACCGGCAATATCGGTGCTTTCACTCTCTGTTTGCCTCTGGTCCTCAAGTTTTGATATTCTCTATTCTCTTTCGGATGAAGAGATAGACCGTCAGCAGGGTCTTCATTCAATACCTCAAAAGTTCGGACGCGTAAAAGCAATGCGTATTTCCCTGATAGGACATCTTCTGTTGTTTTTTTTGATACCACTTTTTGGCCGGCTCATTTCGGGTAGTTGGCTTTTCATTATAGGCGCATGCATTTTTCTTGCGTTGCTGGTTTACCAGCACGCAATTATCTCTCCCACAAATCTGAAAAGATTAAATGCCGCTTTCTTTACATCAAACGGCATTGCATCACTGCTCTTTATGATTTTTGCGGTAGCTGACCTTCTATTTTTGCAATAGATTATTTTTCCGGTTTTACCCTTAGAAATCTGAATGCTTTGGTGATGATTCTGGGTAGCGGCTTACGGTCATCTTTTCCGGCAAGGTTGAGATAGATACCGAGTTTCTTGTGAATTGGCACCTTGTAGGTCTCCACAAACTCTATCAATGTGCCGTCTGGATCCTCTATGTAGGTGAAATGACCGTTGGCTTCGCCCATACCGAAGTCAGATCCGCTGTCGCAAACGAAGGGGTGTCCCGCCGCTTCGCAATCTTTACGGATTGCCTCCATATTGCGTACGTCAAAACAGAGATGTATATATCCCGGATCCCCCCAGAAACGGTCCTGATAGAGTTTGACCGGAGTGCGGTCAAGTGATTGTACCAGTTCAAGATGTGTAGTACCGAGCACTTCGCTGAATGGACCCTGCAGTGGCTGTGAGCGTTCCAGCATAACACGATGAAGCTTCTGTTCGACACCGGGGACTCCTTTGAGGTCTTCAAAAACACCTTCTGCATCGGCAACCTTACGGTCGTAACCAAGTATTTTCCCGTAAAACTCAATAGATTTATCCATGTCCGAAACTCCAAGTACTACTCCGTTTGAGCCGCCTGTAATGGCACCTTTGACCTTTGTAAACTCAAAATAGTCTTCTTCTATTTCGAAAATATTTCCCCAAGGGTCTTTCATATAGAAGTGATCCAGTCCGGCAAATGACTTGCAGGGTTCGCTAAGCAGATCAAGGCCTCTGGATTTATAGGTATTATATGCCAGTTGTATATCGGGACATTTAATTTTACAGATAAAGATACCTGTATCACCGAGAAGTGGGGTAGAGGCAGGCCGGTTGAGCTCCCTTCCGCGGGGTTCCCAGATTTCAAGTCCACCGCCTCCGCGAAGGTTAAGAGCAAGAATCGCATATCTCGGTTGAGGTTTTCCGCCTGTGTAGGGTAACATCCTTTCGGCTACGCCTTCATCTCCGAGTACCTTAATATCTACTCCAAATTGTTCGATATACCATTTCCATGCAGCATTTGCATCTTGAACCCCTATGCCTACCTGCTGTATGGCGCTGATTACTTTGACTTTCTCTTTCATATTTCTATAATTGAATCAGGTGGCGGAAATTTTCTTGGCAAGCTTCCAATAGAGCCACGGTGTATATTTGTATATGTAGCACATCAGAAGTTCAATCCGTCCGATGAGCTTTCTGTGTTTTCCTTTAGCGACAGCCCTGACCGCGGCTTTACCGCAAAGGTCTACATCCATGCCGT
Source organism: uncultured Muribaculaceae bacterium (assembly GCA_964598495.1). Classification (GTDB taxonomy): domain Bacteria; phylum Bacteroidota; class Bacteroidia; order Bacteroidales; family UBA932; genus Cacconaster. Next base: position 19,027 of record CAZRBY010000018.1, read on the forward strand.
TTGCCTGGCCGGCATCCATTTTGGCATAAGGCTTGCCGTCAGCCAATACCGCACTTTTGCTGATCTGAGTATTGACTCTTCCCGGTATGATGAATGTAACCTTGATGTTGTCATTCTCCAGGTCGAGCGACTCGAAAAAGCCGAACAGAGCCCTTTTTGAGGCACAATAGGCAGATCTTAGGGGAAACCCGAAGAGTCCGGAAATGGAGGTATTGACACCAATGTGAGTACATTTGGCAGCCTTAAGCATGGGAGCCAGTTTCTTTGTCATATAGACCGAACCGAAATAATTGATGTCCATCAGTTTGAGGTCTACTGAAAAATCGGTGTCCAGAGCGAGTGCCCTCTGGGAAATGCCCGCATTGAATATTATAACCTCAGGTTTCAGATTTTCCTTCTCCATAAATGAAATCAGGTCGTCAATAGTCTCCCTTTTTTCGAGATTAAATTCGAAAGGCCACGCTTTCACGCCGTAACTGCGGCACAATCCGCAAACTCTCTCCAGCTGCTCAATACCCAGACCTGTTACAATCACATTTGCACCGTTTTTGGCCATATTGCAGGATATTGCCTCTCCGATGCCGGATCCTGCACCTGTTACAAGCGCTGTCTTGCCGGTATAAAATTTCTTTATTTTCACGTCGTTTTATGGTTTTTTACAAAACGTCCAAAGTTAGCAATAATAATTTGTTATTTTTGCATCCGTATAAAAACATGAGGATATGCAGAAACTGAAGATTGTTTTTCTCGACGCGGCAACAATAGGTGATGACGTTTCACTCCAGCCGATTATTTCTCTTGGACAATTGACTACATATTCATCTACGGCTCCCGACGAAGTAGTTAAACGCATCAGTGGCTGTGATGTAGTCATCACAAATAAAGTATGGGTGGGGAAGAAAGAGATTCATTCCAATCCTTGTTTGAAGCTCATCTGTGTGGCTGCAACGGGAATGAACAACGTAGATTTGGCCTATGCCGCATCCAAAAATATTCCCGTACGCAATGCAGTCAACTATTCCACTGAAAGTGTGGCCCAGGTAACTTTTATGCACATTCTGAATCTTGTGGGTAAGGCCCCTTATTTTGACAATGCTGTCAAAAGCGGCTACTATAGTTCGGCAGGCTCCTTTACCGATGTCACAAATCCCTTTTATGAGCTAAAAGGCAAACGTCTCGGCATCATCGGTCTTGGCAATATCGGCTCCAGAGTGGCTCAGATTGCTGAAGTATTCGGTATGGAAATCTCATATTTTCCCACTTCGGGAAAGGCACATTCCGACAAATATCCGGCCAAAGGGCTGGGACAGCTGCTCGCGGAGAGCGATGTTATAACCATACATGCTCCACTCAACGAACGCACAAAAGACCTGATCACCCGTAAGGAACTGCATGCGATGAACCCTAATGGATATATCGTAAATATGGGGCGCGGAGGCATAATCAATGAGGCAGATCTGGCTGATGCGCTGGATTCGGGAGTTATGGCGGGTGCAGCCGTGGATGTTTTTACCAAAGAGCCTCTGCCTGCTGACCATCCCTATTTAACAATGACAAAGAGGAATAAGTTGTTGCTTACCCCTCATATCGGTTGGGCCAGCAAAGAGGCCAGAGAGCTGCTCGTAGCCAAAATTGCCGAGAATATAAAGACCCTCTAAAAATATTTCACTTCCCTTTCCTCAAGCGCCGAAAGGATATTGTTGGCCATACGGCTTGCTCCGAAACGGAAAAGTGCGGGAGTTAACCATTTAGTGCCAAGCGTATCACGTACTATATTGTAATAAATTAGCGCCTCTTCAGGCGTGGAGATGCCGCCGGCCGGTTTGAATCCCACTTTGCGTCCGGTCTTGCCGTAATATTTTGCAATAGCCTGGCACATCACTTGTGCTGCTTCAGGAGTGGCTGCAGGAGAGATTTTGCCGGTAGATGTTTTGATAAAGTCCGCTCCGGCCTCCATTGCGAGCATTGAAGCCTCTTCTATCTGAGCAGCATCCTTGAGTACACCTGTCTCGAGAATCACTTTGAGATGGACATCGGAGTTTATTGCCTTGATGGCTTTGTTTATCTCATAAATCTCTCTTGAGGCCTCTTGCGGACGCCCGTCGAGAAAAGAATTGAGTGCAAGGACGATATCTACTTCGTCCGCTCCGTCGGTCACCGCCTCGGTACACTCGAGCAACTTGACTTTTAGAGGACTCTGTGATGCCGGAAAGCAGCCTCCTACCACTGTGATATGAACATCCTTGCTTTTTCTGGTAGCTGCGATAACTTCGGCAAAATTGGGATAAACACATATTGAAGCTGGCTTAGGATAGTCCGGAAAAACATTGTTGAAATTGTTTACTTTCTCCACCATAGCTCTAACCGATGCAGAAGTGTCGGTGGCATTGAGAGATGTCAGGTCGATCATCCCGAGAATAGTCTTGTAAATCTCTTTCATATCTGATGTTTGTTTTTGCTGTCGATAAAAATCTCTTCAGTTAGTATCTAATATCTGTTTTTGCTATCAATAATTATGGTTACTGGGCCGTCATTGACCAGTGCAACTTCCATTTCGGCTCCGAATTCGCCACACTGTACCTCCTTCCCGATGCAGTCGGAGAGGGTTTTCTTAAACTTTTCGTATAGGGGAATTGCCGTTTCCGGCTTCGCCGCAAAAATATAAGAGGGACGGTTGCCTTTCTTGGTTGAGGCGAAAAGCGTAAACTGGCTCACCACCAATATTTCGCCGCCGGTATCGGTAACGGAAAGATTCATAACTCCGTTTTCATCGTCGAAAATTCGCAGGGCTGCAATCTTATGACACATCCAGTCGATATCCTCATGCGTGTCTGCATCCTCAAATCCAACAAGTACCATCATCCCATATCCTATCGTTCCGACCACTTTACCTTCAATTGTAACACTCGAAGAAGAAACCCTTTGTATTACTACTCTCATATTGTTTAGTTTTTAGTTCCTGTACTTAATATTCAAATACCACAGCTTCGAAAATACAAAAATTTTCTCCGCTCGTGTTATTTGAATTTTTCACACTTCATACTTCATACTTCATACTTCATACTTCATACTTTATACTTCATACTCCATATTTTACACTCAGCACTTATTTCGTATATTTTATTCAAATACCACAGCTTCGAAAATACAAAAATTTTCTCCGCTCGTGTTATTTG
>CAZRBY010000018.1:22302-34051 GCA_964598495.1 uncultured Muribaculaceae bacterium
AATTTTTCACACTCCACACTCCACACTATCCGCTTATGCGGATTTTTATTCCTGCTTTCTTTAGCGGCTCAGCGGCGAGCTCCATCTCCTCCACTGAAACCTTCTCCAGTGTAGAAAGAGGAGGCTTACGGTCAAGAGTATAAAGCATAACTTCGCGCGGATGCAGCGCAATCACCATTTTCTGCCATTTTTCGAGCAGATCGCTTCTCATGGAATCTATTTTCACACCATTCACCGAGCCACGCAAGAACATAGTCTGCAATATGAAATTTCCCTCAAACCACTCCAAATGTGAAATTACTTCTCTGATGTTGTAATTAGGATTTTGAGGACGGTCGAGAAGCTTGACATAATCATTATCTACACCGTCAAGTTTTAGAATGGGATTCTCTATTTTGCGCAACGCCTCCTTGACTCCGGGGCTGCCCAGCATTGTAGCGTTTGAAAGCACTGATATGACAGCCTCAGGGAAAAGCTCATCCCTAAGGGCAACCGTAAAATCAATGATTTCCGGAAAATCAGGATGTAGGGTAGGCTCCCCATTACCGGAAAATGTAATGGAATCTACCTTAATATTGTTACTATGGCACTCCGCCAATCTGTCTCTGAGGGCTTCTCGCACCTCTTCTACCGTAGGCATTTTGTTATCGGAGCGTCCCTCTGAGTTCCATCCGCACTCGCAGTAAACACAGTCAAATGAGCAAATCTTGCCCCTTAAAGGCAAAAGGTTAACCCCTAACGAGCTGCCGAGACGCCTGCTCCTTATCGGACCGAAAACTATATTGTCAAAATATATCGCCATAATCCGTTATTATAATATTCTTATGGATCTGCTCTCTTTTGTGAGCGCCATACGTTTATAATCAATATTGTCAATAAGGACTATGCCAGGTCTTTTACCTGGTGTAAATGATCCGAATCGCTTTTCCGCACCGACTGCGTATGCGCCGTTTAGACAGCACCATCCGAGTATCTCTTCAAGCCGGATGTGGGGGAAGTGCTCCCGGATGCAGCGGATCTCCTCTACCATGGAGAGTTGCAGATTGCTCGAAAGACTATCGGTACCGACACATATGGTGAGGTTGTTTGTCCTTAGCAGGTCGAGTGGGGGCAACATTCTATTTATGAATATGTTGGAGAGAGGGCAGACTACCCAATAGGGGTTTTTGAGGACTCTCAATGCCTCATCAATACTCTCCTGGTCAGTAACCGTATTATGGACCAGCAAGACCCGCCCCTCTATTGGAGCCTTTACCTCCTTTTGCAGGTTGTCAAGGAAATATTTGAGTGCAGATCCGCCTGTTACAGGAGGCATCGAGCAGCCGCGCTCCTTATAATCCTCTGCCAGTTCTCCTGTACCGTATCTGATCATATCCTCTTCCTGGTCACTCTCCTGGTTGTGATAGGAGAGATATCCTGACTTGAGACCCTCTGCAGCCGAAAGGCGGTTGAGCAACGGACTCATCGTATAGGGGGAATGGGGGGTAGGTGCGGCGTCCAACCCCATTTTTTTAGCCTTTTCTTGTAGTTCTATCGCTCCGTCAAGTATCTGCAGCGCATCTTCAGGTTCAGTTCCGAAGACCTCCAGATAGGTGCGGGTGTAAATAGGCGAGGAGGCCTTGGATTCGAAGCTCTCGTCGCAATTGCTGATATCGGCCATTACCGAAACACCTGCTTCGTACATCTGCTCCATCTGCTCCGAAAGTGCTTCTATCCGTTCTTCCCGACTCACTGTCAGGCGAAGTGCATTTATTTGCCGTATGAATCCGTCCATGCCGCTCCCTTGTTGGAAAAGACCCTTCATGTGGGAGAGTTCGACGTGGCAATGGGAATTGGCAAATCCGGGGATGAGTATCCCTTTAAAATATTCCGCCTTTGCTTTTCTTTTAGAATCAAGCCTCTCTACTTCACCACAAGAGAGAATTTTTCCCTCATCATCAACTTCCACATATCCATTATGTATAGGCTCCCTATCAATTGGAAAAATATAATCGGCTCTATATATCATCTCTTTTTTTGTTGCTTGAATTTCTTATTGAGTTCAAGGAGTTCCTCTTTGGTCAGACGCTTTTCACGGGTTGTGATGCGACGATTTTTTGTATCGGGCAGTTCTCGAGCCATTGAATCCTTGATTGAAATATCCAGTATTGAGGTATCAAGAGCAGAAGTTTCTTGAGCCAAGGTATCGCTTTCGGGAAAGGCTAATTGTTCCTCAACGGGTGCACCCTCGTCATAATCTATAGACTCTTCTCTCATAGGCCTATCAGGATCTCCATCTGCTTGCTGCAGATCGGAAAGATATTGTTCGCGCTCCTGCAATTTTTTCTCCACTGATTGAATGATCTGGAGAAATTGTTCCGGATCCCTGAGGTAAAAATTGATTGAATTGATAAACTCCTCCTCGGTATAGCCATATTTGTCAAGCAGAGGGGCATACACCTTCATCGAGTCGCTTTGGACCCTCATTAAAGGATTTCTGTCAACATAGATGTCGAGAAGAGAGATCTCATAATAAATCTCTATCATCTGCTTTTTGGGAATATCCGCTCTTGGACCACAGGAAATAGCCGTCAGCAGGAGTGTGAGTATGAGTATGCCTGTACGTTTCATCGCAGAAGTTTTGCAATTTAAACTTCAAATATAGCAATTTTTATACCTATCTTTGTCAAAATTAGTTTCAACCGGTATGAATCTCCTTGTTTTGGGTTCGGGCGGAAGGGAAAGTGCTTTAGCCTGGAAAATTGCCCGCAGTCCTCTTGCAGATCATCTTTACTGTATGCCGGGTAACCCCGGCACCGCTTCTTTCGCAACAAATGTGGATTGCAGTCTTTCCGATTTCGAATCCATCGCTCACCATATTTCCGACCTCTCTATCGATATGGTTATAGTGGGGCCTGAGAATCCTCTTGTCGATGGTATAACTGACTTTCTTCACAAGAGAATGCCATCACTGATGGTTATCGGCCCAGGACGTGAAGGGGCACGGCTTGAAGGCAGTAAGGATTTTGCCAAGGCTTTTATGGCCAGATACTCCATTCCTACTGCTGCTTACAGGACTTTTGACGCCTCACGGTTTGAAGATGCTTCCGTTTTCCTGGAGCAGCTCAAGCCTCCTTATGTTATCAAGGCGGATGGTCTTGCTGCCGGTAAGGGAGTAATTATAACACACTCAATAGAAGAGGCTCGTCATGAACTTGTCTCAATGTTTGGAGGACGTTTCGGTAATGCCGGTGCTAAAGTGGTTATAGAAGAGTATCTCTCCGGTATTGAACTCTCGGTTTTCGTGCTGACCGACGGCAAGGATTATCTGATGCTTCCTCACGCCAAGGATTACAAACGTATTGGTGAAGGCGATACGGGTCCTAATACCGGCGGCATGGGTTCTGTATCCCCGGTCCCATTTGCCGATGATCTCTTTATGTCGAAAGTAGAGGAGCGCATAGTAAGGCCTACTATAAGCGGCATTGCGGCTGAGGGTATGAATTACTGCGGTTTCATATTCATAGGTCTGATGAATTGTGATGGTGACCCTTTTGTGATAGAGTACAATGTCCGTATGGGTGACCCGGAGTGTGAGTCAGTCGTAAGACGAATTGACAGTGACCTGCTACAGCATTTACAGGCCGCTGCAAAAGGGACTCTCTCTAAGGAGAATATAGAGGTTTCGCCGCTGAGTTCAGTTACAGTTATGGCGGTTTCCGGAGGCTATCCGGGTAATTATGCCAAGGGATTTCCGATTTCCGGTCTCAAAGCCGACTCCGGAGAGGCTGATACCGTTGTATTTCATGCCGGTACTGCGGTCTCAGACTCCGAGATAGTGACATCCGGTGGCAGAGTACTCGCAGTCACATCGTTGGCGGAATCTTTGGATGAGGCACGAAAAGCCTCTTACAAAAGGCTATCTGAGATTTCTTTTGAAGGTATCTTTTACCGCACCGACATAGGTTGCGATTTATTGGATTTCTGATAGGGGGAAGTTGTCGTGAGTACGTCAAAGATCAACGGAAGGACGATAGCGCTGCTGATTTTGGCAGTTGTGCTCTATGTGAGTGCCTTTTTTACTGCTCCGGAGCCTATGGATTATGATGCGGTGCTGCCCTTAGGCACTCCTGAGTGTCTTGCTGCCGTGTTCGGTGCAACTTCTCTATCATATGTCCTGTCGGTTGCCTTTCTGGTACTTATCGCAGTCAGCATATACGCCTTTAACCTGATGTTTACAACAGGGATCAACTATTTGCTGCCGGTGTTGTACATTTTCCTTGTGGTATACAATCCGAAGGTGATTTTTTTCTCACCGCTCCATATCGCAGCATTGCTTCTGCTATGGTCGTTGGCATTCTCTTCCAAATACCGTAACTCTGTCGTTAATTTGAGCGACAACTACCTTCCGTTTTTTCTGTTGGCCACTGCATCGGTTTTCTTTCCCCCTTTGGTGTGGATTTTTCCTCTTGTCATACTTGTCAATTTTAGGGCTTCCGAGGAGAAGTTCAAGTATGTATTTACCTCGTTACTCGGAATGCTCACCCCTCCGGTGATGGCTGGTGCAATATCTTATATAATTGGTGGAAAAATACTTCTGAATGGATTGGTTGTCGCTTTCTGGGATTCTATGAGCACTTTTGGCGGATATAGTTTTGACTTTTCAACTGTGGAAATTGTGGCCGGTCTTTTTTTGCTCATTTTTTGTTTGATGTCAACATTTTATGTGTTGCGCAATCTCAATCGGTACAAAATTGTTCACTCCAATACCTCCATCCGCATAATCTTTTTTGCGATATTGATTTCGTTGATTTGTGCGGTTTTTATTAAGAATAACCACGATCCTTATGGTGTTTTGGTATTTGTGCCGGTTTCACTGATTCTTTTTGAGTATCTATCCTCTCCTAAAAATAACAAAGGAGCCATGATATTTTACATCATGGTCTCCGGTCTTGCAATAATCTCCAGAATTATTGTTTTCGTGCGCTAGACTCCCTCCATAAAATCGAAGCATCCATCGTGAAGGCCTTTGAGGTTCATGGCCTTGTAGATTTTCTGAATTTCACGCAGGTCTGCCATAGCATCCTCAGTAAGTTCAAATCGCTCGCCGCGTCCTATAATTTTGCGCCCCCAGTCAAAATATCCAAGATATACCGGAACTCCTGTTGCTTTTGCAATTGTATGAAATCCAAGTTTCCATCTTTTGACCGGCTCACGTGTACCTTCGGGAGCCAGTGCCAGGTGAAATTTTTCACTGGAATTGAAAATTCCAATCATCTGTTTGGTGACTGCCGCCCCGCTTTTGCGGTCAATGGGGACTGAGCCGAGTTTTTTAAGCAGCCAGCCCAGAGGCCAGACAAACATCTCCTTCTTGATCATGCACTTTGCATCGCCTCCGATTGATTGGTAATAGAGGTATGAGATTGCAAAATCCCATATGGATGTATGAGGCACACCCAGTATGATGCATTTGTCTTCGGGCACGGGAGTGTCATGGGAGACTTTCCAGCCCAGACTTTTCAGAAGAAATTTACAGAATTTGCGCCACATTATTGAACTTCCTCACTATTGTTGATGTCGGAACGAAGGTTGTTCCTGATGAATTTCTGTCTTATGGGTGTGTTGGTGCCCATATAGAACTCGATTATATCATTGATGTTCTCTTCCTTGGCCAGACGTACCGCCTCAAGACGCATTTCCGGCCCGATAAAGCCCTTGAACTCTTCGGGAGAAATCTCTCCAAGTCCTTTGAAACGTGTTACTTCGGCTTTTTTGCCGAGTTTGCTGACAGCTTTGTCTCTTTCTGCAGAATTGTAGCAGTAGATGTTGGTTTTCTTGTCAGTTACCCTGAATAGCGGAGTCTTGAGTATATGGAGGTGTCCCATACGTACGAGGTCGGGATGAAACTTGAGGAAGAAGGTAAGCAGCAACAGACGAATATGCATTCCGTCAACATCGGCGTCAGTGGCTATTACAACATTGTTGTAGCGCAGGTTTTCAATATCCTCTTCAATATCGAGCGCTGACTGCAACAAGCAGAGTTCTTCATTTCGGTCTACATAGAGGTCCTTTTTGGAGGCCTTGGCACAATTGAAGGGCTTACCCTTAAGGCTGAATACGGCTTGGGTGTTGGCGTCCCTGCTTGATGTGATTGATCCTGATGCTGAGTCTCCCTCTGTGATGAATATTGTGGTTTCCTTTGCCTGAGGATGCATCTCACCTTTGGTGGTCTTGTCGTTATAATGTACTCGGCAGTCCCTGAGTTTTTTGTTGTGGATGTTTGCCTTTTTAAGACGCTCCCTGGTCTTTCTGCTCACTTTGGATATGGCTGTTCGCTCCTGTTCAGAATCCTGTATCTTTTTTAGGATAATCTCCGCAACATCGAGATTTTTGTGGAGATAGTTATCCAGTTCTGTCATCAGAAAGTCAGTCATCGTCTTGGATATGGTCGGACCGTGAGTGCCATCTTTTTTATTTTGCCACATATATTTGGAGCCCAGCTGGACCTTAGTCTGTCCCTCGAACTCCGGTTCCTGTATGCGTACGCTGACCGCACCGATGATTGATTGGCGGATATCCACCGGATTGAAATCCTTTTTGTAATAATCCTTGAGGGTTTTGGTCAGTGCCTCCTTTAATGCAGAGAGGTGTGTGCCGCCGAGAGTTGTATTCTGTCCGTTGACAAAGGAGTGTATATTCTCTCCGTAATCGTTGCCGTGGGTAAAAACCACTTCAATATCCCCATTCTTAAGGTGGATAGGGGGGTAGAGAGGCTCTTCGACCATTGAATCATTCAGCAGATCGAGCAGTCCATTATCGGATTTGTAATCGGTGCCGTTGAAACTGAGTTTAAGACCTACGTTGAGGTAGGAGTAGTTGCGAAGCATCGTGTCGATGTACTCCGGATTATATTCGTAGGGTTCAAAGAGAGTGTCGTCAGGAATGAAAGTCACCAGAGTGCCGTTTTTCTCGGTGGTTGGTTCGGGCTTGAAGTCCGGAGTGGTCAGGATGCCCTTTTCATATTCAAGCGCAAGGGTCTCACCGGAGCGGAAAGATTGTACGGTGAAATGCGAAGATAGAGCATTGACAGCCTTCAAGCCGACACCGTTCATGCCGACGGATTTCTGGAAAGTCTTGTCATCAAATTTGGCTCCGGTATGTAGTTTGGTCACTGCAGCGTCAAGTTGGTTGACATTCTTGTCCTTTTCGCTAAAGCCGAAAGGGATGCCGCGTCCGAAGTCTCTTATGTAGATTCTTTTCTCCTCGATTCTCATGTTAATTTGTTTACCGTAGCCCATCGCAAATTCATCAATCGAGTTGTCAATCACCTCCTTCATCAGCACGTACATTCCGTCGTTGGGCTCGGTACCATCTCCGAGTCGCCCAATGTACATTCCGGGCCTCAGTCTTATGTGTTCAAGATCTTCAAGAGTGACGATGCTATCATCGTCGTATGCATAATTGTTCAATTTATCCGTTTGTTCCATCGATCGTTCCGTCGTTTTTACAATATGAGCGCAAATATAGCACTTTTTGTGCCTTTATTGAGAAGAAAAGGTTATTTTTGCAGGATATTTAAAGCTAATATCTAAAACAATATAATAAAAACTTTATAATTTATGGCCAACAAACTTTTTTCTGAATTTCCTCCGGTTCCTACCGAGAAATGGGAAGAGGTAATTATCAAAGACCTGAAGGGTGCTGACTACGACAAGAGGCTTGTATGGAAGACACACGAAGGGTTCGATGTGCGTCCTTACTACCGTGCCGAAGATTTGAAGAATCTGCGGTATATGGGCAGCAAACCCGGTTGTTTTCCTTTTGTCAGAGGGACAAAAAAGGATAACGAGTGGTATATTCACCAGGGGCTCTTTGCCGGCGATGGTGATTTTGCCAAGGCTAATGCCGAAGCAAAAGTTCTTTTGAAAAGAGGTGTCGAATCCCTCGGATTTTATCTTGACACCACAAAAGTTCAAACAAAAGAGGATTTCGCACTCCTTCTAAAGGGTATAGACCTGACGGTAGTCCCCGTATCGTTCTGCGGATGCTCTCTTAAAAACGCAGCGACTCTCAACGGCTTTATTTCTTACCTTGATTCTCTCGGAGTTGATAAAGATGCAGTCAATGCAGTTTTCGATTTCAACCCTCTGATGACTCTTAATACTAAGGGTTATTTTTGTGAGGAGTCAGCTTTTGTAAAACTCGCCGAATGCGTGAAAGCGGCACAGGAATACAAAAATATCCGCGTCATAACAGTTGATGCCACCACATTCAATGGAGCCGGTGCCTCCTCCACGCAGGAACTCGCATTTGCTCTGGCAGAAGGCAGCGAATATATTTCACGCCTGACGGAACTCGGCATCTCAGCTAAGGATGTTGCCAAAAAGATGTTATTTGTCTTCTCAGTAGGCAGTTCATACTTTATGGAAATTGCAAAATTCCGTGCGGCACGAATGCTTTGGGCCAATGTTGTAGAGGCCTATGGAACAGACTCCAACTGTGCAAAGAAGATGAAGATTTTCGCCTACACCGGAGAGTGGAACCAAACAGTTTACGATTCGTATGTAAATATGCTCCGCGCTACTACAGAGGCGATGAGCGCTGCCCTCGCAGGTGTTGATTATCTCGAGGTAGTGCCCTTTGACTTTGCCTATCGTGTACCCGGTGAGTTTTCAAGCAGGATAGCACGAAATATTCAGAGCATCCTCAAGGAAGAATCCAATTTCAACAAGGTTGTTGATGCTGCTGCAGGTTCATACTATATTGAAAACCTCACCAACTCTCTTGCAGAAGCTGCATGGAAACTCTTTACCGAAGTGGAGAGTGCCGGCGGATATGTGGCAAAATTTAAAGAAGGCTTTATACAGTCTGAAATTAAGGCTGTTTCCGACAAGAAAGACAAAAACATTGCCACCCGCAGGGAGACGCTCCTCGGTACAAACCAGTATCCTAACTTCCTCGAAGTTGCTGAAGACTGCATTACAAAGGAGATTGTTTCAAGAGAGATCCCCACCCTTATGGGCATGAAGGTGGAAGAACCTTGCTGCTGTCGTGAGAAGATGGCAGAGCCGCTACGACCTTATCGCGGATCTCAGGCATTCGAAGCACTCCGTTTGGCCACTGACCGAAGCGGTAAAGAACCCAAGGCATTTATGCTCACATTCGGTAATCTTGCAATGTGCCGCGCCAGAGCCCAGTTCTCATCCAACTTCTTTGCAGTAGCAGGTATCAGGACTATTGACAACAACCGTTTCGATACCATCGAAGAGGGTGCCAGAGCTGCCCTCGAGTCCGGAGCCGAGATTGTGGTTGCCTGTTCATCCGATGATGAGTATGCCGATGCAGTACCTCAAATTGCAAAACTCCTAGGTGGTAAGGCTATTCTGGTGGTTGCAGGCGATCCGGCTTGCAGAGAGGAGCTTGTTGCTGCAGGAATCAACAATTTCATTAATGTTAAAAGCAATGTTCTTGAGACTTTGAAAGAGTATCAAAAGATGCTCGGTATCGTAGAACTATAAAAACTGAAAGATATGAGACCGAATTTTAAAGATATCAAATATAACGGAGCCTCTGCAGAATGTTGCATTAAAGAGAATACTACTTCCTGGAACACTCCGGAACAGATCAAAGTGAAATCAATCTATACGGAAAAGGATCTCGAAGGTATGGAGCACCTTGGCTATGCCGCCGGTATTCCACCTTATCTCCGTGGCCCTTACTCCACAATGTACGTTGTGAGGCCATGGACAATTCGCCAGTATGCCGGTTTCTCAACCGCGGAAGAGTCAAACGCCTTTTATCGCCGCAACCTTGCAGCAGGTCAGAAAGGTCTTTCCGTGGCATTTGACCTTGCAACTCACCGTGGATATGACGCAGATCATCCGAGAGTTGTGGGTGATGTGGGGAAAGCAGGTGTTAGCATCTGTTCCGTAGAGGACATGAAGGTACTTTTCGACCAGATTCCCCTCGGAAAGATGTCTGTATCAATGACAATGAATGGTGCGGTTCTCCCAATCATGGCCTTCTACATCGTTGCAGGTCTTGAGCAGGGTGTGAAACTCGAAGAGATGGCAGGTACTATCCAGAACGATATTCTCAAAGAGTTCATGGTGCGCAATACCTATATCTATCCCCCCGAATTTTCCATGAGAATTATCGGTGACATCTTTGCCTATACCTCCAAGTTCATGCCCAAGTTTAACTCAATTTCCATTTCCGGCTACCATATGCAAGAAGCAGGTGCCACCAGCGACATTGAGATGGCTTATACTTTGGCTGACGGTCTTGAGTACCTACGTACAGGTATAAAGGCAGGTATTGACGTTGATGCCTTCGCACCTCGTCTTTCATTCTTCTGGGCTATCGGTATGAATCACTTCATGGAGATAGCAAAGATGCGTGCGGCACGTATGATCTGGGCTAAGCTGGTAAACCGGTTCAATCCGAAAGATCCCAAATCTCTCTCTTTGAGGACCCACTGTCAGACTTCAGGCTGGTCCCTCACAGAGCAGGATCCGTTCAACAACGTTGCAAGAACTTGCGTCGAGGCTATGGGAGCTGTTTTGGGTCACACCCAGTCGCTCCACACCAATGCTCTTGACGAAGCGATTGCACTCCCTACTGACTTCTCAGCACGTATTGCACGCAATACTCAGATCTATATACAGGAAGAGACCAATGTCTGTCGCTCCATAGATCCCTGGGCAGGTTCATACTATGTTGAGAGTCTCACTAACGAGATTGCGCACAAGGCTTGGGCTCTCATCGAGGAGGTGGAGAAACTCGGCGGTATGGCAAAAGCCATTGAGACCGGTCTCCCCAAGCTCCGCATAGAAGAGGCAGCTGCCCGCAAACAGGCACGCATCGACTCAGGTCTGGAGAAGATCATTGGCGTAAATCAGTATAGACTTGATAAGGAAGATCCTATTGAGATTCTCGACGTAGACAACACCAAGGTTCGCGAGTCGCAGATCAAGAGGCTCAAAGAGCTCCGTGCCAATAGGGACGAGGCAAAGGTAAAAGCTGCACTTGCAGCCATTACTCACGCTGTTGAGACCAAGTCCGGCAATCTGCTTGAACTGGCTGTTGAAGCAGCAAAGACACGTGCGACCCTCGGTGAAATATCCGATGCTTGTGAGAAAATAGTAGGCAGATATAAAGCAGTTATCCGTATGAATACAGGTGTATACTCTTCAGAGGTTAAAAATGACTCTGACTTTGAAAAGGCAAAAGCAATGGTTGCGGAGTTCGCGAAGAAGGAAGGCCGCCAACCCCGTATCATGGTTGCAAAACTTGGACAGGACGGTCACGACCGTGGAGCCAAGGTTGTAGCAACAGGTTATGCCGACTGTGGCTTCGACGTGGATATGGGACCTCTATTCCAGACTCCGGAAGAGGCGGCAAAACAGGCTGTGGAGAATGACGTTCACGTAGTGGGCGTATCCTCGCTTGCAGCCGGTCACAAGACCCTCGTTCCGCAAATAGTAAGCGGATTTGCCAAACTCGGTCGTGAAGATATTCTCGTTGTCGTGGGTGGTGTAATTCCTGCACAGGATTATGATGCCCTATACAAGGCGGGTGCCATGGCCATTTTCGGCCCGGGTACGCCGATTGCAACAGCAGCCATCAAGATGATGGAAATTCTAAACCAAAGGTTTTAAACAAAAAGAGTTCGGAAAATCCGAACTCTTTTTGTTTAAAGGTGAGTGTTGCAAGTTGCGGGGTGCGTGGTTGTCTCGTCCTGAAAAAAGTTGACACATTTTGTTAAACT
>CAZRBY010000019.1:0-24231 GCA_964598495.1 uncultured Muribaculaceae bacterium
CACGCGTAGTTGAAAGGGTTACTTTCACTCTGAAGATCCCCGTAAGGGTTGTATATTATTTACAATGGCTTGAGGATAAACTCAGCAACCCCAACGCACCGGTACCTTACAAAGATGAAGTGCTGACCTGTAAATTTTATACGGACATCGGTTTCAGATAAGTCTGTCTGACTTGTGCAAAAAATTTAAAAACCGACCCTTTGGTCGGTTTTTTTTATCACCGATTGTTACTAACTTTGTAAATTATGGACGTATCACTTTTTTCACGCACAATTAAAGAGCTTATCCTTGAGAATGACAGGGTAGGTGTGCCCCGACTAGGCCATTTTGTGGCCGAGATGATGCCTGCAAGTTTTTCCGATCGCAGGACTATGATCAATCCTCCTTACAGACGAATGTCTTTTTGCAAAAAAGATGAAGTTTCGGTTACTGAAAGGGATCTTTTTCTAAGCAAGATGGAGGAACTTTCCGGTTTGCCGCTTGCAGAGATTGCCGACGAATATGACATATTTATAAAAGGTTTCATATCAAATCTGGAGATTGAAAAATCAGTTGATGTACCTTCGCTCGGTCGTATGCACGCTACATCCAAAAATGAATATTTTTTCGTTGCAGACGAAGATCTGGATATCTATCCGGACGGTATAGGTCTCGAGCCGGTTAGCGTAAAAGCTCCTGATCCGGACTTTGTGCCCGTTGCTCCACCGGAGCCGGTAAAGGAAACTGAATCCGAACCCGTTGAGGTTGCCGTAATAGACCCTGAAACGATTGAAGACAACGAGGCCGGTGTACGGCCCGATAATAACCGGGGAACCGTACGGGAGTCTGAATCGGAATACATTCAAGAACCTGCCCCCGAACCTACAGTGCGCAGAAATAATACATGTGTGTGGGTTACAGTAATAATAGTGTTATTGGTGATAGCGGTAATGTTGCTGATCTATATCTTCAAGGACTCTGAGTGGCTATCGCCGATTCTCGATAAGTTGCTATATACCAAAGAGGAACTCAGAATACTTGGTAGATAACCTATTATGATTGACAGAGATACCATAAACAGAATCTTCGACACAATAAAGATCGAGGAGGTAATAGGCGATTTCGTCTCTCTGAGACGAAAAGGCTCCAACTGGTGGGGTCTCTGTCCGTTCCATCCCGATAAAAATCCCTCAATGGCTGTTTCTTCGGCCAAAAACCTCTTCAAATGCTTCTCCTGCGGAAAGGGAGGTAATGCTCTCTCTTTCGTGATGGAGCACGAGCACATGAGTTATCCCGAAGCCCTGCGCTACCTTGCGGCAAAGTACAATATCGAGGTAGTGGAAAAGGAACTCACTCCCGAAGAAATAGCCGGTAATCAGCGCTACGACAACCTCCTTGTAGTTAGTGACTATGCACAGAAGTTTTATCAGGATCTACTCTGGAACAACGATTTTGGAAGGACCGTAGGACTCTCTTACTTCAGGCAGAGGGGTTATACCGATGATACCATCCGCAAATTCGGTCTTGGTTTTGCTTCGCACCACCCTTATACCCTACTTGAGGCTGCCCGCAAAGAGGGATATAAGGAGGATTACCTAATCGGAGCTACCCTTTGCGTTACCCGCGAAAACGGTCAGGTAAGCGACAGATTTTATGACAGGGTGATGTTTCCAATTCACTCCATCAGCGGTAGGGTAATAGCTTTCGGCGGCCGTACCCTGAAAAAGGATAAGAATGTCCCCAAATATGTAAATAGCGAGAACAGCGAGATATATAAAAAGAGTGATGCGGTATATGGTATCTTCTTTGCCAAATCCTCCATTGCAAAAGAGAAAAAGTGTTTTTTAGTGGAGGGATATACGGATGTCATTTCTATGCATCAGGCAGGAATCACAAATGTGGTTGCACCATGCGGTACGGCGCTGACGGCGGGTCAGATTCGTTTGATGAAGCGTTTTGCGCCCGACGTAACAATTATTTATGACAATGATGAAGCAGGTATCAATGCTTCTCTGAAGAATATCAATCTACTTTTGGAAGAGGGTATGACTGTTCGTGTGCTGCTGCTGCCCGAAGGTGAAGACCCCGATAGTTTTGCAATGGCGCATACCGGAGACGAAATACGGGATTTCATCATAAATAGCGAGGAGGATTGTATTTTCTACAAATGCAGGCTTCTGGTGGATAGTGAGCGCGATCCCGTTCGAAAATCAAGGGCGATAAGGGATGTAATAGAGACGATTGCTTATGTTTCGGATCCTGTTCTGAGAAATCTATATGTGGATACTCTCTCAAAAAAGTATGATCAAAAGCCGGAGATGCTATTTAAGGAGATTACTTCTCTGCGTCAAAAGCGGCGTGAGGAGAAGCAGCGTCTGGAGCAGCGTAAGGCAGCTGATACTTCGTCTGAACAACTCAGGACTGTTTATGAACAACAGCCGCCGTCTCCCTCCGAAGAGTATTATGAGCCTAACGGCGATCTTTTGATCGGGGATGTTTACAGTAGTAATACCCCTATGGATGTTTCCGAGAGGGAGCTTGTCTATTATCTGGTAAAATTCGGCTGCTATCCTATCCATTTTGTGGAGGATATGTTTTATGGTGTGCAGAAGAGGGAAGGGGTTACGGTTGCAGACTATATACGTTCTGCGCTAAGTGAGGATGAACTCGAGTTTGAAAATCCTGTCTATCGTGCAATTTATGAGGAGTTTTATTCTATCTATGGTACGCTTGCCGGCAGTGAGGATCACGAGGAACAGCAGAAACAAGTCGTGCGCTTTTTATCGGTTCACAAGAATGATACGCTTCGCGAAACAGTCCTGGGCTTGCTTTTAGAAACTCATCCTTTGACGGTTCAAGAGTATCGCAAGTCGATTGCTCCCGAAGAGACAATACTTGGAGCAACAGTACCCAAATCTATGATTCTCTACAAACTGCGTATTACCGAACAGGCCTGTATAGACATAACCAAGGAGATAGCTGCCGCTGAAGCAAATGGTGACTCAGACCGCCAGAAAGCACTGATGATGCAGCTTCAGATGTTTAATCAGGTGAAAAATCGATTCGCCAAAGAGCTCAACCGCCTCTGATTGCAAATATTTCACTAAATTTGCGGGTCAATTTTTAAAAATTTCAAGACGATGAATACCAATTACAAAAGAAACCTCGTAACCTGTGCTTTGCCTTATGCCAACGGACCCATACATATCGGTCACCTTGCGGGTGTCTATGTTCCCGCCGACATATATGTGAGGTACCTCCGTATGCGCGGCAGGGAGACTCTCTTTGTATGCGGTTCAGATGAGCACGGGGTCCCCATCACCATTAAGGCGAGAAAAGAGGGTTGTACTCCTCAGGATATTGTTGACAAATATCACGGCATCATCAAAAAGTCTTTTGCCGACTTCGGAATCAAGTTTGACATCTATTCCCGTACCAGTTCAAAGATTCACCACAAAACCGCCTCTGAATTTTTCAAAAAACTCTATGATGAGGGTCAGTTTGTTGAGAGGGAAAGCGAACAGTACTACGATGAGGAGGCCAACTGTTTCCTTGCGGACAGATATATAGTGGGTACCTGCTCCAAATGCGGCGCAGAGGGAGCCTATGGCGACCAGTGCGAGAAGTGCGGCAGCACTCTCAGTCCCGACGAACTGATAGATCCCCATTCGGCCATAAGCGGTGCCAAACCGGTCAAGAAGATGACTAAGCACTGGTATCTTCCGCTTGATAAGTATGAGCCTTGGCTTAGGAAGTGGATTCTTGAGGGACACAAGGAGTGGAAGAGCAATGTTTACGGACAGTGCAAATCCTGGTTGGATGGCGGTCTCCAGCCTCGCGCCGTAAGCCGCGACCTCGACTGGGGTGTTCCCGTTCCTGTTGAGGGTGCCGAGGGCAAAGTGCTCTATGTTTGGTTTGATGCTCCGATCGGTTATATTTCCAACACCATCGAAATTCTTCCCGATGAGTGGGAGAAATGGTGGAAAAGCGAGGATACCAGGATGGTGCATTTTATCGGCAAGGACAATATCGTATTCCATTGTATCGTGTTCCCCTCAATGCTCAAAGCTTACGGAGATGGTTATATCCTTCCGGAAAATGTTCCCGCAAATGAATTCCTCAATCTTGAAGGGGATAAGATATCTACCTCTAAAAACTGGGCTGTATGGCTCCACGAATATCTTGAGGAGTTCCCCGGACAACAGGATGTGTTGCGCTATGCGCTTTGTGCAAATGCTCCGGAGACCAAGGATAACGATTTCACTTGGAAGGAGTTCCAGTCACGCAATAACAGCGAACTTGTAGCAATTTTCGGCAACTTCGTAAATCGTGCCGTTGTGCTCACGCATAAATATTTCAAAGGGAAAGTTCCGGCAAATGCAAAACCTGAGCAGATAGATAGGGAAACACTTTCCCAGATTCCGGATATCCGTAAAGCAATCGAGGATAATCTCGAAAACTTCAAATTCCGCGAAGCGCTTAAGGAAGCGATGAATCTTGCCCGACTTGGCAACAAATATCTGGCTGACACAGAGCCCTGGAAGGTAGCCAAAAGCGATCTTGACCGCACAGCCTCCATACTCAATGTGTCACTTCAGATCTGTTCTAATCTTGCGATTGCTTTCGCACCCTTCCTTCCTTTCTCGGTAGAGAAGCTCAATCATATCCTCAATGTGGCATCCCTTGGTTCAGCTCCGTTATGGGAAGATCTTGGAAAAGACGGACTTCTTCCCGTAGGTCATAAACTCAATCCCGCGGAGTTGCTATTTGCCAAGATAGAGGACGAGCAGGTTGAAGCTCAGATAGCAAAATTAAATGCAACCAAGGTTGCAAATGAAGCAGCTGACGCAAAAAAAGCTGCTCAGGAAGAGCCCGCAATAGCTCCAGCTAAAGCAGAATGCACTTTCGACGACTTCCAGACAATGGATATCCGCACTGCGACAGTTCTCGAAGCAGAAAGAGTACCCAAAACCGACAAACTACTAAAACTTACCATCGACACAGGCCTCGACACCCGAACCATCGTATCAGGTATCGCGGAATACTACACTCCCGAAGAGATGGTCGGCAAACAAATCTGCATTCTCGCCAACCTCCAACCCCGCAAAATCCGCGGCATCGAATCCAAGGGCATGATCTTGATGGCTAAACAGGAAGACGGTAAAATGCGTATCGTCTCTCCGGAAGAGAAACTTGTGAATGGAGCCTGTATAGGGTAGTTTTTGGTGGTACGTGTTACGGGGTGCGAGTTGCGTGTTATTTCCGGAAAATTGGTAAATGGTGGATTATTTTTCCTTTTTCCGGATATTCTCCAGTGGGATAAGCGGTATGTAGCAATTTTCTAGTGGAGAACCCTTAAGATTCTTCATGAAAATACCGCGTAAAGCGCCCATTGCCGCAACAAGGAATGTGTCGATGATTGAATGGTTTTTAGATGTAAATGTTCCATCTCCTTTTATTGTAATCACATCCTTTATGGGAGAAAGGCCGAAGGTCATTTGAATCGTGTTGGTAGCAAGCATTACCCATCCCTCCTCGATTAAAATGGTAGCTTTTGCTTTAATGACAATTTTATCACTATCCATAACGGGTTTTATTTCGTGCCCTACTTGAATCTGTAATTTGTCATTGTTTAAGCCAGAGTAGTCGAACTCGTAGTTCATCTTAAACTCTATTTCAGCAATTGATTCAAGTTTATATTTTATCTCCATGCTTCAAAGTTTTAAAGTGCTAATGACAAACAACCTGATGTCGGATATACTTGCCAACTTCCAAATGAATGTGGTATAGTGCGAATATCTTCCATATCATAGACGGCAGACTTCCTTGTTTCAGACAAATTAACTTCAGCCTCCTCTTTGGAGACTATCTTGGTTGGAATAAATGACAATGGAAAGAGATCCATTCCTAAGCAATTGGCCATATCCGAAAGCGTGTCAAATGTGAAATTTCTGTTTCCGGAAAGTAACTCAGAAATTTCCGATTCGCTTTTGCCGAGCATCTTGGCGAACTCCTTCTGCGTAAGTTCTTTAACTTCTAACGTGTCTGCTATTTTGCAGGCAACAAGCATTCTTTCTCTTGTGCGACGAAGTTTATCTTCATCTATTGACGCAAGAATCTTTGTTAATACTTTGGATGGTTTTCTTCTTGTTGTCATATTTCAAGGTTTAAAAAGTCTGATTTTTCTAATGTCCCGTCTTCGAGGACTTTGAGGTCTTTTTCTATTATGGCTTTGTTTATACTTGCTGCAATAGCTCTCATTTGTTGGGCTTTTACGTTTAGCAAAGGATTCTCTTGATATGCTGAAATATCCGTCGGTTTATATCCTCCTGAACCAATGAATATGCATGTGTTATCAAATCTTAGGCAATAAAGCCGCATCCTTTTATACCATAGCGCAACAATTCCATCTCCCGGTGCCCCTTCATGCTCTTTGAAAAATTGAATTCGACAACCTGTATAATTGCCCATGGTCAGCAGCCTTGCAGCGATTTCTTCCAACTCCTCCTCATATTGTTGATTTTCATCAAAGAATTGGTTTAACAAAGTATCATCATCTCCCTCAAGTATAATTGAATAAATCTTTGCTTTATCGCCGGAGAATTCTGCTATTTCAACAATATCAAAGTTCATACTATCCCTACAATCCTTCTAATCTATATGCAAAATTGAGTAAAAATTCGGATATAACCAAATTTTCCGACAATTACTTGTGTATTTAGGCTACTTCATAAACAAAAACAACAGCGGCAAAAAATGCCGCTGTCGATGCCATATAGAATCATTATCTTTGTTTAGTTTATTATGTTAGAGTCCTAAACTCAAAACTCCAACTCCTCACTAAATCATTCATACACGCACCCCGTACCTCACACCCCGTAACCCGTACCGCGTAACTCGCAACTCTCACCCCCGATATTTATCAGCCTGAGTTGCTATCAACTCTTTGTCTTCAAAATAATTGATCCGCATTGCGCGTTTGACATCTGCAAGTGTTTCTGCTGCTGCGGCACGAGCTGTTTCGGAGCCTTTTTTGAGCACTTCGTAAACATAGGGAATGTTCTGCTCAAGCTCTTTACGGCGCTGTCTTATCGGTTCCAGAACATCATTGAGTACTGCGTTGAGGAATGTCTTGATCATCATATCTCCAAGGCCTCCCTTACGGTACTGCTCCTTGACCTCTTCCAGATTGTGAAAATCAAAGTTCACCTTGCGTCCGTGGAAAGCGTTACCATATTTTTCAAAATGCTCATCCTTGCAGAAAGCATCCAGATAGGTGAACACGGTATTGCCCTCTACGTGGCCTGGATCCGACACCTGAAGATGCAGAGGATCCGTGTACATTCCCCTGACCTTTTCCCATACCTCCTCTGCGGAGTCGGAGAGATATATGCAGTTTCCAAGTGATTTGCTCATCTTGGCCTTGCCGTCTGTGCCAGGAAGGCGCATACAGGCGGAATTATTCGGCAGAAGCGCTTGTGGCTCCACGAGAGTCTCTCCATAGGTGGAGTTGAACTTGCGCACGATCTCGCGTGCCTGCTCGATCATCGGTATCTGGTCTTCGCCAACAGGTACAATGTTGGCTTTAAATGCAGTAATATCCGACGCCTGACTGATGGGATAGCAGAAAAAACCGACCGGAATCCCCGCCTTGTTGTCTGCCTCTTCGGCATTATCGCTATAGCCGCGGAAATGTATCTCTTGTTTCACAGTAGGGTTGCGCTGGAGACGCTGTACCGTCACAAGATTCATATAGTAGAATGTGAGCTCGGTAAGCTCGCTAATTTGTGACTGTATGAAGAGGACCGACTTTTCGGGGTCAAGTCCCGCTGACATATAATCAAGGGCTACTTCTATGATGTTTTCGCGTATTTTATCGGGATTGTCCGCATTGTCCGTGAGGGCCTGAGCATCTGCAATCATTATGAATATCTTCTCATATTCGCCGGAGTTTTGAAGCTCTACCCTGCGACGGAGCGAACCTACATAGTGTCCTATATGGAGACGACCCGTAGGGCGGTCTCCTGTCAAAATAATCTTTCCCATCAATTATTCAATTAATCTTTTACTTCTTTGAGCTTTTCCCTGATCTTGATTTCGATCTCTTCACAAAGTTCGGGATTGTCCTGAAGGAGGCGTTTAACCGCGTCACGTCCCTGTGCCAGACGCTGGTCGCCATAACTGAACCACGATCCGCTCTTTTTGATTATATCGAAATCTACACCGAGGTCAACTATCTCGCCAATACGGGAGATGCCCTCTCCGAATACGATGTCAAACTCCGCCTTGCGAAAGGGGGGAGCCAATTTGTTTTTGACAATCCTTGCACGTGTGCGGTTGCCGGTGGCCTCTTCGCCATCTTTGATCTGTGTGATTTTGCGGACGTCAACACGTACCGAAGCGTAGAATTTGAGTGCGTTTCCACCTGTGGTAGTCTCCGGATTCCCGAACATGATGCCTATCTTTTCGCGAAGCTGGTTGATGAAAATACAGCAGGTGTTGGTCTTGGCAATATTGGCTGTGAGTTTGCGGAGTGCCTGACTCATCAAGCGGGCTTGTAGGCCTACCTTGTTGTCGCCCATATCGCCTTCGATCTCAGCCTTGGGTGTGAGGGCGGCGACGGAATCTATGACCACGATGTCAATGGCACCGGAACGGATGAGGTTGTCGGCAATTTCGAGTGCCTGCTCTCCGTTGTCGGGCTGTGATATCAAAAGCGTGTCGATATCGACACCGAGATTGATCGCATAAGTGCGGTCAAATGCATGCTCGGCATCAATGATGGCTGCTATTCCGCCGGCTTTCTGGGCCTCTGCAATCGCGTGGATGGCGAGAGTTGTCTTTCCCCTCGCCTCAGGACCATAAATCTCGATTACCCTGCCGCGAGGATATCCCCCAATACCAAGGGCGTTGTCCAGGGCAATGGAGCCGGTAGGAATAATAGAAACTTCGAAACTCGGCTGATCTCCCATCTTCATGATCGTCCCCTTTCCGAAATCCTTCTCAATCTTGTCAATAGTCGCCTGGAGGGCTTTTAGCTTCTCCGGATTCTTCCCTGCAGTTGTCTGTCCGGGTTCTTCTTTTCCTTTTGCCATAATTTGTTTTTTTTGAATGTTACTAAATAGCTGAAAAATCTGCTTATTCCTGCCACAAATATACTCCATTTTTATGTGAAAACATTCTTTTTGTATTAAATTTGCGGGGGGAATATGAAATTCGCGAAAGATGAAACCTAAGTTGCTGGGAATGTCGTTGTTACAGCTTCAGGAGGTCGTAGCAGGCCTCTCGTTGCCGAAATTTGCAGCCGGACAGATAGCTGACTGGCTCTACGCAAAAGGCATTAGAGAAATATCCGGCATGACAAACCTTTCCATTGCTGCCCGCACTGCTCTCGAAGAGCACTATCAGATAGGTCATACGCTCTACACCGAAAAATTTATCTCTTCGGACGGTACCAAAAAGTATATTTTTCCAACTTCCATTGCAGGGAGGTACATCGAGACTGTGATGATACCGGAGTATGAGGGTGAAAATGACACGGAAATGGGCAGAGCCACCATTTGCGTCTCCTCTCAGGTTGGATGCAGGATGAACTGTTCCTTCTGTATGACCGGAAGATCGGGATACCATGGTCAGCTGACTGCAGCGGAGATTATATCACAATTTATGAATATTGATGAGGAGCAGGAGCTAACCAATGCGGTTTTTATGGGAATGGGAGAGCCGCTGGATAATTGGGATGAGGTGTCAAGGGCGTTGCAGATTCTCACCTCGGAGTGGGGTTTCGGCTGGAGTCCCAAGCGCATCACACTCTCTACTATCGGAGTGCTGCCCAAGCTCAAGAACTTTTTGGATGAATCCAAATGCCACCTGGCAGTAAGTTTGCATAATCCATTTGACGAAGAGCGTGCAGCATTGATGCCGGTGCAGAAAGCCTTCAAACTGGAGGATGTTCTCTCGCTTATCCGCCGCTATGATTTTAGAGGCCAGCGTAGGGTTAGCTTCGAGTATATAATGTTTTCAGGAGTCAACGATACCAAACGCCACGCGGATGCGCTGATAAAAATGCTTTTGGGGCTTGAGTGCCGCATCAACCTTATCAGATTCCACTCCATACCCGGCTTACAGCTGCAAAGCTCTCCACTTACGAGGATAGATGATTTCAAGGCGCGACTCAACAATGCCGGCATTATAACTACCCTGCGCATCTCACGCGGTGAGGATATTATGGCAGCATGTGGGCTTCTCGCAGGACAAGAAAGATAGAATTTGTATGAAAAGGTTGATATTTATATCCATATTTCTTCTTACGATCAGCATTGCTGCTTTCGGCCAAAGACCGAAGGTAGGTTTAGTATTGTGTGGAGGTGGAGCAAAGGGAGCGGCACATGTTGGAGTGCTCAAAGTGCTTGAAGAATACGGAATACCTATCGATTATATTGCAGGTACCAGCATGGGTGCCATTGTTGGGGGCCTCTATTCCATTGGTTATTCTGCCGGTGAATTGGATTCTCTTGTAATGGCGCAAGATTGGGATTTCGTGATGAGCGACAAGGTGCCCCGTAAGCAAGTTTCTTTCGAGGCCAAAAAGTATGACGACCGCTTTGTACTCAAAATTCCATTTTCTTTTAGAAGAGATAGAGGCGAAAAAGCCCAAAAGAGAGCGTTGACTCGCGATCGTAATATAATCGGACCTCCTCCGCCACTCCGTGGACAGCAGGAGTCATCATTCCTGTCTAATATTCCGATGTATTATGTTAGCGGTCATAATGTTTATAATCTCTTTACAAAATATTCGGTAGGTTATCAGGATTCTATTGATTTTGACAATATGCCGATTCCTTTTGCTTGTGTGGCCGTGGATCTGGTCAGCAAAAAGGAGGTTGTGTTCCGCAGTGGATATTTTGTAGATGCAATAAGGGCATCGATGGCCATTCCCGGGTTCTTTGCTCCGGTGAGAATGAACGATATGGTGCTGGTGGATGGTGGAATGCTGAACAATTACCCCGTAGATGTGGCCAAAGAGATGGGAGCTGATATCATAATTGGTGTAAAGCTTGGTTTTGACGACAACCATACCTCCGGTATAGAGAATATAGGAGATCTGTTGAACGAACTGTTAGCTCTCTATATGGAAGAGAAGACGGTGGAGGCAATCGATAAGACGGACATTGTTATAGCTCCCAGCGTCAAAGACTATTCCACGATGAGTTTTGACATACCGAGTCTCCGTAAATTAATTGATAATGGTGAAGCGGCCGCCAGGGAAAAAAGCCAGGAACTTGTACGTCTCAAGGCATATCTGGATGAAATGGAACAGAAGGAGCAAAATACTCTCATAGGTCCTAAAGCACTCAGGAAACGTTACCCCAAAGCTATCCATATCGACCAGGATTCGATAGTCATCGGCAAGGTTTCTTTTACAGGTCTTTCTCACAGGGATGCCGAATGGCTTTTGAAAAAGAGTAAATTCAAGCCGGGGGCGGTAGTTACCGGCCACGAGATTGATGAAGAGATCTCCAAATATTACAATACAGGGTCATTTTCGTCGGTGACTTACCTGCTCAAAGGCACCGAGAGCCCCTATCATCTGGAGGTCAATTTCGTCAAGGGACTAAGTTCGCAACTTGGCATCGGGTTTAGGTTTGACTCGGAGGAAATTGCAACCGTAATGCTCAATGTAAGTGCAAATAATCTGGCACTATATGGCTCTAAGGCATCTATAACGGCCAAATTAGCTTACAATGCAATGTTTGTGGCGGACTATTCTTATGCGTTCAAGGCAAATTTGCAGTTCAATACTTCATACACTTTCAGGACATCCGACCTGAATATATTTGACAAAGGGTTGAGGGCTGACAACATTTCATTCTACAATCATATTGCCGACCTCAATTTTTCGACCAGAAGGTTTGTCAGTGGCCAGACTTCTCTTGGAATGAAGTTCCATTCATTCAATTTCAGATCGGTTCTATCCTCTTCAGATGTGCCGCCTATTTATGACCCGGATATCGGCCGTTCCAATTTCATCAGCGCCTACGCCAAATTTAAACTTGACAGGATGGACAGGGAGCATTTTCCAACCGGCGGATTTGTTCTGAATTCCGGTTTTTCCTACCATTTCAACTGGCTTAAGCCGGATGAATATCCCTTCTCCGTGGCCAATCTTCATTTCTCTGTTGTCATTCCCCTTTTCAGCGAATTGGCACTGATTCCGACTATTTACAATAGGACGCTTATCGGCGGTAATATTCCGGTAGCCTTTATGAACTTGATGGGAGGCTATGAGGAGGGCAGATATATGGAACAGCAGATTCCATTTATGGGATTCAACTATACTTATGCCTTTAAAAATATCCTTACCGTCGCCTCCCTGGATGCACGATTGCGTCTTGGCCGCTCGCACTACATATTCGCCTCCGGCAGTTACGCATTGGATAGTGAAGGCATTACGGATATAATTGCAGGGCCCGGTATTGTTGGTGTACGTCTTGGCTATTCTTACGATTCCCCGATAGGTCCGATTTCATTCAATTTGCACTGGTCCAATTTCACCCGCAGGGTGGGAGCCTATCTGAGTCTCGGTTATTCATTCTGATCTATTATGAAGAAAGATGCGGTGTTGGATAGGATGAGGCGGCTCTGTAGCCGTGGTGAGCGTTGTCGTAGCGATATTCTGCGTAAAGTGATCGCTTGTGGAATTCCCGAACCTGAATCGGTGGTAGAGCAGCTTGTCAGGGAAGGTTATATCGATGATGCAAGATATGCAAGAGCCTTTGCGAGGGACAAAAGTTCGCTCCAGGGTTGGGGAAAAGTAAAAATAAGAGTAGATTTGCAGCGTAAAAGTATTGATGAGTCGGCCATAACGGCTGCGCTTTCTGAGATTGATTCCGCGGCAGCGGAAAAAAAACTTAAAAAGCTTGCTTTGGCAAAACTCGGACAACTTCGAAATGAAAGCGATCCCAATGTACGCAAAGCCAAATTTATGCGTTACCTTATGGGCCGTGGTTACACTTATGCTGAAATAGTGGCGATATATGATAACAACAGAACAGACTAAAGAATATAAACAGCGTGTAATGGCGTTGGGGAGGTCTCTTTGACATCGCTGCAAAGCGTGAAGAACTCACTACAAAACAATTGAAAACCACCGCTCCCGATTTCTGGGATGATCCCAAATCCGCTGAACTCTTTTTAAAGGAGGTTTCAGGTCTACGTCATTGGGTTGATAGTTATAATAAAATAGAGTCGCAGATGGCTGATCTTGAGACACTCCTCGAATTTGGCGAAGATGCTTCGGATGATGTTTCTGCTGCGGCAAAGTCGCTGCAGAGTGCAATTGAATCACTTGAACTACGCAATATGCTCGGTGAAGAGGGCGACAACCTCGGAGCACTTCTCAAGATCAATTCCGGTGCCGGTGGAACCGAAAGCAACGACTGGTCGGCAATGCTGATGCGAATGTATATACGGTGGGGTGAACGCAACGGATATAAAGTACATGTTTCTGAACTTCTTGAAGGGGATGAAGCGGGCATCAAGTCTGTCACTATTGAGTTTGAAGGCGACTATGCTTTCGGTTACCTCAAGAGCGAGATCGGAGTCCACCGTCTCGTAAGGATATCTCCCTTCAATGCTCAAGGCAAACGTCAGACCACATTCTCCTCCGTATTTGTTTATCCCTTGGTCGATGAGACCATTGAGATTGAGATCAACCCATCCGACCTTGAGTGGGATACTTACCGCTCTTCAGGAGCAGGAGGGCAGAATGTAAACAAGGTTGAGACGGGAGTCCGAGTAAAACATATTCCCACAGGCATTGTCGTGGAGAATACCGAGACTCGTTCCCAGATTGACAACCGTCAGAACGCTCTGCGTATCCTCAAATCCCATCTCTACGACCTGGAACTCAAGAAACGTCAGGAAAAGCAAGCCGAGCTTGAGGGACAGAAAAAGAAAATTGAATGGGGTTCACAAATACGCAGTTATATCCTCCATCCCTACAAGATGGTCAAGGATCTTCGCACCAACTACGAGACGTCAGATATTCAGGGCGTCCTCGATGGTGATCTTAATGCATTTATGAAAGAATTTTTAATGAATTACTAATACAATGAGAACAAAAATCGTAGCAGGCAACTGGAAGATGAACACCACAGTTGCAGAAGGAAAAGCTCTTGCACAGGAGATTGTTGCCGCTTTGGATAGCGTGCCCTCAGATGTGAAACTTATAGTAGCGCCTCCATTCACCCATCTGGTGACAGTTGCAGAGGTGATCAAAGGGACTCCCATAGCGCTATCGGCGCAAAATTGTGCAGACCAGCCTAAAGGTGCCTACACAGGTGAAGTGGCGGTTTCCATGCTCAAAGATGCAGGTTGCACCTACACCATCCTCGGTCACTCCGAGAGAAGAGAATATTATGGTGAAACCTCTGAAAAACTGGTAAAGAAGATTCGTCTTGCACTTGAGGCCGACATAAGACCTATTTTCTGCGTAGGTGAGAACCTCGAAGAACGTAATGCCGGTAAACACTTCGATGTAGTCGGGGGGCAAATTGAAGAGGTGCTGTTTCAGTTTAATTCCGAGGCTATGAAAAAAATCGTAATTGCTTATGAACCGGTATGGGCCATAGGTACGGGAGTGACAGCTACCTCCGAGCAGGCTCAGGAGATCCACGCCTTTATACGAAAATTCCTTACAGAACGTTTCGGAAGCGAGGTTGCAGAGGCGACATCCATTCTTTACGGAGGCAGTTGCAAACCCTCAAATGCCCGCGAACTCTTTGCTTGTGAGGATATAGACGGAGGACTTATCGGTGGAGCTGCATTAAAGGCAGAGGATTTTATCGGCATCGCCACGAGCTATTGATTATGGACTATATCGTAGTCCATATTGAGGTGAGCCCCTTTACCGAAGAGAGGGCCGAGATAGTGTTGGCGGAGATAGAAGAACTCGGATTTGAGAGTTTTTCCATTGAAGATCCCTATCTTCATGCCTACATACCAAAGAAAGAGTTTTCTGAAAGCGCTTTAAAGGCGCTTCTCAGTGCCTATGCTACAGGTGAGTTCAAGGTATACTATAACACGGAACTCATCATGGAGCAAAACTGGAATGCACTCTGGGAGTCCAATTTCGAGCCTATTGTGATCGATGGACTCTGTACTGTCAGGGCTTCGCACCACAAAAACCTGCCTCCTACAAAATATACCATTACAATAGATCCGAAGATGTCTTTCGGTACAGGCCACCATCAGACTACCCATCTCATGATGGAGGGGTTGTTAGAACTTGGTGATATCATCAAGGGCCTTCAGGTGTTGGATATGGGTTGTGGTACGGGTATTCTTGCCATTCTTGCCGCAAAAATGGGAGCCAAAGTTCCGGTTCATGCTATAGATGTAGACCATATCTGTTTCTATTCCGCACAAGAGAATGCTTACGAAAATGGAGTGGGGGAGATGATACATGTGCTTTGCGGAGACGCATCACTGCTTCAGGCTTCGAAATACGATCTGATTTTAGCCAACATAAACCGCAATATCCTTCTTGAGGATATGAAAACCTATGCCAGGTCTTTGCGTCCAGGTGGAGAACTCTTTATCAGCGGTTTTTATACCGAAGACGTGCCGATGCTCTTGGAAGAGGCATCAAAATATTCACTTGAAATGGTTTCGAGTCGAGAACGTGACAGATGGAGTATGGTAAGGCTAATCTCGCCTATTCATAGAAATAATTGACTCCGCCGCGAACTCTATTTGTTGTCACTGTTTTGGCCAAAAACCCTATCGTGTAATTAAAATTGTTGAAATAGATGTTATGGAAGTGGTTGGAGCCTGAGACCGTTCCTTTGAGATAAAGTTCATACGTCGTATTGGGAACGATTTCAGGAGCGGATATGAGCAAACTGAGAACGCTCTGGTATTTTCTGGTGGCCTTGTATGCCGCTATGAAATTGCCGGTAAGTTTTTTTACCGCAACGACTGAAGGTTCGTACAGTGTGGTATTGTAAATCACGGATTGCTGGGTAGATCCGGATTCGTTAGGAACACAACTTTTACCGCCCGCTGCGACCAAACGACCTCCTTTTATCAGTATTGAAGCTTTGGTGCTCAGTGCCTTGCCGGCTCCGTCGGAGCCCAGTGCAAGGGTTAAGCCTCCGGAGAATGTCATATCGTCGTCGCTGTGCATTGCATAACCGGCCAGACTGTAGCAGTAAACTGAGCCGCCGCTGATATCGAGTGTGGATGCAGTACCCATGGATGTGTTGAATGAGGTCAATTCTACCATGCCTCCGCTGATGGCGAGAGGACCTTTGGAGTAGATTGCCATGTTATAGGTGGACTCGGTATGGATGGCTATGGAGCCGGCGCCGATACTAAAATTGCCGTCACTCTTGAGTATTGCGGCGCCCGCAGCAGTACTAATGGCACTTATAGTCCCTCCGTTAATTGTAATGTCGCCTTTGCAGTAAATTCCTGAGCCATTTGTTGTGATGTGGGAGATCTTTCCATCTGTAATATTTAAATCACCCTCGCTGTAAATGCCGGCAGGTGTATGATAGTTTCCAAGTGTGTAGGTGCAAAGAATAGTTTCGCCAATAAATGTTTTACCTTTAACATAAATGCTATGTGATCCGGTACCGTAAGTATCTGTGATAATTGTGTCTCTATTCGCTATTGTCAGATCTCCGGCCGCTTCGATTGCCGGTGCATGCTCTCCGAGTGTGGAGAATCTGAGTCTTCCGCCTGTGATATTAATTGAACCCTCTTCTGGATGGGATGCAACCAGTCCGCCTTGAGATGAAAGTGATTTGATGTATCCTCCGGCAATATTTATATCTCCTTGACTAGAATGTATGGAATAAGCTGCCGCTTGCTTAATGAGTATAGATGCCTGGTCTATGGAAATAGGACCTTCACAACGGATAGCGTCTCCACCTATACCTCTAAGTTGCAGATAGCCTTTACCGCTGATGTAAAGGGGCCCATAGCATATAATGGTAGCAATAGCACTATTTGTCTCTTCATTGCCATCAATAAGACGGTTGGAGGTTTTGTCTTCAATTATCATAGAACAACCATTTTTTGCGAAAAGGGCAATTGCAGGAGCCTTAGGACTTGTAATTATTGTGCCGTTGAGGGTAAGTTTAAAATGGTTTTCACCGTGAATCTCTACAGAACCGTTTTTTGTGACTCCTTGTAGGTAATAGGAATAATTGCCTTTACTTGAGGGTTTTATGACTAAATGCCCATTATTGTTTGTGATGTCAATGCTTTCGAAGGGGTTGTGTATCTCCACGCCACTTTCTTTGAATGTAATGACAACAGCATCCGATGGGATTACTGTTTGGCTGTTTAGTACCAGAGTATCTTCCTTTGGGTTTATTACCGGTGGATTAACGCTTATAGTGAGTTTTCCCTTGTCTCCTTCGTCAGGTTCGGGAAGGGGATCCACTACTTCTCCATTGTCATCATCATCTCCATTGTCGGGCTTAATATCGCAGGAAACTGCAGTAAGAGTAAGGTAGAGCGAAACCGCTACGATGGCCGTTATGATGGTTTTTAATTTCTTTATAATCATAACATAAATCTATTTCGTAATAAAGCACAAACTTAATCTTTTCTCTACAAAAAGAATACAAACGTACCCTTTTTTTTGTAGAAATATAAAAAGTTAAGTACTTTTGCAGGCCTTACATAAAACTCTCATTTGCGGGCGTGTTGTAACTGGTAGCCAAGCTAGACTTAGGATCTAGTGCCGAAAGGCGTGGGGGTTCGAGTCCCTTCGCCCGCACAAAAATCCCCTCTCAATCGTTTGATTTTGAGAGGATTGTTTTTTGAGTCTTATGCGGTTGCTTTGGATTTGACCACAACTCGGTTGTAAATCAACAGCCCTATGATGCTGACAATTCCGATAATGGAAAGAAGTGCCCATAACTGACCCGGTCGGCCCATTTCATCCACAAATTTCACATAGAGTGCAGAACCGAGAAAAGAACCTATGGAACTGCCTATAACTCCGTAGAGGAAGGAATAACCCATATAGAGAGCTTTCTTGTCGGGAGGGGATATCATACCTATGTAGGAGAGAAACTTGGGATGGGTGGTCATTTCACCGAGAGTGAAGACCATAAGTCCGGTAATGAATACCCACGGCTTTGACGAGATGCTCAATATAAGCATACCCAGCGTGCCCAAAGCCAGACCGGTAATCATAGTGGGAAGAGGACGGGTCTTGGCCACAATCTTCGAGACGAAAAGTTGGAGGCAGATGATTACTCCGGCATTGACCACAGTCACATGCTCGGTATCGAACACCCACGAGGGATTCTCTACAAATAGTCCCAGTAACGAGTTGACAGCATTGTTGACGGGCGTCATATCCATATAATCCCTGAGATACCACAACACCGTACCGTACATCTGGAAATAGAGGATCCAGAATCCCGAATATAGCAGTATAAAGATAATGAACTTGAAGTCCTTGAGTACCGTAAGGATACCAAGAAGCGTTTCGCCAACGCTCTTCTGCGGTGTATCAGGGTCTCGTAGAGAAATGGGTTCTTTATAGAAAAAGGTGTTGATAAGCATAAGTATCAATCCCACACATGCAGCCATGTAGAAAATATATTCATACCCCATAGCTTTGAGGTTGGGAATCAAAAACAGAGGGAAGAGGAATGCTCCGAGGTTGATCGACCAGTAGAATATGCCGAATCCGAGGGTGGAATTGGTCTCATCCGTTGACTTGGCTATTGTACCGCTGATAACCGGCTTGAAAAATCCGGCACCTATCGCCATAAGGATCAGCGAGGCAAAGACAAGACCATAATTGGTGAATACACCTGTAAGCGCATAGCCAACCGTAATGCAAGCAAAGGCAAAAAAGAGAATTTTGCGGTAGCCGTAACGGTCTGCTATTCCACCTGCAACAATCGGAAGAAAGTAGAGAAGAGGCTGGATAGTCCCCATTATCGTACCTGCCTGCATCCTCGAAAAACCGAGTCCGCCATCCATTGCACCTGCTACCAGATAGACGGATAAAACCGACAATACACCATAATAGGCCCCCCTTTCGACGAACTCCATTACAATTTCCACCAAAAAGTTTCTTTGAAATTTGCTTCTCATAATGAATCTTAGAGATAAATTATTGAGCCTTTCACGGGACTCGAACCCGCGACCTGCTCATTACGAATGAGCCGCTCTAACCAACTGAGCTAAAAAGGCCTGATTTGTGGCTGCAAAAATACAAATTTTTTAAAGAAAAAGCTTTTTAGGTGAACAACTTCACATTATTTTACTTACCTTTGTCGGCAACACAGCATGAGAGTGCGCATTTAAGATGAACAGAATTATTACAAACAACTATTATTACTACTATTACCGCCGTTCCACCGACCGGGGATAGTACCCTTATGTATTTGAATATCTGTTTCATGTCCCGGTCCTTTTGGAGCGGGTTTTTTTTTGAAAAAAATCAAGGAACAATATTAAAAACTAAAAACACACAATTATGGCAAACATTAAATTTTTCTCAGGAGATGAGATTCCTCTGGAACTACACAAAGTGAGAATTGTACAAAAACTCCATCTCGTGCCCATAGAGCGCCGTCGCGACGCCATCAAGGAAGCGGGCTACAACACCTTCAAACTTACCACAAAGGATGTTTTTCTGGATATGCTCACAGATAGCGGCACCAATGCTATGAGTGACAACCAGCTGGCAGCGATGATGAGAGCGGATGACGCTTATGCAGGTTCGGAATCATTTGAACGCCTGCACAGGGGCGTGAAGGAAGTTCTTGGTAAGAAATACCTCCTCCCGGCCCACCAAGGGCGCGCCTGCGAAAACATCATAGCCAAGGCATTCATCAAACCCGGCCAGATAGTGCTCACCAACTACCATTTCACCACCACACTCGCTCATATCACGGAAATGGGCGGCAAAGTAATTGAACTCCTCCACGATGAAGCACTCCAGCTTGAATCCTCCAACCCCTTCAAAGGCAACATTGACATAGAAAAATTGGTCGCAGCCATCGAGGAGAATGGATCTAAGAACATCGCGTTCATACGTATGGAGGCTTCGACCAACCTTATAGGCGGACAACCCTTCTCAATCAGAAACATGATGGATGTGCGCAAGGTGGCAGATCACTACAATATAATGCTCGTACTCGATGCCAGTCTGTTGGGTGAAAACGCATATCTGGTGAAGCAGCGTGAAGAGAAATGGAAAGAGAATACTATGGCTGACATTGTAAAGATGATGACAGGATTGGCCGACCTTGTCTACTTCTCTGCAAGAAAGCTCACATCTTCGCGTGGAGGAGGCATCTGCACCAATGTAAGGGAACTCTATATGACAATGGAACCGCTGATTCCCTTATTCGAGGGATTCCTAACCTATGGTGGAATGTCCATCAGAGAGATTGAGGCGATGGCAGTGGGCATCTATGAGACCATTGATGAGACAATGATTAGTCAGAGTGTCAGTTTCATCAAATACTTCGTGGACAATGCCGTAAAGGCGGGAATCCCTATGGTGACTCCCGCCGGTGTGCTTGGAGCACACGTAAATGCGGGTAAATTCTGTGAACACATTCCCCAGCATGAATATCCAGCAGGGGCACTTGCGGCAGCATTTTATATTGTGTCCGGAGTAAGAGGGATGGAGCGTGGTACGGCTTCAAGCGTAAGAGATGAGAAGGGCAACGAGATTCCTGCGGATGTAGAGTTGCTGCGCCTTGCATTCCCCCGCAGGGTATTTACACTTTCACAGACAATGTATGCACTAGACCGCCTCACTTGGCTCTATGAGAACAGGCACCTTATCGGTGGTTTGAGATTTACCTATGAACCCACTGTACTAAGGTTTTTTATGGGAGAATTGGAACCTCTAACCGACTGGCCTTCAAGACTTGTGGAGAAATTCAGGAAGGATTTCGGTGACAGTCTGTAGTGGATGGTGTCGCTATTGTGCGGCTTATTTGAGCCGTACTACCCTGATACCGTTGTTGTTTTTTATGCCGCTGATATACTCTGTCAGCGGTTTTTTGCTTATGACTACCTCCATTTCGACCGAAGAGGCGTGGATAAAGGTCAATTGGCCATCCTGCCAATAGGCGTAGCCTACATGGGCGATGTCCAGTCCCTTGGCCGTGCTGTTGAAGCAGATAATGTCGCCTTCATGGATGAGACTTTTGCATGCGGCGATTTCATCCTTTGGGATATAGTAGTATTCGAAGCCGTTGAGATACTCCTCTGCGGTTCGTATTCCGTCAATCAAAGAAGGTTTTTCCCTTAGTTGGCGGTATGAATCGGTATGTGTGCTCATAAAGGAGAACTCCTGTGGCCAGACAATGCCTCCGATATCTGCGGTAATCTCCTCCATAATACCTCTGTCGGCTGCTTGCCGAATCCATTCCGAAGTGTAGTGTATACGTGAGGAATAATCTCCCACAATGCCGTTGCGGTAACGGAGTTCCCTCAGATTATCGCAATAGGAATCGAAGCCGGGATTCTCCTCCTTGAGTGTGAGAGAGAATGCCAAACACATTTCTACAAAGAGAATGCAGTCGGTCTTGTCCATACAAACAGTTAGCATTTCGGGGTCCTGTTCAAGTGTGCCGGCAACATAGGGAGTGCCGAGTTTCATAAGTGCGGTCTCTATTACCAGTAAATCCATCGGCAGATCCTTGTGGGGCAGCATCTGTTCCAGTAGTCTCTCAAATGATGCTTTGTCTTCAGGGGTAAAACGTACTTGCGGTTGCGGCTGACTGCAGGATGCTGTAAGAGTGCAAAGGAGCACCATGATTGAAAGTATGTATCTCATAGCAATGGAATTATCAAAAAAGGTGAGACATAAGCCGGATTCTGTGCCTTTATTTTATAATGGCTCCTATCATTTATCTATCGCGACCTACCCCTCGGCAGCGGGCGAGCAACCCTTAATTGCCGGTATATTTGGTCTTGCAGCCTTCCGGTGCGTACCCCGCCGATGTCGCCATCGACGGTTGTGAGCTCTTACCTCACATTTTCACCCTTACCCTTGCGGGCGGTTGTTTTCTGTTACACGCTCCACAAACTCTCATCTGTCTGTGCTTTCCACAGGAAAGTGCTCTGCGCTGTCCGGACTTTCCTCTCCCGTAAGAGCGATAGGAAGTCTCACCTGCAGTGCAAAGATATGAATATATTTTGGAAAAGATATTTAAGGCACTTGATAGTGAATGAATTGATTTCAGTTTATTCTATTGTAAGTGAATCTTTATTTCTATATTTGTGGGGATGAAATGGATCGGAAGAATATTGCCGGCAATTGTTACCGCTATATTGCTCTGTGTTGCTACGCAGAGCGGGCATGCCGTTGCAGGACAACTATTTCTGCCTGATGATATTTCTACTTTTGCTGAGCAAGGCGACAAATTGCCTCTTCCTGAGGTGGCCCGCAGATGTGATTTGATGATGCCTGTAAATGCGGCAGGCGTCCCGGGAATACATTTCCAGCAGGTAGCAGGTTCAGCAACCAATTCTCCGGGCCATAAGAGGCAGACAGATTCCTTCAAGCGCTATACAACACTTCTTTACGGTAGAATCTGCCCCTGCGGTTTTGTCAGGGAGAACAAGATCTCATTTCTGGCCGCGTCATCACTTATGGATTCGGATGCAAGGCGCATTTCAAATCGTATTCTGATAATTTAGTGGTAACTGAGTCATTGCTTTGTGGCAATTTAGGGAATGATCTCATTAGTAGTCTTTCCACTCATTATCCTATTATACAACTTTCAAAAGAATACGAAATGAACAATTTATTTGTAAAAACCAGGTCTACAAAAGATATAATAATATCAGCAGTTCTCCTGGCAGGAGGAGTCACAATGGTTGTACTCCCCACACCGGCATCAGTCAATATAGCAGGTCTTTTTTTAGCCTGTACGGGAATCGTGCTTTTAGCAGTACTCAAATCCGGCTGGAAGAATACCGAAACTCGTGAAAAATTCTACTCAAAAACTCTCTACTTTCCCAGGGAAATGGAAGGCAAATTGAAAGAGGCCATGGAGGGATCTCTCAAGAAAATAACTTCGGATACCTCAAACCAATCTTCAGCACTAAAACTGGACATCCTCTATAACAAAAAAACAGGTAAAGCATTCTGCCAGCTCTCCGAATATATACCTTACCAGTATCACCCCTTCACTGAAATGATTCCTAAGCCGGTGGATGAAGTGCTACATCTTGTCTGAATGAAATTACGATGGAATATGTAATTTTGATAATATCGCTGGTTGCAATAGTCTTCGGGGCCGACCGTTTTGTGGATGGCTCCGTTGGCATTGCACGCCGTTTGAAAATCTCCGACTTTGTAATTGGAGCTGTTGTAGTGGGATTTGGCACTTCATTTCCCGAACTGCTTGTCAGTCTTAAGGGAGCCATTTCAGGCAATGCCGATGTTGCCATCGGTAATGTAGTCGGCTCCAATATCTTCAACGTGCTCGGCATTCTTGGAGTGACCGCATTACTGTTTCCGATAGCGACAACGAGGGAAAATATTCGAAGGGATGCCCCTTTTTGTTTCGGTGTCAGCATATTGCTTGTTCTTCTGGCCTTCAACTTTTTTACAGGTGGTGAAACTGTCATATCTAGGTTAGAAGGCATAGTACTTATCGCTGTCTTTGCCTCATTCTTATGGATGACGCTCAGAAAAGGAAGTCAGAACTCATCAGTTGAAACCGAGGAACAATCGTCTAATCGTAAGCCTTTGTGGTACAGTATTGTAGTTGCGATTATGGGACTCGCGGTCCTGATATTGGGATGTCATTTCTTTGTGGAACAAGCAGTGTTGATTGCCCGAAATTTCGGTGTTAGTGATGCCTATATTTCGATCACTCTCATAGCTTGCGGTACTTCTCTTCCGGAACTGGCGGCATCTGTTGCTGCAGCCTTGAAAAAGAATACCCAGATGGCTCTTGGAAATGTCATTGGCTCAAATATCTTCAATATCACTTTTATATTGGGATCCAGTTCTTTGGTCAGGCCACTCCACAGCCCGGATATTGTGCTTACGGATTATCTTGTGATGACGGGTGCAGCACTTCTGTTGATGGTTTTTGCCAAAACAAAAGTGAGGATTTCAAGATGGGAGGGGGCTTTGATGTTTGCAGCTTTCGTTGCCTACAATATCTGGCTTGTGAGTATGCAGGGCTGATCGCTCTTATGGTTTCATTACTGCCTGCCAACCCGCCGACATAC
>CAZRBY010000019.1:24241-33186 GCA_964598495.1 uncultured Muribaculaceae bacterium
TTTCACATCGTCTCCATCATATTGCCAATACATTATACCTTTCATGCCATTCCTATGGAGCCATTCACCTTTGAGTGCTATGCTTCTCGCATTGTCGTAGCCGCAATAAAAGCTGTTGTTTGATTTGAGTGTCACATAAGGGACACCGGCAGCCTCATCAAAATTATCAATCTTGTAGGTATTGGGATCAAGGGCCAGGATTGCGTAGTAGTTGATGGCAGTAGGTGCGGTGCTGAATGAGCGACGACCGTAGAATGGTATTCCAAGTACCAGTTTGGATGGTTTAACTCCGGCATCAAGATAGGCAGCGAGAGCTCTTTCGCAGTCGACATATGCTCTTGGGGAGTTTATTGCAGAATGATGGTTGGGTGCGGCATCCATATCGTAGGTCATGATATTTACAAAGTCCACATAGGGATCAACGGCAGCAATGTCGATATATCTCCAACCTCCGCTCACTGCAACCTTGTCTTTGACATATCCGGCGTATGAAAGGATATATTTGTCACCAAGAGTTTCGCGAAGCTGTTTCATAAGCAAAACGTGGTTTTGAATATCAATACTGGGGTCACAGGCGTGTCCGCTCCATGAAAGGCCCGGAAATTCCCAATCTATATCAATGCCGTCAATGCCCCATTTCTCCAGAAAAGCCTTGCAATCCTCCGCAAACTTCTTTCGTCCCTCTTCAGTGCTTGCCATTTTGGAAAAACCGCCGCCCTGTTTATTGTCGGAATTGGATACGGTATGAGAAAAAGAGAGTGAGATCTTCAGGTCCGGATTTACCTTTTTGAGTTCCACTATTGTCTCGAAACGAGACTGATTCCCTTGAAGTTTAAACCCCTTGTACTCACCATCCACCACATAAAGTTCTGCAAAAGCGTAGTTGATGTGCGTTATGATAGAGGGCTCGGGAATCTTTGCTCCATAATATGTGACATAAGCACATACATTTCTTCCCTCGATTTTAGCGTAAGGCACAAATGGCTTCTCCGGCTCACCATTGTTAGGGTTATTAGGTTCGTCGGGATCGATAGGGTCTTTGTGACAGGATGCTATTGTCAAAGCACAAGCCACAGCTATGACGACTGTCAGTAATTTCTTAAGTTTCATCTTCAATAATATTATTATGAATATCTCTTTTCGCAATCGCGTTTGAGTGCAGGTGTTATATCTTTGCATAGGGCGTGGCACTGCATGGAGAGAGTATACATCCTCCCTACGCAGAAATTCACTTGTTTGCACACACTGCAATGGTTCTTCTCTTCGCTCAGTTTTTTGACGAAGTCGGTATCTCTGATGAGGGCGCGTCCTATCTGTACCATTTCAAATCCGGCATCCATAATCTCATCAATGCCCTTTCTGGAAATTGCCCCACCGACATAGACCAGCGGGATGTCGAGCGCCTCGCGGAATTTTTTGGAGTCCTCCAGAAAATAATTCTCCCTGAAAGGAACTGTGGGTGCCAGCAAATGGCCGAATAGACGTACTCCGAGCTTGAGCCACCAATGCTTGAGGGGCATATAGTGAGCGATAGCCTTGACTGGAAACGGACCGCCCATAACATACATCGGCATCCTGCTAACAAATCCGCCGCTGAGTACCAGAGCGTCTGCTCCGAGCTCCTGAAGCTTATGTGCTACACGGATGCATTCGTCAATCTCCATTCCTCCCTTAAAACCATCGCGAGTATTTACCTTCACAAATACTGCAACCTTATCCTTTGCAGCCACCATTACTTCCTTCATTACCCGCTCCATAAAGCGCATCCTGTTCTCCAACGAGCCTCCGTAATCATCCTTGCGACGGTTGGTATAGGGCGAGAGAAACTGGGAGATGAGGTAACCGTGCCCGGCGTGAACCTCAATTGCGTCAAATCCCGCCTTTATGGCCAAATGCACCGCTTTGCCGAAATCTGCTACTATTTCATCGATTTCTGCCACGTTCATACCGTGGACAAAGGTAGGGGAGTAGATGTTGAATCCGCTGCTGGCACCCTTGGGACGGCACTTGCAAAGAGACCTGTGTGACATATTGCCACAATGACCGAGTTGGATTGAAGCCAGCGCACCCTCCTTATGTATTGCATCTGTGAGGACTTTTAGTTCCGGAACCACCTCTTCTCTCATCCAGAGCTGCCGTTCGAAAGAGAGTCCGCTCCGAGATACCGAAGCATAGGCTATTGTGGTCATACCTACTCCTCCACGTGCCACCGCTGTATGGTAGTCAAATAATTCCTGCGAAGGTCTATGGCCGGGACACATTCCTTCAAATGCTGCAGAGCGGATGGTTCGGTTGCGAAGTACTATAGGCCCGATTCTATATGGTGTGAAGAGTGTATCACTCATTGTATCAATTCCGTTGAGCTTGGTTCTGTTTTTATTATCTCACTGTAGCCCGGGATGACGAGCCCGGTTGCCTGATGGAGTTTTCTGCGATCGGTGCTCGTAGAGAGTACTTTGTTGTCGGGAGTGATTGCAAAGTAAACATTTTCAAGCATCTGTGCTTTATTGTTGATTATGACCTCAGCTTTGACACGATAGTCGGAGTAAGCCACCATATAGACAGAGTCGCCCATCCTCTCCTTTACCGCCTGTAGGATAGCAATGATTTCATAGTCTTTGAGTATTTCGTCGTACTTTATGGAAGCATTCTTTTTGAGTCCCCTTTGGTAATAGTCATCGTGGAATATCTTGTTCTGGGCGATACGTTTTTCAAACACATTCATCCTACGGTCAAATTCAGTGAGAAAGATCGTGGAGTCCAGCTTTTCAAGTTCAATTATGGAAAATTTGTAAGGTTCGGTAAGTGTTTTGGTGATTTCCTCTTCGATTGCTTTTTCGAGTCCGGATCGTGAATTCTGACTGGTGCAGGAGCAGATTATTGCAGCTGCCGCTAAAATGATGATGACGATTCTTTTCATATCAGTGTCGTTTTACTAAATAATTCAATAGATAAAGGGGAATAATCGTTTGCGCTTGAGTGAAGTAAATTCTTCTCCGAACTCTTCGGTGTATTTAAGATAGAGGGAATTTGCCCTCGGCACCAGGTTTGCGCAGGTCCAGAGTAGAAAGACAACTCCTGGAATCGACCACGTAAGGATTGCAAATCCGGTCCACTCCAGTATTTCACCAAAATAGTTGGCGGATGATACATACTTGAACATTCCTCCCATAGGAATGTAGTGAGCCGTTTCCCCTGGTTTGCGCAAGTGGCGTATGATGTGGTCGGAGTGGAGATTGATGGCCATTCCGACTATGAAAATTAGCGTCCCGATAACAAACTGGGGTGTTGTGAGCCATTCCACCGTATACATTTCCTTAGGAGAAAGATAATAGAGCCAGTACCCCTGCATATAGGCGTTAGTGAAATTAAACGTCATTCCCAGTGCAATAATAGTCAGTGGCATTTTACTCCTGCCCCTTATCAGTAGGGGGAATATGAAAGTTCGCTGGAGGTAGTGTGTCAAAAAGAGCAGAGTAATGACAATTATTGCCGGATCACCGATCCGGTCACTGTCAAGATAGAGGGCCAGCATAGTGACAAAAATAGGTGCCTCCATCAATATCCATCCAATATTATTGGGTATTGAAGGTCCCCATTCGGGAGTTCTCAGAAAGCCGTATCCTGCCCTAAAGAAAAAGAGTGCAACGAAAACGATTACGGCCAGCGCTGTCATCGTAATCAGTGTTATGTTGTAGATGCTCATAAATTACTTGAATGAAACCAGAGACTGAAAAATATTGCGTCCATCGCTGCGTCCTTCGACATAAAACGCAATGTTGTCTACAGGTGCCTTATATATCTCCACAAGATTGTCAAAAGTGCACTCGCTATTGTAGTTTATCTGAATCTCGTCCAGAGGATGTTCTTTAAGAAAGTCCTTTCCAAAAGCATCTATAATCCAATCGGCATATCTCGCATTGTTTGCATGGTAATTGTAGTCTATATCGGAGATACGGACGCGCTTGGTATAAATAAGCTGGAGGTTGTCCGGTGCTGTGAGTTTACCGCAACTTTCGGCAATTGCATCTCTATACATATTGTGCATTCCCTTATCACCGAGAATATCCGAAGTCCTCTTTAGACGTCGCGTTTCCATATTCATTATCAGCCAGGAACTGGTGGAGACCGCTATGCTTTCTCCCTCCTCAGTCAGCAGTTCATAATCGCGCAATGCCATCAATCCCTCTTCTCGTTTGTGCCAGGTCTCCATCTTGACTATTTCTCTCCAGCGTGGCGGGCGCAGATATTTTACCTTTACCCTCGAGAGTAC
Organism: uncultured Muribaculaceae bacterium; assembly: GCA_964598495.1. Classification (GTDB taxonomy): domain Bacteria; phylum Bacteroidota; class Bacteroidia; order Bacteroidales; family UBA932; genus Cacconaster. Next base: position 28,515 of record CAZRBY010000019.1, read on the forward strand.
CCAGACGTTGTTCTCCTTAATCAGGTCGTCATAGCCGAATCCCATCCTGGTAGCGCTTACACCTGCAATTTCCTGAGCTACGCTCAGAAATGAAGAGAGTTTGAAGATCTTGAATGGGTCTGTCTCGAAACTTTTGATATAAAAGTGTTCGGTATAGAGGTTCTTACGACTTTCAGCGTCCATATCGCACCGGTACTTTATTTTCATATTAGACTGCTAATGTACAAAAAAATATCTACTTTTGCCTGCGTAATGAAAAAACCTCTGTTGCATATCGTGCTTTTTGTCTCCTGTGTACTGCTCACAGCCTGTGAGAGTAGTGCTCAGAATGCGAGACATTATACTTTACAGGTTGAGGAGAGTCTGCCTCATGATGTAAGTGCATATACACAGGGACTCTTTTTTTATGAAGGAGAGCTCTATGAGTCTTGCGGACAATATGGCCAATCCTCTTTCCGTAAAGTGGAACTTGCTACCGGCAAAGTGCTTAAAAGGACCAATTTCGACAGGAAATATTTCCTTGAGGGTGCCTGTGTGCTTAAAGGTCGTATATATATTCTTACCTGGCAGGAGAATGTCTGCTTTGTGTATGATGTAAAAACGATGGAACTTATCGGTTCGGTACGCTATATGGGCGAGGGCTGGGGTCTGACTACTGACGGCAAATACTTGATAATGAGTGATGGCACTTCCTCCCTCACTTTCCGAAATCCCGACAACTTCAAGGTGGAGAAACAGATTACAGTGACGCTTGACGCGAAACCTTTGCGATTTATAAACGAGCTGGAGTACATCAACGGAGAGATATGGGCCAATGTTTATGGCAGCGATGCAATAGTGACTATCAATCCTTCGAGTGGGACAGTTACAGGCATGATAGATTGTCGCAATCTTCTGCACCCTACTCTGCGCAAGCCATCCACCGATGTGCTCAACGGCATTGCCTACAATGAGAAGGATGACACTATTTGGCTCACAGGAAAATATTGGCCGAAAATTTTCCGCGTAACGCTCGTGGAGACCGAAAAATAGAAAGTTTCCCCTTATGGGGTCTTTGACATAGATTTATTAACAATCGGGGGTGCTCCCCTTGCGGGGGCTGAGAACACACCCACTAAACCTGATCCGGATAATACCGGCGTAGGGAGGATTATTATGAAAAAAACATTTTTATCAGCAGCATTTCTGCTGCTTTGTGCGCCTTCTTTTGCGCAACAATCTACACAAAACATTTTGCCTGATTCGGACGAATCACACAAGCACTACACTATCGACAGTACCATCGTTATCGCCTCGAGGGCGCAATCCGGTACGCCTGTCACATCCACCGAAATCAAGAGGGAGCAACTCTCGAAAGCCGGCACCATGACTTCGCTGCCGATGCTTCTTTCGCTGCAGCCCTCCGTGGTGGCCACTAATGAAGGTGGCACCGGCCTTGGCTACTCAAAAATGAGGGTAAGGGGTAGTGATGCTACCCGCATTAATGTCAACATCAACGGCATCACGCTCAATGATGCCGAGTCGCAGACGGTCTTTTGGGTCAATATACCGGGAATATCGGGATTTCTGGAGTCAGTACAGCTGCAAAGGGGAGCAGGCACTTCGGTCAACGGAGCAGGGTCTTTCGGTGCAACTCTCAATATGAGCACCCTGGGGGCTACTGAGAAACCCTATGCCAATATCGAACTCTCCGGAGGCTCCTGGCTAACCGGTAGCGCTACTGTAGGAGTAGGCACAGGACGTAGCGAGAAGGGCCTATCATTTGATATGAGGTACTCGTATAATACCACTGAAGGCTATATCCGCAACGCTTTTGCGCGGCTACACTCCGCCTATGCGAGTCTGGGATCTATGCACGGCTCAAATTCTTTCAAACTAAACTGGATCCTCGGCAAACAGCGCAGCGGCATCACATGGGAGGGTATTCCTGCGGATAAGCTGGGGAGTGATCGCAGGTACAATCCGGCAGGAGAGTTCACCGATGAGTCTGGTAATGTTTGCTATTATGACAATGAGACCGACAACTATTTGCAGAATCATCTGCAGGGTATCTGGGTTCACCAATTTAACCCGAACCTCTCTATGAGCACTACTCTGAACTATACCCGCGGAGCAGGTTATTACGAGAATTACAAGGCGGGGAAAAAGTTTTCCGATTACGGATTGCAGGAGCAGACGGTGGGAGGGGTTCGTTACAAACGAAGCGATGTGATAGTCAGACAGCAAATGGCAAATAACAATTTTGCCGCCCTAGCCAATATGAAATATGTTGGAGAGGGATTCTTTTTACTGGGTAATTTCTCCTTGTCTTTCTATGACGGTGACCACTACGGTAATTTGGTTTGGGCAAAATACAATGAGAAAATTCCGGCTAATTGGAGCTGGTATCTCAACACCGGCTTGAAGAGGGATCTTTCCGGATTTTTAAGAGGAGAAGGGGATATTATTGGTGGCAGGATGCACCTCTACGGTGATATTCAGTATCGTAATGTAAATTATGAACTATCGGGAATAGATAAGGATTTTATAGCTTTGGATAAGGATTTCGTCTATAATTTCTTCAATCCAAAGGGAGGATTTACATGGAATTTTGATAGCCATTCGAAAGCCTACGCATCTCTGGCAGTTGCTCACAAGGAGCCTTCGCGCAGTGATATCAAAGAGGCAATCAAGGCGGGAGAGGGTGATCGCATTTTGCCGGAGCGGATGCTGGACTGGGAGTTCGGATACGATTATACTTCCTCATCTTTTGCTCTCTCGGCGAATATATACCTTATGGAGTATCGCAATCAGCTACTTGAGACCGGAAAGATTACGGAAACAGGATACAGGGTTAAGGAGAATGTGGAGCGCAGCTATAGACGAGGTATCGAGTTCTCTGCCGGCTGGCAGGCGCTGCGCAGGTTGAGGTTTGATGCAAATCTCGCATTGAGCCGCAACCGCATAAAGGAGTGCAATCTCTGGGTGGATAGATATGATAATCCAGACCAATGGAATCCCCTGCCACAGGCAGTGCAACATATCGAAAATGGAGAGATATTGATGTCCCCGCCTATTGTAGGAATGGCTATGGCCACCTGGACTCCTATTGACAAACTCTCTTTATCCCTTCGGGGAAAATATGTCGGGAAACAATATTATGACAACACCTCTTGCGAGGAACGCTCACTGCCGGCATATACTGTTTTTTCTGCAGATGCGCATTATACATGGAAAAACATCGGCATCTCGCTTTATGCCGACAATCTGCTCAATCGCAAATATGTGGCTGATGCCTGGGTTTATCGAGCCTCTTTTGCGGATGGAAGTGCAGATTATATAGAGGCTGGATACTTCCCGCAGGCAGGATTCAATTTTATGGTCAAACTTGAATTCAAGTTTTGAAAAAATGGCTTGCCTCGAGGTCATGAATGGTACAAGTGGAAGCGCAAACGGCCGTAAGTGGGGCAATATTGTTGGATTCTTCAAAAAAATGGCTATATTTGTAGCCCCTTAATCCGGTGCCTTGGATGAGTGGCTTAGTCAGCGGTCTGCAAAACCGTTTACGGCGGTTCGAATCCGCCAGGCACCTCAAAAGAACTCCCCGAAGCCACGCTTCGGGGAGTTCTTTTGAGGTGCAGTCGCTCAGCTTCGCTTCGCTCCTTATCTACCCCTCCCACAGAGCTGAGAGGCACTATAATCATAATTTGATTAGGGTTCTGTCTCCCTCTGATTTAGTTTCACCATTCTTCTGTTTGAAGGAGTTGAAGTTGTATGAAATGCCTACCCAAAACATTCGGCTCTTCATGGTACTTATGTTTGTCAAATCAAAGATCTTGTTGCTTGACTGCACTTGCCATTTATATGTATTGAATGCGTCAGTAAGGAGCAAGGATACACTCATCGCTCCCTTCAGAAATGTGTGCTTCAATCCGACATTCATATGATGTGTGAGTGATGTCGTTAGTTGAGGAAAATATTGCGGTGTTGTGAGAAAATATTGTATCTGTATATCAGTAGATTTTCCAATCAGGAAATCAACGAGCAAATTACTGTTGTTTGACCAACCTCTGTTATTTATTTCAGCCCCTGCAAAGTTGCCTCTGGTGTCAACATAGAAGGTGTTTGTACTCAGTGTAGCGGTCATCCATTTTGAAGGAAGCAACTTAAGTGAAATTTCCGTTCCGCTCTTTAGGTCTGAAGTGCCGTTTATGTATGTCGTGATAAGCAGACCATCCGATATTTTCGTTATCTGTGAAATGTATCCCGTAGTATAGTTCAAATAGGCATCCGCAAATAATTGCACATATCTGCTTTTAAGAGTGTAGCTTAGGTCCAGTTTTGAAGACTTCTCCGGTCTTAGCTTCATGTTGCCCTGCTCAAAAGTCGAGGCATCCACCATGCTCATATAGGGATTTAGCTGAGGGTAGATGGGCCTTCCGATACGGCGTGTAAAAGCAAAGGAAATATCCTGACTCTCTGTCAGATTATATGTCCCGGACAAACTCGGAGCAATAAATAAATCGTTATTTCTCTCTTCTAGTTTTTCCCGATTACTTTCCAATGTGACAGTACTGAACTCTCCTCTTAAGCCTGCTTTATAAGTAAATTTACCTTTATTTGATGAGAATAAAATGTAAGCTGCGTTTACAAGCTCTGTATGCTGTAAGTCGTTGCTGAATATCTCCGAGTA
>CAZRBY010000020.1:0-31142 GCA_964598495.1 uncultured Muribaculaceae bacterium
GACAGGCTACAGCACCTTCTTTCTTAGCGTAGATGGTTTGGAAGCGCTCGGTATCGCACTCTTCGGCTCTTGTGCGTATCCATTTTGGAATGGGCAACTCTCCGAGCTGCAGGAGTGTCTGTTTGAACTCCTCGTAAGTGCCGTCATAAAGGAATCTCAAAGTACGGCCTCTGGATGTCGTATTGTCTATGACTTCGGCCACCAGGGCGTCATTTTCACCGAAATAGAGCTTGTTGCCGATGCGGATTTTCCTGGCCGGATCTACCAGCACATCCCACAGGCGCTGATCTTTGTTGAGTTCTCTGAGGAGGAACACCTCTATTTCCGCACCGGTTTTCTCCTTGTTGCCGTATAAGCGTGCAGGGAAGACCTTAGCATCGTTGAATACAAAAAGGTCGTGAGGTTTGCAGTAATCGATAATGTCCTTGAAGATCTTGTGCTGAATCTCTCCTGTCTCTTTATTGAGTACCATAAGGCGCGATTCGTCCCGGAAATCTGCCGGATATTTGGCAATCATTTCTTCAGGAAGCTCAAAGTAAAATTGCGATAATTTCATTGCTTGGAAAAATGTACAAAAAACACTCTCTTATACGAAAAAAAATGCAAAAAGTTTCAAAAAGTCAATTATTTAGCGAAAAAAATCCCGATGCGGTTCGACGAAGTGCTGTCAGATAGCCGCCGCTGTCAAGAGCACAACCGAGATCGCGGGCGAGAGAACGGATATAGGTTCCTTTGCTGCAACGCACTCTTATTGTGGCGCTCGGGCGTGTGCCATCGCTCTTGTCGCTGGAATGCTGGTAATAGTATTTTCCGCTCTGAGATACCTCAGGAGTTATGGTTTCGGTTTTTTGGTTCCCGGTAGATGCCTCACTAAAGGAGAGCAGTTCAATATCAGTGATGTTGATAAGGGACTTGCGCAGTTGCACATCCTCGCCGACACGTGCATATTCATAAGCGCGCAATCCATCAATAACCTTAGCGGAGAACAGAGGCGGTACCTGCAACTGTTCACCGATGAAATCCTTCAGCACTTTGCGCACCATCTCTTCCGTAATATGATCAAAAGGATAATAGCAATCGATCTCCTGTTCAAGATCAAAAGAGGGGGTAGTCGCTCCGAACTCTATTGTGGCAACATACTCCTTCTCATGGGACTGCAGTTCTTCAGCCACTTTAGTGGCTTTGCCCACACATACGATCAGCAGACCGGTTGCCAACGGATCGAGCGTACCCGCATGGCCCACTTTTATGTTCTTATGTTTGAAATGCTTCTGGATTTGGAATTTGATCTTTCTCACCACGTCGGCGGAACTCCACCTGTAGGGCTTGTCAATGGGAATTACTATACCTTCCGGATAGTCATCGATGGAGGCCGCAAGATGCTCCTCGAAAAAACCGGAGAGTGTCTCATTTTCCACACTGCATCCTTCCAGTAAATAAAAACCCATATCTATCTATTCACTGCGATTTTATTCACTCTGCGCTTATGCCTTCCGCCCTCGAATTCTGCAGATAAAAAACTCCTGACGATTTCCAGAGCAAGTTCCTGCGAAATAAATCTTGCCGGAAGCGAGAGTACGTTTGCATCATTGTGCTGACGTGCCAGAGCACCGAGTTCGGGATTCCAACAAAGAGCAGCACGTACACATTGATGCTTGTTGAGAGTCATGGCAATGCCGTTGCCGGAGCCGCAAATGGCTATACCGAGTTCCACTTCTCCACGTTCCAGAGCCTCTGCGAGAGGATGGGCGGTGTCGGGATAGTCCATACTATCGGTAGAATGGGTGCCGAAATCGATAATATCGTATCTCATCGATCGGATATAAGGTTTAAGGAACTCCTTGAGTTCAAATCCGGCGTGATCAGACGCCATTCCAATAGTTACCATAATAATATCATAGTGTCAACCCAAACGGGCGATTGCGTTGCTGATTCGTCGTGAAACCTCCTTCTTGCCCAGAATATGCATAATATCTGCCACTCCTGGACCGGAACTGCGACCCACGAGGATGAGACGCAGGGTATTCATCACTTTACCCATACCCCAGCCCTTGGCAGTTATCAGATTCTGAAGTTTCTCCTCGATTATACTCTTGCAGAAGGGCTCCAGACCATTTAAATAATCTGCAACCTTCAGTATAATCTCCTTGATGTCATCTTTCCAGAATTTGTTTACTCCTGCAGGATCATACTCCCGTGGTGCCTCAAAAATGAAGTCGCATAGAGTCCAGAATTCATGTACAAAATAGGCTCTCTCCCTGATAAGTTCCACTGCCGCACCAACATAATTGTCGTCAAATGCGGCCAGACGTTCTCCCTCCAGTACTCTGAAAGCCTCCACAAGTTCTTGTGTGCTCTTTCTGCGGAGATATTCCTGGTTGTACCATTTTGCCTTGTCGTGATTGAACCTTGCTCCGGATTTCACCACTCTTTCAAGCGAAAATACCTCCGTCAATTCATCCAGCGTAAAAATTTCCTGCTCCGTGCCGGGATTCCATCCCAGAAAAGCCAGTATATTTACAAATGCTTCGGGAAAATAGCCATCTTCTCGGTAACCGCGCGAAATCTCTCCATCGCTATTGATCCATTGCAGCGGAAACACGGGAAATCCCAATCTGTCGCCATCTCTTTTGCTGAGTTTTCCTTTGCCGTCAGGTTTGAGAAGCAGTGAGAGGTGTGCAAATTGCGGCCTGTTCTCATCCCATCCGAATGCTTCGTAGAGCAAATAGTGAAGAGGGAGAGAAGGTAGCCACTCTTCACCTCGTATTACCTCTGTAATCTCCATAAGATGATCGTCAACAATGTTGGCAAGGTGATAGGTGGGGAGTTCGTCGGCTCTCTTCCAAAGTACCTTGTCATCCAGAGTCGAGGTGTTAACCTCTATGTCGCCTCTTATCAGATCGTTCATCTTAACTACTCTGTTTTCGGGAATTTTGAATCTGATAGTCCATCCGGTCTCTTGGGTCAGACGGCGTTTCACCTCCTCGGCAGGAAGGGTAAGCGAATTTTTGAGTGAGGTGCGTGATTCGTAGTTATATATAAAACTGCTCTTTTCAGCCTCTGCCTCTTTTCTGAGGGTCTCAAGTTCCTCCGGAGTGTCAAATGCGTAATAGGCATTTCCTGTTGCCACAAGTTGTTCTGCATATTTTCGGTATATATGCTTACGTTGGGATTGTCTGTAAGGTGCGTGAGGATGCTCTGCACAAGGTATTTCCACTATCTTTCCATATTTGTCCACACCTTCGTCAGGCATAATGCCGCACCAGCCGAGCGACTCTATTACATATTCTTCAGAGCCCGGAACAAACCTCTGGGAGTCGGTATCTTCAATTCTCAATATGAATTTTCCCCCCGACTGTTTAGCGTAAAGATAGTTGTATAATGCAGTCCTGACACCGCCCATATGGAGCGGTCCCGTAGGACTCGGTGCAAAGCGCACTCTTCTTTGTTTCATCACTCGCTCTGTTTTAGTTTCTGTTTTTGCAACATCATTTCCCTTCTGGTCAATGCCGGCTCCGACTCAAGTTCTCCTATCGTCTGAAGATTATCCGTAATCAGCGCCGGTATACCGATTATCATCTCCTTTTTGGTAATCTGAGATTCAATATCGGGGCACAAAGGTACGCCTCTTTTGTTATTTGCCAAATCATATTTGACCTCGATTCTGTTGTTTTTCAATGCATCTTCGCTGATGATTGGCAGTTGTGTCATCTCAAATCCTGTAGCGATGATCGTTACTCCAATATTCTCTCCCATCTCATCATTCTGTACAAGACCCATCTTGGAGTTGAGCTCGGGGTTTGTAAGTTCCTTGATGTATTCCATCAGGGTTGTAACCTCACTTCCATGGATGACATGCTCACCACCGGAAGTTGTTATATTGACTAGAGCCCTTTTTGCGGTTTTAAGGTCAAGCTGGTTGAGCAGGGGAGAAGTTAGGGCCATTTCAACAGCTTTGTTCACCCTGTCTTTACCGGAGGCAATACCTATTCCCATAAGGGAGACATTGCTGTTCTGCATTATTTTCTTGACATCGGCAAAGTCCATATTGATTTTGCCCCTGACGGTTATAATTTCGGCAATGCTCCTGACTGCGGTTGCCAAAACTTCATCTGCTTTCGGAAGGAGTGTCAGAATGTCCAGATCGGCATATATATCGAATAGTTTTTCATTGTCGATGATAAGGAGACTATCAACATGTCTATAGAGTTCCCTTACTCCCTCAATTGCCCTGAAGAGTACTTCGTTGCCGAGAAAACGTGCCGGAAGAGTCACAACTCCGACAGTTAGGATGCCTTTGGTCCTGGCGATCTCAGCTATGACGGGAGCTGCTCCCGTGCCTGTGCCGCCTCCCATACCCGCAGCGATAAAGAGCATCTGCGTATTTTCGCCAAGATGTTCTTCAATTGCCTCTCTGGACTCAAGAGCAGATTTTCGGCCGATGGTCGCATCTTGCCCTGCACCAAGACCTCTTGTCAATATACCTCCGATCTGAAGTTTGACCGGTACGGTGCTTCCGTCGAGAGCTTGTCTGTCGGTATTGCATACTACAAAATCCACCTGCTCTATCTGTTTTGAATACATATATTGTACGGCATTGCTGCCGCCGCCCCCAACACCTATCACTTTGAGAATGTTGTTTGAGCCCTTTGGCCAGTTTTTTGGTATTAATGTTTCTTCCATAACTATCAGCAATTGTCGTTGTTTTCACCAAAAATTCCTTCGAATAAGTTACCAAGCCCCCGTTTCGGACCTTTGTTGTTTCCTCCTTTCCTGCTGCCGGATTCTTTCTTCCCTTTTATCTCGTTTGTATCTGTTTCCATGTCAGCTTCGATCTCAATTTCACTCACTTTAATTTTCTCATTCTCCGAGTAGGAGAGTTTATTGGAAAAACCCTCCAGCAGAAGTCCGACTACCGTAGAAGAAAATGTATCTTGTGCGTTCTCTTGCGAATCCACAGTGATGCAGCCTCTAGGTGCGGCAAGACGTGTTTTCTTGCCCAGAAATACCTTTGCCAAATCCAGAAAGCCCTCCAGATAGCAAGTTCCTCCGGTTATCACAACTCCGGCAGGGAGTTTTCCTTGAGATTCGTTCTCCTCTTTTACATATTTGATAGCTTCGAGAATCTCGCTTGTGCGTGCTTCTATAATACTTGTAAGTTTGGACAGCGATACTTCATCCTCTATGATGCCGTCATTGCCCCTGAGAACCAGTTTTTTGTCTTCGGGAGTAAACTCTTCAACACAGCATCCGTGTTTAAGTTTGATCAATTCGGCCCATTTTGGACTTATGGAGGTTACGTTCTGTATGTCAACCGTAATGGCTTCTCCGCCGAATGGAATAATACGCACATCGGTGACGATTCCTTTTCTGACAACGGCAATCTGTGTCAGGCCGCGTCCTATATCCACCAGCATCACACCGTTTTCCATCTCCGCTTCAGTGAGCACTGCCCTTGCGGAGGCAATGGGCGAGAGCACGATTTTGGAGATTTCCACACCGCATGCAGAGAGTACTTTTTTGCATCTGGAGAGCAATGTCGCCTTGCCGTGAAATATTTTGTAATAGGCCTTGAGATTCTTTCCGGAAGTTCCGATGATCTCATGATGCTGGTAGCCCGTCAAATCATCGATGTCATATTTCTGCGGGATAACTGCGTAGATCATGTTGGCTTCATCTACGGAAAATTTGTATCGTTCACGGCGGTAATTTTCCAGTTCTTCAGCAGATACGTATTTACTGCTGATATTTCTGATGATTGTGCTTGCCATTTCCTCGCAGTAGAGAAATTTTCCGCCGATATTGATCACTGCCTTTCTGATCTCTTCTCTAATATCGGATGAAGCTGCTCCCAGTGCCGCTTTAAGGGCTTCAATCACTCTGCCCTCGTTAACAATCTCCCCGTTTTTTATACCGTTTGGAAGGGGAGAACTGTGAAATGAGACCACCTTTATGCCATCGGAAGTCTTGGTCCCGACTGCCACGGCAACTTTAGATGATCCGAAATCGATTGCTGTAATAAAATCGCTCATATATCTCCTTTTTTGCAAATAATCTGTTCGTTGTATTTGAGATTGACGACATTGTAGGTGTCCCATCCATCTGACGGAGCAATTGTTTTATAGAATGTCGCCAATTTCCTGAATTTTGCATCAATATTGCGGCAGTTACCGAATATGATTTTATGATGGCTTACATGTGAGACAAGGCAGATGTCTCCGTTTTCGATGTAAATCTGCTCAATGTTTTTGTTCCAATATTCATTACTGCTGATATAGTCGGCCAAGAGGAGAATGTCGTTTATCCATTCGCTCTCTTTCCCTTCGGGTACTCCCATATATTCTCGGCCAAGACGTAACGGAATATCTCCCGTAACGATCGGTACATTATAGGTGTTGAGCAGGGGAAAAAGAAATCCGCTCCCATCCGAGTAATAGCCCTCAGTCTCATTTTCAAATCTTACAACGGGCTTTCTCTGGACTACATCTATGTTTAGAATTGTAGGGGAGGAAAAATAGACCTCGGACTTGAGGATTTCTCCCCTGCCGTCCAGCAATTTTTCGATCTTTGTAAGGTTCACTTTCTTACACTTTGTGCCCGTAACCCTTTCCGCCTGCTCCACCAGGGAAATAATCTCCTCGCTGCTGATGAGATTGACCTTGAGGGAATCCCTGAAATTGACATTGATACCGCTGCAGACAGTGTACTCGATGGTTCCCGTTTCCATTTCAGAGACAAAATAAAAGTACGGCACCATCACTCCGAGAAAGAGGATGGAAATAAGTACCACCAGCAATATCTTTTTTACTTTCATTTTCCTATTCTTGCTTTTAATTCTTCCTCAATGGGCAATACAAACCTGTCGATGTCTCCGGCTCCGAAGGTTATCAAACATTCGAAATTCCTCCGACGGAGAGTCTCCATCAACTCTTCCTTGTTTATGAGTATCTTGTTTTCAAGTCGTACTTTGTCAAAAATGATCTTTGATGTCACCCCTTCTATCGGAAGTTCCCTTGCAGGATAAATATGGAGCAATATCAGTTCATCCAAACCTCCCAATGCATCCGCAAATTCCTCGGCAAAATCCCTCGTGCGCGAATAGAGATGAGGCTGGAATATACCGCAAAGCCTTTTTCCCTTAAAAATACCTCTCATTGAACTGATTGCATGACGCAGTTCATTAGGGTGATGAGCATAATCGTCGACATAGGCACATTGCGGGGTATTGATGCGTATATCAAATCTCCTTGCCACTCCTCTGAAGCCGGCTAACCCGCTTCTGAGTTTCTCCGGAGTTATGCCGTGCAGTAGCGCAGCCGCTGATGCCGCTACGGCATTCTCGACATTTACCCACCCTGGTATGCCCAGCGTACATTTCTCAATCTTCCCTTCGGGAGTGTTGAGGGAGAAATCAAAATAGCCCCCATCAAGAGGTACTATATCCGAAGCGTAAAAGTCTGCCGGAGTATCGTAAGAATAGGTCAAAATCTTTGCCTTAACTCCTTCCAAAGAGATCTTTACACCTTTTTTCAACAGAAGGAATCCATCCTCCTTAATCTGAGATGCGAATTCGGCAAAGGCCTCCTTTAGGTGGCTATGGTCCAAATAGATATCCAGATGATCGGCATCTGCGGATGTAATCACTGCTATATCCGGGTACAACTGTAGGAATGACCTGTCAAACTCATCAGCTTCTGCTACCAGCACTTTGTTGGAGCTCAGCAGCAGATTGGAGTCATAATTGCGTGAAATGCCCCCCAGGAAGGCGTTGCAACCTTCTCCGGAATGCGTGAGCAAATGGGCCAGCAGTGTGCTTGTTGTCGTCTTTCCGTGTGTTCCGGCCACTGCGAGACACTTTTGCCCGCGAGCAATCTCTCCCAGTGCACGGGATCTCTTGCATACGGTATATCCCTGCTCCATCACATACCGTAGTTCGTCCATATCAGCCGGAACGGCCGGGGTATAGATTACAAAGGTATTCTCTTTGTCCTTCGGGATTGCACTGATATCATCCTCATAGTGTACGGCAATCCCCTCTTTCTCAAGCCGTGCTGTGAGTGCAGAGGGTGTCTTGTCGTATCCGGAAACGCTGTAGCCTGCACTCTTGAAGTATCGGGCGATGGCGCTCATCCCGATGCCGCCGATCCCTATGAAGTAGTAGTATTTGTATTTTTTTTCCATCTCGTTCTTATCTAATGAGGGAGAGTACCTCTGCCGCTATTTCTTCTGCTGCTCCCTTTCGTCCTAGTTTGAGCGCATTTGTCTCCAATTTGCGGATGCGTGCGCTATCGGAAAGCAACTCTTCTGCAGTATCCATCAGTATCTCTTCAGCAATATCATCCCTGACCATCAGCGCAGCCTCTTTATCTACCAAAGCCATAGCGTTGTGCGTTTGGTGATCCTCTGTCACGTTGGGTGACGGAACAAAGATGGTTGCCTTGCCGGCGACACAGAGTTCGGAGATTGTTCCGGCTCCCGCGCGGGAAATGACCACATCTGCCACGGCATAAGCAAGATCCATCCTCCGGATGAAATCAAAATGCTTTACGTTGGACAGTTCACGCTCTTTCATATATTCGGCAATGTCGCTGCTGTAATACTTTCCATTCTGCCAAATCACTTGGTAATCAGCATTTGCCCCCTTTTCAGCCACCCATTTTTTCATGGCCTTATTGAGAGTTCCGCTGCCGAGACTGCCACCGACTACAAAGATGGTCTTTTTATTTGGATTGAGTTCGTAGAAGTCATATCCTTCGGCTCTTTCAGCCTCCGTAGGCGGCTTTATTTCCTTCCTGATGGGATTTCCCGTGAGAATGATTTTCTCCGCAGGGAAAAACTTATCCATTCCACTGTAGGCGACACAAATTTTGTCCGCTTTTTTTGAAAGAATCCTGTTGGTCAATCCCGCATATGAGTTTTGCTCCTGTATCAGGCAGGGGATTTTCATTCCGGATGCACTCCATAACAACGGTGCACTGGCATAGCCGCCCACTCCAACTGCTACATCGGGTTTGAATTCCCTGATGATCTCTTTTGCCATTGAGATGCTTTTGAGAATTTTGAAAGGCAGTGCGAAATTTGCCAGGGAAAGTTTACGTTGCAATCCCGCTACCGGCAGACCTTTAATTTCATAGCCCGCCTGTGGTACTCTCTCCATCTCCATTCTGCCCTCGGCGCCCACAAAAAGTATTTCGGCCTCAGGGACTCTCTCCCGTATGGCCCCGGCTATTGAGAGAGCCGGAAATATATGTCCTCCCGTACCCCCTCCGCTGATGATGATTCTTGGTTTGCTTTTACTCATAATTCATAAGTCTCCGACAACATTATTTCCGATTCTTTTTCTTTTGCCTCTTCTTCAAGTTCTTTGCGTCTGATTTCGTCCTGTTTGTCCAGTTGTTTGCTTACTGACAGGATAATGCCGAATGCGCCGCTCAGTACCATATATGCCGTTCCACCATGACTTATCAAGGGTAAAGTGTGGCCTGTGACCGGCATAAGACCTACATTCACCATTATATGCAGGAAGGCCTGGGTGGCTATAAGAAATGCCAAACCCAAGACCAGCGCTCCCGAAAAGATAGTTTCGCACCTAAATGCTATCGTGATGCACCTGAAGATAAATATCAGATAGATCATTATAACGAAAATACCCCCCAGCAGCCCATATTCTTCCACAATAAAGGCATATATGAAGTCAGAAAAGGCCATTGACAGAGAATATCTCTGAGTGCTCTTGCCCGGACCTTTTCCAATTATTCCCCCTTCGTGTATTGCTACTTTTGCATTAATGGCTTGACGCTGACCATCCAAATGTTTCTGTCTTTCGGCATCTGACATAGCAGCCTCAGCCTCTTCCAAATCCTTCTTTGCATCAAAAAAGTTGACGATACGGTTGGAGGCCGTGCCGAAGCGGTTGAAGACTTTGGCGACGGAACCCGTTTTTTCACTTTCGGCTTGACCCTTATTACTAAAAAAAAGCGAATAGATCCCGAACATAGCCAACACAACCAGTATTCCGATACCTGCGGTAATGCCCAGATGTTTTATGTTGACATTCATAAAGAAGAGCAGCAATATGCTGATCACACCGAACAACAGCGCCGATGAGAAGCTGTTGGCCATAACCATAATGCATACAACTCCTATTGGCAGTAGTATCTTGAGCAGGAAGTCCTTGTAAGTGGTCAATGAATTCTGCCAGAGCTCCAGTGCCTTTGCAATGTAGAGTATCAATCCTACTTTTGCAAATTCAAAAACCTGGATTGTCCTGCCGAAGAGCCTGATGCCTCTGGCTGCCTCATTTCGTACATCCGGGATGATGAAAAGCAATACCAGCATTACTACTGTAATTGCAAATAGGGGAAAAGCGGTAAAACGGTAAAACCTCATCGGTATCAGGTAGCAGATCAAAAGGGCGGCAAAACCGATGGATACCGATATGAGTTGCTCCTGCAGTATATATAGTTTGCTTACGCCTGCCTTGTTGGCCAGAAACGTGCTGGAAGAGAATACCGCCAGAAGCGAAATGATGGCCAAGCAAAGTACAAGTATCCAGATGATCCTGTCTCCTTTAAGTCTTATTTTCAGTCTACCCATTCCCTACTAAAGATTTTTTACGGCAGCTTTAAACTGTCTGCCCCTGTCCTCATAATTCTTGAATAGGTCAAAACTCGCGCAGCTGGGCGAAAGGAGGACGGTGTCACCCTTTTTTGCTATGGACGCAGCTATCTTTACAGCCTCCTCTGCGGAGCGAGTATCGTGTATTTCAGCCACCTTGTCCCCAAAAAAATCATGGATTTTCCGGTTGTCGACACCGAGGCAGACTATAGCTCTAACCTTCTCCTTCACCAGATCAGCAATAGGGGAGTAGTCATTGCCCTTGTCGGTTCCCCCAAGTATCAGTACGATTGGAGTTTTGATGCTTTCCAGTGCATACCAGGTGGAGTTGACATTTGTCGCCTTGGAGTCGTTGATATATATCACACCGCCCACGGAGAGCACTTTTTCCATTCTGTGTTCCACTCCCGTGAAGGTTGTCAGGGCCTCCCGTATGGTACTGTTGGTAATGTTCATTATTTTGCCCGTGATTGCCGCTGCCATCGAATTGTATATGTTGTGTTTCCCCTGGAGTGCAAGTTCGTGAAGAAACATTTCGTAGCCGCTGTCTTTGTATCTGACATACATTTTATCTCCCTCAACACAGGCTCCCTGTTCTACGACGGAGTTTTGACTGAATGGAATTTTCTGCGCCTGAACAACGATGCGGTTAAGATGTTCTACAGTTATTTCATCATCGGAGCAGAAGATGAAACAATCCTCCTTTGCCATATTACGGGTAATCCGGAATTTGGAATTGATGTAGTTTTGCATCTGGTTGCCGTATCTGTCGAGATGGTCAGGGGTGATGTTGAGCAAAACCGCAATATCCGCCTTGAATTCATACATTCCGTCAAGTTGGAAACTGCTTATCTCAAGCACAAAGATATCGTGCTCCGCCTTGGCTACCTGGAATGCGTAACTCTGGCCGATATTGCCGCCCAACCCCACATTCAGGCCGGCATTTTTTAACAAGTAGTATATAAGCGACGTAGTGGTGGTCTTGCCGTTGCTGCCGGTGACGCAGATCTTTCTGGAGTTGTCATATCTGCCCGCAAACTCAATTTCCGAAATCACGGATATGCCACGGGCATTAAGTCCGATAATCAACGGTACGGTATCGGGGATACCGGGACTTTTGATTACTTCGTCGGCATTATATATCTTCTCAATGGTATGTCCACCCTCCTCAAAGGGAATTCCGTACTCCACAAGACGTGCAACGTGTTCCTCTTTGAGTTTCCCGTTGTCTGAGAGAAAGACGTCAAACCCTTTGACCTTCGCCAGAACTGCAGCTCCGGAGCCGCTCTCTCCACCGCCCAATACGACTATTCTTTTCATATAGCTTTATTATCTGATCTTTAATGTTACTACTGTCAATACCGCAAGTATTATAGAGACGATAATGAATCTCGCCACTACTTTCTGTTCTGCATATACTTTTCCCGGCCACTGGATTATAGCATCCGGATTCTCCTTCTGAAAATGGTGGTGGAGGGGTGTCATCTTGAATACTCTTACACCGGCACCGGTTTTTTTCTTTGTGTATTTGAAATAAAATCTCTGCACCACAACCGAGAGGCTCTCAAGGAAAAATATTCCGCAAAGCAATGGAAGGAGCAATTCCTTCCTGACAAGAATAGCGCATACGCCTATTATACCGCCGAGAGTCAGGCTGCCCGTATCGCCCATAAAAACCTGGGCGGGGTAGGAGTTGTACCACATAAATCCCAACAGGGATCCCACCATTGATGAAAAGAATACGGTAATCTCCGCACTGCTCGGGATATACATTATATTGAGGTACTCGGAGTAAATGACGTTACCTGAGAGATATGCAAAGATTCCGAGAGTGGCTCCCACGATGGCAGTTACTCCGGTTGCCAGGCCGTCAAGCCCATCCGTGACGTTGCAGCCGTTGGAACAGGCCGTTATCACCAGAATGATGAAACATACATATATGAACCATTTGAAATATTCTCCGAAGCATCCTCCGAAAGGCGATAACCATCCATAGTCAAACTCGTTATCCTTGACAAATGGAAGTGTAGTTTTGGTGCTGTTTTCCAACACACCGGTGTCCACATTCAGAGTTTCGACCGGAATTGCAATATCAACAGCAATGCCTTCACTTGAGATCTCTTCTACTGGAGTAATCTTTTTCTGTTCTCTGAATCCTGCCTCATTGCTGAAGCACATTATCAAGCCGACAATAAGGCCCAAAAGTACCTGGGATGCTATTTTGTACCAGCCGTTAAGGCCCTCCTTCCTCTTCTTGAACACTTTAATGTAGTCATCCACGAATCCGATCGTGCCAAACCACACTGTGGTAAGTATTAATATCAGGATATTGATGTTGGTCAGGTCGCAGAATAGCAATACCGGCACCAGTATAGATATGATTATAATGATGCCGCCCATAGTAGGAGTGCCTTTTTTCTGTAACTGGCCTTCCAAACCGAGATCCCGTATGGTTTCGCCGATTTGTTTTTTCCGAAGCCAGACAATCAGTTTGTGCCCGATGATCAGCGATATCAAGATGGCAATGATGCTGGCTCCGAAAGATCTGAATGAGATGTACTTCATCAGTCCCGAACCGGCGAAATCTATGTTCGCTTTCTCAAAATATTCAAAAAGGTGGTACAGCATAGGTAGAGGTTTTGGTCGGTTATAGTTGTTCAAATGTTTCGGAGATAATCTCCTTGTCGTCAAAGTGGTGTTTTTCTCCTCCGACAATCTGGTAGTTTTCGTGGCCTTTGCCCGCTACAAGTATGACAGCGCCTTTGGAAGCCATCATGATGGCTGTGCGGATGGCCTCTTTGCGGTCGGTAATGAAGAGTGACTTCTTTTTTTCGGCGGCGTTGAGGCCGTTGCGGATATCATTTATTATGGCATCGGGATCCTCGAAACGGGGATTGTCCGATGTTACAATTACTTTGTCGGCATATTTTGCTGCAATGACTCCCATTTCCGGTCGTTTGCTCTTATCTCTGTTTCCTCCGCAACCGAATACACAGATCACCTCTCTTCCTCTGGCAGTCAAGCGAATTGTTTTGAGAACATTTTCGAGAGCGTCTGGAGTATGGGCATAGTCCACAATTGCAGTGATTTCATTCCCTCCGCGAACATATTCGAGACGTCCGGCAACAGCTTTCAATAAACTCATTTTCACCAGCACTTCATCTCTGTCGGCTCCCAGAAGAATTGCCGTAGCATAGACTGCCAGCAGGTTGTATGCATTGTGCGCTCCTATAAACCGTGTCCAGAAACGATTGTTGCCGATAGCGAGCATCATTCCTTCTATACTCTCTTCTACGATTTTACAGTTGAAGTCGGCAATCGTTCGGCAGGAATATCTCTTTACGGTTGCCTTGCAATTCTGCACCATAACTTCGCCGTTTTTATCGTCTATATTGATAAGGGCGAAAGCAGTTTTCGGCAGATTGTCGAACAGACGCTTCTTGCAATGAAGATATTCGAGGAATGTATTGTGGTAATCGAGATGGTCGTGAGTAAGGTTGGAAAAAATGGCTCCCCTGAATTGCAGACCATAGACACGTTCCTGGTCAAGGGCATGGGAACTAACCTCCATAAAGCAGTATTCGCAACCTCTTTCGGCCATAAGAGCCATCAGTTTGTTTAGAGCAATGGCATCAGGAGTGGTGTGTTCGGTTTCGAATTTCTCCTCCCCGATGTAGTTGGCTATGGTTGAAATCAGCCCACAGTAATATCCGAGCGAGGTGAAAAGATTGTAGAGTAGTGTAGCCGTGGTAGTCTTGCCGTTGGTGCCTGTCACCCCCACCAGGTTGAATTTGGATGATGGATTGCCGTAAAAACGAGACGCGGCCAGGCCCGCCGCTTTCCTGCTGTCGGGTACCTTTATATATGTGGCATCTCCTCCCTTGTGTTCACCCTCCTGATAGATCACTGCAGATGCGCCTGCCTTGATGGCACTCTCTATATAGTCGTGTCCGTCACTCTTACTGCCGACTGCCGCTATGAAGAGCGAGCCCGCGCTGCATTTGCGGGAGTCGAGCGTGATGTCGCGTATCTCATTGGATATGCTGCCACTTATGTCGAGGACTTCAATCCCTTGGAGTATCTTATTCAGTTGCATATTTTTCGGCAAGATAAATTTTGACTTTTTTGTTTGATGTCTCTGAACCTGGTTCGGGTTCCTGTTTTACTACGGCACCGTGTCCGGAAAAGGAGACCGAATAACCCCTGCTTTCAAGGGTGCTTATACTGTTTTTGAGACCCATTCCTATCACATCAGGAACTCCCGACAGCGTGTCATTTACAATGCGGTTTGGATACTCCTTATATGCGGGAAGTTGTCCCGAAGCTCTTATCTGTCCGTTC
Source organism: uncultured Muribaculaceae bacterium (assembly GCA_964598495.1). Taxonomy (GTDB): domain Bacteria; phylum Bacteroidota; class Bacteroidia; order Bacteroidales; family UBA932; genus Cacconaster. The sequence continues at coordinate 14,959 of CAZRBY010000020.1, forward strand.
CAGTCCGGCGATGATGCATAGATATTTTCGGCAATTTCCCTCACTACGGGAGCAGCCCAAGTGCCGCCGTAAAAGTTTTTGTTAGTAAGCCCGGAGTAGACCACAGCAATAACAGTATAGCGGGGATTTTGGTAAGGGAAAAAGCCTACGAATGTACCTTGATGGATTTTTCTGCCCTGGCTATCGATATAAGCCCCATTGGTTGGAATTACCACTCGTGCAGTACCGGTCTTGCCGGCTACTTCTACCTTGCATCCGTTGAAGGAATTCTTTCCCGTTCCATTCTCCACAACACCTCTAAGCGCCTTATGGAGTTGTTTTGCAGTAGATTCGGAACAGATGGCAGATAGTATTTGCGGCTCGACCTTTTCAATGGTCCGACCATCTTTGAGATATTCGCTTATAAGGTGAGGTCTGACCATAACTCCATTATTTGCAACAGCGTTGTATAATGTGATGATATGTAGCGGAGTCATCTCTACGGCATAACCTATGGAAACTGAGGCAAGGTCAATGTCACTCCAGTATCTGACTTTGTCCGAGGGGTGTGGAATGGTGGCTTTGCCTATACCATATATCTCTATATCGTGCTTCGTGTCAATCTTCATCGCTTTGAGCTGATCCATATATTTTTCGGGCTTAGACCCGAAATGTTCCCATACCTGGGCTCTGAATACATTGTTAGAAGAGATCTCAAATCCTCTCTGGACGGTGATTTTGTCGTAGTTGCGGAGATATTCGTCTTCGAATGTTTTCTTGCCTATATTGTAATACACATATGCGGGCATTTCATCTTCCAGTTTGACTTTGCCGGTTTCGAGAAGAATGGCAAGAGAGGTGATTTTGAATACCGATCCGGGCTCACCTATTCTGCCTATGGCATAATTGTATCTTTCGGAATAACCCCCTTCGTGCTTTTCGAGATTGACCATAGCCTTGATTTCGCCCGTGGCCACATCCATTACTATCACCGTTCCCGCCTGGAGATCTTCACTTTGCGAGAGTTTATTTCGTAACGCTCTATCCGCTATGTTCTGGATATCCACACTGAGAGTTGTTCTGATATCAGTACCATTTACCGGTGGAATGATGGGCCTATCGTTGTCTGGAATCCACTCATTGCCCTCCGTCTTTTTCAGTGGGCGTACGCCCGGTTTGCCCCTTAGGATGGAGTCACAACTACCTTCAAGCCCAACTTTTATCTGTGCCGTGTCACTTTTAAGGTGTCCCAGAGTGCGGTAGGCGAGGTTTTCGTAGGGATATTCGCGGTGATCATCCACCTCTTCAATGATAATACCGCCTCTCCTTTGTCCGTACTTGAGAATGGGGAAAGTCTTTGCCAGTTGCATCTCCTGATACTTGAGCAGTTGCTTATTTATGCAGACATACCTCCTCTGCTCCTCGCGTGCTATTTTCAGAAACTTCTTGTATTCTGCTGCACTGCGGTCCTTGTATAGTTTTGCGAGTTCCGTTGCGAGGGCATCCACATTGTTGTCAAAGAGTGTGTCGGCTATAACATCTCTGTGCAGGTCCATATAGAGCCTATACTCCGGAATAGAAAAGGCCAGATATCGACCATCATCGGAGAGAATGCTGCCTCTGTGGCTCTTTATCTTTTCTTCGTCGGTCACTGCGCCCACAACATCCGGTACGTGAGGGATATGAACAAACTGTATAAGCACTATTTTCACCAGCACGGCGATTGCGATAAGGACGAAAATGATGTACACCACACCTACTTTACCAATGTTTACTCTCATGACATTACTCTCCTTTTACTCTTTTAGGTGGATCGGTCGGAGCGTGGAGCTTGGACCCGAATCCTTGCAATATCTTTTCTACTTTTACCCTGTTGTCAATGCCCACAAGATCAAGAGAGCGTTGCTGACGGCTGATCTCGAGATCCTTGATGATGGCTGAGTTCTTTTCGATTCTTACCAGCCTGCTCTCAATGTAGAGATTCCAACTGATGAAGAGCACAATCAGGATAAATACATATATAACTATCCATATAAATCTGTCGAGTCTCCTTTTCAATATGAAGGATCCGCTGAAAAACGAGGTAGTCTTATCTATAATCTTTCTTTTGAGTCCCATTTCTACCTCCTTTTAGCCACTCTGAGTTTTGCGCTTCTGGCGCGGGTATTGCCGGCAATCTCATCTTCACCGGGTATGATAGGCTTTTTGTTTACCAGCTCGAAAGGTGAGGAGCCATGTCCCATCAGATCTCTTTCAATCCTGCCGGTTGCATTGCCGGACTTGAGGAAATTCTTGACTATCCTGTCTTCGAGAGAATGGTAGCTGATTACCGAAACGATACCTCCGCTCTTTAGTGAACGTATCACGCCCTTCATCAGCCCTTCCAGATCACGCATTTCATCATTGGTTTCAATTCGTAGAGCTTGATAGATTTTGGCGAGGAATTTATGTTCTGAAAATTTGGGCAGAACGCTCTCCAAGGCTCTGCCCAAATCTCCGGTGGTCTCTATGGGAGAGATTTTCCTCTCCCTGCATACAAGATCTGCCACTTTCCTGCTTTCATCTACCTCCCCGTAGATCCTGAACACCCTATCAAGCTCTTCAGACGTATAACTATTCAATATATCTTTTGCACTTTTGCGTGCCTCCAGATTCATTCTCATATCCAGAGGAGCATTAAATCTAAAGGAAAAGCCCCTCTCACTTGTGTCGAATTGGTGGGATGACACCCCAAGGTCTGCGATAATGCCGTCTACCTTTCCAAAACCATGGTATCTCACATAATTGTGGATAAAGCGGAAGTTGTTGTTTACGGCAATCACCCTGTCATCATCGGGCAGGTTGGCCAGTGCCTCGCAGTCTTTGTCAAACACCATCAGCCGACCTTTGCTGCCAAGACGCTTTAGGATAGCTCTGCTGTGGCCTCCGCCTCCAAAAGTGGCATCAACATAGACTCCGCTTTCCCTTACGGCAAGAGCTGACACGCTTTCCTCAAGCAATACGGGTATATGGTAAGCCGACATCTCTCACCTCCTTCTTTTCTAGCCGAGAATCTTTTCAGCAAGTGCAACATAGGCATCACTATCGAGCTGCTGGGCTTCGAATTTCTCCTTAGCCCAGATCTCGATCTTGTGATTGTTGCCAAAGAATATCACATCCTTCAGGACGCCGATAGAGTCGAGTTTATCCTTTGGGACGGACATCCTGCCGAGTTTCTCGTCAGGTTCCACGATATGGCTGCCACGCATATATTCTCTCCAGAACTCAGCGTGGTCGCGGTTGAAGAAGTTAAGACGGCTTCTCACCAGCTCGGACTCCTTTTCCCACTCAGCATACGTGTACATCTCGAGACACTCGGAGAACAGGGAATTTTTTATGACAAAACGAAGATCGGCTCCGCTACCCATAGCGGATTTGAAGGCAGAGGGGAAGATTAACCTCCCCTTGTCGTCAACTTTTGCTTTGTATTCGCCGATAAACCTTGCCATTCAAATGTGATTGTATATGTTTTGTATGATGTGTTGTGCAAAAGTAATAATAGTTTTCCACTTTTTTACAAATTTTTACAAATTTTTCCACAAAAATATCAACAGAGTGTTGAAAAATGGTTAACTTGCCGGAAAATTCATAGAAAAAAGATGCGTAAAGAGAGTTCTAAAGCCGGATTTGCAAGATTGCTGACCAAGGTGGCAGCATTAATGTTTTTTACAGCTTTACCGGTAGCGTGTGACGAAAATGCCAAATCTGATGATGTTTCGGATGAGGTGCAGAGACTGGCGAAGGAAGTTGTTATCGACCGTTTCGGCATTCCGAGGGGAGAATATAGGGTAGTGGAAGGCAAAGTGGGTACCAAGGATTATTTTTCTACCGTGCTTGACCGTTTCGGAGTGCCTAATAGCAAGGTCAACGCCCTGGTAAGCAAGTCAAGGGGTATCTTTGACGTAAATACTTTCAAAGCCGGGCAGCCCTATTATGTATATATTCCTGCTGAAGGGGAGGTTCCGGATTATTTTGTTTATCAGAAGGATAATCTCTCTGCAGTGGTTTTTGACTTGCGTGATACACTTGCAGTATCACTTGCAAAAAAACAGATGGATGTAGAGCAGAAGTATGTTGAAGTGACCATAGCTTCTTCCCTTTGGAATGATATCCAAGATGCAGGTGCTTCGCCGTTGCTGGCAATTAAACTTTCTGAAATATATGCCTGGAGTGTCGACTTTTTCGGATTGCAGAAAGGTGATTCTTTCAAGATACTCTACAATGAACACTCTTGTGACGGAGAGGTGACTGACATTGGCGAGATTTGGCTTTCGACCTTCACAAGCGGAGGAAAGAGCATAGAATGCGTCTATTTTGAGGAAGAGGGCACATCCAACCGTTATTGGACTGCCGAGGGAGAGAGCATGAGAAAATCTTTTCTCAAATCGCCGTTAAAATATTTTTCTAGGATAAGTTCGGGATTCACCTATGCGAGAAGACATCCCATCACCCGCGTCGTCAGACCTCACACAGGAGTCGATTATGCTGCTCCGACAGGTACTCCGGTGCTTACTATCGGAGATGGAGTGGTGATAGAAAAGGGTTATAAAGGGGGCGGGGGACATACTGTGAAAATTCGTCACAATTCCGTCTATACTACGGCTTACCTTCACTTGTCAAAATATGCTTCCGGTCTAAAAGTGGGCTCGAGGGTTTCACAAGGTCAGGTAATCGGATACGTCGGCAGTACGGGAATGTCGACCGGTCCTCATCTCGATTTCAGAGTCTGGAAAAACGGGTCACCCATCAATCCGCTTAAAATGGAGTCACCTCCGGCCGAGCCGATACGTGAGGCTCATAAAGAAAAATTCGAGGCAAGTCGCGACTCGCTTCGTCACCTTGCCTCGAATTATCTCTTAAATCAGTATTACCGCGAGTATGTGCTGGATCTACTCTGATCTACACATCACTTTTTAAGTGCATCACGGATTTCCTTCAGGATTTTAACCTCTTCGCTTTCCGGAGCGGGAGCCTCAGCAGCAGCTTTTGCTTGGGCCTCAGCCTCTTCTTTTGCCTTTTTGGTTTTCTCAGACTCAAATTTCTTTGACATCTTGTTGATACCCTTAATTACAAGGAAAATGGAGAATGCGATGATAATGAAGTTAAACAGCACGTTGATAAATTTGCCATAGCTGACGTATAGGCCTTCCACGGCCCCGGTGGTTTCGGTCGCTTCTACAGCGGCTCGCAGGGTAATTTTCCACTCCGTGAAATCTATTCCGCCGGTAGCCCAGCTGATGAGCGGCATGATAAGGTCACCGACGAGTGAAGTTACGATGGCTCCGAATGCTGCACCGATAACAACACCGATTGCCATATCCATAACGTTACCCTTCATTGCGAATTCTTTGAATTCTTTTAGAAATTTTGACATAACTGATGAGTTTTGTTGAGTTGATATTGTTGTTTTAGAGTTTTCTGATGATGTTGATACCATCACGCAGAGGTATGATGACATTTTCTACACGGGGATCCTCCGACACAATGCGATTGAATTCTCGGATACCGCGTGTTTGGGCATCTGTTGTTGCGGATTCTTCATAGACCTTACCATCCCAGAGCACATTATCCGCCAGGATGAAGCCCCCATTGCGGAGCAGCCCTACGGCAGCTTCAAAATAGTGCGGATATTCTCGCTTATTGGCATCCAAAAATATCAGGTCATAACCCTCTTCGAGTGTAGGAAGTACCTGAAGCACATCTCCGAAGATGAGTCTGACTCTACCGGTGATGCCCGCTTTATCGTATCCCTCGCGAATCAAATCTTCAAGTTCATCGTTGATTTCTATGGTATCAATGGTACCTCCCGGAGCGAGTCCGCGCGAAATCGCTATGGTGGAGTAGCCTGTAAATGTGCCTATTTCAAGGACTCTGGAGGGATATATCATTTTGGTGACCATTTCCAGAAATTTACCCAGAATGGGACCGGAGAGCATTCTGCCACGGTTGGTGCGAAGGTGCGTCTGCCTTGTAAGCCACTCGAGTTCTTCACCTTGAGAGGTGGAATTTGCGATGAGATATTTTTCCAATTGGTTCATTCCCAACTATCTGTATATTAGAGTCGAGAGTCGCTCGGGAGCCAGTGCCTCGCAAGCCACGCTGCGAATATCTTCGGCTGTGATCTCTTCTATCAGGCGACGGATTTCGCTGTCAGGCATTACGTTACCGTAGGAGAGAAGACTTTTACCCATCGAGAGCGCCTGAACTTCACCGTTATCCGAGGAGATGGCGTGCTGTCCGAGGAGTTGCTTTTTACCCGAGTTGAGCTGTACTTCGGTCATCCGGCCGTCGCGAAAGTACCCGATCTCTTTGTCTGTCAAAGATAGACATTTTTCGACATCTCCCTTATCACATCCGAAATAAATGGCGAAGGTGCCGGTATCGGCGTACTGGGTGTATGAGGATTCCACCGTATATACGAGAGCGGAGCGTTCTCTAAGCCTTTGATTGAGGCGTGAGTTGGAGGAGGGACCGCCGAGCATATTGCACAACAGTAAGAGTACCGGACGACGTTTGTCATAGAGTGAATAGGCACTTGTACCTATAATGCAGTGGGCTTGATGATTCTTGCGCGAAATTTCTTTTCGGAACAAGGTCCCTGTATCAAGGGATGATCCATTGCCGGAAGATGATTGTGATGGGGCTTCGATCTCGTTTACACCCGTGTAATGGCGTGAAATGGCCTTTTCAACCATGTTTGCGACAATTTCGGGCTCCATGTCCGCTACTGCGGTAAAACAAAGAGCGGGCGGTATGAATCTGGATTCCGCATAGTTCTGCAGGTCTTTTGTCGAGATCTTTTTAAGACTTTTGGCATTTCCAAGAATAGACCTTGAAAGAGGATGGCTACCAAAGAGCAGCTCTTCGAAGTCATCATATATCCTCTCTGCAGGGGAATCCTTGTACATATTGATTTCGTCTATGATTACAGAGCGTTCTTTAATGAGTTCCTTTTCGGGGAATGTAGAACTAAGTACTATTTCAAAAAGCAGGTCTGCAGACTTGCCGATGTCCTCTTTGAGAGTGGTGGAGTGAACCACCGTCTCTTCTTTTGTGGTAAATGCGTTAAGCTCGCCTCCCAGGCGTTCCAGGCGATTGTTGATTTCGCGCTGGCAGTGTCTCGAAGTGCCTTTGAAGAGCATATGCTCTGCAAGATGGGCGGTACCGGGAAGTTCTTCCGGTTCATGGCGTGTGCCTGAACGTATACTTAGTGCGCAGTATGCTACCGGAGAGGGAGCCCGTTTGAAGGCAAATTTGACACCGCAAGGAAGTGTTTGTATATAAATATTTTGCGAATAATTATCCATCTATTGTCTCTTGAGTGGCGCAAAGTTATAAATTATTCCTATTTTTGTAAAATTACTCAACCCCTATCGTAGAGACATAATATGGGACAGTTCATAGTATCTGCACGCAAATACAGACCGAATGATTTCGATTCCCTGATCGGACAGGAGAATATCGCCAGGACTCTAAAGAATTCCATTCTTAGAAATCAATTGGCGCACGCATATCTATTTTGCGGCCCGCGCGGAGTTGGTAAAACCAGTGCAGCGAGGATATTCGCCAAAACCATCAACTGTTCAAATATTTCGGAGAATTTGGTGCCCTGCGGAGTTTGTGAATCTTGTCTCTCATTTGCCGAAGGGCGCTCATACAGCATACACGAACTGGATGCCGCCTCAAACAATTCCGTTGACGACATCCGTAACCTCACCGATAAGGTTCGAATTCCACCCCAGATAGGAAAATACAGCGTCTATATAATAGACGAGGTGCACATGCTCTCACAGCAGGCTTTCAATGCTTTCCTCAAGACACTCGAGGAGCCGCCTTCCTATGCGATATTTATCCTTGCTACCACTGAAAAGCATAAGATACTTCCCACTATACTATCCAGATGTCAGACTTATGACTTCAACCGTATATCAGTTGACAACATAGTGCGTAATCTCAAGGAGATCGCTTTCAAGGAGCATGTGACCATAGGGGATGACACCCTTCATATTATTGCACAGAAAGCTGATGGTGCGATGCGTGACGCTCTCACACTCTTTGACCAGACTGTGGCCTTTTGTGGGCATGAGGTCAGTTACGAGCAGGTTATACACAACCTTAACGTTCTCGACTACGAATACTATTTCAAACTTACCGCATACTTCCTTGAAGGCGACTATGCGGCGGCATTCCTCACCTTTGACGAAATACTTTCCAAAGGGTTCAATGCACTCCACTTCATCTCAGGTCTGAGTAATCACTTTCGCGACCTGCTGGTGTGCAAACATGACGCATCGCAGTCACTCCTGGAGCTTGCCCCTTCGGTAGCTCAGAGATATGGAGAACTCTCCGCAAAATGTCCTGCTGACTTTCTCTATGAGGCTCTTGCAACTACCACTGACTGTGAGGCATCCTATCGCCAGAGCGGAAATCCGAGACTGCTGATAGAGTTTGCATTGCTCAAGATTTCCCGTATAAACGCAGTTCCGGCGGTTTTTCAGGCCGATTCTACTATTCACTCCGCAACTATGCAGACTGCTCCTGCGGTAACTCAGAACTCAGAACTCAGAACTCGGAACTTACTATGCTCCACTCCAAACTCAGAACTAGAACCCCGTACCCCGTACCCCGCACCCCGTACCCCGTACCCCGCAACTCAAAACTCAGAACCCACACCTCGAGACTCGAGACTCGAAACTCAGGACTCGGAACTTCAGACTAAACCATCCGGTTCCCTCTCCATAAAGGATGTGATGAAAGAGGTCAAAGCCGGATCTTCTTCAAAACAGATGGAATTTGCTCCGGAGATAGTTAAGGTACCTCTCGACGAAGGGAATCTTAAGAGCGTCTGGGAAGAGCTGGTGGCCAGTGAATCCCGTTCTCCCAACCTCTCTGCAGCTCTTGCAAAGGGCAATCCGCAGATTGATGCATCACGTTCCGTTGTCACTTTTTCCGTCAGCAATATTGCACAGAAAGAGTACATTGATCGTCATTTTCTTCAGCGTCTTGAATCATTTCTAAAAGAACGTATCGATCTTCCGGCACTCCGTCTAATGGTTACTTTGGAGGAGGTTTATGATCAGGATAATGCCACAAAATTGTATATGCCTTCAGATAAGGCAAACTATTTGCAGAAGACATCCGAAGAATACCGTGAGCTCAAGAAAAATCTCGGGCTCGATACAATTTAGAACACCGAAATATCCGATATGAAGCTTTTTTGTACAAATCTGGTTAAGAAATATGGCAAGAGAACCGTTGTTAAAGGTGTCTCCATCGAAGTTGAACAGGGTGAAATAGTGGGGCTTCTTGGACCCAACGGAGCCGGCAAGACTACCACATTCTATATGATTACCGGATTGATAAAACCCAATGACGGCAAAATTTTTCTGGATGAGGAGGAAATAACAAAACTTCCGATGTATAAAAGAGCACAGAAAGGTCTGGGCTATCTTGCTCAAGAGGCTTCTGTTTTCCGTACGCTCAATGTCGAAGACAACCTGCTTTCCGTTATGGAAATGGCGGGTTATTCAAAGGAAGAGCGTAACGAACGTCTGGAATTGCTTATAGAGGAGTTTGGTCTTCACAAAGTACGCAAAAACCAGGGGATACAACTTTCCGGTGGCGAAAGACGCCGTTGTGAAATTGCGAGGGCACTGGCGATAGATCCTAAATTCATTCTTCTCGACGAACCCTTTGCCGGAGTAGACCCTATTGCCGTTGAAGATATTCAGCACATCATTGCCAAACTCAAGACCAAGAATATCGGTATAATCATAACCGACCACAACGTTCATGAAACTCTCGCCATTACAGACAGAGCCTACCTTCTTTATGAGGGTATAATTCTGGAAAGCGGTACGGCTGAACAATTGGCCAATAATCCGGAGGTACGTAAAAAATACCTCGGCCAGAGTTTTGAACTTCGTAAAGCAGTGCTACACGAAAAATAAATATTGCGCTTAAGTCCGTTTTGGATTGTGTATTGTATTGAAAGCGCAGGTTTCACAACCACCTTCCGGACATGCTGCATCTGGATGATCTTTGCCTTTGTGACCCCATAGCCTGAGTTCTTCCTCTTTGGCACAGACGATTCCCTTTTTGCGAAGAGCCTTGTTGTGTGAAATCTCTCCGTCCGGAAATTTGCCGTTTTTTTTGAAAATGATGCCAACGCACATTGCAAGTACGGAACATCCGATTAGAATTATTGCAGCTATCAATACTTTCATATCAGATGCATTTGTATTCAGGAACCACCGGTTTGTCAGTTACTGTTATAACGGGAGGTATCTGTGCTACTTTGAATGAGTATGTGCGATTGAGTGAAATAATGCGTTCCACAATAGCTCTGTCTGCTCCTTCGGCAATTATCTCTTCCGCACTTTTACCCTCTTCGTTGAGACTGTATATGATAGGGTCGAGCACATCGTATGGAGGCAATGAATCGCTGTCCTTTTGTCCTGGTCTTAGTTCTGCCGAAGGTGTCTTTTGCATTGTGGAAGCAGGAATCACATTGCCCGATGAGGAGTTGATGTAACGGGCCATCTCATAAACCTGGAGTTTATAAAGATCGGCAATTACCATCATCGCACCGCAAAGATCACCGTACAGGGTGCCGTACCCGACAAATAACTCGCTTTTATTGGATGTGTTGAGAAGAAGAGCGTCGAAGCGGTTTGAATAGGTCATAAGAATCGTACCGCGGATACGTGCTTGGAGATTTTCCTGGGCAACACTCCATTTCCCTATTTCGAAAAAGGAGAAGAGTTCCCTCATAAAGCGGTTGTAGATCTTTTCGATCGGGACTATCGTATATTTTACCCTAAGGTTGTTGGCAAGGTCTACTGCATCAGAAACGGAATGCAGTGTTGAAAACTGGGAGGGCATAAGGAGACCGTGAACATTTTCCCGGCCAAGCGCGTCGCAGGCAATGGCCATAACAACAGCCGAATCAATGCCGCCGGAGAGGCCCAGAACTGCCTTTTTCATACGGGCGTTGCGGAAATAGTCACGCATTTTTGTCACTATCGTCTCATAAGCTACTTCGATGGGGATGTTGTTATTGAGTATCATATCACAAAATGGTTCTAAAATACAAAAGTATCGCTGATGGACTTGAAGTTGTAAACTTTTTCAATAACATCCGCGAAAGTGTCGGCCACGGAAAGTACTGTAAACTTGGATGTGTCGATCTCAGGCCCTTGCCTCATGGGAATCGTGTCAGTCACTATGAACTCTTTGATACCGGATTTGGCTACTCGAGTGCAGGCGTTACCCGAAAGCACTGCGTGTGTGCAGACTGCCCTTACACTGATAGCACCTTTCTCGAGCAGCATATCGGCGCATTTGGTGATGGTCCCAGCAGTATCTACGATATCGTCAACGATGACGACGTTTCTGCCCTCTACATCGCCTATGGCAGTCATTGATCCCACTACATTTGCCTTTTCGCGTGATTTGTGGCAGATGATCATCGGTACGCTGAGAATCCTCGAATAGGCATTCGCCCTCTTGGCACCTCCCATATCGGGAGAAGCAATGGAGAGATTCTCCAGTTTGAGACCTTTGATGTAGGAGAGGAAAAGATTGCTGGCGTAGATGTGGTCAACTGGGAAGTCGAAAAACCCCTGAATCTGGTCTGCATGGAGGTCGGCGGTCATCACCCTGTCGCAACCTGAAGCGTGGAGAAGATTGGCCACCAGTTTTGCCCCGATGGAGACTCTCGGGCGATCTTTGCGGTCTTGTCTTGCCCAGCCAAAATAGGGAATTACTGCAATTACCTTGTAAGCCGAGGCTCTTCTGGCTGCATCAATCATAAGGAGAAGTTCGAACAGGTTCTCGGTAGGGGGGAACGTAGACTGAACAATGAATACCGTAGCACCACGTACGCTTTCCAAAAATGCCGGCTGAAATTCGCCGTCACTGAATACGGTTACCTCGGATCTGCCAAGCTCCGTATGGAGGCATTTGGCGATATTTTCAGCAAGATAACGTGAGTTTCTGCAGGAGAAGATTTTAAATTCGTGATCGTTATGTCTCATTTGGCTTTGAGTTTTGAGTTACTAGTTATGAGTTTAGAGTTGCGAGATTATTGAGTCAATATACGAAAGAATATCTTCACGTCCCATACCGGTCTCGGCAGAAGAGAGAAATACCGGAGGTAGCTCGTCCCAGTATTCGAGCAGTCTACTTCGGTTCTTTTCAATTTGTTTTTCAAGGACATTGCGGGTGGATTTGTCGCATTTGGTAAAGATGATTGAAAATGGAATGCCTTTCTCTCCGAGAGAAATTAAAAACTCAAGATCGATCTGCTGGATATCATGTCGGGAATCAAGCAATACAAAAAGCAGCATCATTTCCTGCGAGCGATCAATATAACCATTGATAATTCCCGCGAGCTTAGCCCTGCCGGTTTTGCTTATTTTGGCATAGCCGTATCCCGGAAGATCGACAAGATACCAGCTGTCATTGATCAGAAAATGGTTGATGAGCTGTGTTTTGCCTGGGGTGGAAGAGGTGTGTGCAAGTTTTTTGTTCTGACATAGGCAGTTGATTAGTGATGATTTGCCTACATTTGACCTGCCGATAAAAGCGAACTCCGGATAGAGCGCTTTCGGCTTTTGGTCAACTCTTTCGCTGCTGCCTGCAAAAATCGCCTTTTTGATAATCATCACTTTGAATTCTTTAGCTGCAAATGTACGCAAGTAACTTGAAATATAGAAATATATTTGCCCAATAATCATTATCTTTGTCTTGTTATGGACGATAGAAAACTCTATACTCTGTATCAGTTGCAGAGCGATATCTCCGAGGTCCTGGCCGAGGCTTTCACCGATTCGATATGGGTAAGATCGGAGGTTAGTGAATGCAGCGTCAACCGCTCCGGACATTGCTATCTAACCCTTGTCGAAAAGGAAGAGGAGAGTGGCAGGTTGCTTGCAAAATGTTCTGCGGTAATATGGGCTCAGACCTATCGCATCCTATCTGCGCACTTTCGAAGCGTGACCGGTAGCGACATCGTTGCAGGCATGAACGTGCTGCTCAAGGTACAGGTGAACTACAATGAACTCTACGGCCTTTCACTCAATGTGAGGGATATTGATCCCTCTTTTACGGTTGGCAATTTAGAGTTGGAGCGTCAAAAGACAATTGCGCATCTCTCAGAGCAGGGGATGATGGAGCTTAACTCCTCTCTTGAGCTCCCCACGCTTCCACGTCGTTTGGCTGTAATCTCTGCTGAAAGTGCTGCGGGTTACCGCGATTTTATTCAACATCTTCATGGAAACGCATACGGATTTGCCTTTGCAACTACACTGTTTTCTGCCCCAATGCAGGGCGTAGAGGCACCTGCGGGCATTATTGCGGCCCTTGATACTATTGCTCAGCGTACTGCAGAGTTTGATGCCGTGCTTATACTCAGGGGAGGAGGTTCGGTTATGGATCTGGTTTGTTTCGATGACTATGACCTGGCACTAAATGTGGCCCAGTTTCCGCTTCCTGTCCTCACCGGTATAGGCCACGACAAAGATTACCATGTAATTGATATGGTTGCCTGGCACAACCTCAAAACCCCTACGGCTCTGGCTGATTTTTTTATTGAGATTTTAGTACGAGAAGAGCAGGCGGTTGCAGGTCTGATTTCCCGACTTAAACTCTCTCTCAAGAGCAAAAGTCACCGTGAACTGGCTCTTTTTGACAATATGAAGGTGCGTATCAGGAGTGCGATATCTATAAAGGCTTCAGAGGCTTTGCGTAGGGTGGATCTTCTGCAAGCACGCCTGTTGGCCGCTGACCCCCGTACTCTGATTGCAAAGGGTTATCTTGTGGTACTTAAAGATGGGCGCAGAATTGCTTCAGGTGCGGATCTTGAACCAGGCCAGCATCTTAAAGTGATGTTCAGCGATGCTGTGGTTGATTGTGAGGTTATATCAAGCGAAATAAAAAATAATGCCATATGAAAGAGAAAATGAGTTACGAAGAGGCCTTTACAGAACTGGAAAGGCTCGTCACCGGCATAGAAGACCCTGAAAGGGACCTATCCGATATCGAAAACGATGTTAAAAGAGCTATGGAACTGATACAATACTGCAGGGATGCCATACGCGGAGAGCAGGAGAAGATCGAAACGATCATAAATAAGAGTGACAAGAGTAATGAAGATTTATAAAAAAGACAAATACCTTGCACTGTACAAGGATATCATTGAGCGTCGTAACGCGTTGGTGCTCCGGAAAAAGCGGCAGATGGCCGGAGATGGTCTCCTGTCCGATGTGGTAAATAACCATCTTTACTATGTGCTTCATCGTGACTCCCGTGGATGGGTGTTCCGCGAATGGGCACCCAATGCCACTAGAATCTGGCTTATCGGTGACTTCAATGGATGGAAAAGGGAGGAGAGGTACTCTTTCGCACCAACCGGAGGAGGTAATTGGGAACTGGTTGTTCCAACTGAAGCAATATCTCACGGAACTCTATATCGCTGGTATGTCGAGTGGCCCGGCGGGGGCGGGGAACGCCTGCCTTCCTACGCCACCCGATGCGTTCAAGATGAGCGCACAAAGATCTTCTCAGCCCAGGTGTGGGCTCCCTCCATGCCCTACAAATGGAATAATAAATTTCGCAGCAAAGTGACCAACCCTCTGATCTATGAGACTCACATCGGTATGAGTTCGGAAGAGGAAAAAGTTGCCGGATTCAGCGACTTTCGGCGAGATGTCCTCCCTAGGATAGCAGCCGGAGGCTATAACACCATACAGATAATGGCCCTCCAGGAGCATCCCTACTATGGCTCTTTCGGATATCAGGTTTCCAACTTTTTTGCACTCAGCAGCAGATTCGGCACTCCCGAGGAGTTCAAGGAACTGGTGGATGAGGCACACCGGCTCGGCATTGCCGTGATAATGGATATTGTACATTCACATGCTGTCAAAAACGAGGTGGAGGGTCTCAGCCGTCTCGACGGTTCATATACCACCTATTTTCACGCAGGAGATAGGGGAGAGCACCCAGCCTGGCGGTCGCGTTGCTTTGACTACGGCAAGGATGAGACACTCTACTTCCTTCTTTCCAACTGCAAATATTGGTTGGAGGAGTATAATCTCGATGGATTCCGTTTCGACGGAGTGACCAGTATGCTTTACTATGACCACGGCCTCGGACGAGATTTCATTGGGTACAATTGTTATTTCGACGGGGGGCAGGATGAGGATGCGCTTGTCTATCTGGGTCTTGCCAATATTCTTGTCAAGGAATTGAAACCATCTGCTTTCACCGTTGCTGAAGATATGTCCGGTATGCCAGGGCTGGCAGCTCCAATAAAAAAGGGTGGTTTCGGGTTTGATTTCAGGATGAGTATGGGTATTGCCGACCACTGGATAAAGTGGATTAAAGAGTTGTCGGATTGGGAGTGGAGTATGGGAGAGATCTTTTACCAACTTACCAACAAGCGTGCCGACGAGAGAACCATCAGTTATGCGGAATGTCATGACCAGGCACTTGTGGGAGACAAGACCATCATATTCCGCCTAATTGACAAGGAGATGTATTCATCCATGAATAAGGAGTCGGAGAACATCATTGTAGACAGGGGTATGGCACTCCATAAGATGATACGCCTGGTTACACTTGCAACTGCCGGTGACGGCTATTTAAACTTCATGGGTAATGAATTCGGGCATCCTGAGTGGATTGATTTTCCCAGGGAGGGAAATTCCTGGTCATATTTCTATGCACGCAGACAGTGGTCATTGGCTGATGCAGACTATCTCCGTTACAAATCGTTAGGTGATTTCGACAAATCTATGATACATCTGTTTGCCGACAACAATATATTGAAATACAAGATCGTATCTCTCCGTCAGGACGAGGAAAAGAAGATCCTCATCTTTACCAGAGGTGCATTTCTATTCGTTTTCAGTTTCAATCCGGAACATTCTTTCGAAAATTACTGTTTTGAGGCCCCTGCCGGCAAATGGGTACCCATACTCGACAGCGATGCTCCGGAATTTGGCGGTTTTGGCAGGAATGATGCTGGAGTAGAGTACTTTACCCGGTACAAGGAGGGGCAAAACCTGCTATCACTCTATATACCATGTCGCAGCGCTCTCGTTTTGAGATATGACGATTAGGTGACAAAATTGAAATATTGAATTTTTATATCTAATTTTGCA
>CAZRBY010000021.1:0-29196 GCA_964598495.1 uncultured Muribaculaceae bacterium
GATGCCTTAATTCTACCATATTGTAAAATTACTCATTTTTAAGCGGATAACGCAAAATTTTCCATTTGTGAATTAAATTCCCGAAGGTTATATTTGTAGGATAAAATCTCAAATCCTATGAAACATTTTCTCTATTCGCTTGTGCTGCTATTCCTTTTGGTGAGTTGTGGCAATGATAATTCCATAAAAACGAAAAAAATGAACCTCGCCATGCTGGCGACCGATCTGGAAATCCTGGCTGCCGATGATATGGAGGGGCGTGCCCCTTGTACAATCGGTGGGGAACGCGCCGTCCGCTATCTGCAATCGCGAATGGAAGAAATTGGGCTGGAGCCGGCCTTTGGTGATAGTTATTTGCAAGAAGTTCCATTGGTCAAGATTCTCCCCGACCCATCCGAGCCGGTGATTATCAAGGATATAAAAGGAGTGCTGCGGTATACGAACGGAACCGAAATCAGCCTTTGGAGTCCGATGTTGGCTCCTGAAATTGCACTAACGAACAATGAGATTGTGTTCGTCGGTTTTGGAATCGATGCACCTGAACACAATTGGAATGATTTCGAAAAAATTGATGTAAAAGGGAAGACTATCATGGTGTTGGTCAACGATCCGGGGTTCTTTACTCAAGATTCTACGCTTTTCAACGGCACAACCATGACCTATTATGGGCGCTGGACCTATAAATTTGAAGAAGCGGAGCGCAAAGGCGCTGCTGGATGTATTATCGTGTATGAAGAGGTGGCTTCCGGCTATCCTTGGGCTGTGCCTTCCCGCCATTCGAGGGATCCGGAATATTATCTGTATGATGAGGCGCAAAACGATAAGCAGTGCAAAGTGCTCGGCTGGATCTCTCAATCTGCGGCGCGCGACCTGTTGGCTCGCTCCGGATACGATTACGATGCGCTCAAAGAAGCTGCTGTCACCCGCGATTTTACCCCCGTTCAGCTACAGGCGAAACTCGATGTTCACCTCCGCAATTCATGGGAAACCTGCACTTCGCACAATGTAGCAGGGATTTTGAGAGGTTCGACTGCCCCCGATGAGGCGGTTGTCTATGTGGCGCATTGGGATCATCTGGGCATCGGTCAACCGGTTGACGGGGACTCCATCTACAATGGTGCTTCGGATAATGCCGCAGCTATGGCATGGGTATTGGCGATTGCCGAGGAATTTAAGGTACAACCGCAGACGGAGCGCTCTCTATTGTTCTTCATTCCCACCGCAGAAGAGTCGAGTCTGTTGGGTAGTTATCACTATGTGGAGAATCCAGTTTTCCCGATGGAAAAAACAGTCGCCGGATTCAATTCCGATGTAATTCTTATGCTGGGAAGATTTGAAGATGTCACAGTAACCGGACTTGGGCATTCCGAATTGGATGAATATCTTGAAACAGAGGCTCTGAAACAAGGTCGTTATATTTCCAACGATCCCAATCCGGAAAACGGCATGTTTTTCCGCTCCGATCAGCTGCCTTTCATGAAAAAGGGTGTTCCGTTCCTATTTGCCAAAGGCTATACCCACCAGCGCGAACTGGGCAAAGAGGCGACACTTCAAATCATCGCCGATTATTGGAAGAATGTTTACCACAAGCCATGTGACGAGTTTGTTCCCGAACGCGACAAACCGGATGGCCTGCTCGAAGATGCACAACTCTTTTTCAGTGTCGGTTACCGCATAGCCAACGAAAAAACCTACCCTCAATGGCACAAGACCTCGGAATTTTATCAAGAGCGACCTTAATAAAAAGGAAAACAAGAGCCTGTATATCCCTTTTGACTTTGATGCTGTTTATTACAGCATGTAATGCTCAAGGTCAGATACAGATTGATACTGCAGAGGTTAGTTATTACAATGGAATCATTGATAAAAATGTAATAATAGAGGATTTCCGGATTACAAATAACTCAAGCGAGGAGTATTTAACCTGGGTGTCGTTGGAGCCGATAAATGACAGACCAAATACGGAGTTGGTTCACGATTACTTTAAAAAGAGAAAAGGCGACTTCTCCTTAATTGAGGCGATGTTTGAAAACTTATTGGATGAGCAACCGAAAACTATAGGATATTCATTTATTAAAAACATTAATCCGGGTGAAACCTTCCACTATTATATTGCCAAGAATGATAAGTCATCCGTTTTTTATCGAGAAAGGATCGTTCTTATCAAAAGAAAAGAAATAGAACAATATCTAAGGATACAGCTTGATGACAAATACTTTTACAAGTCATCAAGTATAATTCTGACAGAAAAATAGCTTAATTCTCCGCTCAAGAGATAACTCCCTCTTTCTTCATCCACTCTATCGTATCGGCGAGAGTCTCTTTAAATGGTCTGGTGGTATAACCCAACTCATGGCGGGCCTTATCAGATGAGAATAGAGAGTTAGTTGTCAAGATATGTAATGATTGGGTGGAAAATAATGGAGTTCTTTTTGTCAGCTTGTAAAAAAGATCATAGCTCGGCATAAATATTTTGACCAGCCACATCGGGGCCATAAGTCTGGGTTGCCTTTTACCTGTGATATCTTCGAAGGTCCGGAAAAATTCTTTAATGGAGATATATCGGTTGCTCAATATATAACATTCTCCCTTGCGCCCTTTCTTACAGGCAGCAATTATTCCTGCCGCTACATCGCGAACATCTACAAAGTCAAATCCTCCAACTACCCCTGTAGGCATCTTACTGCACCAACAAGTGATCACCAGTTGTGCCGAGTGGTTATTCGAAGGGGAATTGGGGCCGCAAATACCTGTTGGATGTATGACAGTAACATCCAGTCCCTTTTTCCCGGCATCCAGGACATACTGAGTCGCCTCAGCTTTGGTCTGGCCATATAGTCCGTAAACAAGATCTTTGTCAAAATGATCGACCTCGCGTATGACCTCTCCCTTGGGCTTTTCCGGTATGGCATGTACCGAACTTACGTGCACTAGTTTGGTCACGTTGTGTTTAATTGCAGCATCTGTAATATTCCGTGTTCCCTTAACGTTTACATCATATACGATTTGTTGGTATTCCAAAGAAGTGGTCACTATACCGGCTAAATGTATCACAAATACATCCGTATCAGGATCAACACGGAAAAACTCTTCCAAAGAGGAAGGGTCGATTATATTTCCATAACAAATCTCAACCTCGGAAGGCAGGCGCGAGTTTAACTTATCACCCGACAGTGCCAATGCACGGACCTTTTTGCCATCTGCAATCAATTGAGTTATTATTGTAAGACCCAGATGGCCGGTTGCTCCGGTCACTAAATAAATTTCATGTTTTTGCATATTGCAAAAACGGCAAATTTTGTGCCATTATTGCCGCAAATGTTCTATAACCTATTGGAAATAAGTCATTTTGTGCGGAAATTTACATCTTCAAAAAATTAACCAATGCCAATCTTTTGGAAATGGCAGAAGCGACTAAAAATGTTTAAATTTGTGGTATTATGAAAACAAGGAAAACTAGAGGATATATCCAGGTTTATACCGGAAATGGAAAAGGGAAAACAACAGCAGCGCTGGGACTCTCATTGCGCGCCGCCGGTGCAGGAAAAAAGATGTTTTTTGCCCAATTTGTAAAAGGACAACGCTACTCTGAAGTGACAGCTATAGAACAATTTCTGCCGATGGTGGAGATAAAACAGTACGGACTCGATTGTTTTATAGATAATAATCCCACGCAGGCAGACATTGATGCTGCACGACGGGGATTGCAAGAAATCAAGGGGATCATCCTATCCGGCAAATATGATGTTGTGGTATTGGATGAAGCCAATATTGCTATTTTCTACGGACTCTTTTCAGCTCAGGAATTAATCGATATAATCACACAAAAACCGACTGAAACCGAAATCATCATTACCGGCAGGTATGCCCCACCTGAACTGATCGAAGTAGCCGATCTGGTCACCGAGATGAAAGAGATCAAACATTATTACACCCAAGGAGTAGAAGCCCGAATCGGGATAGAACACTGACCTATTCCAAAATTCCCCGACACTGATACACCCAGTGGGTACGTGATCCGCAACTGCTGAAATTGACGGCCCATAAAGCATCTTTCGATCCTGAAGGTATCACCAATACATAGTCGCACTCTCCGCTTTTGGGCGAACCTTTACAAGAACATACCGACATACTGCCTATCAGATTCTCTTGCGTTGAGCGAGTAGCCCAAATTGTGACAGCACCCATACCACACTCTTCAATGTCAAAATTCACACCACAAGCCACACACCAAACATAATCGGTTTCAGAACCGGTTTTTACCGTGACATGCAGCCTGACGACGTCCTTATAGTTCATTACCTTTGGGGGCGAGGTGCAGGTGGCTTCAAACGAGGCCGACTGTATCGGCCAACCATAATTGGAGACTTGTTTTGATCCCACACTATAGCTATGATTTCCCTCAGAGGCTTTATAAGAGTACCAATAGTACTCACCTGAACTGCTTTCGGTCCTGTTGACATCCACCCTGACCAAGTACCACGAACGGTCTCTGTTCAACTCGTCTAAATCTCGCTGCAGACGACCTCCATAGAAACCTTGTGCCTGCGCCCAAGCATAAAACTTCTTAGTGTCGGGAAAGAAAGTGAGATATTGGTACACCATATTTGCCAATATTTCCTCGTCAGTATTCATATCCCAGTCCCCATTGCGAGGTATCCTGCCATTAACCATAAATTCCTTGCGGAAACGTTCCGTCAGGTTGTGCAGGATGGTCAGACGAACGGTCAGATCCATGTCGTAGTCAAACCTGCAATGGCCACGCTGGAATAAAAGGTTCTTTTTCCACAACTCAAACTGTTTCCTGACCTTGATTTCCTCTTCATCTATTTCGTTCTTTTTCTTGATGCGCTGTTCGAACATCTGGCGGATTTCTGCTTCCGTCATCTTCCCATCTATCTTGTATTGCCGGATGATAGCTGCCATATAGGTATTGGCAATCGAGCCCCAGTTATCGTCGGAAATACGCCCGTTGCTGTCCGGAGAGAGCTTTAAATAGATCTGGAACGCCTCCTCCGTGTTATTGTCCACCCAAAAATCCTTTAGGAACTTGATAACTTCGGCCTCTTTCTTCATCAGATCGATGATCGGTACCATTTTGGTGGCGAAGCTCTTCATTTTGTCAACGGCGAAATCCTTGCAATAATCCTTGGCCAGCTCGTAAGGCGAGATACCCGAGCCTAACTTCGTAGCCCAGTCTTTGACATTGCTGCTTGTGAGATGTTCTTCCAAAGTTTTGACAATTGCGTTGTCTTTATCAACTTTGCCATGCTCTTTGTATTTTTTCTGATAGGCCGCAAATAGCATTTCGAGCGTTTTCTCCTGAAGTTTCTCGACGGCCTTATCCTTGATGGCCGTAGCAGGATCGTCGCTATTGATCAGCTCCACTGCATCGGAGATATATTCGTTATCAGCCGCCACCTTACGGACAATCCTTCCCAAAAGCATATCGTCCCCAAGACCTGCGTCTTCCATCACGTCAGACATCCTATCACTGAAAGTTTTTTTAAGATCGTTATCGCGCATGCTTTTATGATAGCCACCGTTTGCTATGCGGGGTGCCAGTATATTGAGCAGCTCTTCGTCCGTTTTCCAAACAAGCGCCCCTACAGAGAAGTGAGAAGTTTTGAACGTCACTTTTTTCTTTTGCAAATCTGTTGCATTGGGAACCATATATACCGGTTCTCCATCGGTAAAGATGACTCCCAGAAGATGGTAATAATCTTCTTCCTTGATACTGCCGGGAATGCCAAAAGTGATAGTTGCCAGTTCGTTTAGGAACACATGTTCCTGCTCGCCCAGTCTCATATTGATGGGCGTACCGACAAACTTGAAGCCCTGACTTTCAAGTTCTTTTTTTTGCTCTGCCGAAACGGGTTTAAACTTCAGTTTACCCGCATCTGCATGTGCGCCTTTGGGTACATGCACATTGTATTTGTATTCGGGGCCCTCAATGTCGCACCCTGTAAACAGCATGGTAACCAGTACCATAACAAAAAATGATGCAATTCTCGTTTTCATATTTGATACTTCTAAATTACTAGTATTAACAAAGTTAACTTTAATTAACTACATCCATATGCTGTTTTTAACAACCGGTATGATTTGCGTAACAACCGGTATGATTTACGTAATAGTTGGCGGAATTAACAATTATTTGGAACAATTTTAATATTTAGAATTGGCAATGTTCAACATTCAAAAGATGAATAATTCATCTTCATTATCAACTTGCCTCCGCCTTGATTGCCCTCAAAAAATAGTTTGGAAGAAACCATAAAGGCTTTTTGATCAAGGTAAACACATTAAGAGGCGGTTGGTAATACGGAAAATAAATTATTATTTTAAATTTTGTTTTGTCGCACACACATTTTTTCCTACCTTAGTGGCCGTTTGGAACGATTTAATAAAATTTAATATGGCACAATACGAAGTTGACGGAGACGGATTCTTAAAAGATCCTGACATTTGGAACGCAACTGTGGCAGAAACCTTTGCCCAAGAAGACGGTATTAGCGCATTAACTGAAGATCACTGGAAAATAATTGATGTGATACGTGAGCACTATCTGGAAAATGGTAATGCCCCGATGGTACGCAAAATATGCAAATCCACCGGCTTGAAATTAAAAGAAATTTATGATTTGTTCCCCTTGGGACCTGCTCGCGGCGCTTGTCGTGTAGCCGGATTACCCAAACCGGACGGATGCGTATAGGGCTATGAACTGGTATCATATTTTAGCATTGGTGGCCTTAGTAGCATGCATAGTCATGTTCTTGGGCCATTTTATTCGCCTCATCCGTCTTGGAATGCCCAAGGATAAGGCAAAAGCACAAGGCAGTACGCCGGCCGGCATTCGTTATGCTTACATAAACTCAATGATGCCGCAGCATAAAGAATCTGCTTATCTCCATCTTCCGACCTACGCCGCAGGGATCATTTACCATTTAGGAACCTTTTTGTCGTTGCTCCTGTTGGTATATTCTCTTATCAACATCTTTACACATTGGGCCATGCCCGAAGTCTTGGGATGGATAATAGGAGGTTGCCTGCTGATTTCGACCCTTTGTGGCCTGGGGGTTTTGATCAAGCGTCTTGTCAAACGGGAATTACGTTCTTTTTCCAACCCCGACGACTACATTTCAAATGGTTTGACGACCATATTTCAAGCAATAACGGCATTATTTATGGCATTTCCCCATCTGCCTGCCATTGAAATGGTTTACTTTATCATATCCGTTTTGTTCCTGCTGTGGTTTCCACTCGGCAAAACACGTCATATCCTCTATTTCTTTTTTGCCCGTTTACACCTCGGTTATTTTTATGGCCGCCGAGGTACATGGCCCGAACATTAGACGCTATGAAACAGATAGATCCCGTAAAACGAGAAAAAGCGCTGGCCCTTTTGGCCGATATTTCGGACAGCAAATTGCGCACCCATCTGAATTCTTGTGTCCGATGCGGTCTTTGCGCTACCAGTTGCATGTACTATGACACCTTCCACGAAGCTAAATATATCCCAGCCGTTAAAGTGGATATCGTTGCATCCATTTACAAACGTTACAACACATTTCTGGGTAAACATGCTCCTAAATTAGTCAATGCCCGCCCCTTGAATGAAGAGACGGCGGAAGAGATGGTAGACCTGCTTTTCGGATCCTGCACCATGTGTGGCCGTTGCGTAGCCCATTGCTCCATCGGAGTAGATATCTCCTACCTCGTCCATAAAGGTCGGGAGATGTTGGCAGAGATGGGCATGGTTCCGGCTTCACTGCAATCCACGGTAGATGCAGCCGTTCAGACCGGCAATAATATGGCTATTCCCGTCGAGGAGTATACGGATACCATTGAATGGATGGAAGAAGAACTGCAAGATGAAGTGGAAGATGAAAATGCTCGTATTCCGCTGGACGAACAGGATTGCAATATATTCTATACCCTCAATCCGCGCGAACCCAAGTTTTTCCCGCTCTCCATCAAGGCGATGGCCAAAATTTTCTATGCCGCTCAAGAAAGCTGGACCCTTTCAACCAAGTACTATGATGTAACCAATTACGGTTATTTCAACGGAAACACTGCCGAAGCGACCCTGATTGCCCGCAACCTCCACGATGAGGTACTTCGTTTAAAGGGTAAACGATTGATTTTGGGTGAATGCGGACACGGATCCTACGCCAACCGTTGGGAAGGACCTAATTATTTGGGACATTCCTACGAATTCGATATGATAACGGCCGTGGAACTGATGAAAGAATATATCGATTCAGGGCGGATTCGTTTGGATAAAAGCCTCAATAGCGAACCGGTTACCATTCATGATCCTTGCAACTTGGTACGCAACGGCGGAATGTTCAATACACTTCGCTATGTATTGCATGCTTCGTGCAGCAATATCATCGAAATGAACCCATACGGTAACGACAACCATTGCTGCGGCGGTGGAGGCGGGCAGTTGGCTATGAGCGAGTATAATGAACGCCGACTTGGAATCGGCAAGATCAAAGCCGATCAAATTAGCAAGAGCGGCGCCACGATCGTCATTACGCCCTGTCATAACTGTGTCGATCAATTATTGCAATTGAATCACACCTATAAATTGGGGGTTAAGATCATGACCGTTGCAGAAATTGTAGCAAACGCATTAATATTATAATACAACATGAGCAAATTGATTTATTTGGACAATTCGGCCACAAGTTTCCCGAAGCCCGATAGCGTGTACGAATTTATGCACTCTTTTTATTGTACCAAAGGAGTAAGTCCGGGACGTTCCGGCTTTGATGCTGCCTTGGAAGCCGAAGATATGGTAACATCCACCCGCAAAATGTTGACAGAACTCTTCAACGGCGGTGGGGACTACAACCGACTGACATTCAGTTATAACGCCACGGATTCACTCAACCTGATCATCAACGGTCTGGTTGAAAAAGGCACTCACGTCGTTACGACAATGTTGGAGCACAACTCTGTTTTGCGCCCACTTTATGTCAATGAACAAGCCGGAATAATCGATGTAACCTATGTGCCGTTTGATGAGGATGGTTATGTGCATCCGGAGGATATCGAAAAGGCAATCCGTCCGAACACGAAATTTGTGATTGTTACCCACTGTTCCAATGTGGTAGGTACTATTCAACCATTAACGGAGATCGGGGAAATCTGTCGCAAGAAAGGTATTCTTTTCGTTGTAGACGGAAGCCAGGGTGCCGGTGCCGTAGATTTGGACATGCAGGCCAGCAACATAGATGTCTATTGTTTTACTGGCCATAAATGTCTGATGGGACCGACCGGTATCGGCGGTTCATACGTACGTGAAGGAATTGAAATCAAACATACCCGCGCCGGCGGTACCGGCGTACGTTCCGCTTATCCTGCACACTTGGATGAGTATCCTTATCGTTTGGAATACGGTACCCTTAACATCCTGGGAGTGGCAGGTCTTCATGCCGGAGTAAAATGGATTACCGAACAAGGGATAATGAACATTCACCGGCGTGAAATGGAATTGTGGAGCATCTTGGTGGATGGACTGCGTAAGAATCCAGCCGTTAAACTCTATTGCTGTAAAAGCGCGAAAAATCATAATCCGGTGCTCTCGTTCAACATCAACAACTTTGATTCCAGCGATGTCGGCACCATGCTGGACGTGGACTACAACATTGCAGTTCGTATCGGCCTCCAATGTGCACCCAAAGTACATGAGGGCATTGGTACCATAGATAATCACGGAACGGTTCGCATGAGTATCGGAGCCTTTACCACGGAAAAAGAGGTCAGAGCCGCAATTGATGCCGTCAATGAAATAGCCTCACTGCGTAATTAATCGTTGCGGATAGATCTTTGGATCATTCACTATAACAAAAGCCCCCGGTCGTTGACCGAGGGCTTTTTGCGTAATTATTATCTTCCAACTTTCATTACATCTCCATGGTCTTTGACAATGGCACGGAGCCAGCGCTCACGGGGGATATCGTTGATGGGACGTGCCGGAATTCCCTTACCGGAGCCGTTGTCCTTGAATGTACCATCTTCATTCTGCTGCTTGATGTTGCCATCAATGAATTTGATAAGAAGAAACTCCTCCAACTCCAACCATTTATTAAATAGCTGCTCCGATCTCTTGGCAGAGAATTCTGTGAGATAGGCAATAGCCTGTCCTCTGTTGCCGGCCTCCAGCATCTTGAGTGCATTGGAATCACTCTTTTTGACAAGCTCCAGGCTACCCAGTTCGAAAGCGTCGATCTCAGCTCTGAGAACGGGCTCTACCCTATTGTAGAAGAGATATGCAAAGTGAGTCACTTTGTTGAAGAGCCAGAATGCGGAGGTAGGCGAGTAGGTGGTCATACCGCCGTTGCCCACTCTGAAGCACTCGGGAACCTCGGTAATTGAGGTATAGATAGGAGTCACTGCAGAAGTGGCGGCGTCATCTGTTCCAAACCAAATCACACCTCCGATCTCGTCCGGAAGCCAGCCGCGTGATTGTGCTACAAACCAGAATCCCGTCTGCTGGGTGGCAATTGAGCGCTCATAGCGATATGTCACTCCATCCACTTCAAAACCCATAGGGCGCCATCTGTAGGGAACTTCGTGAGGGCCCGCACCCACATCATATCTGAAGTCCATCGGGGTATCCTCAAAATGGTCTCTCATCACATCTGCAAGCTCTTTGACTCCAACTTTCTCCGTGGGTTTTATATAGAGCGGCATCTTATTGTCGGGGTTGTGACCAAAAGCGAAATCGAGATATTTGTCAGCATCGAATGTGCCTTTACCGAGAATATTGAACGCAGCCCACACCCTTGCTTCACAACCTCTGAGCGCACCCCAGTCAGCAGGTGCGTAGGCATCACAGAAACTGAAGTCCTTATCTTCGCCGGT
Organism: uncultured Muribaculaceae bacterium; assembly: GCA_964598495.1. GTDB lineage: Bacteria > Bacteroidota > Bacteroidia > Bacteroidales > UBA932 > Cacconaster. The sequence goes on from CAZRBY010000021.1 coordinate 10,879, forward strand.
GAAAAAGCCCTTTGAGCGGGCAAAGGAGATAACATCGGGAGCATAGAGGCAATTCTCGTGGTCATTGAGAGGGAATTTGTGGATGCGGCTCTGATTGGCATGTGCGCTGATATATCCATCCGGAATCCTGATGGCAACCCACACAGCCCCAAGTTCTTCACCTTTACCCACGATCTCCATTATCCAGCACTCATCCTTGTCCGCGATGGAAAATGATTCTCCTCCCGAAGGAAATCCGTATTTCTGGAGAAATTCGTCAATTATCGTGATAGCCTCTCGTGCGGTACGTGCCCTCTGGAGAGTGATGTAAATAAGGGAACCATAGTCCATAACACCATGGGGATTAGCCAACTCGTCACGTCCTCCGAAGGTAGTCTCTGCAATAATCAACTGGTGTTCGTTCATATTACCAACGGTTTGATATGTGCGTTCAACCTGATCTATCCGGCCGAGGTATTTGCCCGAATCCCACTCATAGATATCCATTTTCGATCCTTTAGGCCACACGGCGGCGGGCACATAATATAGTTCACCATAGAGCTGGTGGGAGTCAGCAGAATAAGTCACCATACAGGAACCATCCTTGGAGGCTCCTTTGGTCACAATAACATTGGTACATGCATTGGCTTCCACCTGTCCCAGCCACATTGCAAGCATCAGGCAGATTACGATTTTGAATATTCTCTTCATTTTCTTCAATTTTTTGTTAATATTTTCACGAATATAATAAAAAACTTGTTATTGGGATATTTATTATCTTTGCAACCTATAACAACCTTCACATCATGAGATACTCAAAGTTTTTGTTGTCAATTACATTAACCCTGCTTTGCGGTAGCCTTTTGTATGCGCAAAATCCTCAAGGCGAGCAGGGTCCGCCAAATTTTGAAGAGTTGGCAGCTAAGGAAGCAGATAATCTTATGAGAGAATTTGAACTTGATTTTCGACAGGTCTTTCTCGTAGATTCCCTTCTACAGGATATGATGCCGAAAATGAATGAGGAAATGAGCGCCATCCAGCGCTCCGGTGCTACCAATCGCGAAATATTTCAGATCACATATGACAAATGGCTCGACGCCATTGATAAAGAGTATGAAAAAATCTTCAATGATGATCAGTGGAAACGTTACCTCAAATCGACTCGCGGTAGAGAGAAACGCAAACGTGACAAACGGATGGCAGAGAGAGAAAGTATGTAGTATGTAGTATGTCGTGGGGAGTATGGAGTGGGTAGTGTGGAGTTGGTAGCAATGAGGAATGAGCAATTAGCAATGAGCAATTAGCAATGAGCAATTAGCAATGAGCAATTAGCAATTAAGAATTTAAAACAAAGATTATTATAACTTAAAATACAGCAAATGTTAGCAAACCAATGGTTAAAGAACGCTCAGGGCGTTATGAATAAGATTGAGGCAACTCAAATGGAGAATATCCGCAAGGTTGCAGAAGTTATGGCAAACACTATCCAATCCGGTCGCTGGGTCCACACTTTCGGTTGTGGCCATGCTACTCTCCCTATAGAGGAAATGTATCCCCGTATCGGAGGCTTCGTAGGATTCCATCCCTTGTGCGAGCTTCCCCTTACATTTTTTACTCATATAACCGGTGAGATGGGTATCGACCAGTTCCTTTTTCTCGAGAGAACCGAAGGCTATGGCAAAGCCATCATGAAAGGCTGGAATTTCGATGAAAAGGATATCCTCTGGCTCTTCTCACATACCGGCATCAACGCAGTTAATATTGACGTCGCTCTTGAAGCAAAGAAACGCGGCATGAAAGTCATAGTATTTGGTTCGGCGGAACAGACGGGCAACAAGGTTCCCCGTCATTCCGGCGGTAAAAACCTATTCCAGATTGCCGACTATGTGGTGGACACCTGCTGCCCTCTCATAGACGCATCGGTTGACCTCAAAAACCACCGCGATAAGATTGGTCCCGTATCAACGGTAGCATTCGTAACCACAGTATGGATGACCATCTGCACCGTTGCCGAGATCCTTGCAGATCGCGGCGAGAAGCTCTTCATACACCCCTCTCACAATGTGCCCGGCGACACCACGGCTCAAGAGCGACTCGACGCCTGTATTACAGAGTACAAGAGGAGAGTCAGAGGTCTTTAATTTTACACTGCACAATATCAGGGGGTGGCAACAAAGTCGCCCCTTTTTAACAATATGAAAAACAAAATCATAGCACTTCTCAAACAAGAGGTCAAACCGGCTCTCGGATGCACCGAACCCATAGCGGTGGCCCTTGCAGTAGCCCGCAGTTGCGAACTCCTGAGGAGCATCTCTCAGGAACCTGAACTAATTGATGTCAAAGTCAGCAACAATATCCTCAAGAACGGCATGGGGGTGGGAATTCCAGGTACCGATACTGTGGGACTGCATATCGCAGCGGCTCTGGGATGCACCTGCGGTAAATCAAAATACCGCCTCGAAGTACTTAAAGATGTAACTGATGAAAGCGTCTTCAAAGCGCGGGAAATGGTATCAACAAGAAAGGTAACCATATCGCTTGCAGAAACTTCGGAGAAGCTCTATGTTTATGCCGAAGTTTCAGAGAGCCAAGGCTCTCACAAAGCAGTCGCTATTATAAGCGGCAATCACGACTCTATAATACATGAGGAACTTGATGGTAAAATCATCAACAGCATAGAGAACAGCGGCTGTAATGATCCCTCCGGCGATCTTCTTGAACATGACTTCGCTCGAAACATTACCATTGAGCAGATACTTGATTTCGCCACTGGCACACCGCTTGAAGATCTGGAGTTTATAATGGAATCCGTGACTCTCAACAAAGCGTTGGTAGATGAGGGACTTCGAAATAAATATGGTCTCCAGGTGGGCAGAACATTGCTCGCTCCCATCAATAAAGTTGTATATGGAGACACCTATCTCACCTATGCCATGGCCTACACTGCAGCAGCATCCGATGCGAGGATGGCGGGCTCTACACTTCCTGCCATGAGCAACTCCGGTAGCGGCAATCAGGGTATCACAGCCACGGTTCCGGTTATCGCTATTGCGGAAAAATTAGGGGCCGGTCACGAAGAGCTGGCAAGAGCATTGGTGATCAGCCACCTGGTAGCTATCCACATCAAGGGACATCTGGGCAGACTCTCGGCTCTCTGCGGATGTGTAGTCGCTTCTACAGGCTCAGCCTGCGGCATTGTCTACCTGCGCAAGGGAGGTTATGAGCAGATGTGCGCTGCCATAAAAAACATGATTGGAAATATTACCGGAATGGTATGCGACGGAGCCAAGGTAGGGTGTGCTCTAAAAGTGGCCTCAGGAGTAGCCAGCGCGCTGCAATCTGCAGTCCTTGCGCTCGACGGTATCTGCATATCATCCAACGACGGCATCATAGAGGAGGATATCGAAAAAACCATTGCCAATCTCGGCAAAATCGGCTCCATTGGTATGCAGAGCACAGATGAGATGATTCTGGAAATTATGGTATGCAAATAGAGTCCCGAGTAGGTAGTCTGTAGTCTGAAGTGTAGTGGAGTAGGGAGTTGGGGTATTTGGGTTATGCATTTAGTGTTGGGAAAATAGCATTCCATGCCTGTTAAGTGAGAAAGGATATAAGGTTACACCCGTCAAATGATGAGCAATATGTGCCTTGCGAGTAATTAACAATTATAGGCCGACAGCCAATTGCTAACGTTCAAAGAACAACAACAAGTATGAGTATTCCTTATTGACGAAAAATCAAATATTTTGAAGTTTTCGTCAACAACTCGCCTAAATTGTGCAACAAGTTGTCGCACAATTTCATGTAGTCGAGAAAACGATGGAGTTCTGAAAAAGTTTTATCTGCTCGGCTTATGCGATTCTAGCGCAGCGTTTCTGAGATTTTCAGAATCTCTTCTACACTCGAAAAGCGGTATTGAGCCGGAATACCCTGAAAACCCCGATTGCGCCAATCAGCCAAAGCAAAATCAATACCTGCTGCGCGAGCACACTCGAAGTCATATTCCGTATCTCCGAAATAGATGCATTCATCAGTTGTTGCGCCGGAACGGGACATATAGGCCAAAAGGGGATCCGGAAAGGGTTTATGACGAAGTGAATCGTCGCTGGTGATAATTGTATCGAAAAGATCTTTCCATTGCTTCAAATGGGGGTCGAAGTTGAACTCAAAACGACTTCTGGATGTCACTACACCCAATTTGAATCCCATTTCGCGAAGGCGGGGAAGCATTTCGTGAACACCCTCAAAAGGAACAATAAGATACATCAGTTCCTGAAAATTCTTCTCCCAAAGGTGTGCTGCCAACTCTTTATCTTCAACATCCATTTGTTGAGCCACCACAAAAGTCGGTATACCAAAATAGGGGTAGAGTTCATCGTAGGTCATATCCTTGCCCATTAACTCCTTAACAGTCCTCTGTAGAGAGAGAACGCCTGTCTTTTCGGTATCGAGCAATGTGCCGTCTATGTCAAAAATCAAATGATTGTATTTCCTTTGCTCCATTTATTCTCTCTCCGTCATAATCCAAGATATGCCTTCTGTTCCTTTGTTAGCACATCTATGGTCACTCCCATACTCTTAAGTTTCTTGACAGCCACATAGTTGTCTATCTCCTCCGGAACCAAAACGATAGATGGCGGAAGTTTGCCGCGGCTCTTGACCAAATATCTTGCACTCAGTGCCTGGATTGCAAAACTCATATCCATGATCTCTGCAGGATGCCCATCTCCGGCAGCCAGATTGACCAGCTTGCCCTCAGCGATGATATAGATGCAGCGGCCGTCGGCCATCCTGTAACCGATGAGATTAGCACGTGCCTCAAAGCTCTCCACAGCCATTTGCGAGAGTTCTACAACAGATACCTCACAGTCAAAGTGACCTGCGTTGCAGCAAATGGCACCATCCTTCATCTTTTCAAAACTGGGGGCAGTGATTACATCCTTGCAGCCGGTAACCGTTATAAAAAAGTCACCGATAGGAGCCGCATCCTCCATCTTCATCACTTCAAAGCCATCCATAACTGCTTCCAGGGCCTTTACCGGTTCTACCTCGGTGACGATCACTGAAGCTCCAAGTCCCTTGGCGCGCATTGCAACGCCTTTACCGCACCAGCCATAACCGGCAACTACCACATTTTTACCTGAAACTATGAGATTTGTAGTACGGTTTATGCCATCCCAAACAGACTGGCCGGTGCCATATCTGTTGTCGAATAAGTATTTGCAATTGGCATTGTTTACCATTACCATCGGATATTTTAGGGTATTGGTTTGGGCCATCCGTATCAAACGATTAATACCGGTGGTAGTCTCTTCGCAACCTCCGATGACTTTATCTGTCAAATGAGTGTATTTTGTGTGCATCAGGTGAGTCAAGTCGCCGCCGTCATCGATTATGATGTTGGGGCCACACTCAAGGACACTGCAAAGATGGCGGTCATATTCCTCTGCTGAAGCGTCGTGCCATCCAAAGACATTGAGACCCTCTTTTAAAAGTGCCGCCGCTATATCATCCTGTGTGGACAGTGTGTTGCTGCCGGTGACATACATTTCAGCTCCACCTCCGGCAAGTACCAAACAGAGGTATGCCGTCTTTGCCTCAAGATGGACCGAAAGTGCAATTTTCAGCCCTTGGAAGGGCTTTTCTTCGATAAATTCCTGTTCAATGGAGTTGAGTATAGGCATATTCCGCTTAACCCAGTCAATCTTGCGCTTACCGCTCTCCCAAAGATTGATATCCCTGATTTCGCTCATTGTTATTCTTGTTATTAATTGATTTGATTTTGTCTATCTTGATCAGAACGGGAAGATGATCACTATATCCGTTCTGAAAACTATTGCCGTTATAACTGCGTTTGGGCCACCCTTTCTGCAGCATGAAGTTGCGCTTGAAAATTTCACAATAATGCTTTTGATTCATCTTGACAAGCTTCAAACCCGAGGTGTCGGGAAATGTCTCCAGCAGATTCGGACTGACGATGATATTGTCGAAGAGAGTCCAGCGATGATTGTGGACGCTGGTACCAAATCCTTCATCATCAAGTGCCCAGAAAGGATTGAAATAATCATCCTGTTCTACCAAGGAGATTTTTTTTCTTGCCCTGAGCAAAAGAGAAAGAGACTCGTCGGAAGGTGAGTCGTTCATATCTCCCATCACCACAACTTTGATGTCAGGAAACTTTTCTCGCATTGTCAATGCGTGGTTGTATATCGTTTCCGTGCCGGCACGACGGAATCCTGCAGAGTTTTTAACACCCGTCCTCCTTGATAGGAGGTGACAAACGTAAAAACAAAACATTTCTTCATCAATCTTACCCCACGCACATAGTATGTCGCGGCCAATGTATTCTCGACCGCTCCGCAATACCAGATTCAAAGGACAACTGCCTTCAAGCTTAAACTTGTCCGGACGGTAAAAGAGCCCTACATCGACTCCCCTAACATCATTTGACTCAAAATGGATACATTTGTATCGGGCACCGCGAATGCGTCTCTGGTCAGCCAAATCCTGCATCACTACCTTATTCTCAACCTCGGAAACACCTATGACCACGGGAAATCCCCCATATGCGTTGGAAACTGTGGATATGACCTCAGCCAGATTCTCAAGCTTCTTCTGATACTTCTGAGTCGTCCATCTTTTGGGACCGGAAGGAGTGAACTCCTCATCCTCCGTATTTGGGTCGTCCGAAGTGTCGTAAAGATTCTCGAGGTTGTAAAACATTATGATGTAAGACATCCGAATATGGGTATTGATGCGCAAAAATAGTGATTATTATCCATTTTTTACTAACTTGCATTTTATTTAACTGCGAAGACTATGTATGAACAGCTATTGAATCTTGATCCGGTCAAGATTAACTTCTCCAAAGCGGGAATGGATGCGATTAATTTTGTGCTCGCATTTGTGATGTATGGTGTGGCACTCGGTATCAAGCCCTCAATGTTCAAAGAGGTTTTCAAAAAGCCTAAATCGGTTATTCTGGGTGCCATCTGTCAGATGGTACTCCTGCCTGCGCTCACATTTCTTTTGGTAATTATCCTTAACGACCGCATTACACCTATGGTGGCAATGGGTATGATACTGGTGGCAGCCTGTCCCGGGGGCAATATCTCCAACTTCATGTCACAGTTATCAAAAGCCAATGCCGAGCTTTCTATTTCTCTGACAGCCATCAGCACCTCTCTTGCACCGCTTACCACTCCCGCCAACTTTGCGCTGTGGGGCGGACTTTACGTAAAATACCTCAACAAACAAGCTGCCGGAGCTCTGCAGCCTCTCGAGATTCCCATATCGGATGTTATGATAACAGTATTCATCCTGCTCGGCATACCCCTGATACTCGGTTTGTTGACCAACAAGTTTCTACCCAAGATTTCACAGAAGCTCAAAAAGCCAATGCAGATATTCTCCATCCTATTTTTCCTTTTGATGGTGGTACTCGCGTTTGGGAACAACTTGCAGCTGTTTCTCCAGTATATCTGGTACATTTTCTTTATAGTTTTGATTCACAATGCGCTGGCATTGTCCATAGGCTACGGTGTCGGCACTGCTTTTAAGATACCTCGCGAAGACCGCCGCACACTCACAATTGAGACAGGTATACAGAATTCCGGACTGGGTCTTGTGCTGCTGTTCAATCCAAAGATATTTCCTCCCGACCTGATGAACGGAGGAATGCTATTTATCACCGCCTGGTGGGGTATCTGGCACATCATCTCCGGACTGGCGGTCTCTGCAATGTTTAATTATTCCACTAAAAGACGCCTTGCCAGGGCGCAAAAAGTCAATGTGTAAATCAAGGGACCATAAAAACATCTATGATAAGGACAACTTGTATGCTTTCCTCAGATACTCTGTCGATGCGTTTATCAAGGCCTCCTACCAAAAGATTATTTTCCTCAATACGGACCGAATCCCAAAAGAGGCTGCGGTCATTTTTACTCCCAATCACTGCGACGCCCTCATGGATCCTTTACTTGTACTGGCTGCAAACAAGGACAGGAAGGTATTTATTGCCAGAGCAGACATTTTTAAGAAACCTATTCTCCGTAAAATTCTCACCTTCTTCAAGATGATCCCGATCAATCGCATCAGGGACGGAATCAGGTCGGTGACGGCAGTCGAGGAAACTATAAGGGTCTCCATTGAGGTACTGGAAAACAATGTTGGTATATGTATCCTCCCCGAAGGTACCCATCGGTCTATGCACAGCCTGTTACCCATCGGCAAGGGTATTGCCAGGATAGCGTGCGGTGCCTATGATGCTCTGGGCGATGACCACCCGATATATATTGTTCCGGTGGGAGTAGAGTACGGCGACTATTTCAGGTTCAGATCTACGGCCATGGCCAACATAGGAGAGCCCTTCAACGTATCGGAATTTATCTCCTCACACTACAAGGAAGGCCGTTCTGAGCGTGACATCATGGAGTCCATTCGGCAGCAGGTCAAAGAACGTCTGCAAGAACTGATAGTCTATATTGACGATGATGAACAGTATGAAGCGGTCTGGGAGCTTGCAAAACTCTACAGCGGACAGATTTGCAAATGTCGCGTTAAGGAGCGCTTTGATGCCAACAGGGATATTGTCAGCCGCATAAAGCTGCTAAGGGAGCATGAGCCGAAAAAGGCCTCCGTGCTTCTGGAAAAAGCTGACAAACTCAGAGAGCGCCGTCTAAAATCCGGAGTAAGTATTCACGCCATACACCGTAAGCGCCCGTTGCTTGCTGCAATCCTTGGTACTCTGGCCCTTTTGCCGGGAATTCCCCTCTTTTTGCTGATGGGAGCCGCATCTCTGCCTGTTTGGGCCACAGCCGAGGTACTGTGCACCCTATTTAAGGACCGTGCATTCCACAACTCCGTGCGTATGGTAATCTTTTGGGTCGTATGGAGCCTTTTGTATTTAATTGAAGTCGTGCTGCTTTTCTGCCTCGCTCCCTGGGAGTGGGCTCTTGCCGCCGCTATTATCCTGATGCCCGCACCATTCTTTGTCTATGACTTTTTTGAGTTTTTGCGTGTGCTGGCATCCCTTTGGAGAATTGTTTTCAACCGCAGGTTGAGAAATGATTATAAAGAAATCAAAAATGAATTGAAAAACATCTGATACTGAATGATTATGAAAAGACTCAGCATAATACTGATAATGGCCGGAATCCTTTTCCCCGCCTTATCATACAGTCAAACTGTGGATACCCTGCGTACCCGTCAGGCTCAAGACACTCTGCATTTGAGACCCTACGGTGAGAAAAAACCTGAACCTGAAGTATTTGTTGCTCCACCGGACACTACTGTGAAGAATTCCGAGGCCAGTGACCTAGCCAAAGGCGATATAGTCAAAACCGGACTTTCATTCGGCCCGCTGCCTGTTATTGCATTTGATAACGATAAAGGATTCCAGTATGGCGCCTTGCTAAATATTTACAATTTCGGTGACGGATCATGGTATCCCATACCCAAATCGCAGTGGTATTTGGAGGTTTCAAGATTTACAAAGGGGTCTCAACTCTATGTGATCTCATACGACAACCGTACCTTGATTCCCGGAGTACGCCTTTCTACTGCACTCCATGTAACAAGAGACAAAGCACTCGATTTTTACGGTTTCAATGGTTATGAGTCCTTTTATGACAGTTCCTTGGAGACGGGATTCTATCGTATGGACCGTATGGTGCATACTTTCAAGGTAGACTTTACCGGACTCATCAAGGGCAATTTTTACTGGAAAGCCGGATACCATTTCAGCCATTTCAAAACGGGAGCTTTCGCAGGTGAAAACTATACTCTTCCTACCACGCTGTTCGAGATTTACAAAAATGTCGGCATTATTCCCGAAAAACAAGCTGAGGGCGGCATTTCAAGTGCCATTAGAGTTGGTTTAATGTACGACTCCCGCGACTTCGAGGCAGCACCTTCAAGAGGTATTTGGGCTGAGGCCAACCTCGCTTACGCCCCTAAATTCTTGGGAACCTCAGTGGGTTATACCAAGTACAATCTCACCTTCAAAAACTATCTGCCTATTGCAAAAGATAAACTCGTTTTTGCTTACAGGCTGAATTTGCAAGGTTTCCTTGGCAAGGAAAATCCGGCATTCTATGTTCTACCATACGATATGTACCTCGGCACAGGATATGACAGAGAGGGATTTGGAGGTTATCGTACTGTGAGAGGCCTGATGAGGGGACGCATTCAAGGAGCGCATACCTGTTATTTCAACACCGAACTGCGCTGGAGATTCGTCAGTTTCCATCTCTGGAAACAAAATATAGCCTTTGCTTTGAGCGGGTTCTTCGATGGAGCAAGAGTTCTAAAGGGATTTGGAAATGACTTTGACATCACCGGTTTATCCCCCTATACCCCGATATCATCATATTACCCTCCTCAAGGCAATCTACCGTATACGCTTTACGGGGGAAAAGAGAAATTCCATCTGAGCGCCGGAGGCGGAATCAGGTTTATAATGAACAGAAATTTCATCGTAGCCGTCTAGTATGGCAAGGCATTTGATGCACAAGATAATAGCAAGGGTGCCCTGTATATCAATACGGGCTTCCTCTTTTAGTTTTATTTAAAAAACACAATATGAAACGATTGTCAATAGCCTTTGCACTAACGGTGTCACTCCTGTTCACATCGGGGTGCATACAAATATTTGGAGGATATAGCGGAGCTTGAGCGTAGGCTTGATTTGATAGAGCAGTTGTGTGAGGAAATGAATACCAATATCAGATCTCTACAGGTAATTGTCTCCTCTATTCAGAATAATGATATGATATCCGGTGTGACATCCATTACTCAGAATGGCAAGGAAGTGGGCTACAAGATCAATTTCGTGAAGACAGCCCCTATAACCATCTATCACGGCACCAACGGCAAGGTGCCTCTTATCGGAACGGCTAAGGATACGGATGGCAATTATTACTGGAATATTAAGTATGACAGCGGCACCGTAGGCTGGATTACCGATGATTACGGCCAGAAAGTGCTCGCAATGGGAATTGCCCCTTTTATTAAAGTAAAGGATGAAAGATGGGTGATATCATTCGACGGAGGCACCACTTGGACTGACCTGGGACAGGCAACGGGAGAGCATGGAGACTCGATGTTCAAAAGTATCATTACTACCGATCCCAATTATGTGTTGATCACACTTACCAATGGCACGGTATTCAGAATCCCCGTTTATGAAAAATATTTGGCACTCAAGACCGAAGCTGATAAGATCAACAGCAATGCAAATGCACAGAAAATCATAATAAATGCAATAGCCTCTCGGACTGTCTATATCAAGAACGCCGGAGATATCATGGAAAATGGGAAGCGTGTAGGCACTTATTGTGAACTTTCCAATGGAGAGAGTTTCAAGGTCTATGATTGGCAGAGCAGCAATGCCCCTAAAATAATGTCTGTACGCGACACCATTACCGGACTCTATTATTGGACTTTTCAGCAAAGCGGACATGAAATAGAGTGGTTGCGCGATTCCGACGGTAATAGAATACGCAGCGAGGGAGACACCTTAGCTCCTCCGAAAGTGAACCTGACAGGCGACAGTAACGGCAACTATTACTGGACCATAGAGTATGAAGGAGGTACTGTCACCACCATTGAAGCTCCTTTCTTACTGGACAGTCCCACAACTTCCCTTTTCAGGAGAGTTAACATTTCTGACCCTGAATTTGCGGTTTTCGTTACCTGGGACGGAACTGAATACCGTATGCCCAAATTGTTTTCCATCTCAATCGCAACTACCATTTCGATGGCTGTTAAATCTGTCATAAATCTCGAATACACGGTCTATGGTGCCGACTATTCCGATGTCAGTGCGGCATTCATCACACAGGGCGGATTCAAGGCTTACCTTTCAGATACACCGGGATTTGTCACCATTGAGTCTCCCGATGCTTTTATCAACGAACAGGGCAAGATAATGGCTGTCTTTATAGTAAAAAATAGTCAGAGGAGTTCTGTCAAAACTATCACTGTAAACAAATTGTAGAGTATGAAACGCAGATTATCATCAATTCTGACCGCAATCGTTCTGGTTTTATCTCTCACAGGATGTTTCAACCAGCTCGAAAATGAACTCGGCCACATCAGCAGGCGTATCAAGGCTATGGAAGACAACCTCGTTCTGATGAACGAGAATATAAGCACCCTGCATAACCTTATAAATAAGCTCGAAAGTTATGATTTTGTCACCAAGATCACACGCATTTATGACAATTATGAGGTTATAGGTTACACAATCTCTTTCTCCCACAGTCCCAGTATAACTATCTACAACGGCAAAAATGCCCAAACTCCCGTTATCAGTGTAAAGAAAGCCGAGGACGGAATTTTCTACTGGGTGGTCTCCTATTCGGTGGGCCATGAGGAATTCATAACCAATAATGTCGGACAAAGAGTACCGGCTGTAGCAGTAACGCCGAAAATCAAAATTGAAAACGGTAACTGGATGGTATCTTACGACAAAGGCGTGATATGGTACAACCTCGGACAGGCAACAGGAAGTGCCGGCACATCCTTCATCAAAAATGTTACCGAAAATAATGGTTATGTACAGTTTAATTTTCTTGACGGTACACATATCTCCATACCAACACTTGAGACTTATGACAAATTGAATGAAGTCGTCAATAAGACCAACTCCAATCTATCGTCTCTTGAGGAGCTGGTTAATCTTGTAAGTCAGGGCGTATATGCCAAAAACATCAAGCCTATAATTGAGAAGAGAGATACCATCGGCTATAACCTTTTCCTCTCTGACAGCACAGTGATGACGTTCTATAACGGGGTTGCCACGACTCTGCCGACCATCGGAGCGGCAAAGGACAAAGTCAATCCCTCAGATACCAATTACTACTGGACTATCAAATATGACAGCGATCAAGAGGCGCGATGGATCCTTGTTGGCGGCAAAAAAGTTAGAGTCAGCCCCCAGATGGGAACAATGCCAATGGTAGGACTTAAAAAGCACATCGACGGAGTATACTACTGGACTATCTCGTACGACTCCGGCAAGACGTACACTTGGTTGTTGACGGATAACGGCAACAAAGTAGCTGCCGCAATACCCGAAATCAATAAGATAATCACGGCAATAACTAATATTGGAGTTAATTACATCGAATTGACAATGGGCGACCAGAAAGTTCTTGTACCCAAATACGCCCCATTCAAGATTGACATCCAGACTACCTGTAAGATGGTAGCTTCGGCCACTATCACAATTGCATACACAATCACCGGAGGTAGCAACAATCTTGATCTTCTTCCGGTTACCCAAAACGGATTTTATGCGAGAGTCATCAAATCATCGGTCAAAACCGGAAATCTGATAATTTATTCACCCTCGACATTTGCCGAAGGCATGGAGAGCAAACTCATACTTCTTATTTCAGACGGACTGGGTTATCTGAAAAACACAATAATCACTATCAAATACGGGATCTAACGATGAAAAGGAGTATATATAGAATAGTCATATACATTATACTTGCCGGCGCACCGCTCATGTTCGGCAGTTGTGTGAAGGACATTTCAGGCAAGATTCTGGAACTTTTGGATCGCGTTACGCAAGCAGAAGGTATGGTTCATGTTACAAACACTACAATTAATGCCCTCTATACCACCGTCAAGGCACTTGAGCAGAATGACCATATCACAGGCATTGATGAGATTAAGGAAAACGGCAAAGTGGTTGGTTATGTCATAAGTTTTACGAGCGGATACTATGTCAATGTTTATAACGGACATGACGGTACTACCCCCATTATCGGCATCCAGCAAAACACGACAAACGGCTATTATTACTGGACAATCCAAACCGGCACATCCAGTCCCACTTGGATGACCAACTCCTTCGGACAAAGGATAAGGGCTACCGGCACCATTCCCAAACTCAAAATAGAGAGCGGCTACTGGTGGGTTTCTTACGATGAAGGCAGTTCCTGGAGTAGACTCAGTGAGGCTACCGGTGAAGAAGGAAGCTCGGTTTTCAAGGCTATTGACTATTCCGATCCCTATTTCGTCAAATTTACACTTTTTAACGGTACTTCTTTCAAGATCCCGACACAGAAAGGTTTTGACGAGTTGAATGATTACTGTGAAGATATTAATTCTAATATTAGCGCCAGCAAAGATCTCTTTAACAGTAGTATAGATACAACTCTCCTGTTTGAGTCCGTAAGCGAACTTACCCATAACGGAGAGTTTGCAGGCTATGCCATAAAACTCTGGGGAGGCAAAGTATACGAACTCTACACCGGTCGCAATTGCACAGAGAAAATTCTTCTCGGCATCAAATATAATTCTGAAGTTTCATCCAATTGCTGGACAATCAAAATTGGGGAAACAGGTACTGAAAACTGGCTTATGAGCGACGGTAAGGCACTTACTGCACAGCCGGAAGATTTAAAACCTTCAATTGGCATCAGGGACTCTTCAGGAGTTTATTACTTTACCATCAAATACGGGAATAATGCGCCGCAGTGGATACTTGATGATAATGGTAATCCCGTACCTGCCAGCGTTAAAATACTTATATCGCCTTTTAAAAGTATCGAAATACTGGACAACTCCGTAGTCATCACTATGGCAAAAGGAGATAAGGTCACTTTGATAAAGGCCAGGCGTGGCATCCCCTCGATGAGTCTTTCAATAGCACCGAGGAAAAATCACCCCGACTCTGCGCTTATGACATTTGATGGCACAAACGGCTATTATGTGCCGGGAATAGTGGAAAACGAGGATTATTTCTTTGAAATCAAGGTAAGAGATACCTTGTTCAACCACTCTACTCTGTATCCATTTTTTAACTCTTATTTAAATGCATCGGGGATATCGCTTACGGCATTTGCCATCGACAATGGATATATAAAGAGCATAACTCCAAATAGTGCTAAATTTGATGGTAATTATGTCAACATAGAGGGGATGGAGAGATATTATTACGACTCCTACTACGGAATTACATACCACTCCGGCCCAAAAGATACTGTCAAGCACTCAAGGATAGCAGTATTCCTTAAATGGAACAATGAAGCTAACACTTCGATGAAGGTCATCGAACTCAAAAACAAAAACGTTAAGTGATCTCCTGAGTTTGTTGGCAAGTTGATGGTTGCCACTTGTACTAATTCAATTTGGAATTATGGATTACAAATCTAGTAAAAAGGCCGGATTTGCCGAAGGAGTGGTTTCGGTCGTGGTCAACACGCTCTTGTTTGCGCTCAAGTACTGGGCCGGTATTGTAACCGGGTCATTAGCTATTGTGGCCGACGCCTGGCACACCATCTCCGACTCCATCAGTTCATTGGTATTGATTGTTGCCACTGCTCTCTCAGCAAGAAAACCGGATAAAAAACATCCTTTCGGTCATGGCCGCTGGGAGCAGATCGCTGCCATATTTATTGGAATTATACTGGCAATAATAGCATACGACTTTCTCAAAGACTCTATTCTGCGGCTTAAAGAGCACACCTCAGTTATATTCGGCACCCTTGCCATCGTCGTGACCTGTATCTCCATCGTAGTCAAAGAGGGGCTGGCACAATATGCTTTCTACCTTGCCCGCAAAACGGGCAATATCGCCATAAAAGCCGATGGGTGGCACCACAGGAGCGATGCGCTCTCTTCAGTAGTGGTGCTAATCGGCATCCTGCTCGCCAAATATTTCTGGTGGATGGATAGCATACTGGGCATCATTATCGCCTTGATGCTCTTCTACGCCACTTATACCATAATAAAGGAAGCCATCACCAAAATACTGGGAGAAGAACCATCTGATGACATTATAAAGAAGATTAACGATGCAGTGACAGAGATGTATCCGGAGGGATTACAACTGCACCATTTTCATATCCACAACTACGTCACTCATCAGGAAATGACCTTTCACATCAGGCTACGCGGAGAACTCTCCCTTGAGGAAAGCCACTCCATCGCGACTGCAATTGAGAATATGGTCCAGGAGCGTTTCGACATCACTTCGACGATTCACGTTGAACCTCTTGATTTTGAACATCCTTAAGAGTAAAAACGGCAATTACCGGATAATGGTCGGAAATGTACTCCACGCCTGCATAAGCACCGGTAATAGTTTCAAATAGTGACGGAACCAGATTTCTGAAATAGATATGGTCAATTACTTTCCCTCCCTCTTCGGGATCTATTTTACCCCAACCATTGAATGTGTTGAGCGAGTCTGTAACAAGAGCCGCACTTCGCGCTGAAGTCATATATTCCTCAATAGGGTCCAATATTGGATCATTGTACCACGCATTGAAATCACCGGTAAGCACTACCGGCGCATCATACGGTATTAAACTTTTCATACGACTCACTATGAGTTTACCGGACTCTTCACGGGCAACTTTACCAATATGATCAAAATGAGTGTTGTAGAAATACAACTCTTGACCACTATTTTTGTCCAGCAGACGAACCATTGTAACAATCCGATGAAAAGCCGCATCCCAGCCCATTGAAACTTCATCCGGTGTTTCACTCAACCAGAAAGTAGTGCTTTCCAGAAGTTCAAAACGGCTCTTTTTATAAAAAACGGCATTGGATTCGCCAGTGTTTGGACCATCATTGCGAGCCACTCCGTAGAAGCCATATTCCGGCAGATGTTCTTCCATATAGTTGACCTGTCCTAATAGACCCTCCTGAATACCGAAAAGATCCGGATTGACTTCGTTTATCATCTCAATAACAGCTTCTCTTCGGAATATCCAACTATTTTCTCCGTCAAAGTCATCGCTGAGGCTCAGACGTATATTGAATGACATCGCTACGATCTCATTTTCGCTCTTTGCGTCGCAGCAACTGCAGCACAACGCCATAGCGGCCAATGCCGCAACAATAAAAATTCTTTTCATTTTGCAAATATAAAAATAGTTCTAAGTATGGAGTATGTAGTAAGGAGTATATTACTAGAACCTAAAAACAATTAGGGGCAAAAACCTTCGCCCCTAATAGCCAATTTATTGGTCATTATTGTGTAGTTTAAACTAATTATCAATTAACTATATATACTTCCCAATTCTTAGCTTCTGCCGCAACTTTGTGGTACTTTTCAAATACGTTTTGCTCGCCTGCATGTGTGCTTTTAGGACAAAATGTCCCGTTATTGCTTGCAGAGCGGGTAGGCATAGAGTTTATTAGTGCTCCCATATTTGCCTTGTTAATTTTATTGTCGTAGCAATGCAGGTCTATTAATTTCACATTGTTAGAAACATCTAACGAAGTAAGTTGATTGTCGTAGCAATACAGTGTTATTAATTTCACATTGTTAGAAACATCTAACGAAGTAAGTTGATTGTCGTAGCAATACAGTTCTACTAATTTCGCATTATTAGAAACATCTAACGAAGTAAGTTGATTCTTGTAGCAATACAATCTTCTTAATTCCGTATTATTGGAAACATTTAATGAAGTAAGTTGATTGTTGAAGCAAGACAGTGCTCCTAATTCCGCATTGTTGGAAACATTTAACGAAGTGAGTGGATTGTTGTGGCAATACAGATTAGTTAATTCCGCATTGTTGGAAACATTTAACGAAGTAAGTTGATTGTCTTGGCAAAACAGTGATGTTAATTTCACATTGTTGGAAACATTTAACGAAGTGAGTTGATTATGGTAGCAATGCAGATCAGTTAATTCCGCATTGTTGGAAACATTTAACGAAGTAAGTTGATTGTCGTAGCAATACAGTATTCTTAATTCCGCATTGTTGGAAACATTTAACGAAGTAAGTGGATTGTTGTGGCAATACAGATCAGTTAATTCCGCATTGTTGGAAACATTTAACGAAGTAAGTTGATTGTCGTGGCAACGCAGTTTAGTTAATTCCGCATTGTTGGAAACATTTAACGAAGTAAGTTGATTGTTGTAGCAATCCAGTGTTGTTACCTTTCCATAAATAGTAACGGTTTGTGCTCCAAGAGTGTATGTTGTAATACTGTTAAAATTTGTTACTTTTTCCCCGTTATCCATTGTGCCATTGTTGTTGAGGTCTATCCACACACCTGGTTGATTCGCTGGGTTGGCATACATGTAGACACTAATTGTGCTTCCCACCACTTTGCTTGTGGTCATGACAATAGAAGAGGTTGTTACCTTTACCGTAACGGTTTTGGTTTGATTGGTTGCGTTATCCTTTACTGTCACTGTCGTATTACCTAAGGCTATTCCCGTTATGGTTACGACGGTTCCGCTAAGGGTGGCGGTGGCTATGGTTGTGTTGTTGCTGTCCACACTGTAGTTTCCGCTTCCTGAGAGAATGTTTACGGTGGCAGTCTGACCTGTTTCTACTTCAACTTTGCTCTTGTCAAT
>CAZRBY010000022.1:0-14699 GCA_964598495.1 uncultured Muribaculaceae bacterium
AAGGAAGCGCTAAAAGTGCTTCCTTTTGCATTTTATCTGGGAGGACTCGAACCTCCATCGCCGTCAGGCGCCATCCCCTTGAGGGGTGTCATACGCAGTAAGACGGGGTGATTATAGCCCTTTGGGTGCATCAGCACCCGAGTCCTCCCTCCGCTACAAAAAACAAAGGAAGCGCTAAAAGTGCTTCCTTTTGCATTTTATCTGGGAGGACTCGAACCTCTACTTTTTTATTAATTACTTTCCTTTATCATTGGAAGAAATTTCCTCCTCCGAGGCAATCATTTTTCCTCCCCCTTTATACTGCTGGTTAGTCGTTGGACTATTTTGAAGTGGGAGAGGAACTCTCCTGCAAAGACTCTTATTACGGTGTAGGCAGGGATTGCGACCAGCATACCGATTACTCCGCCCACATATCCGGCAATAAGTATCACTATGAAAATCTCAAGCGGGTGAGCCTTGACGCTGCTCGAATAGATATAGGGCTGGAAAAGGTAATTGTCAATCAGTTGAGTTGTTAGCATTACTCCAAATATCAGCAGCAGGAATGGCAGTACGGGACCTGCGTCGGGCATATTGTAGTGAGTTACAATTCCTACCAGCACTCCCGTAAGCTCGCCGGTGAGGGGACCGACATAAGGGATTACATTGAGTACTCCCGAGACAAATGCCACCATAACCGAAAGTTCGAAGTCAAGTCCGGCAATGAAGTAGAGGCCTAAAGTATTTAGAATCGTAATCAGAATCGATTCTATGAAAATACCTGCGAAATAGCGTCTCAGAAGGTGCTCTGCAGATGAAAGTGCACGTCTCATATTGGCTTCATACTTATCCGGAACAAGTGCATTCAGAATATTTCCGACAAGGTTGCGCTCCTGTAGGAAAAAGAAGGAGATGAAGACAACCGAGAAAATACCGATGGCCAGATCGACAGTAGTTGAGGCGATAGAGGAGAAAGCACGGGTAAAGAAGGAGATACTGGTACTCTCCTTTATCTGTTGAAGAATATAGACCTCCATGCGAAAATCCTCTCCAAGTGAGGGGAACAGAGTGGTCAACCGGTAATTGAGCCTCGTAAAGGGTTCGGAGATATTGGCAAGCACTCTATCAAAGTCCACCTGGCCTATGTTACTGATAATTCTTACAAAAATAGGAGTAAGTAAGAAAATCACAAGTCCTACCGCTGAGAAAATGGCAAGCAGAGTGATTGCCGAAGCGAGCCAGTTCGGAATGCGGAATTTTTTGATGGAAAAGGAGGTAAGCGCTGTCGTAAGGGGCTTTCCTATGAGGAATATAACGGCGGAAATCAGCAGATACCAAACTATCTCGCTAAAAAACCATACGAGAAATCCGACCAATGCAATAGTCACTCCTATGATGATATATTTGGCGAGTTTGTTCATCCTGTATTATTGAGTTCCAAAAATAATGAACTATTATCAAAAAAACAAGCCGGTACTTATACCGGCTTGAATAGTATGGGTCGAAATAATTATAATTCGTCGAAATTCACATCAGTGAAAGAGGCGGAAGGTTGTTCTTTAACGGGTTCGTCGTCGCCTTCATCACGTTGTGTCTCGATGACGGGGCATTTCGTTTTGATAAAATCAACAACTTCTTGAAGGCCTTCTGAGAATTTTTCGAAGTCTTCTTTGTAGAGGAAAATCTTGTGTTTGTCGTATACAAACCTTCCGTCTTTTTCTACCCTTCTTTTGCTTTCAGTGATAGTAAGATAGTAGTCGTTACCTTTTGTGGTCTTGACATCAAAGAAATATGTCCTTTTACCGGCTCTTACGGGCTTGGAATAAACATCGTCGCCAGAGCGCTCCTTCTGTCCTGCATTGTCATAATCTTCGTAGTACATATCAATTTTTTTAAAATTCTTTCACAAAGATAAATTTTTATTTTGATAGTAAAGGTTATATTTGCAAAATATTTAAGAAATATAAGAATGCTGACCAGAAGATTGCTCCGTGTAAAAGCGTTTAAAGTTCTTTTTTCGAATATGGCCCAGGAGTCTCCCTCTCTCGACAATATGAAGAAAGAATTGCGGTTTTCCTGTGATAAGACTCAGGAACTCTACTGGTTTCTGCTAAGTATATGCAAGTCTCTCGTAAATGTTGCCAGGGAGAGGATAGAAGCGGGTAAGAGAAAATTCAAGGCCACACAGGAGGAGGTGAATCCCAACTATAGGTTTGTGAATAACTCATTTGTGCAGTTGCTCTCACAGGACGAAGAGATGGCTAAGTTTTGTCGTAAGCGTGGTCTTGTTTGGACCGATTATGACTATGTAGTCAAGAGAATTTTCAGGTCCATATCCGCAAGCGATTATTACAAGGAGTATATGGCTGCGCCCGAGAACTCTTTTGAGCGCGATTGCGATCTTTTTGTGGATATTTTTTCCAATGAATTCGAAGACAATGAGGAACTGGCAGGAATCATAGAGGAACGCTCCATCTACTGGTTGGACGACATCACGTTTGTGCTCGACGAGATCATACGCAATATTGGTACTATACGTTCTACACAAAGGAATGTAACCCCCGTACAGAAGAAGGAGGATATCCAATATGCACTTACTCTGCTTGAAGAGTCTTTCCTTCGCTATCAGGAATACTCTGCACTCATCGGCGAAAATATTGTTAACTGGGATATCGACCGCCTGGTTTCCACTGACAGGACCATAATCATTATGGGTATCACGGAGGCTGTGGTCTTTGAGACGATCCCCGTTAAGGTGACCATCAACGAATATGTGGAAATTTCCAAATATTTTGGCACCCCAAACAGCCGTATATTTGTCAACGGTATTCTCGACACTATCATTCTCAAAAAACTCAATGAAGGTGAGATACTCAAGAAAGGCAGGGGACTTAAGGATAACAGAAGCAATAATTAATTAAACACAATTTTATATGAACACTATTACATTTTTCCTTTTACAGGCAAATTCCACGGGCAAACCCGAAGGCATAGGAGGCAATTACATGATGTTGATTATGCTTGCCCTCATTTTTTTGGTTATGTGGCTCTTAATGATCCGTCCACAGAAGAAAAAGCAGAAAGAACTCGACCAGTTCCGCAACAATCTCAAAAGGGGCGACAAAGTGATCACCATCGGCGGTATTTACGGTATAGTCGACGAGGTTAAAGAAAATAAGATCCTCATCGAAATTGATAAGGATGTCAAGATATTTGTTGATAAGGCATCCCTCGTAAAGGACCCTTCAGACACCAAGTAACTATCCGATTATGCGAGGTCGTGACAAAAAAGATTTCAAAAAACGGAAGGGGAGAGATTGGGTGTCGCTGATACTCTCTCTCCTGCTCGCTTTTTTTATCTGGCTTGTTCATAACCTTTCAAACGATTATTCTGCTTACCTGCGTTTCCAGGTAAAAGCAGTTACAAATATCACGGGACATCAGCCCGAAGCAGTGGCTGATGAAATTCTTCTTGTAAGAGGAAGGGCTACCGGTTTTTACATCATCCGCAACAATCGACGTGGATCGGTACCCAGGATAACATTGGAGATACCTTCAGAATTATTCACCCCAGTTAAGGAGTCCTCAGACCGGTTCGTTCTCACAGCTAATGATCTGAAGGACAAACTCTCGGCCGCTCTTTCAGGCGAGATTGACGTTGACTTTGTCGAGACCGGCACTCTTACCTTCACATTTCCGGAGCAGTCGCACCGTAAGGTCCCGGTTAACCCACTTATTTCAGTGGTTTACAAGAGGCAATACACCAATGTGGGTGAAATTGTTATTTCTCCCGATTCGGTTTTGATTTATGGCAATACGGAAGATATTGTCAACATCCGTTCGGTCAACACCCTTCCCGTCAATCTGACTAATGTTGACAAGTCTATTCAGGGAGTAACCGGGCTGGAAACTGTCCGTGATATACGGATAGATAGTGAAGAAATCCGATATTATATCAAGGTGGACAGATATGTCGAAGTTTCCCGACAGATGAGTGTAAATGTCAATAATCTGCCTTCGAGGTATTCCATAGTTCTGATTCCCTCAAAAGTGAAGTTTACCGCAAGAATACCCTTCACGGCAAAGAATGATGATATATTTGACGATATTTCACTTAATCTGGATTATAATGCTTTCATAAGTCAGAAGAGTTCTAAAGTAATTCCAAGACTAGAAAGAGGTGACGCGGAGATCTATTCATATTCTCTCGATCCCCCTATGATTGAGGCCGTAATCACACACGAACGATGAAAAACAGCAGTGTCATATTGTGTACCGGCGGTATAGGCAGCGGAAAATCTTATGTCGTTAAGGTTTTCAATGCCCTCAACATACCATCGTATGACGCTGATTCCAACACAAAACAGCTCTATGACACTGATAGAGAGCTACTTGAACGCATCAATACCATAGCCGGAGGAGATGTTGTAAAGGATGGCGTACTACAACGTGCCGCTTTTGCTGCAAAGATTTTTTCTGATCCGGAGATGCTTGCCAAAGTGGAGTCCGTTGTGCATCCCGCTGTTGCGGCAGATTTTATCAAATGGAAAGAGGTACAAGAGAGCGATATAGTATTGATGGAGTCGGCAATTTTGCTTGAAAAACCCTCATTGCTTCCGCTTATCGACTATGTTCTAGTTGTTCATGCTCCTGAGGAAATTAGAATTGAACGTGTAATGGAACGTGACAATGTCTCAAGGGAACAGGTATTGCAGCGTATTTCCAACCAGTGGAGTGATTGCCGCCGCCTGAATATGGCTGATTTCTCCATAGAAACAAATGATCGCGATTCCATTATCGCAAAAGTAATGGACATTATTCAAATAGTTAGAGATGGCAGGAGGTAAGTGGATAGGCGGCTTTCTCGGTTGGGTGCTTTTTGGCCCCATTGGCGGGCTGATCGGTTTTTTGATCGGCTCCATGGCGGATGTGGGCTCCAAACTTATTGAATCGGATGTCAAACGAGGGCGGCCATACACCGGAACTCATAAGAGTGACTATGGCACCAGTCGTCCATCCTCCGCTCAGGATCGCAACATTGGTCAGCGTAACAGTTTTATCGTGAGTTTGCTGGTACTCTCAACTGCAGTAATCAAGGCTGACGGTAAATATCTAAAGTGCGAGCTTGACTATGTAAGAGAGTTTATCCGTAGAAATTTCGGTGAAAGGGCGGTTCCCGAGGCAATGGAGATTCTCAAGGGCCTCAGGGAAAAACAGATCAACATCTATGAGGTAGGAGGACAAATCCGCCGGTATATGAATTACTCTCAGCGGATGCAGCTTTTCCACTATCTGGTCTCCCTGGCACAATGTGACGGTAATGTTTGTCAGGCTGAAATAGATGTTCTAAGGAGTATAGCATCAGCTATGGGCATTTCTTCTGCAAATGCCAATTCCATACTCGCTATGTTTGAAAAAAGCATAGATTCCGCATACACCGTACTCGAAATAGATAAAAATGCTACTGACGAGGAGATCAAAAAGGCCTATAAACGTCTTGCTATGAAGCATCACCCCGATAAAGTGGCCACACTCGGTCCGGATATCCAGAAGAGTGCGGAAGAGAAGTTCAAGAAAGTCCAGGAGGCTTATGAGACCATCAAAAAAGAGCGTGGAATGAATTGATAAAGAAGATTTTTATAAATGATATGGAAAAGACAGATCTAAAGAAGATTTTATCGGTATCGGGACAGCGTGGATTGTTCCTTTACCTTTCACAGGCAAGAAACGGCGTGATCGTAGAGTCGTTGGAGACAAAACAGAGGACTACATTCGGATCATCCGCCAAAGTCTCCTCAATGGCGGATATTTCAGTATATACCACAACTGAAGATGTTTCCCTCAAAGAGATATTCACCGGCATGGCGCAAAAACTTAATAACGGTCCTGCCATGAGCTCCAAGGAAGATCCCAAAAAGATCAAGGCATTTTTCAAAGAGGTACTTCCCGAATATGATGAGGAACGTTTCTATGTTTCACATATGAAGAAAGTGCTTGAGTGGTATAATCTGCTCCAGCAATTTGCCTCTCTCGATTTTGTTGAAGAGGAAGGGGAGGAGGCAGAAACAGAAGAGGCCACCTCAGAGTAAACTTCCGCCGATGAGGCGTAATCAATGAAAAAACTCCAATTCATCTCGCTGGGCTGCTCCAAAAACAGGGTGGACTCGGAACATCTTATGAAACAACTTTCCGTATCGGGCTACACACTGGTACCGGAGAATGCCGATCTTTCTGCAGAACCCTTGGACAGTATCGTGATCAATACCTGCGGCTTTATAAAAGATGCCAAGGAGGAGTCCATTGAGACCATATTCAAGGCGGTGGATGCGAAGAATCGGGGTTTGGCCCGCAGGGTATTTGTTTTCGGATGCCTTTCGCAGCGCTACATGGAGACTCTCGTGGAGATGATACCGGAGGTTGATGGATTTTTCGGAGTTTCTGATTTTGAAATTCTTCTCTCTGTTCTTGGGGCGAAATACGACTCAGAACTACAGCAACAGAGGATTTTGACTACACCTTCTCACTATGCATATTTGAAAATTTCCGAAGGATGTGATCGCAGCTGCTCCTATTGTGCAATCCCTATGATTCGCGGTCCCCATTGCTCAGTACCGGAAGAGGAAGTGCTGGCAGAGGCTCGTAATCTGGCGCAAATGGGGGTTAAGGAGCTGATAGTGGTGGCTCAGGATACTACCTACTACGGGCTCGATCTCTACCGAAAGCGCACTCTTGCAACCCTTTTGGAGAAATTATCCCTAATAGACGGTATAGAGTGGATCCGGCTCCATTACTCTTATCCGGCAGGTTTTCCGGATGATGTGCTTCGTCTGATGGCGGATAATCCCAAAATCTGCAAGTATATCGATATCCCGCTTCAGCACTCTTCGGACAAGGTGCTGAAAATGATGAGGCGCTCGGTTGATGGTCGCCGGACCCGCGCTTTGATTGAAAAGATGCGTAGAATGGTACCCGGAGTGGTCCTACGTACCACTATGCTTGTCGGTCATCCGGGAGAAAGTAAACGTGAATTTGAAGATTTGCTCGACTTTGTGCGCGAGAGCCGTTTCGAGCGTCTTGGAGCATTTGTTTATTCGGAGGAGGAGGGGACCTTCGGTGCGCTCAACTACAAGGATAGTGTTAGCCGCAAAGTTAAACAGGAGCGCTACGAGCGTTTGATGGAACTTCAGTCCGCAATCTCGTTAGAGTACAATAGGTCGCGTATCGGCTCGCGAGAGTGGGTTATCGTGGATTCTTTCTCGGATGGAGTCTACGTGGGACGAAGTAAGAATGAATCCCCCGAGGTGGATGGGGAAATCCTCATCGGAGCTTCCGGTATTGATAAATTATTCCAAGAAAAAAATCCCGTCGGAAATTTTGTTTCGGTAAAAATTCTAAATGCCGACGAATATGATTTGGTGGCCGAGGTGAGCCGTTAGCTGATGGCTGTTGGCCATTAGTCGTTAGCTACCTCTCGCTGAAGATCCCCAATCCTCAACCTCGTAACTCATACTCCGCACTACTTTATACTTAACATTAAATAACATGAAGCGGAGAAAATTTTTGCATTTTCGTAGCTCATGTTATTTGAAATGTGTTTAAACGATAAACGAATAATATCCCGGAATAATCCCCAACTCAATACTCAGAACTCAGAACTAATCGATTCCCATATGGAGTCGATTCTGGCTTTGGTTTCCTCGGCCGAGGTGACGATATCGGGCCATTCGCGGTCAAAGCCTTTCATTCCTTTTTTGGAGGTGGCATCGAGATGTAGAATTCCATTTTTGATGACAGAATCGCGTTCTGCATCACAGTTGGCACCGAGTAGCCACAATTTGCGATACTCGCTACTATCTTCTTCATCTTTATCAAATGTGATTCTGATGAGCTGATCTAACTCTGAAGGTTCCTTGCGACTGTACTCTTTGGTAGTGGCGTCGATACCAAGTTTGCCGCCAAATCCAACTCTGGGGGCAGTATGGTCGAGAATATCCAGAGGTCCTTTACTCACCAAAGTATCGGTTTCCGGAAAATAATGTTTGCAAATAGTCTCCTTGAGCGCATTGTGGTCGCGGATGTCAATATCTTCATCCACCACAATCAGAAACTTATTGAACATCATCTGACCGGCTCCCCACAATGCATTGGCCACCTTGAAGGCTTGACCATAATAACTCTTTCTTATTTTAACAACAGCGAAATTGTGCCCCACACCCTCCTCAGGCAGGTAGAGGTCCTCTATTTCGGGAGAAATCGCAAATTTGATAGGGGCCAAAAATATCTTCTCTGTCGCTAAAGCGATAAACCTGTCCTCCTGCGGGGGAACTCCGACAATCGTTGCAGGATATATAGCGTCCTTCCGGTGGGAAATGCAGGTAACGTGGAACTGCGGATAATAATCCTCAAGCGAATAGAATCCCGTATGGTCACCGAAAGGCCCCTCTATGACAAGCGGCTCACTTTTTTGTACATAGCCCTCAATCACAAAATCGCAATCTGCGGGGACCTTGATTTTTTGGGTAAAACACTCCACCATCTCCACCGGTTTGCCCCGCAGAAATCCGGCGAGCAGATACTCGTCAATCCCTTCCGGAAGGGGAGCGGTGGCGCAATAGGTATAGACGGGATCTCCTCCGAGGCAGATGGCTACAGGAAGTCTGTGCCCGGACTCTGAAAGATGTTTTGCGCCGGTTTTGTGCTTGTGCCAGTGCATTCCGGTGGTGTTGTCGTTAAATACCTGCATCCTGTACATTCCGACATTGCGCTGTCCGGTGACGGGACTGACGGTATGAACAAGGGGAAGGGTGATAAATCTGCCGCCATCCTGCGGCCAGCACTTGAGTATCGGCAGGTCGCTCAAACTTGCATTGTACTTTACCACCTCCTGGCAGGGAGCGGATCTCCTGTGATTTACCGGAAGCCATCGTGATGCCTCTCTGAGCAGGGGAAACATCTTTAGTTTTTCCATCAGAGTACTCTTTTCTTTGAGTACCTGATTTATGATATTTTCAAATTTCTGCTGAATATCTTCGAATGAATCGGCTCCGAGAGTGTATAGAATACGCTTTTCTGAGCCCATCATATTGGTCAGAACGGGATACCTTGTACCGGTATTTTCAAAGAGGAGGGCTTTTCCTCCGCCCGGCATTTTGCTGACACGGTCGGTTACTTCAGCAATCTCCAATACGGGATCCACGAACTCCTTGATGCGGATAAGTTCTCCTTTGGCTTCCAGAAATTTTACATAATCCGAGAGACTGCTGAACATATTCTTCAATTTTTATTTGCCTGTATCCACTCCTGCCGCCTTTGCAACAAGGTAAATGATTGATTTGAACTCTATGCCGCTGTGGCGTGAAAGACCGATTTCACAGGTGCGGCTGGTAGCATAGCCGTGATCGCACCCTTCGCTTTGTCTTTTGAGGTCCCTCAATCCGTGCTCATTAAGTTCAGGAAAGAAGAATCCTCTGTCACCTGCAAAGCCGCAGCAATTGGAATCCATCACCACAACCTCACGTGCGCATTTGCGCGCTACATTCTCCAGGTGTGATTCCACTTCCATATTCTTTGCGGAACATACTGCAAAAATCGCTACTTTTTCATCCACGGGCTTCAATTCAAGGCGGTCAAGCAGATATTTGTCTATAAATTCCGCCGGTTCATAGAGTTTGAGTTCATCCTCCATATTGGTGCGCATCGTGTAAAGACAGGGGCTCATATCACACAGAACCGGATATTTTCCATTACCGGAAGCTTTAAGAAGGGCAGCTTTAAGTTCATCGGAGGCCTTTTTGCCCGCTTCCACATAGCCTTTGCTGGAGAAGAGCATTCCACAGCAGAGTTTATCCATATTTTCGGGATAGATGATCTGGTATCCGGCAGCGGTAAGCAAGGCTTCAGTCATGCGGGTGATCTCTTTTTCCTTGCTGTAACTCTTCGATGTGCCCATACTTCTGGTGATGCAGGAGGGGAAATAGACCACTTTGAGCTCTTTCTCGGGGAATGTACGCTTTTTGATCTTGTTTGCACCTGTAGGCATATGTTCATTCCATAATGGAATCAGTTTGAATGTGACAGTTCTAAGTCCTCTTGCAATGGAGCCGAAAAGTTTTTTACCTAATATAAGTCGCAAACCATGGAGCAATTTGAGTCCGCAGCGCATAAAGGCTGTGATGCTACCCATATATCCTGCTATCTTTAGAGCCCTCTTTTCACCTTTGGGTGAATGGCTTTCGTGTCTTATCTCTTTGATGAGTTTGCCGGTATCGGCTTTTACAGGGCAATGTAGGTAGCAAAGAGAGTCGGTAGCGCAGGTTCGTTCTCCTGCATAGCGGTAGAGTTTTGCTATTTCGGCGGCACGGTGAGGCTCCTCTCCGGTGCACTTCAGACGTTCAAGTTCGCGAAATACGGTAATCCTCTGGCGGGGCGAAAGTGTGAGTCCTTCTGCTACACAGTGGTCTTCACAGAATCCGCACTCCATACATTTGTCAACGACGGGTCGTGTAGAGGGGATAGGCTTGAGGTTGCTGATATGTGCTTTGGGATCGGCATTAATTATTACTCCGGGATTGAGGATACCTTTGGGATCAAATATATCCTTAATCTCCTTCATAAGTCTGTAGGCCTCGCGTCCCCACTCCAGCTCCACAAAAGGAGCCATATTGCGTCCGGTACCATGTTCTGCCTTGAGTGAGCCGTCATATTTGGAAACTACCATATTGGCAATATCTTCCATGAAAATGCGGTATTTGTCTACTTCCTTTTCTGAGGAAAAATCCTGATTGAACATGAAGTGTAGATTGCCCTCCAGAGCGTGCCCGAATATAACGGCATCAGCATAGCCATTCCGTTCAAAAATCTGCCTCAGTTGCATTGTGGCTTCAGCCAGTTTGTCGATAGGGAAGCAGACATCCTCAATGATGGCTGTGGTGCCGGATTTTCTCAATCCTGCTACTGTGGGAAGTATCTCCTTGCGGATTTTCCAAAGCATTGCCTGCTCTTTGGCATCGGTACTGAAACTGTAGGGAAGTTCGGTGACAATGTGACTTATGGAAGCGGTGATCGCCTCTATATTGGTCTTAAGTTCCTCTGCAGATGCGGCTCTTGTCTCGATCAGCAATATACAGCTCTCTTCTCCTATAGTCTTGAGGTACTCAGGAATACCGGGTGTCCGGTCGGCTGAGCGCACACCTGTCCTGTCAATGAGCTCGACCGCCGACACCTTCTGTTTCTTGAGAATCTGTGCTGCAGTGCAGGCATCCTTGATGGAGGTGAAGACCACCATTGCAAGGGCTTTGTTCGGGTGTTCAATGACTGTATTATAGGTTACGGAGGAGATGAAGGCGAGCGTGCCTTCCGATCCTATTATGAGATGCTTGAGAATATCTATACCGTCACTATAGTCCGTAAAGGCATTTAGCGAGTAGCCGGTGGTGTTTTTAATTTTATATTTCTTTATTATGCGTTCTTTTAGCTCATTATCGGCTGCTATGTCGGCGGAGATTCTTTCCAGGGATCCGAGCAACTCCTTATGACTCTCCTTGAAACTACGTACGGAAGCTTCGTCGGCGGTGTCGAGGAGAGTGCCGTCGGGGAGTATGATGCGGATGTCAGCCAGGGTTTTGTAGGAGTTTTCCGATGTGCCGCAGCACATTCCGCTGGCATTGTTGGCTGCGATGCCACCTATCATTGCGGCATCTATGGATGCGGGGTCGGGACCTATTTTACGTCCGTAAGGTGCAAGGTAGCGGTTGGCGATGGAGCCCCTGATACCTGGTTGGAGGCGTATTTTAAGTCCGTGATCGAGGATTTTATGCTCTTTCCATCCGTGGGATGCTACGACGAGGATAGAGTCGCTGATGGCCTGTCCGGAGAGTGAAGTGCCTGCGGCCCTAAATGTTACCGCAAGTCCCATGTCGTTGGCATTGGTGAGTATGGCAGCTATTTCATCCTCGCTGTTTGCCTTGATTACCAGTTTGGGAATTAGTCTGTAAAATGAAGCATCCGTTCCGAATGCCAATGTACTGAGGGCATCGTGGAGCATCCTCTTCTCAGGAATGAAGTTTTTGAGCCTGTCATAAAACTCTTTGTACTTGCCTGCAATCATAATGTGTCCAATAATTCGAAAAGATGTTCCGCTCCCAGTTCTCTGCCTATAACGCGTTTTTTTCTGTCAAGCAGGTAAATCTGCGGTACCGTACGAACATCATAAAGTGAATCAAGTCCGGATTCCCCGGTTTTATTCCACAAATATACCCATTTTTTCGGGTTTCTCTTCTGAAAATCACGCCAGGATTCCTCATCCCCACCTACATAAACGGATTTTACCTTAACTCCTTTTTTTCTGAGATATTTTTCTTTTTCAGCCAGAGCAAGCGCTTCTTTATGACATTCTTCACAAGAAATCAGATAAAACCAAAGGATTGTGTATCTTGAGCAGCCTTTAAGCAGTCGGCGTTCTCGTCCTTTACTATCTGTGAGGAAAAGATCGGAAGCCTTTTCTCCGGGGAGATTGGTGGATGAGAGTCTGATGTCGCGGGAAATGTTGTTCAGATACTCCATAGGCCAGTATTCCTTTTTTTCGAGTATGTAGTTATGCCCGATGTCAAGAGCTCCCTGCTGGAAAGCCGCCCCGGGGGTGTTTTTTAAGAAAGAATAGAGTTCGTGAAATGTTTCGCGATAAAGCGTCGAATCCGATTCCGTCCTTCGGAAAAAAGTTTCCGCAACCTGGTCTATTACATCTTTATCTACAGGCTCCATTGATGAGAATATATTGTTGAAGAGTTTCCTGAACTCATTGCTCTCATTCAATTTGACATCCAGAAGACGGCACAGCGCTTCACAGTTGAGTTTGCGGCCGGTTATGATATTGAATCTGTCGATGAGAAACATTGATGGAGTTGTCAGCACTCCATATTTCATGTGATACGAACTGCTTACTTCGGGATCCCATAGATGAAGAATAGTGACATAAGGATTGGCAATATCCCCGAAAATCAGCTTCACATACTCTTCCCATTCTTCGCGGTTATCCTGTGTGTAGACTGCAAATATGGTAACTCTCGGGCCGGAATACTCTTTCGCAAATCTGGCCAGTTGTGGAGTTTCTTCCTTGCAGGTAGCGCATTTGTCATCGTAGAAATAGAGTATCTTCCACTGGCAGTCACCTTTGAGTATGTTCATCATATAGCCATCAATGCTCTCGAGAATGAGCTCAGGAGCATCACATCCGATCATTGACGATCGGTTGAATTCCGCAAAAGTATAGAGCAGATGCCAACTTTCAGGGTTGGCCCATTCGAGTTTTCCATTGAGAAACCAGTTGTCTGCAATGTGGAGTGAAACCGCCTCCATCCCCATCACCGGAGAACCATAAAAATAGTCAAATGCAGCTCCGGCAACTTTAGCCTGCTCTTTTTTGTCCGGAAGGGCGGTTATCAGGCGATCAATCCTGGATGTTATGGTGTCGGTGGGATAATAGATCAGACTATCGAAGTATTCTTCGATGCCTTTGTGGAGTTTGGCCGTGTTCTGGCCCGATGTGGAAAAGATTCCGATGACCAGGACGAAAACCAAAGATAATACCCTTAGTTTCATACCTGTATAGAATACTATTTGTGAATGTAATCGTTGATGTCAATGCCGGGCGGCAAAAAACATTTGGCATCTCCGCCGTTCATGAGAACGTCTCTGACTACTGTCGAGGAGATAAATGAATATTCGTGTCCGGCAGGGATGAAGATGCTGGAAATCTCCGGTGCCATTTTGCGGTTGGCCTGGGCGATAACGCTTTCAAGTTCGAAATCGGTGGTGGTTCTCAAACCCCTTATGATGCATACTGCGCCTCTTTTTCTGCAGTAATCCACAGTGAGGCCGGTGTATGAGTCTACTTCTACGCGTTCCATATCTCCGATGGCCTTCTTTATCATCTCGACTCTGGCTTCAGGGGAAAAGAGTCCTCCTTTGGAACTGTTGTATCCAACTGCCACGATGACTTTGTCAAAAAGTTTCAGTGCGGATTTCAATACATCCAGATGTCCCATCGTAAATGGATCAAAAGAGCCCGGAAAAAGTGCAAGTCTCATATTTTTCATATCAGAAATTACGCTGCGAAGTTATATCTAAAAAACAAGATTTCAAAAACTTATTACAAGCTCCAGTCAATGGGGGAGAGCCCGCGGCTTACAAGTGCCTCGTTTGTCATGGAGAAATGTCTGCATCCGAAAAAAGCTCCCCTTGCGAGAGGCGAAGGGTGTGCCGCTTCAAATACAAAGTGTTTGGAAGTGTCGATCAGATCCTTTTTGCTCCTTGCAAAATTACCCCAGAGCAGAAAAACAATATTTTCGCGTTCCTGAGAAAGGATGCGGATGACGGCATCGGTAAACTCCATCCATCCTATGTTGCCGTGTGAGGCAGCTTCAGAGGCTCTTACGGTAAGCACTGCGTTGAGAAGGAAAACCCCCTGACGTGCCCATCCCTCAAGAGAGCCATCCTTTTGGAGTGTGATGCCCAGATCATTTTCTATCTCCTTGTAAATATTGAGCAGGGAAGGGGGCGGCTGAACTCCGTGCGGCACTGAAAAGGAGAGGCCGTGAGCCTGTCCTGGTCCATGATAGGGGTCCTGGCCAAGGATTACAACCTTTACCTTATTTATGGGCGTAAGATCGAAAGCATTGAAAATCTTGGGTCCGGGAGGATATATTATCCGTCCCTGTCGCTTT
>CAZRBY010000022.1:14709-28699 GCA_964598495.1 uncultured Muribaculaceae bacterium
ACGGAGGGTCTCCACGAGAGAGGCAAAATAGGGCTTTTTAAATTCCTCACTCAGAGCCTCTTTCCAGCTGCTTTCAATCTTTACATCCATAATTATTTTTCTGAAAAGACGTAATTGACAACCTCATCAATCGTTTTCACATATTTGAATTCGAGGCCCTCTATGTAGATCTCTTTGATCTCCTTGATATCCTTCTCATTCTCATAAGAGAGGACTATTGTTTTGACTCCGGCCCTTTTTGCCGCAAGGATTTTCTCCTTTATGCCTCCCACGGGGAGGACCTTGCCTCTCAGAGTGATTTCACCTGTCATTGCTATGCCGCTACGGATACTCTTTCCGCGTAGCGCAGAAGCAATTGCAGTTACCATAGTAATGCCTGCCGAGGGACCGTCCTTAGGGATGGCTCCTTCAGGTACGTGAATGTGGAAATCCTTTTTATAGAAACTCTTCCCGTCAACTCCCGAGAGTTCGGGGTGGGCCTTCAGATATTGGAGTGCTATCGTTGCCGACTCTTTCATCACATCTCCGAGATTGCCGGTGGTGGAGAGAACTCCCTTACCTTCGCTCAGGCTGCACTCTACAAAGAGAATGTCGCCACCCATCTCAGTCCAGGCAAGTCCGGTAACCACTCCGGGAGCTTCGTTACCCTCCTGTATGCCGGGCTGGTTGGTTGGCAATCCGAGGTAATCTCTGATATCGTTGCCGTTGAGTACCGGCTTAAGCTCCTCTTCAAGGGCTATCTTCTTGGCAGTAATACGTGCTATCTTGGCAATCTGCTTGTCAAGGCCTCTTACTCCCGACTCACGCGTGTAGCAATCTATAATAGTGTCTATCGCCTCTCTTGAGAGCTGCATGTCCTCTTTTTTGAGGCCGTGGGCTTCAATCTGTTTGGGGATAAGATATCCTTCCGCAATGGCTACCTTCTCCTGTGCGAGATAGCCGGAGACATTGATGAGCTCCATTCTGTCGCGGAGCGCCGGATGTATGGTAGTTACGTTATTAGCAGTAGTGATGAAAAGCACCCTCGAGAGATCGTAGTCGATATCGAGATAATTGTCGTGGAATGCGGTATTCTGTTCAGGGTCGAGTACTTCGAGCAGTGCTGATGCGGGGTCGCCTCTGAAGTTGTCTCCAACCTTGTCAATTTCATCCAGTACTATCACAGGATTGCAACTGCCGGCCCTTTTGATGGTTTGGATTATTCGACCGGGCATTGCACCGATATATGTCCTCCTGTGCCC
Source organism: uncultured Muribaculaceae bacterium (assembly GCA_964598495.1). Classification (GTDB taxonomy): domain Bacteria; phylum Bacteroidota; class Bacteroidia; order Bacteroidales; family UBA932; genus Cacconaster. The sequence goes on from CAZRBY010000022.1 coordinate 15,951, forward strand.
TCTGATTTCGGATTCGTCATGGAGTCCTCCGAGAGATATTCTTCCGTATTTTCTGCCAAGGGTACGTGCCACAGATTTGCCGAGAGAGGTTTTACCCACGCCGGGAGGCCCGTGAAGGCAGATTATGGGGGATTTCATATCACCTTTGAGCTTGAGTACGGCAAGGTATTCAATGATTCTCTCCTTGACCTTTTCAAGACCGTAATGGTCCTCGTCGAGGATTTTCTGTGCATTTTTCATATCCAGATTATCCTCTGTACCCTCATCCCAAGGGAGGTCGGTCAGAAACTCCACATAAGAATACTGTATATTGAAGTCAGGTGAACTCGGGTTGGTGTTTTCCAGTTTTTTAAGCTCTTTTTCAAATGCGTCCGCAGCATACTGAGGCCATTTTTTGTTGGCCGCCTTCTCCCTCAACTGGGAAAAGTCATGCTGATCGGAACCGATGCCCAGCTCTTCTTGAATGGTCTTGAGCTGGTTGCTCAGATAGTACTCTCTCTGCTGCTGGTCTATCTCGCTTTTTACCTTCCTCTGGATGTCATCCTTGATCTTTAGAATTTCAATCTGGCGGTTTAGCAGTTCAAGCAGTTTGAGTGCCCTCTCCTTGAGTGATGCGAGACGGAGCAATTCGACTTTGTCGACGATGTTGTCAATATCTATGCTTGAGGCAATGAAATTGATGAGGAACTCGTACCCTTCCAGATTCTTTATGGCGAATCCCGCCTCCGAAGGAAGGTTTGGGGAGAGTCTTATGATATGAAGTGCAGCATCCTTGATACTGTCGGTTATAGCATCCATATCGTTGTCGTTCTTGTCGGGAACTATATCATCAAGGTAGGTCACCTGCGCCATAAGATAGGGTGCAGTGATATTTATCTGCTCAATCTTGAATCTGCGGAGACCCTGAACGATAGCGGTTATTGTCTTGTCGGGCATCTCGATGATTTTAATGATTTTGCCCAGGGTTCCCACTTCGAACAGCTCATCAGGCTGGGGATCTTCCACTTTTGCATCAATCTGAGTGACAACTCCGATCAAACGGTTGGATTTGTATGATTCGTTAATCAGACGGATTGATTTCTCTCTGCCTATGGTAACCGGTATTACAGTCTCAGGGAAAAGAATGGCATTCCTGAGTGTCAATATCGGCAAGACAGGAGGCATCTCACTCTCTTTGAGACTCTGTATATTATCGATGTTCATCACAGGGATAATGTTCACTTCCGGTGAGTTTGCTGAGAAAATGTTGTCAAATATATCTTTCATGTGTCAAAATGTCAGTAATAAAACTCAAATAAACCGTTTTTATACCATTTCAGGTGCCACCCTTATATTAGTCAATCATTATGCCAAACTTAAAAACGAAAAAAAACACATTACTTTTTGAATATTAAAAAATTAACTTTAATTTTGCAACCCCAATTAGGAATTATGAACCATTAAATATTAAATTGTTATGACAAAAGCAGACATAGTCAACGACGTTGCAAAGGCTACAGGTTTTGAAAAAATCGCAGTACAGAAAGTGATAGAGTGCTTCATGGATAGCGTTAAAGAGTCACTTGAAAAAGGCGACAATGTTTATCTTCGCGGTTTTGGCAGTTTCATCGTAAAGGAACGTGCAGAGAAGACCGCTCGCAACATTTCAAAAAACACCACCATTGTTATTCCGGCTCACAAAATCCCTTCATTCAAGCCCGCAAAAGTTTTTGTCGATAAGGTAAAAAACGCAAAATAATTTGATAAAATAGATACTATTATGCCAAGCGGTAAGAAAAGAAAGAGACATAAAATGGCCACGCACAAACGTAAAAAACGTTTGCGCAAGAACAGACACAAGAAGAAATAATTTGCTGCTGATTTTGGCCTGACTATATAATCTGAAGTGGTTTCGCGAGCAATCTGCGGCCCGCTTCAGATTATTGTCTTTTATAAAGTAAGTTTTTTTCGATGGAGAGAGATCTTATAATTGATGTTAAGCAGACAGAGATTTCCATTGCGTTGATGGAGAATCACCGTCTGATGGAACTCAACAAGGAGGCGCACGGAGGCAAAAGCTACAATGTCGGAGATGTATATCTCGGCAAGGTCAAGAAGCTCCTGCCTGCACTAAATGCGGCGTTTGTTGATATAGGAGATGAGAAAGATGCTTTCCTCCACTATCTCGACCTTGGGTTCAGTTTCAAGGCATTCGACTACTTTACGCGCCAGATCAATCTAAACAAGAATTTCAAGTCATTCTTCTCCGGTGTGAAGATTGACGAGATTCTTGAAAAAGAGGGTAAAATCGAGAGGTTTCTCTCTCCCGGACAACCCATAGTAGTTCAGATAGTCAAAGAGCCCATTTCCACCAAGGGTTCGAGGCTGACTGCTGAAATTTCCATTGCAGGACGCAATATGGTACTCCTGCCATTTGCCGATAAGGTCAGTGTCTCTCAGAAAATCAAATCCAATGACGAAAAACGCCGTCTTGAGCGCCTGGTCTATAGTATTCTTCCCCGCAATTATGGTGTCATTATCAGGACTGCTGCAGAAGGCAAAAAAGCGGCCGTTCTGGATGCGGAACTCAGGTCACTCATAAAAAAATGGGAGGACTCCTGGCCAAAAATAGCCAGATCAAAATCCACACAGCTCCTTTTTACTGAGAACAGCAGAACCACTACCATACTTCGTGACCTGCTTAACGATTCCTTTTCCAACATCTATGTCAATGACGAGAGTATCTATGAAGAGGTTTGCGACTATGTTTCACTCATTGCTCCGGAGCAAGAAAAGATAGTCAAACTTTACAAGGGTTCAGAGCCCATATTTGACTACTTTGAGGTTACAAGGCAGATCAAAGCGGCTTTCGGCAAAATAGTTTCCCTTCGTCAAGGTGCATACCTTATCATTGAGCATACCGAGGCACTGCATGTAATTGATGTTAACAGCGGCATCCGAACCAAAAACAAGGAGCAGGAAAACAACTCTTATGATGTGAACATCAACGCTGCCGATGAGATTGCTCGCCAGATCCGTCTTAGAGATATGGGAGGCATTGTTGTCATCGACTTTATCGATATGGACAGCAGTGAGCACAAGAATCTTCTCTACAAACATATGACCGAGGTTATGGCTTCGGATAGGGCGAAACATACAATACTTCCCCTGACCAGATTTGGGCTGATGCAGATTACCCGTCAAAGGGTGCGTCCTACCAAAGAAATCAATACGGCGGAGGTATGTCCTACCTGCCACGGTACAGGCAAGATCGGCCCGACGCTTCTTATAGATGAAACTCTCGAGAGAGAGCTCGCTTTCTATGTAAAGGAGAAAAAGATTAAAGGGTTTATACTTCGAACAAGCCCTATCCTCGAAGCATATCTTACCAAAGGATTGTTGAGTCTTCGTTACAAATGGGCAAGGAAGTACGGTTGTAGTATCAAAGTTGTAGGCGATTCCGACTACTCCATTATTCAGACCAGATGGTTTGACCGCAAAGGCGATCCTCTGGACTAAAATTCCCTCATTATATCATTCATCTTGGCGGCAATTCTCTCGTTGCAGAGATTGCCAAGACTTCCGATATGGGTATGGTTTAGTTTTTCAACGCTGTCATATTCTTTTGAGATTTCGGCAGCAAAGGTATGGTTGTTTAACTCAATGCCGACACTTTTATAGGCATCCCTGAAGGGTACACCCGCGAGTACTCGTTTGTTGACCTCTTCCACGGTGAAGAGGTAGTCATACCTGGGGTCTTCCAGAATTTTCTCATTCACCCGCATATTTTCCAGCATATATTGTGTCATTTTTATGATGCTGTGGGTAGTCTCGATAGCAGGGAAGAGGATATCCTTGAGCAGCTGGAAATCCCTATGGTAGCCATGAGGCATATTGGTGCATAGGAGGGAAATCTCATTTGGAACACTCTGGAGACGATTGCTCCTGGCTCTGATAAGTTCCCATACATCCGGGTTTTTCTTGTGAGGCATTATGCTCGAGCCGGTAGTGAGTTCATCCGGAAATGAGATAAAGCCATAATTACCGCTCATAAATTGACAGCAGTCTGAAGCAAGTTTGTTTAGTGTGGAAGCTATGGCTGCGAGGGCGTAACCGAATGCTTTTTCGCATTTGCCGCGGCCCATCTGTGCCGCGATGGAGTTGAAATGTAATGTTCTAAATCCGAGCAGACGGGTGGTCTGTTCCCTATCAAGAGGGAATGAAGAGCCATATCCGGCTGCTGAGCCTAGAGGGTTCTGGTCTGTTATTCTGTATGCGGCAGCTACCATTGTCATATCATCCACAAGTGTTTCTGCATAAGCACCGAGCCACATTCCGAAAGATGATGGCATAGCAATCTGCCCGTGCGTGTAGCCGGGGAGCAACACATTGGAATATTTTGTACTCAGTTTGATAAGCGTGTCAAAAAGGCTACGAATTTCATCCCTGATCAGGAGTGCCTCATCCTTGAAATAGAGTTTGAGGTCCACAAGCACCTGGTCGTTGCGGGAGCGTCCGGAATGGATTTTCTTGCCGATATCTCCAACTCTGCGGGTAAGTATCAGTTCCACCTGCGAGTGGATATCTTCAACTCCCTCTTCGATGACAAATCGGCCTTTTTCTATTTCAGTGAGGATTTTGTCCAGCTCCCGAGTGAGTATGGCCTCTTCCTCTTTTTCAAAAAGTCCGATGGAAACAAGCATCGCAACGTGGGTTTTGGAGCCAATTACGTCATATTTTGCGAGACGAAGGTCGAGGATATTGTCGTTACCTACTGTAAATTTTTCAACAATTTCTGTGGCGGATGTGCCTTTGTTCCAAAGAGTGCTCATTTCAGATTGGTTATGAATTTTATGTATGTGGGTATGGCATGACATATTTCCTCTTTGAGGATATATTCGTCTGCTTTGTGTGAACGTGAAGACTCCCCGGGTCCCATTTTTATTGCCGGGATTTTTAGTCGCATCCAATCTGAAGTGGTGAGGGAGATGAATTTTTCTAAAGAGCATCTCTCAGCTGCGTCCAGAAGCGGATGACCAATTGGTGTGGCGGATGAGCGGTTGGTGAGATTGCGTGCTTTAAGAGTACTCCGGAGGCTTTTTTGAAGGATTTCCATTATTTCCGGATTGGTATATGCATCAGTCGGTCTGATGTCCACCACAAAAGAACATTCGTCCGGAATTACATTGTGTGCTGTGCCGGCATTGATTTGGGTTACATTTAGATTGGTGGTTCCCATAGTGGGGGAAATTTTCTCAAAGACAAAGTTCCTGAGGATTGAAATGTCATCGAGGGCGATGAGGATTGCGTTTTCGCCATCATTGCAAGCTGCATGGCCGCTTACTCCTTTTGCAGTAGCATCTATCACCAGCAATCCCCTTTCAGCTACAGCTGCGCGCATACCTGTAGGCTCGCCTACAATCGCCATATCCGCAAGATCCGGCATCTCAGCGCTTATCCTGTGCATACCGTCAGGGCCGGAGCGCTCTTCTTCAGCGGTGAGTACCAATATCGGCTCCACTTTTAGGGATTTCAGATGCTCTTTGTGCTCCGCAAAATAGAGAAATGTATGGAGCAGAGAGGTGACGCTGCCCCCTGCATCATTGCTTCCGACTCCGAGTATCCGCTCATTCTCCAGAGGGGGATTGAAGGGATCGAAAGTGTAGAGTTCGGAGGGTTTAATGGTGTCAATATGACTGTTTAGCATCAGCACGGGACGGTTGTCGGAAGAATCGGGAAGGCGTACTATGATGTTGTTGCCTACAAGTTCGGGTTCGAGAGATCTCTCCATTAGATATTGTACGATAAACTCAGCTCTGCGCGTCTCTTCGAATGAGAGCGAAGGAATCGTAGTTATTTTTTCGAGGAATAAAAGCGCCTCTTCGCAATATCTGCCGATACTCTCCATTATATTTTATTTTACGAGGGTTGTACCCCTATCATTGTCAAGATTGCGTGCATGTTTTATGACCACTTCAGTTACTCCGTTGTCTATGGCTGCAAATGCATTTTCAAGTTTGGGAATCATTCCTCCTTCAATGATTCCCTCTTCAAGCAGTTGGGCAAAATGCTTCTCTGTTATCTTTGGAACAATGGAGGATGCATCATCCTTATTCAGAAGTACTCCATCCTTTTCGAGACAGAATACCAGACGAACATCATATCTGACGGCCATCGCTATGGCAATACTTGATGCCATTGTGTCTGCATTGGTGTTGAGGAGCGAACCCTTCCCGTCGTGCGTAATGGCACAGAAAACAGGGCAGATTTCTCTCTCAAGCAGGGCTGAAATCTCTTCGCTGCCAATCTTCGAGGGATCTACATCCCCCACATATCCGAAATCTACCGGCTCCGGTGAACGTCTTGTAGCGGGCACGATGTTGCAATCAGCACCGGAAAGGCCGATTGCATTGCAGCCTCTGCTTTGCAGGGCGGCGACTATGGATTTGTTAATCCATCCGGCATAGACCATAGTAACTGTCTTGAGCGTTTCTAAATCTGTGATGCGACGTCCTTTGTGCATACGAGTCTCAATGCCGAGTCTTTCCGCCATCTGGGTGGCCATCACTCCGCCTCCGTGAATGAGCAATTTAGCTCCTTTTATTTTATTGAAATCATAAAGGAAACGTTCGAGGGTAGCGGGGTCATCGACCACGTTGCCCCCTATCTTTATGACTTGAAGGGTTTTCATTTTATTCCGAGAAGAAGTTCTTTAATTATTACCTGTGCGGAAACTACTCTGTTCGCGGCTTGCGGGATGACTATGGAGTTAGGGGATTCAATCACATCGTCGGTCACTATCATATTGCGCCTTACCGGAAGGCAATGCATGAAATAGGCATCGTTTGTAAGTGCCATTTTCCTGCTGTCTACACACCAGGAGTGATCCATATGCAATACCTTTCCGTAATTGGGGTCCCTGTATGCAGACCAGTTTTTGGCATAAATGAAGTCTGCACCTTCGAATGCCTTGTCCTGATCATATTCTATCCTCGCATTTCCTATAAATTCATCGGCAAGTTCGTAGCCTTTGGGGTGTGTGATGACAAGCTCATAACCCCTCGCATTGATCCACTCAATAAATGAGTTGGCTACAGCCTGTGGCAGGGCTTTGGGGTGTGGAGCCCAGGTAAGAACTATTTTGGGGTTCTCTGTTCTTTTATATTCCTCAATTGTTATAAGATCTGCAAATGTTTGAAGGGGATGCCTTGTGGCAGCCTCCATGCTGAATACCGGTTTTCCGGAATATTGAATAAACTGGTTGAGGAGTTTTTCTTTGTAGTCGGCCTCTTTGCTCTCGAATTTGGCGAAAGACCTCACTCCGATCATGTCGCAATAAGAACCCATGACGGGAATAGCCTCGAGTATGTGTTCGGGCTTGTCACCATTCATCACCACCCCTCTCTCAGTCTCCATTTTCCAGGCGCCCTGATTGATGTCGAGGACTATTACATTCATTCCAAGGTTGAGGGCTGCCCTCTGCGTGCTGAGTCTTGTACGGAGGCTGGAGTCGAAAAAGATCATAAGCAGGGTTTTGTTGCGTCCCAACTCAATGTCCGCGAGTGGATTTGCTTTGACATATTTTGCCTTGGTAAGTACATCTTCCAGGGAAATGATGTCGTGTATTGAGGTAAAATGTTTCATATGGGTTATTTTTACTTAGTTCGTTTCAATTAGTCGGTTAAATGCTTCTACAAAGATACCAATTGTTTTTGTGTCAACATTAATTGCCCTTAATGGTTAGAATGTGGTGGATTTAAGTTTCAGTCCGGTGCTTTCATCATATCCGAGCATTAGGTTCATATTCTGGACAGCTTGTCCGGATGCCCCTTTCACCAGATTGTCAATCACGGAGGTTATATGAATATAGCCGTCGTATGATGCAATGTGGAGAAGTCCTTTATTTGTGTTGACCACCTCTTTAAGACTGATGGGAGTATCCGATACGTGGACGAAAGGTGAACTCTCGTAATAACCCTTGTAGATTTCTGCTATTTCTTCAGCAGGCAATTCGCAACGTGTGTAGATACTGGCAAATATGCCTCTTGTGAAATTGCCCCTCATCGGCACTAAATTGACACGGATATCTTTGCCTGCAAGCGTGTGGATAACCTCTGCAATCTCCGACAGATGCTGGTGCCTGAAGGATTTGTAGACTGAAATGTTGTTGTCCCTGTAACTGAAATGGGTGGTATCGACAGGTGTTTTACCGGCACCGGTAGAACCGGTAATGGCATGGACGTGGATTTCATCGTATACCATCTTTTTGTCAAGAAGAGGTAGGATGCCCAATTCTATGGCAGTTGCAAAGCAGCCGGGATTGGCTACGGAATAGCAACCTCTGATACTTTCCTTATTCATCTCGCAGAGTCCATATACAAACTTCCTCTCCATAAAATCGCTCTCAATTCTGAAATCATTGCCCAGATCGACAACCCTGCAATTCTTGGAAATGGCATGGGTGGAGAGAAACTCACGGGAAATGCCGTGTCCAAGACAGAGGAATAGCACATCGGGCTCTCCCACATGGTCGGTGAATTTTAGATCGCAGTCTCCGAAAAGATCTCTGTGGACGCTGGAAATCGGGTCGCCAACCTGCGTGGTGCTCATCACATTGGTGATTTCAACCTCGGGGTGGTTGATCAGAATCCTAATCAACTCACCGGCAGTATATCCTGTGCCGCCAGCAATAGCTGCTTTAATTTTTCCCATTGTACTTATATTGTTAGAGGATACTCTCCTCATCGTGTATCGAATAATATATTTTGAGAGGATTGGCCAATACCTTGGTGAACCCCACTACATCCCTGCCTGTGAAGGACTTGTTGGCCTCACCGTAATCGCCGAATTTGGAGTTCATAAGGTCGAAATCACTCTTGCAGCCCAGTATCTGGAAATTGTAGGGCTGAAGACGCACCTCCACTTCGCCGGTAACCGCGCGTTGTGTATCTTCAAGGTAGACTTCAATATTGCGCATCACCTGATCAAGGTATTGTGCCTCGTGCATCATTTGGCCGTAGAATACTGAGAGCTGCTCCTTCCAGTAGAGTTGCGCCTTTGTGAGTACATGCTTCTCGAGGAGGTGGTGGCCCTTTATAATAATCAGGGGTGCTGCCGCCTCAAATGCCACTCTACCCTTGATGCCGATAATCGTGTCTCCAACGTGGGTATCGCGGCCAATACCATAGGGAGCTGCTATTTCCCTGAGTTTACGGATAACCTCCACGGGACTCATCTTCTCTGAGTTGAGCGCCATCGGCTCACCCTTCTCAAAGGTGATGGTTACAATCTCGCTACCCTCACGAGTTACCTGCGCAGGATATGCCTCTTCAGGGAGGTAGCCGTGGGATGAAAGAGTCTCCACTCCGCCGATACTGGTCCCCCAGAGCCCCTGGTTGATGGAGTATCTGGATTTCTCCCAGGAAAAATTGAATCCCTTTTTCTGCAGATAATCAATCTCCTCTTTCCTGCTCAGACCCAGTTCCCTTATAGGGGCGACAATCTCAACTTCCGGCGCCAGTATCTCGAATACTATATCAAAGCGCACCTGGTCGTTGCCTGCTCCCGTGCTGCCGTGCGCTACCGCATCGGCACCGATCTTTTTGACATGTTTCAGCACTTCCAGTGCCTGAAATACACGTTCGGAACTCACTGAAAGGGGATATGTGTTGTTTTTAAGAATATTCCCGAAAATCAGATATCTGATGCCTTTACGGTAGTATGTTTCCGTGGCATCCACAGTAGTGTGAGAAGCGGCTCCAAGTTCAAGTGCCCTCTTTTCGATGGTTTTTGCTTCCTCTTTGGAAAAACCGCCGGTATTGACCATTACGGTATGAACCTCAAAATTCTTTTCATTTCTGAGATAGGGAACGCAGAAAGAGGTGTCCAGGCCACCGCTAAATGCAAGTACGACTTTTTTATTCATAGATTTTAAGAGTTTTCTGATGGTTGTTTTTTGTGGTCGCCTGAATGTTGTGCAGGGTCATATAGAAGACCAGTACAGAGGCACATTTTATAATTATTACGCTGGAGTATGTCAAAATTGCGGCATCCGCTACAACCCTTCCAAAACTCCTCATCATCGGTGAGTTCGGAAAAAGTTACCGGATGGAATCCCAGGTCATAATTGATCTTCATTACCGCTAATCCGGTGGTGATGCTGAAAATCTTAGCATCAGGGTATAGGGTTCTCGAAAGATCGAAAATCTTCTGTTTGATACGCCTCGCAAGACCGGTCTGGCGGAATTTATGTGCCACTATCAGGCCGGAATTGGCTACGAATTTTTGGTGTCCCCAGGTTTCGATATAGGAAAAGCCGGCAAGTTCACCCTCCTCTGCTATGGCAATAACCGCCTTACCCGAAAGCATTTTTGCTGAGATATACTCGGGCGTTCTCTTGGCTATGCCTGTGCCTCTTTCCTGTGCTGAAATATAGACAAGCTCACATATACGTTCAGCGTATTGGATATGGCTCTCATCGGCCACAACTACATTTATATCCATTGTAAATGAAAAAACTGAAATAAAACAGAGAGTATTTTGGGAGGGACATCCCTCCGGAATTAATGGAAACCCGTAAAGCCCATGATCCGGGCCGTACAGGTCTATCTTCGGACTCTGAAAGTCTCGCCATCAAAAGAAAATATAGACAAATCCCTGTTCATAAAGTGCAGCAAAGATACCAATCTTTTTTAACAAGGAACATAATTCTTTTAAAAATTGTTACCTTTGACGCTACATTTTTACCGAAGAAGTGAAAAAGAGATCCAAAAAGCAAAAATTATCTCCGGATATCATCGCACAAGAGCGTGACGAACTCATCCGCAGACATAGGAAGACGATACTTTTTAACGAAAGAGAGATGTCTCTTATAGAGCAGTACTGCAGCAAATATAAAATTTCTTCAAAATCAACTCTCTTCAGGGACATCATTATTTCTCATATTCTGCAGCAGGTGGACGACAACTATCCCAAACTTTTCTGATTCACGTCAATCTCAAAACAATGAAAAAAGCACTTACAATTCTCTTTGCCATTGCATTTTTTTTCTTTACGTCGGACAATCTCAGTGCACAGAGCATTATTTCAGATATAACCGGTGATGATGGTACGAGAATCGTCCATGTCAAGCCGGAAGGAGTATGTTCCGTCAATATCGAAATCCATATCCGTAAGAATCGTATCACGTTCCTTCAGTACACAAGGGGCTGCGACGGCAACGCCAAAGGCATCGCCGCTCTCGTTGAGGGCATGAAAGTCAAAGAGGTAATTCGCAGACTGGAAGGTATCACGTGTGGCAAAAAATCCACTTCCTGCCCGGATCAGCTAGCTAAAGCGCTAAAGATGATTTCAGAGAAGAACATACATTTGGTGAATGGTGTTAACCATTGATCCATCTACGTACACTTCCGGCCTATAATAGTAGTAAAGGATATATCCGCCTATTGTCGGTTCGCGGTTGTACTCTATCTTGTTTGTGGTGTCCTCGGAATAGATAAATGTCACTAATGGGAAAATGGAAAGTTCAATCGTTTCCAAAGGATTGTTCATCGCCCAGAGGTGAGTGAGGAGTGTATTCTTGCGTAAGTCCAGAAATTTTATATTGTTGCGGCTGATATCCAGCTGTTTGAGAAACGTCGCCTGGCTGGTGTTAATGTCTCCGAGTTCGTTATTGCTGCAATCAAGTTCCTCGAGCATGTTGTTCTGGGAAATATTTAGAAAAGATAGCTTATTGTAGCCACAGATTAGTTTTTTGAGGGAGATACATCCGGTAACGTTGAGTTCCGAAATTGAGTTGAATCTGCAGTCAATCTCTTCGAGGTCTGTACAATTGCTCGCATTGAGATGCTTTACGGTGCCCAGACCTACTATAGTGCAATCAAAACTGGTAAGTTTTGTGTTGCTGATGTTTATGGTATCCAGTACATTATATGAAAATTCCAGGTCCCTGAGAGATCTGCAGTTGCTGACATCGAGATGGTGGATGGTGTTGTGTGAGCAGTCGATCTTCATAATGGTGTGGGATGAACCTGCAGCAAAATATTTCATCATATTGCGCCGACAGTCAACAGATACGAGTCTTGGAAACTTGCTGATATCCAGAGAATCAATCAGATTCTCGGAGCAGTTGATGTTTATGAAGGAGTATCCGTAAAGGTCCTTGAGCGATTTGGCTTTGCCTTTTGAACAATCAAGTGTATTCAGAATCCTAATTTCGTAATCGGAAATTTCCCCATCCTTGTTGATGTCGTATCGAGACAGCAGATTCTTCTTGAGATTGATGTCGGTAAAAGTGATGCAATCTATCAGTTGCGAAACCTCAATCGTAACCGATTTCTTTTTGTTTGATATGGTTACGTAAGCTTTCCTTATTGCATTTGTGTTGTTTGTGTTCAGAGCAGTGAATGCGAGAGGTATATCTCCGGGTTGTCCGGCCATGTGAGAGATTCTCAGCCAGTCAAAGTGCTCACCGTCATCGCTGTCCACGGTGACTGTCCAATCGTAGGCGGTTCGTAGCATCGTGCGTTTTATTGAGCCTTCGACGCTTTCCAAGATTAGTACGGTATCCTTTACTTCCAGATCCGGAAGGTCCATCATCATATTGCAGGATGATCCTGACGCCGCCAGAAATGCAACTAAAGCTAATATAATAGGTATCAATTTTTTCATTTTCATGATTTGTTTATTTCAGAACAAAGGTAAGCAAAAAATCTCGTTTTTTTGAGTATTTTTTTGTCAATCCAAAATTTGTTTCTATATTTGCAACCCGT
>CAZRBY010000023.1:0-28013 GCA_964598495.1 uncultured Muribaculaceae bacterium
AAGGACCCTGAAACCTGGAAATTGGAGGGTGGAGATCCCGTGAATTTTACTAAAATGATTTGGATGAAAGGAGGATGGCAAGTTTTCAACGCCGATGGCAGTGTAAATCAGGATTTGGTAAAATTTTATAACAAGGCCGGAATATTGTCCGTTGTTTGGAATTTGCTGGATATCAATCTTTACAGGCAGGCAGGAGCTTTTTTTGGTAGTGAGTTGAAGGGTAAAAGACCCTACTATTTTGGTAATGAAAACTTCAGTTGGTCATATGGGACTTTTTTCAATACTTCTATATTGGGTCCTGAACTCTACTTTAATAATTATTTGAGAATAGCAGGCCGATTTTATAATCTCTATTTTAAATATGGTTTCCCCTTTAAAAATAACGGGCTTGGTCTTTCTGTGCCGGATTTAGTCAAAACAAAAAAGTTTAATCTGATCGGTCAGGTGGATTTTTGGTCACAGGATTTCTATGGGTTCTTTGGAAAGGGAATTGCCGTGAGTTCTACTATGGAATTTAATGTGGCTAACGGATTCGATATTTTAACTCAAATCGGATATAAGACAAAGGGATATCTTGCAGGGAAAACGACTCGTGATGGCCTTTTCGGTTATATTGGAATTAATTACGATTTTAATAAAGGCAACTAATTACTACCTTCGCAGTTTCTAATATTTAATAAATATTAAAAATGAAGACTAAACTCATTATTTCCCTTTTGGCTATTTTATTTAGCATACAAGCGTTTGGACAAGAAAATGTCCGCAAAGTAGATGTAAGACTTGGTGCAGGTCTCTCATTGTTGGGAACAGGCGATATGAGAACATTTAATTATGAAAACGAGTTAAACGTAAAGCTTAACAAATATTTTTCAACTTCAGTTTCATTAAATTTAGGACGCAGTAATCGTGGAGTCTTCGAGACAGCCTCTTTTACTCAAGGCAATTTGAATGTTTTTCTCTCGCCATTCAAGAACACCGGACGATTCGACTTCAGATTCGGCCCCGGCTTTACATATTACAATATTTCTGACGCTTACATTTCATCGCAAATTTGGAAGAATGGAGTGCCGGTTCAAACCAATTATAGATTTGAAAACCGCAATTCCTACGGTTATAATTTGACTATAGAGGGCTCATTTTTAATTACCGAAAGGTTTTTGATTGGGTTGAAATTTTTCACCCAGCCCTACCACAATGGCGATATTAACTCCGGAGGAATGTTGAAACTTGGAATAGTGTTATAGGTGCGAAGTACGGGTTGCGAGGGTGAGGATAAAAAATAGAAAGGGGCTGGCTAAAACTATTTTTAATCGGCCCCTTTTCAGTTATTATAAGACGAATCTCTTTTTGCTCAAAACATAATCTTGACAACACAATCCGGCGTATCTTCAAGCATAGCTACAGGTATTGTCACAAAAAGGCCTTCGGGGCAGCGGCGGAAGGGAATTGAGGTGCCGTCAGCGAGCGAAACAATGCTGCGAACCTTCGGGATTCCATCACAAGGGACGAAGATGCGAATGCCGCCATCAACTGTCACACCGCTTTTACTTGAAGCGAGATCATTCGGAAATACGTGGAGATAGAGAACGGAAGGGTACCCATCCTTAGTAACAGATTTACTGTGTGTAACCACTCCCCAGGGCTGTGGCGAAACCAAAGTGGCACGTGTGTCATAGATAGACTCGCCATTTTTAGAGAGCCACTCCCCCATTATTGCCAACCTCTCAAGAGCAGCAGCAGGGATGCGTCCATTAGGCTGAGGACCGACATTGAGCAGAAGGTTGGCATTTCTGCCCGCAGTATAGGCCAAATAACGGATAAGTTCGGGAGCACTCGTGTAATTTTGATCCTTGATGCGGTATCCCCAAGAGTTATTCATCGTCTGGCAAGTCTCCAGAGGGAGATTATCACTTACTCCTCCCTGCATTAACCCTATTTTATTTTCACCCGGCACATCCCTTTCGAATATCTGGATATCCTCACCTTCAAAAGGATCGAGGTGGTGATTGTTGCCAATAAGACACTCGTTCTGGAGCGATTTAATCAGCGGATAGAGAGTGTCGTAACGCCAATCAAACTCCACCGGATCCTCTTCATGATCCCAATGGCCGTCAAGCCAGATACAACCAATCTTACCATATTGAGTCAGCAATTCCGTCAACTGCGCATACATGAAGTTGAAATAGTTGTCAATGGGTTGCTGAGGGCCCCTGCCACATCCAAGTCCGGTGCGACCGCGCGGATAATCATCCCTGCGCCAGTCCAAAGTGGAGTAGTAGAAATGGAGTTGAATACCCTGTTTTTCGCACTCCTGCGCAAGTTCCTTGAGAACATCGCGTCCAAAAGGGGTGGCATCCACAATATTATACTTTGACTGAGCGGTATTCCACATTGAGAAACCGTCGTGATGGCGCGAAGTAATGCAGATATAGCGCGCTCCCGCCTCTTTAATTGCTGATACCCATTCTTTTGCATCAAAATTAATAGGATAAAATCCACTTGCCAGTTTTTCATATTCCTGCCAGTGAAGATCCTGGTTTTGCATCACCCATTCGCCCTGTCCGAGCATACTATAGATACCCCAGTGGATGAATACGCCGAATCTCATATCCGAGAAA
Source organism: uncultured Muribaculaceae bacterium (assembly GCA_964598495.1). GTDB lineage: Bacteria > Bacteroidota > Bacteroidia > Bacteroidales > UBA932 > Cacconaster. The sequence goes on from CAZRBY010000023.1 coordinate 2,619, forward strand.
TGCTCCTGTGCAGGAGTCAGAGCTGTTTTTTCCGGAACAGTTGGTTGTGCAAAAGTGCTCCCTGCAAAGAGAAGCAAAGCCGATAGAATTGATAAAAGTCTCATAATTCACAATTTTTTGATTTGTGAATATAACACTTTTTTATGGTTGTAGGAAAATCAAATGAAGCCCAAGTCAGCTAAAAGAGCATCGCAACCCTCGTTGACATCATCCCAGGTTGCCTGAAAATCACCGGTGTACCAAGGATCGGCGATATTGCGCGAATTCTTTGTATAGTTGAGTAAAAGCCGGATTTTACCTTCAGGATCATCACCGAAAGCGATATGCATGTCAAGTATGTTTGAAGAGTCCATCCCGATTATAAGATCATAATAATCGTAGTCTTCAGGAAGTATCTGGCTTGATAATTTTCCCTTACAACTAATGCCATGCCGTTTGAGCATCTCTCTTGCAGGCGGATAAACGGGATTGCCGCGTTCTTCATCGCTCGTACCGGCAGATGCTATTTCAAATTTATCCGCTAAACCGAGTTCGGCGACCTTGTGCTTCATAATAAATTCCGCCATAGGGCTACGGCAAATGTTACCAAGGCAAACAAACAATATTTTTATAACTTTCTTCTCCATTTTTAATCATTTGACACGCCAAGGTGAGTTACCATAAAGAATGTATTTCTTCACTTTGCGGAGCCACTTTTGCTCCTCCGTCTTAATGTGTTCACCGGTAATTTCCCAATCAAGTTCACCTAAAACATAGCTCATAAGCAAATTATCCTGAAGAATCGGCTCAAGTGAGTCATACTCAAATTGCTCAGGAAACTGCTCACGGAGGAAGCGGATGCAATGAAGAGCATGGTTAAGTGCATGATAGGTGCCTCCCGGAATAAACATCAGATGGAATCCAAAGCAAACCTCATCTTTCCAGATACCGTAGGCCGGTTCAAATCGGCACCATCTAATATAGAGATCCTTATCGTAGATAGGATTGTTCGGATCATTCCAGTTTTTAAATCCGTTTTTACGGTTGAAGTCGTAAAGAGGCTCCATAAAGGGTGCGCCGAACTGCTCAAACGGGCGCGTAGTCCCATGTCCGTAACTCACATTTGTTCCCATCCAAAGATATTGACCGCTATAGAAATGGGATGTAAAGAGTCCTGCAAAATCGGAAAAAGGTGGAATGCTCCAGGGCATCAGTTCTTTGTTTACCTGTTCCGCCTCCGCTGAAATGATGTGCAGATGGAATTTGGCGTTCAGTTCGTAATAAAAGAAGTTGGCTATCTCACCGAAAGTGAGTCCGTGCCTATGCGGAAGGCCCATCACCCCTATCGTCCCCTCTACCTGACGACCGGAAGAATTTAAGCCATCCATAACATAGACAGAGATATCGCTGCCGGAATTATGAAGGTCATAGAAAAGTTTGAGCAAAGTACGGGTGGCTGTGCAATATCTCGAACCCACGTCCTGAAGCTCTATAATGAGCGCGTCAATATCCTGAAGTTGCTCCATAGGAATTGAATCGCCGATTTCTACCAACTCAACACCGGGGCAAGACTCACCATACAATGAATGCTCGGGCATGAAGAGGCGTACCAGATTCCACTTGCGTGCAAGGGTCTCAAAGTGATACTCACCTTTGTCAGGATGCCAGGCCACCTGGTTGCATAGCATACCTAACCGGCCATGTGTCAGCACGCTGTCGGGTTGCTCAATAAGTGGTGTTGTACGGAAAGAGAACATTTTATAGTTTGTAGTGGGTAGTTTGTAGTATGTAGTTACTCAGTACTAGGTGCGGGGTGTGGGTCAGGAGAGTATGGATATAACTTCCTGAGCGAGGGTTTCGGCGGCGGTTTCGGTTGGAGCCTCAGCATAGATTCGAATAATGGGTTCGGTGTTGGATTTACGGAGCACAAACCACTTCTTTTCCGCATCAAAGTCCACTCTAAGGCCATCTATAGTGGTTATACGCTCAGCTGCGTAGTACTGCTCAACTTTTTCCAAAAGTGAGTCAATTACTGAAGGATCTGATATTTCTATTTTATTTTTTGATATAAAATAATCCGGATAAGTGGCACGCAGGGCAGATGCGGAGAGCCTCTTATGAGCCATATTGCTCAGGAATAGCGCTACTCCTATGAGAGCGTCGCGGCCATAGTGGAAGTCGGGAACTATCACACCACCATTCCCTTCGCCACCGATAACTGCGTTGACCTGCTGCATCATAGTTGTAGCATTTACCTCACCTACCGCGCAAGCATAATAGCGACAGCCGTGGGCCTCGGTCACATCCTTGAGAGCTCTCGAAGAGGAGATATTGGAAACGGTAGCACCCTTTCTTTGAGATAGAATATAGTCAGCTACAGCCACCAGAGTATACTCCTCACCAAATGCCTCGCCATTCTCGGAAATGAAAGCGAGACGATCCACATCGGGATCCACAGCCACTCCAAGATGAGCTTTGTGGGCAACTACCGCTGCGGCGAGATCGGTTAGATTTGAGGGGACAGGTTCGGGATTGTGTGCGAAATGACCGGTTGGTTCACCGTTGATAGTAATACATCTCACTCCGAGTGCCTCGAAAAGCTTCGGCATCACTATAGCACCAACAGAGTTGATAGGATCAAGTACTACCTTGAAACCTGCTGCTTTTATTGCTTTGAGATCAACGAGAGGATATGAAAGCACTGCGTCAATATGTGCCTTAGTAAAACCCTTGCACTCCATTCTGCCGAGTGAATCCACATCCTTATAATCAAAATCATTTGACTCGGCAACCTCCAGAAGGGCAGCACCCTCGTCAGCTGTCAGGAACTCTCCCTTTTCATTTAGAAGCTTCAGGGCATTCCACTGCTTTGGATTGTGGGAAGCAGTCAGAATGATACCGCCGTCAGCTTTCTCGAATACAACTGCCATTTCAGTGGTAGGAGTGGATGACATCCCTGCATTTACAACGTCAATACCACAAGCCATCAGCGTGCCGCAGACAATAGAATTCACCATCTCTCCGGAAATACGTGCATCCCTGCCTACAACCACTTTACAGCGTTTTTCAGATGGGAACTTCCTTTGGAGCCGGCGAGCATAAGCCGAGGTGAATTTGACGATGTCAAGCGGGGTCAATGCATCACCGGGGGCACCTCCTATCGTTCCTCTGATACCGGAGATTGATTTAATAAGTGTCATATGATCAATTATTGTGTGTTTTGCCTAAAAATATGTGGCAAAGTTACAAAAAGCGATAAAATATTTGGCCATTCACCAAATTATTTCTACTTTTGCAGCCCTAAAAAGATTTTAACAATTAACAAACCGATAAGATGAAAAAAGGTATACATCCCGAATCCTACCGTCTTGTAGCTTTCAAGGATATGTCAAATGACCATGTGTTCATCACACGCTCTTGCGTCAACACAAAGGAGACCCTCGAGGTTGACGGCGTTGAGTACCCAGTAGTAAAAGTTGAGATTTCCAACACTTCACACCCTTTCTACACCGGTAAGATGAAGCTCGTAGACACCGCAGGTCGCGTTGACAAGTTCTACAGCAGATACAAGAATAAAAAGAAATAAGCCGCAAGGCGTTTTGTTTATACTTGAGGGGTGACTTTTTGCGGGTCACCTTTCTTTTTTAAACGGACAACAACGATTTTGAAAGAACTCCTCACCAAATATGCGCTTATGTACAACCGTCCCGAATTTTTCGAGACGGACCCGGTGATTTTCCCCAAAAAAATCGCACGGTTGACACTTTCGGGCAAGGCCTCCCTGCAGGACGTCGAAATTGCTGCAGTGATTGCAGCACATCTCGCCTGGGGAAGAAGGGATATGATTGTAAGGAATTGCAACAGGGCTTTCGATGAAATGGAATGGCAGCCTTACCGCTATGTCATGGAAGGTGAATGGCGCAATGAAAGGATTTCTCTCCACAGAACGGTCAAATGGAGTGACTTTGCAGCCATTTGTTTAAGGCTTCGAGAATTCTACATGCATTGCGATTCTCTTGAATCACTAACTCCCGACCTTTTCAGAACTGAAATCTACGGGCAGAAAAGCGATCCGAGAGCTGCCAATAAAAAGATTCATCTTCTCAGACGCTGGATGGTACGTGATGACGGCATTGTTGACCTCGGATTGTGGAAAAATACATCTCCTGCCGACCTTATCATACCCCTTGACGTACACGTTCACCGCACGGCTGCAATGCTCGGCATTACATCACGTAAAAGCACCGATTTATCAACAGCATTGGAGATCACTTCCTTTCTAAAAGGAATATTCCCTACAGACCCTTGTAAAGGAGATTTTGCGCTTTTCGGTTATGGAATCACACACAAAAAGGGGGAGATTTGCGACATTTGTTGTTGAAAAAAAGAGGTATTAAATTTGCCCATTAGATATTTTTTTTATTATTTTTGTTTTCGCTTGAGGTGAGGATATGCCTAGACTTTATATAATAGCAGGCTGCAACGGAGCAGGGAAAACCACCGCATCCTACACGATATTGCCCGACATGCTCAATTGTGATGAGTTTGTCAATTCGGATGAGATTGCAAAGAGTTTGTCACCCAACAACCCGTACGAGTCTGCCATTAGAGCAAGCAGGTTGATGATGGAGAGAATTGACGAGTTGATTGACAAGGGGGGAACATTTGGAGTAGAGACCACTCTGGCCACAAGGACGCTTGTAAGGGTAATAGCCGATGCACAGCAAAAGGGCTACGTGGTGACTCTGGTCTATTTCTGGCTCAAAATGCCGGAACTGGCTGTTGAACGGGTGAAACTCAGGGTTGAGGCAGGAGGACACTATGTCCCCGAGGCCACCATCCTTAGACGTTATGATGTGGGCATCAGCAACCTTTTCAATCTCTATATTCCGGTGTGCGATTACTGGATATTGATAGATAACTCCAATAACCCGAGCAATATCATCGCAGAAGGTGGTAAAAGCATTGTGACTAAAATACATAATAAAACCGTTTATAACCTACTGATCAATTATGAGCGAACTAGAGACGAGAGAACTTAGAGAAACTATCCTTCTAGGTTTGAACATCACTTTCGAGAGGCTCGTACAAGAAAAAAAACAAGACAATTCCGAATTGGCGTTTGCACGTAAAGGACAGATTGTCAGGGTAAAAGCCGATGAGATTTGTTAAGCTTGTAAGACTCTGCCAGCAAAATGAGAGATTATTAACCCAAACACTACTGCAGCAATGCAGTAGTTTTTTTATTGATGAAAGACTTTTTCGAATTGTTTAACATAACTAAGGAACAGTTGATCCTGCTTATGGAAGAGGCTCTCTCTTCCGGAGGCGAGTATGCTGACATTTTTTGTGAATACAGCTTACAGGAAGTACTTGCGCTCCGTGACGGTGAGGTAAATGCCATCCGCAACGACATAGATTTCGGAGCCGGCATCAGGGTCATTCGCAACGGCCGCACAGGTTATGCCTATTCGGAAAGCACCGATATGAAACATCTGCGAGCAGCCGCACAAGCAGCAGCCCGTATTGCAGAGAGTCCGACCGGTAGGGGAAAAACGGCCCAATTTACCCCTCTCAAATTAGCCAACTATTATACCCTCAATCATACATCAGCCGAGTTTGACGTTTTCTCAAAAAAAGAGTATCTCAAGGAGATCCACACCAGACTTTCCGAAGGAGACAGCAGGATAGTGCAGATTATGGGGCAGAGCTCCTGTTCTCTAACTAAAATAATGTTCTTCAACTCCCTGGGCGAATTTTATTGCGATGAAAGGCCATTGGCTTCGGTAGCCTTCAGTGCGGTCTTCAGTCAGAATGGAGTTACCGACAATTACACCTGTTCCAAGAGTTTCAGAATGGGAAACGAAATGTTCACACCCTCCCTTGCAGATGAGATTGTAGATGAAATACTCGACGCAATCCCCACAGTGCTTGAGGCAATTCGTCCCAAAGGAGGTGAAATGATGGTGGTAATGGGTGCGGGAGGATCAGGAATTCTACTCCACGAGGCCATAGGACATGCATTCGAGGCTGATTTCAATCGCAAGGGAATCTCTATTTTTTCCGACAAGATGGGGAAAAAGATTTGCAACAAATCCATCAGCATAGCTGACGACGCTACCATTCCTGCCAACAGGGGTGCTCTCAACGTCGACGACGAAGGAGTACCCGGGCAGAAGACTATGCTGATTACGGAAGGAGTGCTTACATCTTATCTCCACGATCGCATCAGTGCTGAACACTATAAAGTGGCACCTACCGGCAACGGACGCAGGGAGTCCTTCAGGTTTGAACCCATACCAAGGATGCGTGCCACCTATATGGAAAACGGCACCGCCAAAACTGAAGATATCATCTCAGGCGTACGCAAAGGCATATATGTGGACAAGTTCCGGAACGGACAGGTACAGATCGGAGCTGGTGACTTCACATTCTTTGTCAAGAGTGGGCGCATGATCGAGAATGGACGCCTCACCTACCCCATCAAGGATATCAACATCATAGGCAACGGGCCCGGAGCGCTTGCGGATATTCTGGAGGTAGCATCAGATGGAAAGATGGAAGACAGCACCTGGACATGCGGTAAGGGACAGCAGTGTCCCGTGTCGTGCGGTATGCCCACAGTACTTGTAAAATCACTTACAGTAGGAGGAAGCAACTGATGAGGGACATCACGATTAAAGCGCTACAAATGGTAATGGATGCAGGTGCATCGGCCGTACGGGTTGTGTTTGAGAAGGGCAATGGCGATATGGTGACAATCCTCAACGGAGAGATTGACCGTCTCTATCAAGCTGCCAGTTCCGCTCTCAATTTCCATATCTTCGCCGAAGGCAAATACGGCTCATTTTCCACAAATCTGCTTGACGAGGGAAAGTTAAGTCAGTTTACCAAAGATGCGGTCAGAGCCACGCTTCTCATGACCCCGGATGAGTGCAGAAGCCTCCCCGACAGAAAGATATGCTATAAAGGAGACGGGCCTGACCTCCAACAATATGACACGTCCATTGAGGCACTTCCTTCTTCCAGAGGCATTGCCATTGCGCACGAAGTGTCGGCCGAGATGATCTCTGACAGCAGGGTTATTTCAGCGGAGAGCGAGTATGGTGACTATGTAGAGGAATACTTTATAGCGGACAGCGAGGGATTTGAGGGGTATCAGCGTAAATCCGGTTTTTCAATTGGCGCCACCTGTTCAGTCGCCGGTAGAGGCGACGAAAAGCCCGAGAGAAATTGGTATGAAAATGAGGTTTTCTTTGCCAATCTAAGATATCGGGGATGTGGTAAAAAAGCTCTGAAAATGGCAATTGAGAGCATTGGTCCGCTTAAAATGCCTTCCGGCTCTTATAATATGGTCGTGGACAGGACCATTGCTGCAAATCTGGTCATACCTCTCACCGAAGCACTTAAGGGTAGTGCACTCCATACACGCAATTCATTTCTGATGGACAAACTCGGTGAGAAGGTTTTTGGAGAAAATGTTTTCCTGAGAGATATGCCGCATACTGTAGGCAATGCATCATCCCGACTCTTCAATATTGAGGGCATAGCGACAAAAGAGCGTGACATCATTTCGGGCGGCACTATATGCAATTATTTCATTGACAACTATTACAGCCGCAAATTATCGCTTGATGTCACTATCGGAACACCTTCGGTGGTAATGATGCCGAAAAACGAGCTTTTGTCAAATAATAAATTATCTTTGCCAGATATATTGAAGAGAGCAGGCAAAGGTATTTATGTAACTCAGTTCAATGGAGGCAACTGTAATGACGCTACCGGTGACTTTTCCTACGGCATTGAGGGATTTCTTTTCAAAGATGGAGAAATTGTTCATCCGGTAAATGAAATGTTAGTGTCAGGTAACTTCGTCACCCTGTGGAACAATCTCATAGCAGTTGCTGATGACCGGCTGGAGAGCCGCAAATGGCAGATACCTTCGCTCTGCTTCTCAAATGTAAATTTCAACGGACTCTGATGAAGAAACAAGAGAAAAAACCCGGCCTTCTTCTGTCGCTCGTTCCGGTAGTAATACTGGTAGTGATACTGACCGTGGGAGTAGTAATTTTCGGAGAGGATGTAACCGGTGGCCCCTCACAAATTGCGCTTGTAACTGCGGCAATAGTCGCTTGTCTTATTGGAATGCTCTACCTCAAAGTACCATGGGAGCGTTTTGCCGATGCGATGGGTGATAATATGAGCAAAACGAGTGAGGCTATTTTCATCCTGCTTATGATTGGTGCGCTGACATCAACTTGGATGCTCTCAGGAGTTGTTCCTACAATGATATATTATGGCCTCAAACTTATCCATCCGTCAATATTTCTGCTGGTAACATTTGTGCTCTGCTCCATCATTTCCATCCTGGCAGGCAGTTCATGGACAACCGTAGGTACTATAGGAGTAGCCATGCTCAATGCCGGTCAGATTGTAGGAATACCTACCGGCTGGCTTGCGGGTGCCATTATCTCCGGTGCCTATCTGGGTGACAAGATCTCACCCCTTTCCGACACTACCAACCTCTCCGCTTCCGTTGCCGGAGTCGACCTCTACAAACATGTAAGGTACAATTTGATCACTACCATACCGGCTACAATCATCTGTCTGATAATTTACACTCTGGCGGGATTCTTAATACCTACCTCCTCAAATGTGGATGTGAGCGTACAACTTGCCGCTCTTCATGAGACATTCAATATATCCGGATGGCTACTGTTGATCCCCGTAGTGACGATTTACCTGATTTTTAAGAAGGTTCCTGCAGTGCTCACACTCTTTATCTCAGCTTTTGTAGGTGCACTTGTTGCTTTTTGGGCGCAGCCCCAAATAATAGACCGGATTGTTACAGGAATGGGCAGTTTCAAGGAATTCTTCTACACCATACTAAAGATGATGTCAAGTGAGATAACAATCTTGACCAACGACCCTTTGATCACTTCTCTGGCCTCCACAAGCGGCATGAGCGGTATGGTCAACACTGTCTGGATCATAATATGCGTGATAATGCTCGGAGGTGCCCTATCAGCCAGCGGAATGATTCAGACCATTACCGAAAGTATGTTGCGTTTTATGCGCAACTTAGTGAGCATGATAACCTCCACAGTTTTTACATGTATTTTCTGCAACATCATACTCGCAGACCAGTATATGGCCATCTTACTTCCCGGCAAAATGTTTAGCGAGGTTTACAGGAAGAAAGGCTACGCCCCTGAACTCCTGAGCCGCACATTGCAGGATTCTGCTACTGTGAGTTCCGTTATGGTACCATGGAATACCTGTGCGGTTGCACAAGCCGGAGTATTGGGAGTCGCCTGTATGACCTGGTTCCCATACGCATTCTTCTGCTTCATTACACCACCGATAGCGATTATAATCGCTGTCATCGGATACAAGATCCGCCGTCTTCCAGTTGAAAATGGCGAACCTGCTACTGCCATATCTGAAGCATAATTCATTAAAACAATAATAAACTCAATTCACTATAAAATGAAAATTGAAGACAACAAAGTAGTATCTCTAATCTACAATTTGGAAGTCAATGGCGAAACCAAAGACTCCTGCAACAAGGAAAATCCACTTGAATTTATAATGGGCATGGGCTATTTGCTTCCCAAATTTGAGGAGAATCTCCTCGGTAAAGGTGTTGGCGACAAATTTGACTTCGTCCTTTCAGCAGCTGAAGGTTATGGCAAATTTAATCCGGAAGCCATAGTTGACCTTCCAAAAAACATATTCGAAGTCGAAGGAGTACTCCAGGAAGAGCTTCTCGTGCCAGGCAATTACATTCCCATGATGAATCAAATGGGTGGTGTAATCCCCGGTAAAGTTGTAGAAGTGAGCGAGGAAAGCGTAAAAATGGACTTCAACCACGAACTGGCAGGACAATCACTCCATTTCACAGGGGAAATTACTGCAGTCAGGGAGGCTACCGAAGAGGAGCTTACCAACGGACTTCACGGTGAGAGGGCAATGCATAACTGCGAAGGAAATTGCTCATCTTGCGGAGGTTGTTAGGATGGGTCATAATCCGCAGCACGCGATATCGGTGCTACATCCAGCGATGTGAATAGTCCTTTTATGTAACGATATAGGCCGGCTATGCCTATCATAGCCGCATTGTCGGTAGTAAATCTGAATTCGGGCAGGAATACGTTCCAGCCCCTTTTTTCTCCTTCGAGCGTGATACGCTCCCTGAGTCCGGAGTTGGCGGAAACTCCCCCTCCAAGGGCAATCTCTTTGATGCCGGTCTGTTTTGCAGCGAGGAAAAGTTTCTTAAGAAGGATATCTATAAGATCCCTCTGAAAAGAGGCGCAGATGTCCGTTTTATTTTCTTTGATGAAATCGGGTTCCTCCGCAATTTTATCCCTTAAGAAGTAGAGAAGGGATGTTTTTATGCCGCTGAAACTGTAGTCCAGACCGGAAATATTAGGCTTTGCGAAACGGAATGCAGAGGCATTTCCCTCTTGTGCAAGACGGTCGATAATCGGACCGCCCGGATATCCGAGTCCAAGCAATTTTGCACATTTGTCAAATGCCTCTCCGACGGCATCGTCTATTGTGTGACCCAGTATTTCAAAATCGAGATAATCATTTACTTTTACTATCTGGGTGTGTCCTCCAGAGACAAGCAACGAAAGAAAAGGGAACTTCGGCTCTCGGTGTTCTCCTCCCTCTATCCTGATAAAGTGAGAAAGTATATGGCCATGAAGGTGATTAACCTCTATTAGAGGCTTACCTATTGCGAGGGCAACTCCTTTGGCAAAGGAAGTGCCCACCAGAAGAGAACCCAGAAGTCCCGGGCCACGGGTAAATGCGATCGCATCCAACTCTTCTACGGTAACACCTGCCTGGTCAAGAGCCTGGGAGACCACAGGTAGAATGTTCTGCTGGTGCGCGCGTGAAGCAAGTTCCGGCACTACACCTCCATACTTTTTATGGACATCCTGAGAGGCCATAACGTTGGATAGCAGATATTCATCCCTAAGGACTGCGGCCGAAGTATCGTCACATGAGGACTCTATCGCAAGGATTGTCACCATATCTTAAATTTGGATTGAAATTTGTACGCAAAATTAGCAAAATTTCGTACTTTTGTCTGATATACTGAAAATTAAAACGCATCAAGACCTGGAAAAAAATAGTCCTTGCGGTGGTCATTCTAATGGCACTTGTCCCGACCTCCCTTTACATTGCAATACAAATGCCTGCATTCCAGACATTTGTTGGCAATAAAGTATCTTCTGTGCTCTCCGACAAGATCAATGGCGACATATCTGTTGGCAAGATTTCTTATGCCCTTTTCAATCGTTTGATTGTCAAAAATGTTTTGGTTACCGGCTCTGAAGGCGACACTATTCTCCAAGCTAACAAGATTTCCGTCAACCTGCAGGCAAGGAGTCTCATTTCAGGAGAGATGAAGGCTGGTAAAGTGGTTATTGATGGAGGAGAATTTAACATCTTCAAGATAACTCCCGAAGAGAGCAATCTCTCTCTTCTTCTGAAAAAAGATGAGACGCAGCAATTGGAAGCAATGGAGGGAACAATTGAGGAAGACTCTCCACAGAAATCAGAAGGCTGGCCAAAGTCGGTCAGCATTGACAAAATCGAGATACATGATTTCACATTCAGGTCGCTGGATACATTCAAAATCACCACACATGCCGACCCCAGAACCATTGACTGGAGCAACATAGTCGTAAATGATATCAATCTCTCCGCACATAATCTCAAGATGGATGAAGATATTAAGATAAAACTGGACAATCTCTCGTTCAAAGAGGGGAACGGACTTAACATAAACACATTTAGCGGAGAGATACGTCTAGGTGATGTGCGCGAATACAACGGACTTGACACCATCACCCGTAAGGAGATCTATATTGACGATATGCTCTATGATGACGGGTATTCAAGGCTTGTGACGGAGTATTTTTCCATGAGATTTGACGATTTCAGCGATTTTTCAGATTATGTAAGGAAAGTTTATATGGGCCTGGACCTCAAGGAAGGAACATTGCTTGATTTTCAATCCCTGAGAAGTTATACCGATGCACTTACAAATTTTACATTAAAACTTTATCTGGTTGGTGAAACAAAAGGCACTGTTAGCAATCTGATAACACGTTCTCTGAAAGTGCAATCCAAAACAAGACAAACTTTGCTCGATTTCTCAGCTCACCTTTCCGGCCTGCCGAAAGCGAGTGAGACCATGGCCAGTTTTGATATCAGGAAATGCTACACCACCACCGCCGATATAGCTGAGATAGTAGAGTCCGTTACCGACACACCTATCGACAAAAAAACAATCGGTTCTTTTGCCTCAGGCGAAAAAATCCATTTTGACGGCAGCCTAAACGGCTTCTTCGAAGACTTTGTAGCATTCGGCGAACTTGGATCGGACGATTTGGGCAAGTTTAAAGTCGATATTATATGCCGAAACGAAAGAGGGGCGGGATATGAACTTATCGGATTTATCAAGAGCAGATCATTCGACCTTGGGAGGCTTCTGGATAACTCCCTTTTGGGGGATTTCACCTGCGATGCCACTGTTTCTGCCGTATTAGGCAAGGAATCGAGCATAGACATAGAGCAGATCAGCATCAGCGAACTTGGATTCAACAATTACAACTACAGCAACATTCTGGCTACCGGGAAACTCGCTAACAGCGAATTTGACGGACGCGTCATCTGCAGCGACCCCAATCTCAACTTTATGTTCCACGGACTCTTCGCACTCGCCGGCAAGAGCAGCAATTCTCTCTACAAATTTAACCTGGCACTCGGTCATGCCGACCTTCACGCGCTTAATTTCGACAAGAGGGAAATCTCGAGAATCAAGCTCCTTGCCGACGCAGACTTCACAAAAACACAGTCCGGAGATCTCTTTGGAGATATTCTTGTCAAGAATTTTGTATGCTCTCTGGGGAGCGACAACTATGATGTCGGCAATATCCACCTGCGTTCAAATTCATACAAGAACAACTATACAATCCAGTTGAAATCCTCGTTTGCAAGCGCTGACTATGCAGGAACGGCACCGATCTCATCATTTGCATCAGACCTTCTTAAACTTACTGCAGAGCACCATTTAAGCCATCTGTTTGAAACAAAGGAGGGGACGGAGGGACTTCCCGACATACAAGAGGATTACAGCTTCAGGCTTCAGACTTTCGACATGAGACCCATTTGCAGTTTTCTTATGCCGGGACTATATGTGGAAGACCGTACCAGTATAAATGTCAAGATGACAAGCGACGACAATTTAAAGATCAATATAAACTCCCCTCTGCTGGCTTACAAGAACAACTATATCAGAGACCTTGACTTGAGCGTAGACAACCGCGACAACATGATTACCACAATCTTTAGATCCGGAATGTTACAATCCGGCAATATAAAAGGTTACGACGCAATCATAAAGGCGCTGATAAAAGATAATTCCGTAGAACTTAATGTCGGATTTGACAATGGTGAAACGGCGGCCACATTCGCCGACCTTTATGCAAAGATATCGTTCCCTGAGCCAAAAGAGAAAGGATTGAATATTCTTGCTGACTTTTATCCCTCAAATATAGCTATTAATGGAGAAAATTGGTCCCTAAACCCCTCTTCAATAGGATATAAAGAAAAAGACATATCTGTATCCGGCTTCGGACTCTCCAATGGAGACCAGACTATTCGTTTTGACGGTCGAATTTCGGCAAGCCCCGAAGATACACTTCTGGTGACCTTAAACCGTTTTGATGCATCTGTAGCCAATCCCCTTCTCGATATACCGCTCGATATAAAGGGTTTTCTGACCGGTAAAGCGGAGTTTTTCGGTATATTTTCCGACAACAAGGGCATATTGCTCAATATAGATGGAGAAAAAATTTCAATTGCAGGGGACCCAATCGGAGATCTCGGGATCCACACCCAATGGGATGAAACCGGTAAATGTTTCAATTTTCTGGTAAACAACAGAAAAAATGAGCTCACACCTCTCCATCTTGCAGGATCTTATTATCCAAACAAAAAGAGCATCAAAGGAAACTTGTCATTGGATAAATTCTCCCTTGTCTGCCTCAATCCTGTAGTTGAAGGACTGCTGTCAAATGTCAGCGGAAACATCTCCGCAGATATAGGTATATCGGGCACACTGGACAAATTGGCCCTAAATAGCACCAATGGACATTTTGATGATTTTAAATTCATACTGGACTACACAAAGGTGCCATATACCGTAAACGGACCTTTCAGTATAAGCGAAAAAGGGGTCAAATTTGAGCAAGCCATAGTTAAAGACAGATATGGTCACGAAGGGAAACTTTCCGGAGGATTGCTGTATGACCATTTCAAAAATATGCGTCTTAACGCCAGACTGAATGCCGAACACCTACAGGGACTCAACACCACAGCTGCAGACAACGATTCTTACTATGGAAGAGCATTCGCAACAGGTACAGTCCGTATAAGCGGACCATTCCGAAAGCTTCTGCTGGATATGAATATCACTACCGGACGGAATTCCACTATACATATCCCGCTGAGTTCCTCCACAAGCAGTCATACCTCATTGTTGACCTTTGTGGACAACACTACAGTCAAGTCTCTGTCAGCCTATGACTCGCTACAGGTAATGAATAGCGTCGCCGAAAAGAGAGGCGGCAACGAATTTGCAGTTAGGATGCGCGTCAACGCCACTCCCGATGCCGAAGTGCATCTTGAAATCAACAAGGCTCTGGGCGATGTTCTTAAGACTCGCGGATCAGGACAGTTGGTGATAAACGCTGCCACAGACCTATTTGACATAAAAGGGAACTACAATATTGACGAAGGCAGTTACAAATTCGTGATGATGGGACTCGCATCCCGTGACTTCATTATCAATCCCGGCGGCACTATCAACTTCACCGGAGACGTAATGAATTCAGACCTCAATCTCGAGGCCATCTACCGCACAAAAGCTTCCATAGGCACTTTGATAGCTGATACCACATCCATAAGCACCAGACGTACCGTAGACTGCGGTATCGGCATTACAGGTAAACTGGCCAATCCCGAACTCAAATTTTCAATCGATATTCCTGATCTGGACCCCACCATTAAAGGACGTGTGGAGAGTGCACTTAGTACCGAAGACAAACGTCTCAAACAGTTGCTCACCCTGCTCCTTTCCGGAAGTTTCATTCCTGACGAGCAGTCCGGTATTGTTAACAACACTACCATTCTTTATTCCAATGCATCCGAGATTATGGCCAACCAACTCAATAATGTATTCCGTCAACTCAACATTCCTCTCGATCTTGGATTTAATTATCAGCCAGGCGAAAACGGGCGCGACATCTTTGATGTGGCAGTGTCGACGCAGTTGTTCAACAACCGCGTCAACATAAACGGGAATATAGGCAACAGGCAATATATGACCTCAAACCAGAGTGACTTGGTGGGTGATGTCGATGTGGAAATCAAGATAGATCGCACCGGCAGGATACGTCTCACGCTCTTTTCCCATTCGGCAGACCAGTATAGCAATTATCTCGACCAGCTACAGCGTAACGGAGTCGGCATATCCTATCAGGAAGAATTTGATAATTTCAGGGAACTCATCCGAAAGATATTCTGGAGCAAAAGACGTCGTGACGAGTATGATGCCGAGCAGACCATGCAACGTGAAGAACGACTCAGGACACTCCAGCAGCAGATGCAAAACCCGATATTAGAGTAGACGCAGCAAACCACCATCAGGTGACACATCAAGCACTGCCTCCCTCCCCAACACAAGCGAATAATTGGGTTGCTCGTGGCCGCACGGAAACCCGAAAAGTACCGGGCAATCGAGACGATCGGTATGTTCTTTTATTAAAGTATATACATCTTTTTCCCATTTGTCGCTGTCTGCCGTATCGGTAAACTGCCCGATGATAACACCCTTTAGACGATCCATCATACCTGCGCAACGCATCGTAAGCAACATTCTGTCCACCGTATGCATCTTTTCGTCAATATCCTCAATAAACAGAATGGAATCTTCTTCGAATAGATTCTGAATAGGGGTGCCTATAGTGCTAACAAAAAGGCAGAGATTGCCACCGACAAGCCTGCCCTTGCACTTTCCTAATTTACTGAATGGGTGTGCTGCGGTAGAATAGCGCATTTTTCGGCCAAAAAGTGCATCATAAAGTGAATCAAATGTCTCCTGCGGTGCATCTCCAAAGGTACTGGGCATAGCTCCTAGTATCGATTCTATTCCCAATGAGCTCAATGCATTATGGAATATAGTTATATCACTGAAGCCCACTAACCATTTCGGATGTTTCCTAAAAAGATTTAGGTCCAGGTGAGTGAGAGTCCGCATAGAGCCGTAGCCGCCTCGGTAGGAGATTATAGCCTTGATTTCATCGTCGAGGAGCATTGTGCGAATATCTTCGGCACGAAGAGCATCATCTCCTGCAAAATCACCCGGGAGTGAGTTATAGAGGTATTTCCCCCTCTTTACTTTAAGCCCCCAGGAGGTGAAGATGGAACTCCATTTCTCTTCGTATTCAGGTGTGAGTTGAGATTGTGAAATGGCAGATGCCATTGCTACTAGTCCTATTGTATCGCCCGGTTTTAGATATTGGGGTCTGATAAACTGTCGCATCTAATCTGTAAATTATTATTTATTATCGCGTTTTCTCTTCGGATATGCAATACGCGCGTGATATGTCTGTTTGATCTGCCGCTTAAATGACTCTTTGACCATATTAATTTCCTTGAGCGAAATGTCGGCACGGACAAGCTGTTGATCCGAAAGACGTGAACCGAGAATATCTTCAACCAGTTCGGATATACTCTCGTCGGTGTATTTCTTGAGTGAACGCGAGGCAGCTTCGACGGCATCTGCCATCATCACTACCACTTGCTCCTTGGTGGTAGGGAGCATCCCTCTATAAGTAAATGGGGCTGTATTCTTGGGATCGCCTCCATTGTTACAATAAACATTGTAGAAATATAGGGTGAGCGATTGCCCATGATGCGAGCGAATAAAATCCTTTACAACATCCGGAAGATGAAATTTGCGGGCGAGTGTAAGCCCGTCATCTACATGTCGGATTATATCTGCAGCGCTCTCTTCAGGCGTAAGTCCTTTGTGGTAATTGTCTTGTCCGCTGCCTGGGTTAACATTTTCAATAAAGCAGGCGGGATTTTCCATTTTCCCCACATCATGATACATTGCACCTGCTCTTGCGAGCATCGCATTTGCTCCAATTTCCCGCGCAGCATTTTCAGCCATATTTGCAACCATCAGAGAGTGCTGGAAAGTGCCCGGTGCACGGTGCGATAGCTCCTGCAGTAATTCGTTGCTGCTATCGGTAAGATCGAAGAGACGCGAGTATGATGTGAAAGCAAATATTCTCTCGAAGAGGAGTACAAATGGATTGAGAACAACGCACAATACCGCATTAATGGCGATGAAAGTCACAGTATAGCTTTTCCAAATCATCGCGGCATCATCCGTCAAGAGACGGAAAGAAAGCAGCAGTGCCATCATTCCCGCAAATATGAAGATAGCATTGAGAAACAACTTCCACCCTCTATTGAAATGAGCATAAGTGAGCAGCCCGATACTGCCCGCAACCAGATTGATACCGAAAAGCTCTATGCCATTCTCTGCAATTAGCAAAAGTGGTAAAAGTGATATGAAGTAGACCGGAAAAATAAGTTCATTCCTGAAAAAGGATGCAGCTATTAGAGCCAGCGCCGCATAGGGCACCAGATATATGAGATTAGCCCCCAGACGATGAACTAAAGCCGTTGCTGCGAATGAGAAAAACACCATTAAGAGGATAAACAACAATTGGCCGGTGCGTCTGAGCACCTCCTTTGAAGTGAAGAAAATAGCAAGAAATAGGAGTGTAACCAATAGGAGCACCGTCACTACATGGCTAAGAATAAGCCATCCGCGCGATGAGGTATATCCGAAACTTCTGTTGTACTCAGCCTTGTAAGAATCAAGAATCTGTTCGATTTCGGCCGAGACAATCTCTCCTTTGGAGACGATCAACTGCCCGGAATAGATGATACCTTTTGTGGGCGATATATAATTGACCGCATCACGGTGCAAAAGCGTAGTGACATTCTCATCGTACTCGAGATTTGGCACAATCCAAGAGGGAATATTGAGCAGTGAGATAAGCGAATCAGTGGCCAGCTTCGGAAATGTATAGCGCAGGTCAGCTTGCAGCAGACCGGCAGCCCTCTTCTGGTCGTAAACCTCCAGCGCAGGCATATCCGTCACTCTTCCGTTCCTATTGACGAATATCACCTTGTCCGATATATCATCTTCAAAAGTTGAGACTATTCCATCGGAATATGCATCGGAGAGAAACTCTGATACATGACGTGCAATATCCTTCGGTATAGATTTTTCAATGGAAAACCTTACGAAACCATCTAGCATTCTTTCACCGGTCTCATCATTGAAGTTGTAATATTCTACGATACGCAAAGTCTTTTGCTCGATTTCAACAAGCATCTCAGCCTCTGTCTTCAAAATGGGAAAATCAATCGGAGCGATGAGCGTCTCATAAATCCAGGTCTGTCCGCGTGCATACTCATACTTGAATTTCCCCTCATTAGGATAGAGAAGGATCATAAGTACCGCCAAAACAGCAAACCAGATAAGTGGCCGGTAGTTTTTTAGGTTTCTTGTTGTTTCCATAAATTATTTTATAATTTTGTAAAGATAAGAAATAAAGTGCTACAATGAAAAAACTAATCCTAACTGCGGCCCTCATTCTGGCCACATTCACAATGAAATCCCAGGAACTTCTTGTCATCAGTTCCGACCTGCTCAAATGCGATGATTCGATCCTCGTATTCACACCCGGACACTCCGGACACTGCCGTAAATTGGGTGAGAATACAAATGAGGCCATACCTACGCTATTTCTTCTTCATGGTTGGTCCGGATGCTACCGCAATTGGGCCGACAAGTCCGACCTTCAGCAGATCAGCGACCGTTTCGGATTCAGAATAATCTGTCCTGACGGATTCTACAACAGTTGGTACGCGAACAATGTTGACAAAGAGAAAATGCAGTGGAGGAGTTTCTTCGACCGTGAACTCTATCCGCAAATGATGGAGAAATACAATCTAGACCCCGAACAGACATTCATCACGGGCCTTTCCATGGGAGGTCTCGGTGCCATAAATATTTTTCTGGATGATATCTCAAGATTCAGGGCAGCCGGCTCCATGAGCGGTGTGCTCGACATCTATCATACCTCACCCAATCTGCTTGACAAGGAGCTTAGCCAAATTCTCGGCCCTTATACGCCTGAAAATCCACTCTACGATGTCAACAATCCAATCGGAAACCTCGACAAGGTAGCCGGATCCGGCAAACTGATGGTAATATCCTGCGGATATGAGGATTATTATGTGAAATGTACTATGGATTTCGCTGCTAAATGCCGTGAAATGAAAATTCCACACATCATGCTGCTCTCCCCCGGACGCCACTCCTGGATCTACTGGGATTACGCTTTGGTAGAACATCTCGAGTTTTTCAAGAAAATTCTGCAGGGAGACAATTTAGGCTATTAATGTAGGAGTTTTTATTCAAATGATCATTAAAATGACACGTGCCCTGAAAATACAAAAATTTTCTAGGCACGTGTCATTTTAAATGTATTTGGACGAGTAATGTTTCAGTTTTGCTATTGGCCGTTAGCCATTGGCTGTTGGCTATTTGCTCCGACTTTTAGTTACATTTGCAGAATATCGCACATCTAGCATCCCGAACCACCCCGTACCCCGCAACGCGTAACTCGCAACACTACTTAACAGACATATCGCGGATTTCCTCTGCGTCATAAACTCCCTTATCGAGCTTAACCTTAATTTCAGCAAATGCGTTGAGAGTGTACTCTACATCCTCAAGTGAATGGACAGCTGTAGGAATGATGCGGTACATTATTATGCCTTGAGGTACCACCGGATATGTAACTGTAGAGCAGAAAATCTTGTAATTTTTCCTTAGATCAATCACAATATTTGTAGCCTGAGCTAAGTTGCCATCCATGAATATCGGGGTAACACATGCCTCGGCTTCACCGATATTGAAGCCTCTCTTGCGAAGACCTTCCTGAAGAGCCCTTGTAACAACCCAGAGTTTTTCACGAAGACGAGCGCCCTCTTCACCGCGAATTATTTCCAGACGTTTTAAGGCACCTACGACAATAGGCATAGGAAGTGCCTTTGCATAAATCTGTGAACGCAGATTATATCTCAGATAATTAATGATGGCTCTGGGACCGGCCACAAACCCGCCGATCGTAGCCATTGATTTTGCGTATGTACCGATATAGAGGTCTATTTCGTCCATCACACCAAAATGCTCGGAAGTTCCTCTGCCTTCAGCTCCCATAACACCGAAACCGTGTGCATCATCGATCAGAATACGGAAATTGTATTTCTTTTTGAGATCGACAATCTCTTTCAGAATACCCAGCGCACCTGTCATGCCATAAACTCCCTCTGTGAGAAGGAGTACTCCGCCGCCCTTTGCCTTTGCCTCATCACAAGCTCTCTTAATGATCCTTTCACAATCTGCAATATCATTGTGACGGTATTTGTATTTTGCGCCAAGGTGTAGGCGGATTCCATCGAGAAGGCAAGCATGACATTCGTTGTCATAGACTACCACATCGTGACGAGACAAAAGCGCATCAATAGTGGATACGATGCCCTGGTAACCGAAATTGAAAAGAAAACAATCCTCTTTTTTCTCGAAATCGGCAAGCTCCCTTTCGAGTCTTTCGTGGAGCGCGGTGTGTCCGGTAAGCATTCTGGAGCCCATAGGATAAGCCATACCCCATTTTGCGGCACCTTCAGCGTCTGCTTTTCGTATTTCGGGATGATTGGCAAGACCAAGATAGTTGTTGATACTCCAACAGAGTACCTCTTCACCCTGGAAAAACATCCTGGGACCGATTTCTCCCTCAAGTTTAGGGAACATGAAGTAACCAAACGCTTTATCACGATACTGGCCCAGAGGACCACCTGAGTCTTTGCTTAATCTTTCAAAAATGTCCATAGTAAAAAATATTTAGATTTTAGTAATTCTTATGCGTCAATATTTGCGTAACGGGCATTCTGCTCAATAAAATCTCTACGTGGAGGAACGTCGTCACCCATTAGCATAGTGAAGATGCGGTCCGCTTCAACGGCATTTTCAATGTGAATCTGGCGGAGCACACGCTTTGAAGGATCCATCGTGGTGTCCCAAAGCTGTTCGGCATCCATCTCTCCCAGACCTTTGTAGCGCTGTACCTTGACACCGCCATCTCTGCCTCTGCTCATACGCTCGACTGCTTCGGAGCGTTCTTCATCGGTCCAGCAATACTGTTCCTCCTTGCCTCTCTTGACTAGATATAGAGGAGGAGTGGCTATATAGACATGTCCGTTAGTGATAAGGTCAGGCATATAGCGGAAGAAGAATGTCAGGATCAGGGTTGTAATGTGGCTTCCGTCTACGTCGGCATCCGTCATGATCACCACTTTGTGGTATCTGAGTTTGGAAAGGTTGAGAGCTTTAGGGTCCTCGTCAGTTCCTATTGTCACCCCGAGTGCAGTATAGATGTTACGGATCTCCTCACTCTCGAAAACACGATGCTCCATTGCCTTCTCAACATTTAGTATTTTACCTCGCAAAGGAAGAATGGCCTGGAACAATCTGTCCCTACCCTGCTTTGCAGTACCACCTGCCGAGTCTCCCTCTACGAGGAAAATCTCGCACTTTTCAGGGTCCCTGTCAGAGCAGTCAGCAAGTTTCCCTGGCATACCGGAACCGGCCATCACAGTCTTGCGCTGTACCAGTTCACGCGCCTTGCGGGCTGCGTGGCGTGCTGTAGCGGCCAGAATCACCTTTTCAATGATGATCTTTGCATCACGGGGATTCTCCTCAAGGTAGTTTTCGAGAGCCTGGCTGGTGGCCTGGGATACGGCTCCCATCACCTCGCTGTTGCCCAGTTTGGTTTTGGTCTGACCTTCAAACTGTGGTTCGGCAACCTTGACTGAAATGACCGCGGTAAGTCCCTCTCTAAAATCCGAAGGATCAAGGTCAAATTTAAGTTTGGCCAGAAAACCGTTCTTTTCTGCATAGCTTTTGAGAGTGGTGGTCAAACCGCGGCGGAAACCTGTGAGGTGCGTACCGCCCTCTATTGTATTGATATTATTGACATACGCATAGATGTTCTCCTTGAAATCGGTATTGTACTGCATTGCAATTTCAATTGGAATAATCTTGTCTGTCTCCAGATATATGGGATTTTCCGTAAGCTTATCTCGCGATCCGTCCAGATAAGCAACAAACTCCAGCAGTCCCTCCTGAGAGAAGAAGACATCCTTCCTGGCGGGAGCCTCAACTTCGTTGCCATGATCATCTAGAACCATTTCTGCAGCCCTGTCATCCCTCAGAGTGAGTTTCACTCCTTTGTTGAGAAATGCGAGTTCCCTCAGGCGGCGTGCCAGAGTATCATAATCATATACCGTGGATAGGGTGAAAATGGTATCATCGGGCTTGAAAGTGATGATAGTACCTGTTTGTGTAGTCTCTCCTACAACCCTCACATCATAGAGCGGTTTGCCTTGAGAATATTCTTGTTTGAATATCTTGCCTTCGCGATGAATCTCGGCTGTCAAGCTTGATGAAAGCGCATTAACACAAGATACGCCGACACCATGGAGTCCTCCGGAGACTTTGTAACTATCCTTGCTGAATTTTCCTCCGGCGTGGAGCACTGTAAGCACCACCTCGAGAGCAGAACGGCCCTCCTTTTCGTGAGTGTCCGTGGGAATACCACGGCCGTTGTCCGATACTGTTATGGAATTGTCATGATTTATGACTACAGCTATCTCGCTGCAATAGCCTGCCAGGGCCTCGTCAATAGAGTTGTCTACTACTTCATAAACCAGATGGTGTAAACCACGGGCAGCTATGTCACCGATATACATCGAAGGGCGCTTACGCACCGCTTCCAGTCCTTCAAGCACCTGGATACTATCTGCGGAATAGTGGGCTTCCGCTTCAATAATCTCGTTTTCAATCATTATTATCTTGTTTCTAATAAAGAAACAAAGGTACGAAAAAAAAAGGGAAAATCCTTAAAATTTCAGATAGATTCCACCACCGAAATTACGTGGTACGGAATTGTGCATCGGCACGTAGCGATTGGCTCTATTGAGAAGATTTCCTCCCTTTATAAAAACACCGAAATAGCGATTGATAGTGAAATCCAGAGTGATGCCCAGGTCTACTATGGAAGGAATCGTATAGACCCCAAAAGAATCTCCTGTAACTTCACTTAAATATCTACACTCCGCTTTCGCATTGATGCGATTACGCCAGTTCCAAACGAAAAAGAAATTAGTGGTTATAGTTGGCAACTGGGTGATTTCGGGACGCTGTCCGGTGAAGTAAAAATTGTATCTGAATTCGGCACCGGTTATGACTGCCCCTGATTTCCATAACGCATCCGCACCTAATGAAAAGCGGCTGAAATCCAGGTAAGTGGCAATAACATTAAAGGGCTCCGGGTCAGACATTACCGGCTCGAAAAGGAGCTTGTCACGAAATATGGTATAGGATGTCATCAGATTGAAAGCCATCCTTCCCTTGATGACGGATTCAAGTGAAAGTGTTGCATCCAGAGGCCTTGATCCGAATCTAAGGTCAGCACGTGGAGAAATCAGAGGCATATCACGCGTCATCCCAAGGAATGAATTCAGTTCATGACCTCCCCCAACAACAGTGTGTATCCAAAGCGACTGCTCTGCAAGTTCAAATCTTGCATCAATATCGGGGAAAATGGAACTGGCAGTAGAGGAATGGTTATCGCCATTCTCGTTCCGACTCGATTTTGATTTATGTATGCTGAAACGATTACCGAATTTCGCTCCGAATTTAGCCAAAAAACGTCCTTTATTGTACTCATAGATTGGAGATATCTCCAAAATCCCGGCTGAATGGTCTCGAAGGCATCCATACATCGAATAGGACATATTAAAGTCGATGTAAATGCGATGTACATCGAATGTAGTACCTACCATCGCTCCAAGGGAAAGATTGTTTTCTTTCAGGGTGTCCACAATACGCTTGGAACCGGTGATGAACGCAGCGTCGATATCGTAATAAACACTATTATCAGAACCGTCGGCCGATTTGACATTCATTGCAAAATCAGCCATACGAATATGGTGCATGGTTTTAATCGTTTCACGACTGCCGATATAGTCGGACAATAAGGCTCCGGCGTCAAACGAAAACTCTCCCTCTTTCCATGCATATTTCAGATTGCCTCCGAAATCATTGCGCATCTTGCGCACATCAAGAGAATATTCTCCGACCGACGAGGGTATCTTTCCCCAATAAGAATCGTGATCAGCATAAATACCTGCATAAAAACCCTTTTTTGTAACCGCCTGGAGATAGAGTTCAGCTGAAGGTTGGAAAGGGAACTGGGTGCCTATTTTCAGATATGAGAATGGATGATGGGCATCCTTTGCCGGCTTTATGGCGGCAGACTCGTATGGCGAGAATTCGTAGAGGTCGCGGTAGGGCCTGTTGAATATGGAGTAGTCAAAACTGATATCGAATCTACGCAGAGAATCTGCGACATCCTTGGGTATTTCGGGCTTGTGGATTTCTCCGAGTTTTACATCAAACTCCCTGCTGACCTCGACTGTTGGGTCTATGGTCTGCCCGAAAAGTCCGACAGGTATCAGAATTGCAAAAGCCAATAAGAATATCGTTTTCCTAATCTTCATCTCTATTTCAGTTTATCAAGACGCATTTTTACCTGTTCCTTCACATCATCGGCGTCTCCGGTGGGCTGGTAGCCATCGAGTACGCTTTCATAAGTCGCCCTGGCCTGTTCAACATCTCCCCTATCTGCAAATGAGTCACCAAGGATGATAAATGCCTTTGCAAGCCAATAAATCTGGGAAGTTTCCGAATCTGAGAAGTCATATACGCGATTTTCGACCGAAAGGAAATCACCTGCTCCATAGGCATCCATAATAAGCAAATATGTGGCTTCTGCCCCATATTTGTCGTGGGGATTGCGGGATAGGGACGCCAGTATCGGTTTTGCCTCTTCTCTGTTATCTATCAAGAGAAGACTCTTGGCGGAAATATATTCCGCCTCACGGCGCATCTCATCGGGAAGTTCGGCCACTCCGCTGTTTTTCATATTTTCGGTACTTGCGATATAAATAAGGGATTCGTATGCGGTGACCGCCATGGAGTAATGCTCGAGTTCGTATGAAATATCGGCATAATTGCGGGTGGCAGCCTCGGCAAAGGGACCCTCACCCAGTCTGATAACCTGGAAATAAGCATCGGATGCTGCCTCTTTACGCCCTTTAGCCTTGAGAGACTCAGCAAGG
>CAZRBY010000024.1:0-1754 GCA_964598495.1 uncultured Muribaculaceae bacterium
AAATTGATTCCGCTATTTTTGCTTTTAAAGAAATAATTAGAATCGGCACACGCAGAATACATAAAATAGGATATAGAGAAAATAAAGATGTAGCATTGGCAAGAATAAATGATAGCAAATTTCAATTGTATAGATTATTGAAAGAAAAAAAACCAGCCGTTGCAAAGAGATATTTGCGAGAATATGAAAAAGGAATAGAAAAGGGACTTGATACTATAGTTGATTGTTATTATCAACAAGTTAAAGCTAAAGGATAAGTCGTGACGGGAGGTTGGAATTTATAAGAATAACCCGTCCTAACTAATATGTAAAAATAAACAGAAAAGACCTGAATCCTCCTTCTAAACTAGGTAATGCACCAACGTTCAAAAAGTGGAAAATCACCAAATGCAACTCAACAAGTAATAAATATATTAACAAATAGAGTGTTAAAAGATGAAGAGGAAAATAAAAGATAATAACTTTATAACACTTCTTGGGATCAAAATAAATGGTGGAGTTTTAGTTGCAATAATAATTTTCGCACTTTTTTTCATCTTTTACGGTGTCCGTACATTATATACTAAGCATAAGTTAGAGAATGGAAAAACAGAGATTGTTTTTGCTGAAATTATTGATGCAGGAATAAGAACACCAGGAGGGCTTGGAGCTAAATCTAAGGTAGGATATATAAGATTTAGATATTTTAATAATGGTAAAGAAGTTATTCGCTCTACTGAATCTTTTGAGATAAGAGATAATATAGAACAATATCGAATTGGTTATTGCATTGAACTTTTGATTAGTTTGGAAGATGAAAATATTTATAAATGGAACAAATCAAAAGGGACTTTCAAATGCCAATGCTGCTCTCGTAATAATAGAGAGCAGCCGGATATGTATACAATCAAAGAAATACGCGGTCACGATTTATTTGATATAGTTTATGCTCAAAAAAACGACTCTATCTTTAAGGTTATCAGTTTAAGAGATAGTGCCATTTCAAACTTAAAGCCCCTTGAAGTAGGGGGAAAATATCAATTAGACTTGATACGGATATATCCTGACGATAACAGCGAAAAAACAAGAATCGGGACAAACGACAGTTGTATCGTGAGTGTCGAAAAAAAGTCTCATTATAGTTTGTATTCGGCAACTAATTTGAATGGTTTGTACTTATCGGAACCCCCCAAGGATAGTGCCGAGCTGGCAAGTAAATTTTGCGTTTACGAGATTGTAGGTGACGCAATTCAAAGAGATAAAAATACATCACTGACTGTTATTTATTTAAAATGATAAACAAATAGCAAATGAAAAAATACTTATCATTTCTATTGTGCTTAGTGTTTCAATATTTACTCTTTATTCTCAGCATAAAACTATTAAAGGAAGGGTAATTTATGATAATCAATTAATGGGATGGAATTATTACTATTATCACTGAAGTTGGCAGGAGGACGCAAGAATCTCATATTAAGATTACTGTCATGGGGGACTAATAATTCAAACAGACTTTGAGGTCACACAATTATGTTTGATAACCTGGCATTTGCAGACAATAATGTGACGACAAACCGCTACCTCTTCAATGGCAAGGAACTTGAGAACTATACCTTAGGCTCCGCTTACCTCGGCACCCCGGTACAACGTATTAGCGTGAATTAGCGCAAATTAGCGCAAAAGGGGCTGACTAAAAACATTATAGTCAGCCCCTTTTTAGTTAGTCATTATTCATCTCTCGGATGTCTACCTCATGGCGTTTTGAGGTGCCGAGG
>CAZRBY010000024.1:1764-2532 GCA_964598495.1 uncultured Muribaculaceae bacterium
TTCGCTGTACCAGTCTGCCATTTTCCAGAAGAAATATTCATTCATATCTCCGAATCCGTGGCGCTGACCGGGGAGAATCAGCATCTCGAAACGCTTGTTAGCGCGGATAAGAGCATTTACAACGCGCATGGTGTTACCGGGATGCACATTGTCGTCTATGTCGCCATGTACGAGGAGCAGATGACCTTTCAGATTCTTTGCAATATCCTGGTTTTTGTCAATGCTGTACTTGAATGTAGTGTCGCCTGCTGCGGTAATCTCTTCGAGAATGCCGTGGTGCTGCTCACTCCACCATCTGTTGTACATACTATTGTCATGGTTACCTGCACAAGAAACGGCTGCTTTGAAGAAATCCGGATACTGAAGGATGGCGGCGGTTGACATAAATCCTCCACCGGAGTGTCCGTGGATACCCACTCTGCTGATATCGATGAAATTGTGGCGTGCGGCCAGTTGCTGGATAGCATATTTCTGATCTTCCAGTCCATAGTCGCGGAGATTGCCGTAGCCGAAGTTGTGATACCATTTGGATCTGTTGGGATGTCCGCCTCTGTTACCTACCGTGATTACAATGAATCCGAGTTGCGAAAGACGGTCAACGCGTGTCAGACCTTTGCTCCATACCAGATTGTTGCCCTCAGTCTGGGGACCGGGATATACATAGTCGATGATGGGGTATTTTTTGTTGGGGTCGAAGTCAAACGGCTTGTACATTACTCCGTAGAGATCGGTAACACCATCGGCAGCTTTAACCTTGAAGGGTTCGGG
>CAZRBY010000024.1:2542-4321 GCA_964598495.1 uncultured Muribaculaceae bacterium
CTGCTTCCAGAAGCAGGGAAATGTCTGTCTCGGCTACATCCAGCAGTTTTACACCGGCTGCGTTGAACAGGGCTACTTTCGGTACAACATCCACTGTCGAGTAGTTGGATACAAAATATTTGCTATTGTCGGAGAAACTGACTATTGAGGAGTTGAAACCATCGGCGTCGAGACGTTTCATGCCCGTACCGTCGAGATTGATGCGGTATACATGCCCATTGTAGGGGTTTTCATCCTTGTTTACACCCATTGCCAGAAAATAGACAACTCTGGCAGCCTCATCCACGCTCAGCACACTCTCCACATGGAAAGCACCGGAGGTGATGGGGTTTTTGAGGGTTCCGTCTGAAGAATAGAGGTAAAGGTGGGCCCAGCCATTGCGCTCCGACCATTGGATGAGTTCTGTTCCGTTGTTGATTACCTCAAGCCTGCGTATCTCCACGTAAGTGTTGAGGCGCTCCTCGATTATTACCCTGCAGCTATCTTCCGCCAGATTTACGGCACAGATATCCACTCTCTTCAGATCGCGGCTGGTGCGGGTGAGATAGAATTTGCTGTTGTCACCAAGCCAGGTATAGACCCGATAATCGTCATACGCGTTCCTGTTTTTGAATGGTGCTGCCAGAATGTCGAATTGCTGATCTTTGAAGGCATCCACACGTATTTCTTTTGAACTTTTATCTTCCATATTAAAAATAAGGAGATGCTCCTTTGGACCGGGTTCTCCTGGCATCTGGTATTTGTAACTCTCGAGAGTTGGACGCGGCTGGGATACGGAATTGATAACCCAGAGTTCTTTTATCTTACTCATATCATATTTGCCGATGGCAAAATGCTTGGAGTCGGGTGACCACATGACACCTGCTGAGAATCGTTTGGAGGTGTCACTTTGGTCTGAGCCCCTGTAACTGCCGCCACCGTAATAGAAATCCTTCGTGCCGTCGGTAGTTATAGGGTGGTCTACAACGGTAGTGTCCTTGTCATCCTCCATCAGTTTTTTCACATCCTCGATGCTCATCCAGTAGAGGTTGTAGTTTTTGCTATATACAGCAGTCTTGCCGTCCGGAGAGATGCCGGCCCAGTAGGGATAATCCTTCTCCTCTTCATTTTCGGTCACATCGGTAAGTTTGCCTGAAGCGATGTCATATTCAAATCTGAATACCTTTTTCTCCTTTTTTGGAGGAGCCTTTTTTTCTTCTTTCTTTACATCTTTTTTCTCACCATTGTCCTCTTCCTTCTTCTCCTCATTAGTTACTTCCTCTTTTTTCTTCTTCTCTTTCTTTTCCACCATCATCGTACTCTGGATCTCAAAAGTAAATTTGCTGTCATCCTTGAGCTTAAGTTTGCGGAAAGGGATGTTTTGTGCATCAAAGGGGTCCTTTACAATTTCGGTCAACTCCATTGCAAGTTTCTCGAGGTCGAAAACCGGTTTCTGAACCTTAGTAACAGGGTCTACCATGTAATAACAACTTCCGGCCGGAGTCTTCCACTCATACCAGAATTTGTCGGAATTCTTAAACCAATTGGGTCTCATATAGGTCGAGAAGACCATATTGTTGACCTTTTTTGCCGAAAAACGGTCGGCCAGTTCGTAGTTGGGCTCTGTCACCGGTACCTGTTGTGCAAAAAGCAGACTTGTGAAGAGAATGCCCAGAGCAAAAATCAAAATTCTTTTCATTATAGCGATTATTATTGTTTAGTTAAATTTCTTTCCCATTCACCTACCTCCATATCGTGGATTTTTCCATCGGAGATGCAGAACCTCAAGGCGGTGCGCAC
>CAZRBY010000024.1:4331-27547 GCA_964598495.1 uncultured Muribaculaceae bacterium
GAAATCCCTGTATACCGGCAGCACCGGGATTGAGGGTAAGCATATTATAGTGCTTGTCATTGATCACTCTGAGTATGTGCGAGTGGCCGCAGACAAACAGATGAGGACGGTGAGCCTCTATCAGCCGCAGCGCACGAAGGTCATATCTGCCTGGATACCCTCCGATATGCATCATCAGCACCTTCAGTCCCTCTACATCCATCAGTTGTATGTAGGGATGATAAGTGCGGATATCGTATCCGTCGCAATTGCCATGTACCCCCACTAAGGGTTTGAAAGCTGCTATCTCCAATGCGGACTCCAATGTGGCGAAGTCTCCGGCATGCCAGATAGTATCTACCGGCTCGAGAAAACCTCTAAGGCAGTCATCAAAACAACCGTGTGTGTCAGATATCAGTCCGATATATGCCATCGGCCGTCAAAGTTTGATAAAAATTTTCTTTCTGTACAATGCCATACACATCACAAGGAAGATGGCAACCATCACCAGTGCATGCATCAGCGAGGCATATTCGTTGTTTCCGAAGATTGAGACGCAGCAGTTTTTATAAAACCACGAGAGAGCACTCATCTTGACACCCTCCGCATTGGTCCAGGTAATCACCCTGCCGAGTAGCTTGACAAGTACTCCGGCCATCACGAAGGCAAATAGCGGGTTCATCCCCATTGCCTTGAATGGAGTGAAATACCTCTCCTTTCCCTTGATATCTATGAAATAGATGAAAAAAGCAAACAGCATGATAGCCCATCCGCCGGTGTATATAACATACGAA
This sequence comes from uncultured Muribaculaceae bacterium, assembly GCA_964598495.1. GTDB lineage: Bacteria > Bacteroidota > Bacteroidia > Bacteroidales > UBA932 > Cacconaster. The sequence continues at coordinate 5,105 of CAZRBY010000024.1, forward strand.
CCGGTCCATAAAGGCTTGTTTATCGGTAGCCAGACATTCCAGATGCGTCCCAGGCCGAGACACACCAGAGCAATAGTGTAGAGTTTTGCAACTGCATCGATTTTACTCTCACTTGAGCGGATCAATTGACCGATGAAGTATCCGAGCAGTACCGTACCGGCACCTGATAGCACTCCGAGCAGTCCTTCGGGATCAAATGGGATACCAAAACCTTTATATACATGGCTCTCTCCAACTAACGCGATGTCAATCTTACTTGCAACATTTCCCTCCAGAGTACTCCAGCCCGGCTCACCGCCGAAAATCCAAAGAATCAGCCAGTGGAGTACGGTAACCGCAGCGATACCCAATAGAATGCGCTTGGGTCGCTTGAGCCACAACGCAAGAAATCCTCCCAGAATATAGCAAAGTCCGATGCGCTGCAACACCCCGAATATACGCAGATTCTGCAGCCAGATGATATAATTTGCTCCAAAAGTGAGTTCAGGATTGCGCGAGGTGGGGTAGAAGGGGAACATATTTAGAGCCAGACCTACCGCAAATATAAGCAGACCTCTGACTACTAGTTTGCGTGAACTCTCTTTATTTATCGAATCTCCATATTTTGCAAAAGAAAAAGCCATGGCAACTCCCACACAGAATAGGAAAAAGGGGAATACCAGGTCAGTCGGCGTACATCCCGACCATGCGGCATGCTTTAAGGGTGGGAAAATATAACCCCAGGAACCCGGGTTGTTGACAAGAATCATTCCCGCTACGGTCATTCCTCTAAGTACATCAAGAGCCACGTAGCGTTGAGTTGAAACTTTAGTCATAAAAGTGGAATTAAGATTAGTACTCGTGTTCAGTCTACAAATATATATAAAATCTCTATCTTTGCCTATTGCGAAAGAGATTCAAATGGAAATTTTTTATTCACCGGACATTGCACAAGGCGGTACCCAACTGGATGCGATAGAGTCCGGTCACTGTATTAAAGTGCTCAGGCATCGTCAAGGCGACATAATCAATATCGTTGATGGAGCAGGGACTCTTTTCAAATGTGAAATCACAGATGACAATCCACGCTGTGTCGTTTTTGCAGTTCTGGAGCGGCAGGAGGGCTATGGCAGCCATCCCTACAGACTTCACATTGCAATAGCTCCGCCCAAAAATACCGAACGTTTCGACTGGTTTGTGGAAAAGGCTACGGAGATGGGTGTGGACGAGATTTCTCCCATTTTTGGCGACTATTCGGAGAGGCGTGTTTTCAAGCGCGACCGTACGGAACGCATTATGATTGCCGCTGCCAAGCAATCTCATAAGGGTGCTATCCCCGTGCTTCATGATCCTTTGACGGTAAGAGAATTTTTGGAGCGCAAGCCATCATCAAAATCGGATAAGCAGTTATCTGAAAGTACGCCGCTACGGCTGATATGCTATTGCGATGAGGTGGAGTCTTTAGGTGCGGTGAAGATTTCCATTACTGAGGCGTTGTGCAAAGGACCTTCGGATGTAATTGTGATGATAGGTCCTGAAGGCGATTTTTCGCGAGAAGAGATTGCTATGGCAATAAAATCGGGATGGCAGCCGGTTTCTCTTGGTAATTCACGTTTACGTATAGAAACCGCGGCACTGACAGCAGTAGCGGCCGTTTATCTGGCTAACTCCTGATGTGCGTGTAAGTTTTAGAGAATCATAGTCTTGAGTGCGAGGTTGAGGATGTGCTTATAAGCCTTTATGCCAGTATCAGGTTTTTTATCCACGAATGATTGCGATTTCGCCTCTCAATCCTACTTTTATAATCTGTGACGCCTTTCCTGTAGAGCTCGACTCAAGAGAGGGGTCTGCTACCCAGTCCACACTTTTGATGATCTCTTCTGAGATTGCACTATAATTTGCCGGGGCTTTGCTGCCGGATAGATTGGCCGAGGTGGAGACAATCGCTCTTCCGAAACGGGATATCAGTGCTTTGCAAAAGGCGTTGTCCGGAATGCGTATTCCAACGCTTCCATCTTCGGAAACGACATTTGGAGCAAGTGCGCTTCCTGCGGGAGAGGAGTCTGTGGCGATGACGGCTCCCGGATAGACTATTGTCATTGGACAGTCATTTACCGTTATCAGATCGAGTGCGATATCGGGGATTTCCTTTACATATTTTGCCAGCATACCGGTATCGGAAACCAGTGTTATGAGACTTTTGCTGTCGGCGCGATGCTTGATTGATAATACCCTGGCCACTGCTTTGCTATTTGTGGCGTCACATCCTATGCCCCAGATGGTGTCGGTGGGGTAGAGTATCACTCCACCTGCTTTGAGCACCTCTACGGCGGCTTTTACGGCTTCACCATCAATACTCTTGTCAATATATTTGTTCATATTTTCAGTCTAATTTTATTTCTGTAAGTACCGGATAGTGGTCAGAGTAGGGTACTCTATCTATCTTGTGGTATGTGGTTCTATATTCGTCCGGAATGAGTATGTAGTCCAGCCGCAGGGCAGGCCATAGTCTGGAATAGGTGGCTCCAAAGCCTTTTCCAGCCTCAACGAAGCAATCTGTATGCTTTTTCTGCAACTGGTGGTAGGTATACGACATCGGAGTGTCATTGAAGTCGCCGCAAACTATTGTCTTCATACTACATTCACTGATACTGCTCACCACGCGGTCGACTTGCTCGGCGCGTTTGATGTTAGATTCCTTGAGGTGTCCATGGAGGGATATGAACTCGTCACTGAATGTGTCTTTATTGAAGAGGCGTTTGATGATGGAGGTAAATGATATACTGTAGGACTCCAGATGGCAGTTATAGACTCGTATAGTGCCAATGCCTATACTCAGATCTGCCCATATTGCCAGATTTGTGCTATTTTTGAAGGTGAGTTTTCCTCCTCCTCTTATGGGAAATTTGCTAAGGATTACATTGCCGAAACTTGATCCGGTATCATTGAAGAAATGGGAGTGGATATGGGGATAGTCAGGAAGTTCTATCAAGGAATCTTTGTACCTTACACTAACCTCCTGAAGGCAAATAATATCCGCTTTGCAGAGTTTGAGATAGTTGCGGATCTCGGTTGTGGTCTCCTTTTTCGACTTCCCATCTTTATTTAAGGCGTATCTTCCGACATTGTATGTCACTATTCTTATACCCTCTTTATCTTCGTCGGGTGAATCATTGCCCACTTTTACAAACATGTCGAAAAAGAAAAGCGACGGGAGCAAAGCAATTAGAGGTATCAGCAGACGCTTTCTCATGCGGATCGTGGCTATGATCATCAGAAAAAGGTTCCAAAACGCTATCGGGATATAGTAGAGGCCGAAAAAGAGGGGAGGCCAGAATTTCGAAGGACTGATGAATATGGAAACATAGGATATCAACAGCGCAACTGCCGAGATAAGAAGTACGGTGACTGAGATAAAACTCCCCAGGCCAAATCTGCGTTGTTTCTTCTTTTTCATGTTTCCGTGTGTAGGAGGCCTAATGGTACAGCCGGTTTTGTTTCTTCCAGATTAGGATCATTATCAGGCCGAATAGCATTCCGCCCAGATGGGCGAAATGAGCAATATTGCCGCCCATCCCTGTAAGACCTGTGACGAGCTCAATTGCTCCGAAAATGATCACAAACCATTTGGCCTTCATTGCTATAGGCGGAAATATCAATTGCAGACGATTGTCCGGGAAGAGCATACCATAGCCTAACAGCACTCCGTAAATGGCACCGGAAGCACCTACAGTGGGGGTCCCGAGCACTGCGGTTGCGGCAGCTATCTTTCCTGCTGTCATAAGACCCTCGTACTGCAGATGTAGTACAAGACCGTGGCACAATGCGGCTCCAATTCCGGTCACAAAGTAGAAAAGCAGAAATTTTTTACTGCCCCAGATTCTCTCCAGCACAGTGCCGAAAATCATCAGGGTGTACATATTAAAAAAAAGATGCCAGAAATCACCGTGCAAAAACATGTGTGTGATTAGCTGGTAGGGCTTGAAAAATGGGGACTCTAATGGAAAAAGCGCAAGCTTCTCATATATTGTATCACCGATAATCCATGTTGCTATGAGCATTACGGTATTGATGATGACCAGATTTTTGATAACAGGTGACATCATCCCCCAAAAACCGAATCGGCTGTATCCTTGATTCATAAATATTTCTCCAAATCTTTAACTGTAATAACAGACATGCATTTTCGCCCGTCCGGCGTCAGTCCGGGCTCATTGCAGTCGAACAACTCATCCACCAACATCTGTGCCTGAGCATCCGACAGGGGGCCGGTATGGCTTCTGGCTGCCGAAATGGCCAGTTTTCGGGCAAGAGCCTCACCATATTCTGCAAAATCGGCAGAAAATGTCTGCTCTTTTAGCGAAGAGACCAGTGAATCGATAAGTGTCGGGGTATCTCCTTCTGCCACTGAATATCCCTGCGGTACACCATACACGGCAACTGAATTGCCCCCGAAATCGCGGATATCGAACCCAAGTTTCAAAAGTTCCTCCAGATGCTCCGTGAGGGTGAGATAATCCTCGCTCTGCAGATCTATGTTCCTCGGGAAAAGTGTTTGCTGAGTTAGTGGCTTCTCATCCGATAGCATGCTCAGATAACGTTCATACCAGATACGCTCTCTGGCCCTTGAGATGTGCAACAGAAGAATTACCTCACCATACTGAGAAAGAATGAAATTATTTCCGGCTCTTAAGATTGAGGTACGCGATATCTCCCTCTCCTCAAAGAGCATCCGCTCCTCCTGCTCTTCTTCAACGGGACGGATCTGCGATGGTACGGTGGAAAAATCCCTGCCCTTTCCCAAGTCGAATGGATTGAATAATGGATCATAGTCTATTCCGGGCATCCTTATATGCTCTCTTCCATGTTCAAGCGAAATGCGTCCGGGCATATTTGGAATATCAGGTACTCCTTCGGTATCAAAATCTATACTTGGGACAAAGGAATTCTTGCCGAGAGATTCCCTTACCGAAGCCATAACTATCTCAAATATCATCTGCTCATCCTCAAACTTTACTTCGCTCTTTGTCGGGTGGATATTTACATCCACTCTCTCCAAGGGAGTTTCGAGAAATATGAAGTATGTAGGCAATATGTCGTCCGGTATGAGCTGTTCATATGCTTTCATTACCGCCTTGTGCAGGTAGGGCGAGCGGAAATAGCGTCCGTTGATGAAGAAATATTGATTGCCGGGGGTCTTGCGGGAGGATTCGGGTTTGCCGATATGACCGCTGATTTTAACCACCGACGTCACGGTGTCAATTTCCGCCAGGGAGTTGATCAACTCGCGGCCGAAGAGATCGTGGATACGCTGTTTGGTATTATCGACAGCACGCAGATCGTAGAGTACCTTACCATTGGAGAGCATCTTGAATCTGAGTTCCGGCCTTACGACTGCCACTCTAATGAACTCCTGAATAATGTGTCGCAATTCGGTGTTGTCGGATTTGAGAAATTTGCGTCTGGCAGGCACATTATAAAAGAGGTTGCGTACCTCGAAGCCGGATCCGATAGGAGAGGAAGCTTCATGGCTTGAGATGATGCGTGACTCGCCCACCTCCACCTGCCACCCTACCTCACTGCCGGCCTGACGTGTTTTCAGGGTTACGTGGGCAACCGCTGCTATTGATGCCAGTGCTTCACCACGGAATCCATACGTGGAGATGGACTCAAGGTCTTCAGCACGATCAATTTTGGAGGTTGCGTGGCGCTCAAAGCAGAGTTCGGCATCTTCCGGAGTCATACCGCTGCCGTTGTCTATCACCTGGATGAGGGTTCTGCCTGCATCGGTTACTATTAATTGGATGGTATCCGCTCCAGCATCAATAGCATTTTCCATTAGCTCCTTGACTACAGAAGCGGGGCGACCGACAACCTCTCCTGCTGCTATCAGATTGGATATGTTGGCGGGTAGTAGCTTAAGCATATTATTTAAAAAGTTGGCCAAGACCGATGGCCACATAGTATGCAGCCACCATCAGAGCTACAAAAGTGATAAGAGTAATTATCTTTTTTACTTTCTTGTTGCCGGCTTCGCGGCGATGTTCCTCCATCCCTTTGCGGAATGAGCCGCGGATGCTCTCTCCGGGAACATATTCTTTGGTTGATTTGGCACCTTGTCCGTCAGTTAAATCTTTTGAAGGATCAATGGGAGTGCCGTCGGGGTTCTTGCCATACTTTTTGTAAACCTCTGCTATACGCTCCTTGCGCTCATCATAATAGCGTGGAGTATAGTGAAAAACTCTGTGAGAAGGTGTCTTGAAAAAGCTGATATTGAAAAATCCCATAATTGTCACAAAATTGTCAAGTGAATATTTAGGACAAAGTTAACATATTTTTTATTTTTGTGGAAAAATAGGAGGTTTCTATGGAGATTCGCGTTGGCAACGGATTTGACATACACAAGCTGGCTCCAGGGCTGCCACTGATACTCTGTGGTGTGACCATTCCTTCGGAGAAGGGATGTGTGGCCCACTCTGACGGGGATGCGGCGATCCACGCTCTCTGTGATGCGCTTTTGGGCGCTCTTGCCCTCGGTGATATTGGAAAACATTTCCCCGACACTTCGGATGAATACAAAGGCATAGATAGTCGCATACTGCTAAAACGCGTTTTTGACATGATTACGGAACGAGGCTGGTGTATAGGCAACATCGATATAACCTTGATTCTCGAGAAACCGAAATTGGCTCCCCATATTCCGGAAATGAGGAAAATGTTGGCCTCCGTGCTGGGTTTGGATGTTGAGCGCGTATCGGTTAAGGCGACCACTTCCGAAAAGCTCGGATTTGTGGGCCGCGAGGAAGGAATTGCCACTTTTGCATCAATTTTATTGTTCAATTGAGAATAATCTCTATATTTGCACTCCCAAACATTGACCTATTGTGTAATGGTAGCACAGCAGATTCTGGTCCTGCTAGTCTAGGTTCGAATCCTAGTAGGTCAACTTCTTTCACCCTTTTTTCTTACAATTACAATATGAAACGTTTATTTGCAGTAATGCTGCTATGTTTTACATACGCAGCCCTCCTCTCTATTTCCGCGGAAGCGCAACGCATAGAGAACACCAACCCCAACAAGCAGTTTATTCCTGACAAGTCCAACCATGTACGCAATGAGGTTATTATCCCCGATTTTGCAGGTTATAAGGTACTTAAAGGGGACTTTCACATACACACCGTCTTTTCGGACGGTTTAGTGTGGCCCACTTACAGGATTCAGGAGGCTTGGCGTGACGGACTTGACATCCTCGCCATTTCCGATCACATTGAATATAGGCCTCATAGTGAATATATTAATGCCGATCGCAACGCTTCCATGAAAATTGCCGCTCCTGAGGCTGAAAAGCTGGGTATCTTACTCGTTCCGGCAACAGAGGTGACACGTGAGCAGGGTGTTCTCGGCCACTTCAATGCACTTTTCATTAAAGATGCAGAGCTGATGAATCTTGAGGATCCCAAGGAGGCATTGCGTGAAGCACGCAGACAGGGAGCATTCATTTTCTTCAACCACCCCGGCTGGAAAATGGATACATGCGTTTTTTCACCATTCCAGAAAGAATTATTGGAAGAGGGTTTGATAGATGGTGTCGAGGCGGTCAACGGATTTGAGTTCTATCCGCGCGCAATTTCCTGGTGCAAAGATCTGAACATTACTCTTTTTGCCAATTCCGATGCCCACGATCCCGTTCCTGTTTATTTCAAGTACGATCGCAGGGGAGCGGAAGATGTGCGCTACAGGCCAATGACGCTGGTACTTGCGAAGGATAAGAGTCTGGAGGCAGTTCGGGAAGCACTTGATGCGAGACGCACTATCGGCTCTTACCATGGTTATCTTATTGGCATGGTTGATCTGCTTGAAGGGCTTTTTGATGCATGTGTTTCCACTGAAAAGCTTTCCGTTGTTGGAAAAAATACCAACTGGCAGCTGCGAAACAACTCCTCTTTGACATTTCGATTCAGCATAGGCGGTACATATTTTATTCTGCTGCCATTTACCTCCTGCACACTGATACGCACCTCAGACATAACTTCAGTTGATGTAACCGTGCTCAATATGTATCATTACGAGAACACTCATCCTGTGTTTACATTGGAGCTTAAGTAGCGCAGACTGCACTTTTTTTTGGGTATATAGTTTTTTTGCGTACTTTTGCACTCCCGATGGCGAGATAGCTCAGCTGGTTAGAGCGCATGATTCATAATCATGAGGTCCCCAGTTCAATCCTGGGTCTCGCTACTGAAAAAGCCGACTAAAAAATTAGTCGGCTTTTTCAGTAGCGGGTTGCGATGCTAGAGGTGCTGGAAGTTTTTTATCACAAACGCCAAATTACCGAACAAATTCTCGCCAAATTACCGAAAAGTGAATAAAGACCTATTTTTACTGACAGTTTGGTCGCATAGTGCGATCGTTTTGTCAGTAGGAGTCTTAAAATTGTCAAGTATTTCGCTCAATTTACTTGACTCAATCGACAGTCTTACTGTATCATTCCGTCTTCCAGGTGGATAATTCGGTCGCCGTAAGTGGCAAATTTGTCGTTATGGGTTACCTGGATGATGGTCATGCCTTCTTTGTGCAGTTCTTTTAGGGTTTCCATAATCATTATGCCCTGTTTGCTATGAAGGTTTCCTGTGGGTTCATCGGCCAGGAGCAGCTGGGGTTTGCCTACGATGGCGCGGGCAATTCCGACCAATTGCTGCTGTCCTCCCGATAGCTGTTGAGGGAATAGGTCCCGTTTGGCTACAATCCCGAATCGATCAAGCAAGTCTGCTACCATTGCCTGACGCTCTTTCTGTTTAACACCTTTATAGATCAGCGGGGTTTCAATGTTTTCATAGACTGTCATCTCTTCGATAAGATGATAGGCCTGGAAGATGAATCCGACAAAATCGCGGTGATGTTTTCCCCTGCGTTTTTCGTTCAGTTGCACTACGTCGGTGTCGTAGAGCCAATATTCGCCTTCGGAAGGATAATCCAGCATCCCGATTATATTAAGCAGAGTGGACTTGCCGGAACCGCTCGGGCCCATAATGGTGAGAAATTCCCCCTCTTTTACCTCAAGGTTAATGTCCCTCAGCACAAAAGTGCGCTGAAACTTCGAATCGTAATATTTACTGATATGTTTTAGTGTGATCATTGTTCTTTGCTTTTAGCTGTTAGCTGTTGGCCCTTGGCTTTTTGTTTTGCTAATAATTGTTATGTAAATAATTATCTTATTTCTATCCTCCATCATATTACTTCACCATCCTACCTGCTAACGGCTAATGGCCAATGGCCAATAGCCAATCAATCTACTCATAGCGCAGCGCCTCTACCGGATTCCTGCTTGCGGCTCTCCAGCTTTGCCAGCTGACGGTCAGAAGTGCGACTATAAGGGCGATTAGGCCGGCCAGGGCGAAGATCCACCAGCTTAGGGCGGTTTTATAGGCGAAGTTTTCGAGCCATTTTGAGATGGCGTAGTAGGTGAGTGGCACTGCAATAATGAATGCTACAACTACCCAAATCACAAATCGGCGGTTGAGTAAAGCGAGGATTTCCGAAATGGTGGCACCATTGATTTTGCGGATACCGATTTCTTTTGTTCTATGCTGAATGATTTGCATTGACAGGCCGTACAGTCCGAGCATTGAGATGAATATGGCGAGAATGGACATAATGGTCAGAAGCTTTCGTGTACGGATTTCGCGAGTATAATTTGCCTGAAGATCTTTATCCACGAAACTGTAACTGAATGGCAGGTCGGGTTCGATTCGTTTCCAAACAGCTTCCATTTCAGCAATGTTTTTTTGCAAATCTCCGGGATGCAGACGCACTATAAAGTACCACAATTCGGGAAAGAGGAAATAAAATGCAGGAAAACTTTCGTTTTGTAATGAGATGTTTTGAATATCCTCAATTACACCGCATATTTCGCAATCAAGTCCGGTAAAGTAGCTTGTCACCTTCATCCCAATGGGATTTTCGACATTCATCTTTTTCCAACACTGCTCATTTATGACGATTTTTGAAGTGTCTGTTGGCGAATAGGCTTCGCCCAAAATGAACTTTGTCTTCATTACATCGAAAAAATCACCGTCTGTTGGAGCTATCCTCAAATTGAGTTGCTGTTTTCCGCCGGCATCTTCATAAGCGATAGCTGTTCCATTATTCAATATATGTCCCGGCGTATTCATCGTGCCTGTCACTCCCGAAACAAAGGGTAACTTTTCCAACTCTTGCTTATAAAGTGCATACCGGTCAGCTGTTGTTTTCTTGGTCGGGGGATTCATTATTGTTACCAGATTCTCTTTATCGAACCCCAATTTTTTATTTAACATCAGATCAAACTGCTTATTTATGCCTATAACTCCGATAATCAGGCAGATGCTGATAGCAATTTGCACAATGGTAAGTGTTTGCGCCAGGGAGATTTTACCTCGCTTGGGCAATATTCTTCCCTTACCCTTGATGGTTGCAGAGGGAGTTATTCGCATTTGATGTCTCCATTGCACCAATACAGGCAGTAAAATAGTGGTTACGGCTATGGCGATGAGTGCTACCCAAAGCAGAGGGTTGGCAAGGCTGAACTCCGTATTGACCCCCATCAGGTTGCTGAAATAGGGAAGAAGCGCCGAGGTCAAAATGAGGGCTATAACTACACATAGAGTAACAAGAATAGTGGTTTCAGTGAGTAGGTAGCCAAAAATATCATTAGCTCCGGCTCCCATTATTTTCTGCATTCCTGTGTTGAAGTTACGCTTGTTGCGGAGTGCCACGGAAAGATTGATGAAATTAAACAGGGCAATAAGCAATACCAAAGCGGCGACAATCATAAAAAGTTGCACCACTTTTTCGTCAGAACGCTCAAGGGTGTCCCAGGTGGTATCTGAAGAACGCAAATGTATGTCGGTCAATGGTTGAAATGCATAAGTTCCGGAATAATCTTCAAAATAAGCCTTTTTAGCCTCTGCCTCTATTTTTTGAGCTATCTCTACCTTGTCGGCATTTTCCGGCAAGCGGAAAAAGAACGAGGTAGATTGGTTGTTCATCGATGTATATTGGTAATAATCGGTTGTTTCTTGAGCATGAATGTTCAGAACAATGTTAGGACGATAGTTGGCCGTAATTGGAACATCTTCATATACACCGGTTATTGTGAAATCGTGATTATTGCGGTAGCGGATGGTTTTACCAATCGCCGATGTACCGGGGAACAATTTCTCAGCTTCGCTTTTTGAAATTGCAGCAGAAAAAGCATCGGTCAATGGAGCGTTGCCACCTTCGATCATTCGGATGTTGAACATCGGAAAAAATGCGTTGGTAGAGTGCATCACTCTTTCCGAAAAAATCTGCTCATTATCAATAGTGAAATAGCCCGTGGAATAAAGTTGCAGCATCAGACCCTCATTAAGTTCGGGAATGGCGGCAGTCAATTTGTCGAAAAAGACAATCGGATGAATCGGGTCGCGTTCTCCCTTATGAACATTCAGTAGGCGATACACATTTTTCGCATCGGGGTTATGCTTCTCGAAAGAGTATTCATACTGCACATAGAGGGCAATAATCAAACAGACAGCCAGGCTCAACGACAAACCAATAGCATTGATAAGCGTCCCCGTACGCTGACCCAATAAATTCCTTACAGCAAGTTTTAATTTATACATGATTTTGTTCTTTGCTTTTAGCCGTTAGCCGTTGGCTGTTGGCTGTTGGCTTTTTGTTTTGCTAATAATTGTTATGTAAATAATTATCTTATTTCTATCCTCCATCATATTACTTCACCATCCTACCTGCTAACGGCTAATGGCCAATGGCCAATAGCCAATCAATCTACTCATAGCGCAGCGCCTCTACCGGATTCCTGCTTGCGGCTCTCCAGCTTTGCCAGCTGACGGTCAGAAGTGCGACTATAAGGGCGATTAGGCCGGCCAGAACAAAGATCCACCAGCTTAGGGCGGTTTTGTAGGCGAAGTTTTCGAGCCATTTATTCATGGCGAGGTAGGCCAACGGAGTTGCGACGACAAAAGCGATCACAATCCATTTTACAAAACTCTTGTTAAGCAATGCCAATATTTCGCCGACGGTAGCGCCATTGATTTTTCGGATGCCGATTTCTTTAGTTCTATATTGGGATGTGAAAATGGAGAGTCCCAGAATTCCCAACACGGATATTATGAGCGAGAGCATACTGAAAAGCGAGATCATACCTACCTGACGGTCTTCTTTCGCGTATAGCAGATTGAGTTTATCATCGAGGAAATAGTGTCTCATAGGCTCTTCAGGGCTTAGTTTGTCATATACATTCTTAATATAATCGACTGCAGCCTTTGTGTCTTCCCCGGTTAGCTTTACATTTACCCATGACATTAGGACAAAGGTGCCTGGATGATATCTGAATACGAAGGGGTCAACATTTTCGCGTAGCGACGTGAAGTTGAAGTCTTCAACTACTCCTACCACCTGGAAGGGCATCGGATTTCCTGCGTTATCGTATCTCATTAGAGTTGAACCGAGTTCCAATCCGAATTTCTTTTTAGCAGCTTCGTTTATTATTATGCTGGAAAACTCGGCCTCACTCTCTTTTATAAAACTACGTCCTTCCAACATGTTGAAATTCATCATATCCAGATAATCTCTTTCCACAAACCAGAGCCAGGTTTGAATGAATTCATCATTGTGGCGAAAACCCTCCATATTTGACGGGATTCCGGGAATGCCACTCGACAAAGAGACACTTTCTACCATAGGATTCTGCAGCAAATCGGATTTAAACGCATCTATATTGCTCAATAAATCAGCGGTAGGATAGATTACCATTACATCCTCCTTATCGAACCCCAACGATGTATTTTTCATATAATCAACCTGCTTGACAGTAAGCACCGACACTGCAATGAGCAGAATAGTCGCTGTAAATTGTACTACCGTAAGCCAACCGCGGGAAGTCTGACGGGCTATTGAGTGGCGTTTTTTGACGGCATCCATAGGTGCAACTTTAATGCTGCTGAAAGCGGGGAATAATGCTCCTATAATACCGACGGCCATTGCAACGCCAAATAGTATAAACAACACAGGTATTGCTGCTTCAAAATCCAATAAATACTCAAATAGCTTAATTCCAAATTGATTGTTTATAGCGCTGGCAATAAATAACGCAACAATAAAGGATAGAGCTGAGACCAATACGCTTTCCAAAACAGTTGTTATGACAACCATACGGCGGCTATTTCCCAGAATACGCGTCACTGCAATATTTTTCATGCGCTTTGGCAGCGTTGCAGTGGCAAAATTCACATAGTTCAGGAGAGCTATGATCAGAATAAATATGCCTACTGCAAAGAGTGTGTTTACTGAAGATTTGTTGTTTGTATTAAATAAGGGATTCTCGGCAACATCTTTAGCGAAACGAAGATCCGTCAGCGTACGAGCTATAATTGTGGTTTTTTCGTTGTCTTTATTATAGAAATTATACTTTTCTTTTAAAATATCTATTTCGTTGATGCGCGTTTGAAACTCCGATGCTGATGTGCCGGACTTCACTTTGACGAATTCGGGGAAATTGACTACTCCCCATGTTTTGTATGAATCTGCAACCCAGCCGGTTGTGGGGAATGAGAGAATAACGGGTTCATTGAAAACCGAGTTTTTCTGCGGAGTGCGAAAAACGGCAGTTACCGAATACTCTTCGCCATTGGTTTTGAACGTTTTGCCTAATACATTATGCGTTCCCCAAAGCTTCTCCGCAAATGTTTCTGAAACCATAGCTGTATTCGGTTCAGCAAGTGGATTCGCACCATTTGAGTTAATGAAATCAAATGTAAATACCTCTGTCAAATATTTATCGGCAATGGCGTAGTCTTCGTAGCTTCTTTGTTTTGTGCCGTTAACTTCCCACTCGAAAAGAATTTCACCCCATTTTCCCCATGGCATGTATGTGGTTGTGGCTACAACTTCCGGAAGCTGTTCGGCAATAACATCTTTGGTCTGCCCAACCATATAAACAGAAGTTTTCTCTTTACCCGGTGACTTTATTTCGAGTCTATAGATATTCTCTGCATCTTCATGATAGCTGTCGAAGTTATACTCCGTCCATACATACAGCATAATAAGTATAAAAGCACTAAATGCCGTAATCAACCCTATGAAATTGAATATCGTAGAGATCTTCGACCCCTTCAGATTTTTGTATATTAACTTCAGTGTATTCATTTTGTTCTTTTGCTTTTAGCCGTTAGCCGTTGGCTGTTGGCTTTTTGTTTTGCTAATAATTGTTATGTAAATAATTATCTTATTTCTATCCTCCATCATATTACTTCACCATCATACCTGCTAACGGCTAATGGCCAACAGCCAATAGCCATTCAAACTACTCATAGCGCAGCGCCTCCACCGGATTCCTGCTTGCTGCTCTCCAGCTTTGCCAGCTTACGGTCAGGAGCGCCACTAGAAGGGCGATTAGGCCGGCCAGGGCGAATATCCACCAGCTTAATTCCGTTCTGTATGCAAATCCTTGAAGCCAGCGCGACATAGCATAATAAGCGACGGGTGTTGCTATAACCATCGAAACCAAAACTTTAATGAAAAAACTTTTATTGAGCATTTTTACCACCTCTGCGATGCTCGCACCGTGTATCTTGCGGATACCGATTTCTTTCACCCGTCGCTCGGTTATCTGTATTATTTGTGCCAACATTCCCAAACAAGTAATTATAAAGGCCACAATGGAGAAGAGACTGAGCGCTTTTGCGGCAAGCTCTTCTTTTTTGTAAAGTTGGTTGTAATATTCGTTGTAGAATTGAAATTCAAGTGGTTCTTCAATCCCTATCTCTTTCCATGTTTTCTCCATTTGAGCAAGCTGTTCGCCGAATTTTCCGGGTAAGAGACGCACATTCAGCGCGTTGTAATAAGATTCGGAATAGAGGAAAGCTACGGGACCGATCAGGCTATGCATAGAATTATACTGGAACTCATTTACCACTCCGATTACATCTCTATCCCAGAGTTTACGTCCCTCGAAATTATCCCATCCCAGCTCTTTAAGCGTGGTTTCCGTAATAAGCATTGCACTGCCCATATCCCCTTCCGTTCCGTTTCTGCCTTGCAAAAGTTCTATCTGAAAAGTTCCGAGAAAATCGGCATCCACACGCATTGTATTGATCAGCACTTCATTATTATCAGCACCTTTAGTCCCGCTACGTGACCATCCCATTCCGGGAGAATGTGAAGTAAGAGTTAGATCTGTAATAAATGGAAGTTTGGAAAATGCCTCTTTAATTACGGAAGCATTAATGTTGCTATAATCATTGGGCAGCGTAATGCGCAATAATTGTTCGGTTTTGAAGCCGTAGTTGGCCGTTTTTACGTAATCCAACTGCTTGCTTATCAGCAGCAGACTCGATAATAAACCTATAGAGATAGCCAGCTGTGCCACCGTCATTATCCTGGACAACGAACTGGCTTTAAAGCGTTTTTGTGATTTGCCCAGCAGTGAGGTGATATTTGATTTCCAAATAAGACTTACCGGGAACCAGGCTGACAACAAAATTATTAGCACCAAACCGACAACTGCAATTGCGAGCATTGAAGGTTTTAATAACCATATAATATTGAGATCTACTTGGAAGAGTTGTTCCGCCAGCGGTAGCGCTATACTTGTAAAAATAATGGCGAGTATTAAGGAGATAAATATCGATAGACCCACCTCCACCAGATAATAGCGGAATATCTGACCCTTTCCTGCGCCGGTTGCCATACGGATACCCATCTGTTTAAGCGTTTGTAATTGCTTGGAAATGGTATAGTTTATATAGTTGAAAAGTGACATAAAGAGTGTGAGCAAGGCTATGGTAATGAAAATCCACACCATTTTCCTGTTTCCTGCCTTGTGGGTAGCCATTTCGCTTGGTTCTGAATAATAGATCTCCTTCACAGGTTGAAGCATTACGCTTTTTATCTTGGTCCGGTTTTCCGGAAAATGGTCGTTCAGCTTTTGAGTAAATGCCTCTATATCAGTTCCTTTTTTTACTCTCACATAGATTTCTCTTATCAGATAACAATCATTGTTAATGCAATTTTGCGCAAAACCTATTTCAGTATAGTCGTCATTCAGGTAGATATCTGCGCCGAAAGTGGCGGCAGAGGGAATGTCTTCGGCAATTGCACTCACAATGAAGTCAATTCCGAAAAAGCTTAAAGGTTCGCCAACTATATTGTAATGCCCGAAAACCTTCTCGGCAGCCGATCTGGAGAGTATGGCCGAATTTTTCTGTGCAAACGGCCTGTCGGTCGAGGAGAAAAGAATATCGATACCTGCAAAAGCGAAGAAATCGTTGTTAGTGCTCATCATCTCGTGAGCGACCGTATATCTGTCTCCCACTTTAATGTTGATGTTCATATCCTCACCTGAAAAGTAAACCATTGGTATTATCTCCTCTATCTCAGGGAATTGGTCTTTGAGGGCAGGTAGGATGGCATGATCGAAAAGCACTACATTCTTAGTAGAGTCCCTCAATCTGTAGGTTCTATCCGCACTTGGAAAAAACGAGTTTACGCTGCTCTCACGATAGACATAGAGTGCGATAATTATACAAACGGTAAATCCGATTGCAAAACCGAATATATTGAAAGCCGAAAAGAGTTTATTCTTCTGCAAACTCCTAAAAGCTTGTTTTAAATGAATCATCACTAATTATTATTTTTTTTACTCAATACTCAATACTCAGAACTCCGGACTTTCCTCCACTACTTTTCCGTCGAACAAGTGAATCGTGCGATGTGCGAAGCCTGCGTCGTGCTGGGAGTGTGTTACCATGATTATGGTGGTGCCTTCGCGGTTGAGTTCGCTGAGCAGATCCATCACTTCGCGTCCGTTTTTGGAGTCGAGGTTACCTGTAGGCTCGTCGGCAAGAATAAGTTTGGGGTTTGCTACCACGGCCCTGGCGATGGCCACGCGCTGCTGCTGTCCGCCTGAAAGCTGTTGAGGAAAATGTTTTTCGCGATGTCCGATATTCATGCGTCTGAGCACCTCTTTCACCATCTCTTTGCGTTTTGCAGAGGGAATTTTAAGGTAGGTGAGGGGGAGTTCCACATTTTCAAAGACATTCAGCTCGTCAATCAGGTTGAAGCTTTGGAAGACGAATCCGATATTTTCTCTTCGCAAATGTGTGCGCTGGCTCTCTTTATGGTGTCCTACCTCTTCGTCGTTGAAGTAATAATTTCCGCCGGTAGGATTGTCAAGCAAGCCGAGAATATTTAAAAGTGTTGATTTTCCGCATCCTGAGGGGCCCATTATGGCAACAAACTCACCATCATTCACCTGGATATCCACATCGAGGAGTGCTGTTGTTTCCACCTCTTCGGTGCGAAATACCTTTGTCAATTTTTCTGTACGTATCATAATCGTTTATAAATGTTTATTTTGTTTTATTCGTATTAAAAGTTAAAAATCGGTGCGAGGAAATAAACCTCATGCCAAAAAAAAGCAACAACAATGCCGTATTTATAATTAATTGAAAATCAATAGTTTAAATTTCAAGAACACTTTCGGAGTGTAAAAATATTAGACAGTAGAGTGTCTTATTTTTTGACAATTTAAAAGGATATGCTAATTTCGTCCCTTATTCTTTATTGAAAATCTTCCAAAAATGAAAAATAGCCGTATTCTCGTTGTTGACGATAATGAAAGTGTACTGAGTGCACTTGAACTATTGCTCCAACCTCTTTGCAAGGAGTTGGTTACTTCGATTACTCCCAATCGGATTCCCACTCTGTTAAGGTCCCATTTTGACGTTGTGCTGCTTGATATGAACTTTTCTGCCGGAATAAATACCGGAAATGAAGGGCTTTATTGGCTTAAACGCATTTTGGAGCATGATCCCAACATTTCAGTAATAATGATTACAGCTTACGGCGATGTGGAATTGGCAGTACGGGCAGTAAAAGAGGGAGCAGTCGATTTTGTATTGAAACCCTGGGAAAACAGTAAGCTACTTGCGACCATAAACGCGGCTATTCAACTGCGAAACTCGAAAAAAGAGATTAAATCTCTGAAAGAAAAAGAGCAAAACATCAAATCAGCAGTAAATAAGCAATCTTCTATCATAGGCGAATCGCCCAAATTTAAGGAAGTGCTGGAAATCGTAAGGAAGGTGGCTAAAACCGATGCCAACGTGCTGATTACCGGAGAAAATGGTACGGGGAAGGAGGTAATCGCCAAGGAGCTACACCAGCAATCACTTCGCAGAAATGAGCTGATGATCAGCGTGGATATGGGTTCGCTCTCCGAAACTCTCTTCGAAAGTGAGCTTTTCGGACATGTGAAAGGCTCATTTACCGATGCAAAAGAGGACCGTGCCGGAAAATTTGAAATCGCAAAAGGAAGCACTCTGTTCCTGGATGAAATAGCCAACCTTTCGTTGCCTTTACAGGCAAAATTGCTGACCGCATTGCAAAACAGAGAGATAGTAAGGGTGGGTTCCAATAAAAAAATCCCGATTGATATCCGCCTGATTTGCGCCACAAATGCCAATTTACCGGAATTGGTTAAATCCGGACAGTTCCGTGAAGATTTACTCTATAGAATAAATACCATTCAAATAGAGATTCCTCCTTTGCGCGAACGCATTTCGGATATTCCTTTGCTTGCCGATTTTTTCCTGAATCTTTACCGCAACAAATACAAAAAAGAGAATTTGATAATCAGTGCAGATGCTAAGGAAAAAATGAGCAGGTACACTTGGCCGGGCAATGTGCGTGAATTACAACACACTATCGAAAAAGCTGTCATTTTAAGCGACAAAAATATGCTTGATGCCGATGATTTCTTTTTTGATAAAAAATATGAAGAGCAGGAAAAAATGTTCGGCACTTTGGAGGAGATGGAAAAGGCAATGATTGAAAAGAGCCTGAAACTTCAAGAGGGAAACTTGAGCGCAGTTGCTGCTCAACTGGGCATTACCCGCCAAACTCTCTACAATAAACTGAAAAAATACAACTTGTAAGATGTTCAGAAATACATTTATTCGTTTTATAGCAAATATCCTATTGCTTATTGCCTTTTCGGCACTCTCAATGTGGATATTGTTGAGCTCTGCATCAAACATGTATCTCATATTATCGATGTTTGCCATAGTTGTAGTTGTTTACAGGATCATCAAATTATATAATTCCGCACCTGAAAAGATAGCCTATTTTTTCAATGCTGTAGAAAACGAAGATTCGACGCTACATTTCCCCGAAAATACACTCCATAAGGCTAACGATGAGATGAATAAGAGCCTGAATCGTATCAATAAATTGATCCAGGAGGCAAAATTCAGAAATAGGGAACAGGAGCAATATTACAGCTTGATGCTGGAACAGGTAGCGACTGGAATAGTGGTGATGAATGAAAGCGGAAATGTGTTACAAGCCAATTCCGCAGCAAAAAATCTTCTAAATTACCCGACATTTTACCATATCGAGCAGCTGAAACGCATTGACGCCAATCTCTTCAATACATTTGAGCGTTTGATCAACGGTGAAACTCATCAATTCCTGAAGCTGACCTATAAAAACAATATTACACAGCTCTCATTAAGGGCCACTTCATTTCATAGCCATGGGGAAAACTTGCGCATAATCTCAGTACACGACATCAGCCACGAGTTGGACGCAAAAGAGCTCGACTCCTGGATGAAACTTATTCGAGTGCTGACGCACGAAATAATGAACTCCATTACTCCTATAACTTCGCTTAGCGAGACCTTATTGCGCTATTATGCCTTTTCGGACGACTCCCCGGCAAACATTAACGATAAGACCATCTCAAACACCATCAAAGGGCTTGAGCTTATCAACGAAAGAGGCAGCGGCCTGATAAGATTTGTCGAATCCTACCGCAAACTGACCAAACTATCCAAGCCTATATTGCAGACCGTCTCGCTAAAAACCTTTATAGACCATCTCCTGATGCTGCTCTCACACGAAGAACACTTCAGCAGAATCAAGTTCTCGGTGAAAATCAATCCGGAAGATCTGAGCGTTGAAGCCGATGAAGCTCAATTGTCGCAAGTCTTCATTAATTTAATAAAAAATGCAATACAGGCGGTGGAAAAAGTCGATGCCCCTCAGATAGAGATTTCAGCCCTTAAAAAAGAGGACGGACATACACAAATCTCCGTTCAGGATAATGGCGAAGGCATTCCTGCCGAAATAATTGAGCAGATTTTTATCCCCTTCTTTACCACTAAGGAAAATGGCTCCGGCATCGGACTCAGCCTCTCACGCCAAATAATGAAAAACCACGGCGGCACCCTCGACGCCCACTCCATACCGGGCAAAACGGTGTTTGTGTTGAATATGTAATCACTTTCTTTTCCCTTTTCGGGTTCAAAGTGCTATGTTTGCGCTTTCCTTTTCTTAACCGAATAGTCAAGTAACCCGAAAAAAAAATGATTAACCTGAGATTGTTGGGATTCGAGCGCTTTTTTTATAAAAAATCAAGCGTTTGGAAACGTTTGTACATAGTTTTGGCGGTAGGTTTGCTATTGTTATGCATCCTGTCAAATGCTTATGCTGCGCCGATAGGCCAAATAGAAAAAGTTGCTATCTACAAACAGGCAGAAATAGTTGATATCGAACAACAAGCAGATAAAGTCGAAATCAACCCACAAACAGACACAATTCGTGAAGATAAGTTGGATGAGATAATAGTAACAGCGTACAAAGCCTCATTGCCGTTGAAACTTTCGGCGAAAATGGTGAATATCATTTTACCAAAGCAGATTGAGCGTTCGCCAGTCAAAAGTATAGAGGATTTACTCAATTATCACTCAGGAGTCGATGTGCTTCAGCGCGGACCTCACGGGGTGCAGGCAGATATAACGCTCCGCGGCGGCTCATTCGACTAGACTGCAATTCTTATGAATGGAGTCAACCTCACCAATCCTCAAACCGGACACTACAGTTTCGATATTCCTATAAACCTTTCAGATATTGAGCGTATTGAGATAGTTCAGGGACCCTCATCTCTTATTTTTGGTGCGAGCGCATTTTCCGGAGGGATAAATATTATCACAAAAAAGGATATTAAGACCAATGCATTTTTGAAGCTGGAGGGTGGTATGCATGCCCTTTTCAATGCAGAAGTGCGAGGTGCTTTAAGGGCAAAATCCTCGGTGCACTCTCTCTCGGCCGGTTATAAGCGCTCTGACGGCTATATTGCCAACAGCGATTACAATATTATGAATTTCCTTTGGCAGAGCAGTTTTGATATTGATGGATCCTATATCGATATTCAGGCTGGCGTGAATGATAAGAAATATGGCGCCAATACCTTCTATGCCGCTGCATTTCCGAACCAGTATGACGATACTCAGGGATTGTTTTTTTCTATAAAAGGAGAAACAAACGGGAAAATCAAATTTATCCCTCAGCTCTACTGGAGCAGGCACTATGATGAGTTTCATCTTTTCAGACCGGGAACTCCGGAGATTCCTTCCTGGTACAAGGCTCCAAACTATCACCAAACCGATGTTTATGGACTCAACCTCAATATTCAATATATCTCTAAACTTGGAATTACCCGTTTTGGGGGAGAGTTCCGCAATGAAGGGGTGTTGAGCAGCAATTTGGGTAAACCGATGCGTCAACCGAGGGATTACTACACTATGTGGGACAATCGCTCTGATATCAACTTTTTTGCCGAACACAACTTTGTTATTGATAAGCTGACTCTTTCACTCGGCGCGCTTTATAACTACAATACCGCTCTCGCCGACACCTTGAAAGCTGGCGGTTTTTATCCAGCAGTCAATCTTTCCTATCGACCGACCAATTCCGTTACTCTTTACACTTCTTGGAGTAAGGCGACAAGAATGCCGACCTTTACCGATTTATATTATAAGGCGGGAAAACATCGGGGTTTTGCCGGGCTTGCTCCCGAATATACGCAGTCGGTAGAATTGGGAATGCGTTTTAGCAGACCGGTGGTCGCTGCCAATCTGAATGCCTTTTATACCAAAGGTGACAATATGATTGATTGGATTTTCAGCACTAAAGATTCACTCTATCACGCCGAGAACCGCTCAGCCTTGAGTACTTATGGGGCGAGTGTAGACGCAAGTATAAACGTTTCATGTTGGTTGGGGGAGAGACAGCCCTTCGAGCAGTTGAGGTTTGGTTATCAATATATCTCGGAAAAAAGCGATAATGACAGCCAGGTTAATCCGATATCGGCTTATGTTTCCAACTATCTGAGGCATAAATTTACGCTCGGCATTGAGCATCGTATCATTAAAAATCTCATTTTTTCCTGGAATTTACGTTATCAGGAGCGCGCAGGCAATTATTTGAAGTATATTCCCGCTACGGCTGCTGAAAAAGCACACGAAGTCATAACACCATACGAGCCCTTTGTGCTGATAGATTTGAAAGCAAATTATGCACTTGGGAAGCTCAGTATTTTCGTCAATCTCAACAATATTCTCAATACCACACACGTGGATT
>CAZRBY010000025.1:0-25299 GCA_964598495.1 uncultured Muribaculaceae bacterium
GTAGGTAGCCGCCAACTTCAAGAAAGCCCCGACAGCATCAGTTGTCGGGGCTTTTGTTGTTTGATGCGGATAATTGTTTTTATATACAAACAAAAGAGAGAGCGACTAAGTCACTCTCTCTTAAAGTCGGGAAGATCCGACTCGAACGGACGGCCCCCACGTCCCTAACGTGGTGCGCTAACCAACTGCGCCACTTCCCGATCCCTAATTGGGGATGCAAAAATAACTCACTTTACTCAAATAACCAAAAGAAACTGCCTTTTTTATATTTATATTTGCCGCATGAATACAATTTTTGACGAAGTAATCGACAGGCGAGGAACTAACGCTTATAAGACAGATCTTTTGACTGAAATCTATGGTAGAGATGATCTTATTCCCTTGTGGGTTGCAGATATGGACTTCAAGACTCCCGACTGCATTGTAGAAGCTCTCAGGAAACGTTTTAACCATGAAATTTATGGATATTCAGTAGCCCCTGACAGCTATTGGGAATCAATTATCAACTGGGAAAAGCAACTGCATGGATGGGAGATTACACGGAATGAGTTGTCTTTTATTCCGGGCATTGTAAAAGGCATTGCCTTTGTGCTGCAGTGCTTTACTTCTCCCGGGGATGGAGTAATCATACAGCCTCCGGTATATATGCCTTTCATTCATGTTCCAAATGATACTGGAAGAAAACTTCTGTTTAATCCTCTCATCCGCACTGAGGAGGGATTTGATATGGATTTGGTGGGGCTTGAAGAGATATGTAGAACTTCTTCTCCAAAGATACTGATACTTTGTAATCCCCACAATCCCGCCGGTATCGTCTGGTCCAGGCAGAACCTCGCTGACATGGCGCGTATCTGTTCCAAATATGGAGTTATGGTGATCTCAGACGAGATTCATGCTGATATGGCGCTATTTGACAATGTGCATACTCCATTTCCAATGGCATCGGAGGAGGCGCGCAACATTTCAATCACTTTTGCAGCTCCCACGAAGACCTTCAATATAGCCGGTCTTGTGAGTTCATTCAGTGTTGTGCATAATTCCGAGATACGTGATCGTTACTATGGTTGGTTGAAGGCAAATCATCTGGCTTCGCCTACTTTTATAGCAACTGTGGCCGCTGAAGCGGCATTTACGAAGGGAGGAGAGTGGCGTAAACAGATGCTCGACTATGTGGAGGGAAACGTACGCTTCGTAGAGGATTTTCTTGCAAAAAATATCCCTGCTATTCGCGTAGTGCGGCCGCAGGCCTCCTTCCTGATTTGGCTGGATTGCCGCGAGCTCGGAATTGATCAAGAGGCTCTAAAAGATCTCTTCATAAACAAAGCCCGCCTTGCGTTGAACGACGGTGAGGCGTTCGGCAAGGAGGGCTCGGGTTATATGCGTCTAAATGTAGGCTGCCCGCGTGCAGTGTTGTCACGTGCAATGGAGCAGCTCGCTACAGCAGTGCAAAAGTCTATTTGCTAAGAGCTTCTTCAACAGCTGCTACGAGTTCTTCGCCGCGAAGGTTACGTTTTACGATAGTTCCGTCGGGACCGAAGAGGATAATTTGAGGAATGCCTGAGATACCATAGAGATCGGTAGGGGTCTTGTCTTCACCCATGAAGATCTGATCCCATTTCATTCCGAGTTCTTCCATTGTAGCAACGCTTGCGGAGTTGTCTCCGTTGCGCTCCCAAACTGCTACTCCAAGAACAACGAGTCCTTTAGGAGTGTATTTGTCATATACACCTAGCAGAGTACTTTTAATTTCGTTCTTGCAGGGACCACACCATGATGCCCAGAAATCAACGAGAACATAGTTGCCTTTGCCAACATAGTCGGAAAGTTTAACAGAATCTCCGGCAGGGGTTTTGCCTGCGAAATCCACAAACATCTTGCCTTCAGCAGTGTTCTCTCTTGCCTCGCCTGCTGCGATCTGACGAGCTACGAGGGGGTGGTTTTTTGTAAAATCACCCATCTTCTCAACATATCCCTTGAGTTCTTCATATGAAAGGTCATAGATGAAGTTGTTCAGTGCATAGAAACCGAGAAATCCGTTGGGATTGGCATCAATAGTCTTGTCACAGAATTCACGAACATTTTTTCCGTAATTGTCTTGAATTTCTTTCATCTTGATTGAAGCCTCTTCCTGAGGAAGAGCACGTGCCTCTTCAAACTGGCCTATTGCCACTTCACGAATCTGAGTCAAACTATCCACAAATGCAGTAAGAGCTTTGTTTAATTCTCCTCCCTCAACAGTGGCGGGCTCGTTCAGATTGATTGTAATATTGCCGGCTTCGGGGATGAACATCGCATTGTTTTTATTTCTGATTTTGGCATCAGTTACAAGTGCAGCAGTAAGACATCCGTTGGCATCTGCATCGCAAGAATATTCAAACTTACCGTCAACAATCTGTACGGTGTCTGCCTTTTCAGTTAGCATATCTGTAAATACAACAGCGGCTCCCGGAGTGGAAGCGAGTTCATCGGTAATTGTACCTGTAACATTGCAAACAGGCTTGCAACTGCCTAAAAGCAGCACGATGCCGGCCATTGCCAGCAAATAAAAGATTTTTTTGTTCATAATTGATATTGTTTTTGTTTGTTCGATCTAACTATAAAGTTCAAGAGACCACAAAGTTAAGCAAAAAAAATGTATTTTTGTGAAAGATTAAATAATTTTTTTATGGATATTATTAAAGTGAGGGTCGCAAGACCAAGAGATCGTAAACGATTGACGGATTTCCAGATGCAGATGGCCCTTGAGACTGAAGGCGCAGAGCTGGATCGTCGTATTGTATCCCAAGGGATCAAGTCCCTTTTGGATGACCCACATAAGGCCACATATTTCGTCGCAGAGTTTGAAGGAGTGAAGGGAATAGTCGGATGTCTCATGATTACCGATGAGTGGAGTGATTGGCGCAACGGATGGGTTTGGTGGATACAATCCCTCTATGTTTTGCCGGAGTTTCGAAACAAAGGTGTATTTACCGCCCTTTTCGAGCATGTTTGGACTATAGTCGACTCTACCTCCGATGTAAAGGGAATTCGTCTCTACGTAGATAAACGCAACACCCGCGCGCAGGAAGTCTATAAATCAATAGGTATGACCGGAGAACATTATATCACTTACGAATTGATGAAAGAGTAAAGTAAAATTATTGTTCTGATGCAACGTTTTGAATATGTTTTGCATCCATACAATATAAAATGTCTTGTAAAACAATTTTTAATTAGTGAAGTAAGTATTTCATGAGGTGCTGCGTATATATAATTGGACAAAAGTTATGTATATTGAATGATTATATATAAACTAAAGACATCTTCAATATTACCCCTAATTTTAACTAATAAATATTATACTTATGTTTAACTAATAAATATTATACTTATGAAAAAAGCTTTATATATTATTTGTTCTTTAGTTATGTTGACTCTATTGTCCGGATGTCAGGTAAAATATGGTGCTGATATTGATTTTTGGAAGTACGATCAAAGTACCTATCAAGTTTCTTCCGAAGCGCAGATTTTGCGGGTGGATTTTACATCTTCTGATGTCCCTGGTGTACACAAGTATATCCCATTTCCACACGAGTTTATAGGCAATGAGGAGGGATGGATTTCACTTTCAACTGACTATGGTAATGTAGAGCTTAGCAACAGTGGCCATTATCCTGATTATTTTCTATTTGATATAAAGGAGAATAAAACCGGTAAAAAGAGGAGTGTTGTATTTATACCCCAAAGGATCAAAAGTTCCAAATTAAAAATCATTCAGGAACCTTAGTTCTTATATTATAAATATTTGCCTCACGAAGCGACTGCTCGTGAGGTTTTTTGTAGATAAACCCATTATTCCGTAATTTCGCACAGAATCGATTATTCAAAATATAATATGAAAAAACTTTTCGCATTGTGCATGATCTGCACATTAATCTTCACTGCCGGTTGCACGCAGGTGAAAGTGGACTCTTCAATGCCATATAGCGTAGAAAATGGCAGAATCGTACTTGAAACGCCTAAACGTCCTGCCGGACAGCAGAGCGCTCTGGCAATGACTGCCGAGCCGCTTGACACCGTCAGGGTGGGCTTCGTAGGACTCGGTATGAGAGGTTCTGATGCCGTTATTCGCTACACATACATAGATGGAGTGTGTATAACCGCACTTTGTGATTTGCTTCCCGAAAGAACGGAGGCCTCAAAAAATGCTCTTCTGGAGAGAGGCTGGCCTGAGCCTGCACTTTATTCGGGAGAGGAGGGATGGCGGGGACTCTGCGAAAATCCCGATGTAGATCTGGTCTATATTTGTACCCCATGGCAGAACCATGCGGAGATCTCAGTGTATGCAATGCAATGCGGCAAACATGTCGCCGTGGAGGTGCCCGGTGCAATGAGCATAGCCGAGTGCTGGGATATCATCAATACCAGCGAGAGTGCCCGCAAGCACTGTATGATGCTGGAAAACTGCTGCTACGACTTCTTTGAGATGACTGCTCTCAATATGGCCCAGCAGGGGCTTTTCGGTGAGATTTTGCATGTTGAAGGGGCATATATCCACAATCTCGACCCCTATTGGAAGCACTATCAGGGCAACTGGAGGCTCGACTACAATCAAAAACATCGCGGCGACAACTATCCCACACATGGCCTAGGCCCTGCCTGTCAGGTGCTCGATATCCACAGAGGCGACAGGATGGAATATCTGGTATCAATGGACACCAAGTCGGTACACGGCAAAGAGGTTTCCAAGGAGATGATGGGTATGGAAGAGTTCGCTAACGGCGATCACACCGTTACTCTGATTCGCACTGTCGGCGGAAAGCAAATCGAGATTCAACACAATGTCTATACGCGTCGTCCTTATAACAGAATGTACCAGATCACAGGTACCGAAGGATTTGCAAATAAATACCCCGTACGTGGCCTTGCACTTATGAGTCACAACCTCCCCGAAGGCCGTGAGGAATACGCAGGACTGGATGGAGAGCGCTTTGTGAGTCCTGAGTTGCTTGAAACCCTTCTGGAAGAGTATAAGCATCCGATAACCGCAGAGATTGAGGAGAAGGCACGTATGGTGGGCGGCCACGGCGGCATGGACTTCATCATGGACTATCGTCTTATCTACTGTCTGCGCAATGGTCTCCCTCTCGATCAGGATGTTTATGATCTCGCCGAGTGGTCCTGTCTGACAGAGCTCAGCCGTATCTCAATCGAGTCCGGTTCGATGCCTGTAGCGGTTCCTGATTTTACCCGCGGGGAATGGGACCGCATCAAGGGATATCGCCACGCTTTTGTAGAGAAATAACCTCACACACTGCGGCAATTCTCCTTATTTTGCTACCTTTGGGGATTATTACGGGATTTTTAAATTAAACCATTAAACAATATGACAAACGTCAAAAAACAGAATTTTGCACTGCCGATTGCAATAATGTTCTCTCTCTTCTTCATGATTGCCTTCGTGACCAACTTCGCGGGCTCAATGGGAGTAATCGTTAAAAATCAGTTCGGCGCAAGTAATGCCCTCTCGCAACTCGGTACCCTTGCCAACTTCATCGCTTACGCCTGTATGGGTATTCCCGCAGGTATAATACTCAAGCGCAAAGGCTACAAGTTTACAGCTTTGACCGCAGTAATTGTGGGTTTTGTAGGAGTGGGTATTCAGTTTCTCTCAGGGTATGTATCTCCATCAATAGCTTTCGGAGTCTATGTACTAGGCGCATTTGTGGCAGGTCTCTCAATGTGTCTTCTCAACATTGTAGTCAACCCGCTCCTCAATACTCTTGGCGGCGGTGGCAACCGCGGCAACCAGTTGATCCAGTTCGGAGGTTCCTGCAACTCCATTGGAGGCACAATAGCTCCCATTCTCCTCGGTTACCTTATCGGTGGCTCGATGGAGACCGCTACAGTGAGTGATGCGGCTCCCGCAATGATGATTGCAATGGGTATCTTCGTTCTCGCAGGAATTGTTCTCGGAGTAACAAATATTCCCGAACCCCACATGGAGACAGCCCAGCAGAAAGCTGCTCGCAGGACAGGTAATGTGCAGAAAGACAAATATGGTCCTCTGTCATTCCGTCATTTTGTGCTTGGTGCAATCGCAATCTTCTTCTATGTAGGCGTTGAAGTGGGCATTCCCAATACCGCTAACCTCTATATGTCCGGTAATCCCAATGTGGGGCCTGCCATAGCCGGTACTTTGGTAGGCTTCTACTGGTTTATGATGCTTGTGGGAAGACTTATAGGCGCTCCCATTGCCGGCAAGGTTTCCAGCAAGAAGATGCTCGTGTCAGTCTCACTATTGGCAATTGTTTTCGTACTTTGTATTCTATTCATACCTGAGAATATTACAATTTCTTTCCGTGAGAAAGCGCTTCCATTGAGTATGCTCTTTGTAGTTCTCTGCGGTCTCTGTACCTCAGTTATGTGGGGAGCTATATTCAACCTCTCGACCGAGGGTCTCGGAAAATATACCCCTATGGCTTCAGGTATCTTTATGACGCTGGTTTGCGGCGGCGGCATCCTTCCTTTTGTGCAGAACTGGTTTGCCGACTCTGTTGGTCATGTAAACAGCTACTGGGTGGTGATTGTAGGGTTTGCATACATTCTCCTATACGCTATTTTCGGTTCCAAGAATGTAAATAAAGAGATTGTCACTGAATAATAATTTTCAGAAATCATAAAATAGAATAATATGACGAAAGAATATGTGATAGGAATCGATATAGGAGGCCAGTCGGCCATGATCGGTATCGTGGACAGACGTGCTAACATCCTTGCGAGGAGCAGAATGGATACTAAATGTTATGGCGAGTATGATGCCGAACAATTTATGGATGATCTCTGCGCCAACATCAGAAAGATTGCAGAGCATGTCGATTGGGAGAATGTCGAAGGCATCGGCATAGGTGCTCCGAATGGCAACTATTATCAAGGCACAATTGAAGGTGCCGCCAATCTCCCCTGGGGCAAAGGCGTCGTACACTTGAGAGACTATATTTCAAAAAAGACCGGTAAACCGGTAACGGTTACTAATGACGCAAATGCGGCAGCTATCGGGGAAATGCATTATGGCAATGCAAAGGGTATGACTAATTTCATTGAAATAACCCTCGGCACCGGTGTGGGTAGTGGAATTGTCATCAACGGGCAGATGGTTTACGGTCATGACGGCTTTGCCGGTGAACTCGGCCACACCTGTGCTGTCAGAAATAATGGCCGTCAGTGCAACTGCGGCAAAGTAGGTTGTCTCGAAACCTACGCTTCTGCAATAGGTGTAGCGCGCACTGCGCGTGAATGGCTTGATATGAGCGATGAACCCTCAATGTTGCGTTCACTTGAGGTGATATCTTCCAAAGATGTCTATGATGCAGCAATATCAGGAGACGCTTTAGCAAAAAGGGTATTTGAATTTACAGGTAAAAAGCTTGGCGAGTCTTTTTCAGACTTCGTGGCATTCAGCAGACCTGAGGCAATCATCCTATTTGGAGGTCTTGCAGAGGCTGGTGACCTAATTATGAAGCCCATTGTTGATGCCATGGAAGCCAATCTGCTCAGTATCTGGAAAGGCGGTAAAGTAAAAGTACTTCGCTCAGGTCTTAAAGAGTCCGATGCAGCTATTCTTGGTGCAGGCGCTCTTGCCTGGTAATGTTTACAGAAAATGAAACGATTACGCATAATACTATTTGTTGCAGCAGCCACAATGGCTGCTGCAACATTTTTCTCTTGCTCTGACGGTACAACCTTCACTGCATTTGAAAAGGAACTCATAGGCAATGACACTTCTGCGGCAAGAATGTCGCTCTATACTACAGAGAACCCCTCGGAAACGGAATTGCTTCGTCAGATCGCGCTCCCTTTGACGGCAAAGGATGTGGCTTCCGATATCTATCAAGTATTGAGGCATAGGATGCTTTGCACGGTAAATGATCCCGAAAATGAGGGCGTTGGTATAGCTGCGCCGCAGATGGGCATCAGCAAACAACTTGTGGCGGTGCAAAGATTTGACAAAGAAGGGGAACCCTTCGAGTTTTATCCCAACGCATCTATCATTTATTATTCCCCCGAAAAGAGATATGGATGGGAGGGATGTCTTTCGGTTCCGGGATGCCGCGATACCGTGCTTCGCTCCACAACAGTAGTTGTTTCTTACAATGATGAAAAAACTTTCGAGCCTTGTACGGACACCGTATCCGGTTATACGGCAGTGATTTTCCAGCACGAAATAGATCATCTTAAGGGAGTACTCTATATTGATTATTAAAGATTATTGAGCCTCTCCTTCATAATTGGAATATTTTTTGTGCCTTATATAGTCAAATCAAAAAAACCATTTATGAAACGAACACTATTATTGGCGGCTGTATGCCTTATGACATTTGCTTTCACCGGTTGTGATGACCTTGGTGAGATTGACGGCATCTACAAAGTAGAATCAGTAATCCACAATGGTGACTCAAAATCCCCAATTTCCGATTATGACGATCCGGCAGTGGTTATTGATTCCAAAAGCGGCTCTTACACTATTCAACTCAACAACATTATTGTCGGTTACCCCCAGTTTTCACTTAAGGTGACTGACATCATTGAGGATGGCGGCCGCACTAATTTTACCGCCAGCGGATCAGAAGGGTATCTCACAGTGGAGGCTACGGGGTCTCTCTACAAAGGTAAAGTCCCCGAACTTTCCATCAGAACCAATATTCAATCCCCTCTTAACGGCCGCTGGATGATCGGCGCAAAAAGAGCAGGAGGCAGTTTCTCCGGCACCAAAGCCATCAGTTGGAACACGGTCTATCTGCCTGACATTACCATTAAGCTTACTACTTCTGCAGGCAGCTCCTCATTTATGCTTGGGGGACAGTCATTGACTCTCTCAATTCTTTCTACCATTATCGACAATATTGTCGGTACAATAGCTTCCAATCTTTGCTGTGGGCACATCTCCTTAGGTGATGATTGTACCTTCAATACTCAGATTGACGGTTCATTCATAACTACTTTTGATGATGAAGAACTCAAAATCATCTCGGATTTCGCAAGTTCATCACCTTTCCATTATGTGATAGTAGATGGTGAACTCTATATTCACATCCCCGCAAGTGCTGTAGAAGATCTTCAGAAGGTTCTTGACGGTATGGGATTCAGATTCTCGCTCGAAGAGAAGTCGTTTGACATCAAACTACCGTTTGCCGACATTTCCGAAGATTCATTCTCACTTGTTCTCAACAAGGAGACAATGCTCCCTCTGCTGGAGGGTACCTTCTCATTCATTCAGAATTGCGATAGGGAGTGGAGATTGGCTATGGGTATCAATGAGATCGAGTATACCAACATGGTCAACATGTATAACTTGATAGTTGACTTCATCAACAAAAGCGAAGTTGATTTGCAAATTACGATCAAGTATGTGCCTTATGTTCCAGGTGAAAGGCCTTGGGAAAAGAAATAAACCCGTACCCCGCACCTCGCAACACGCACTAACTCACAACTACTTACTCAATACTCATAATTAAAAAACGGCCTCACTCTGAGGCCGTTTTTTAATTTACCTTTCCAGTTTGTGGATTGTAAGACCGCTGCGGAGCTTGGGCTCAAACCAGGTGGTCTTTGGAGGCATGATGTTGCCGGTATCAGAGATGTTGATAAGCTGTCTCATAGAAACGGGATAGAGAGCAAAAGCTGCTGCCATCTCTCCTGAATCCACCCTTCTTTTCAACTCGCCAAGACCGCGAATACCGCCTACGAAGTCAATTCTCTTTGATGTGCGGAGATCCTTTATGTCGAGAAGCTTGTCGAAAATGAGGTTTGAACAAACTGTAACGTCGAGAACACCTATAGGGTCCTTGTCATCGTATCTGCCCGGTTTCGCTGTCAGCGAGTACCATACGCCTTCAAGATACATCGAGAAGTTGTGAAGTCCCGAGGGTCTGTAAGGCTTTGCCGAACCCTTGTTTTCGATAACGAAATCCTCTTTAAGGGCTTCAATGAACTCTTTTGGAGTCATACCGTTGAGATCCTTAACGACGCGGTTGTAGTCGATAATCTTGAGGTGGCTCTCCGGGAATACCACTGCCATGAAGTAGTTGTACTCCTCTTTGCCCGTGTGATTAGGGTTCTTACGGCGTTGCTCCTCTCCGACAAGAGCAGCAGCAGCTGTCCTGTGGTGACCATCGGCCACATAAAATGCGGGGATGCCTGCAAAAATCTCAGTGATACGTGCAATGTCGTTATTGTCGCTGATTATCCATAAATGATGTCCGAAACCGTCTTCGGCCACAAAATCATACTCGGGTTTGCCGGCAGCGTAACGGCTGACGATGGCATTGATCTCATCATTGTCCGGATAGGTAAAGAATACGGGCTCCACATTTGCATTCTGAATGCGTACATGGATCATGCGATCCTCCTCTTTATCCTTACGTGTGAGCTCATGCTTTTTAATCTTGCCGGTTAGGTAGTCCTCTACATTGGCACAGACAACGAGGCCGTATTGGGTGCGGCCATCCATAGTCTGGGCATACACATAGTAGTTCTCATTAGCATCTTGTACAAGCCATCCTCTCTTCATCCAGAGTTTGAAGTTTTCAACAGCCTTGTCATATGCGGGCTGGGAGTGTTCGTCTATGATAGGATCGAAATCAATTTCCGGTTTAGTGATGTGAAGGAGTGACTTTTCTCCAGCTTCTGCTTTCGCCTCAATCGAGTTGAGCACGTCGTAAGGGCGTGCTGCCACTTCTTTGACAATCGCTTTAGGAGGGCGGATAGCTGCAAAAGGTTTAACTTTTACCATATTATCTGATGAGATTATTTATTGAGTTGGAATGTTCTGTCGCCGGTAGCGAAGAATTTACAAATCTGGCTTGCAGCGGCAAGGCCGGCATTTACATTTGCTTCTTCAGTCTGCGCACCGCATTTTTTAGCAGACGATAAATAACGAACGCCAAACTTTTGAACCATTTCCTCGTGATTTCCGGGACAAATATCGGTTCCATACTTAAACTTAGGACGCTCTTCCATAATACGCACCAAATCAACTTCGTTTATCACCTCTTTGCGTGCAGTATTAATGATGGTGGCATTTTGCGGCAAGCGACTCATCAAAGCGTAATCGATACTCCCTTTTGTTTGGTCGTTAGCGGGCATATGAAGTGAAACAATGTCGCTCCTGTCATATAACTCTTCAGGAGAAGTGATTGCAGTAACACCATATTGGTCACCCAATTTCGGGTTTCGTGCTAATGAAGGAGAGAAGGCGTAAACTTCCATTCCAAAACCTTTGGCAATGTTGGCAACGATTTTCCCTATGTTACCGAAAGCATGCAATCCCAGTTTTTTGCCTTTGAGTTCCGAGCCTGACGCACCCGAAAAGCCTCCGCGCTGCAAATAAATAAGCATACCAAAAACAAGTTCAGCAACAGCGTTGGAGTTTTGTCCGGGAGTATTCATTGCAACTATACCCTTTTCAGTGCAGGCGGCAAGGTCGAGGTTGTCAAATCCGGCTCCTGCGCGTACGACAATCTTGAGTTTGTGCGCAGCTGCTACAACTTCGGCTGTTACCTTGTCCGAACGCACGATAAGTGCGTCAGCGTCTGCAACAGCTTCGAGAAGCTGGTCAGGAGATGTGTATTTTTCCAGGAGTACCAGTTTATGGCCTGCCTCTTCTACAATACTTCTTATGCCGTCAACGGCAACCTTTGCAAAGGGTTTTTCTGTAGCTACCAGTACTTTCATATTTCTTATTTTTTATGGATTTTTTCAAATTCTTTCATACAGTCAACAAGTGCCTGAACGGACTCCTTGGGGCATGCGTTATAGATTGAGGCGCGGAAGCCACCTACTGAGCGGTGACCCTTGATTCCGACCATACCTTTCTCTTTGGCAAATGCCATGAATTCATCCTGAAGAGACTCATAGCCTTCAGCCATTACGAAACATACGTTCATGATGGAACGGTCTTCCTTGGCTGCGGTACCAACGAAAAGTGAGTTGCGGTCAATTTCATTGTATAGCAGGTTTGCTTTCTCAACGTTTATTTTGTTCATAGCCTTAAGACCTCCGATGCTCTTCACCCATTTGAGAGTTTCTGTCATCACGAAGATAGGGAATACGGGAGGAGTATTGAACATTGAACCGTCGTTAATGTGGGTCCTGTAATCGAGCATTGTGGGTAAATATCTTGAAACCTTTCCAAGAATATCTTTGCGAACAATTACAAAGGCAACTCCTGCCGGACCAACGTTTTTCTGTGCACCGCCATATATGATGGCGTACTTGGAAACGTCTACGGGACGGCTCATGATGTCGGATGACATATCGGCTACGAGGTTTACGGGGCAGTCCATATCATATTTTATCTCTGTACCGTATATGGTGTTGTTGGTTGTGATATGGAAGTAATCGAGGTCAGTGGGGATCTCGTATCCCTTGGGAATGTAATTGTATGTTTTATCAGCAGAAGATGCAATGCAAACGGCATTGCCGAGGGCCTTGGCTTCTTTGAAAGCCTTCTTTGCCCATACGCCTGTCTCGAGATAACCTGCTTTGTTCTCGAGGAGGTTCATTGCAACATAGAGGAATTGAAGAGATGCACCACCACCGAGGAAGAGCACTTCATAGTTATCGGGGATATTGAGAAGTTCTTTCCAGAGTGCACGACACTCGTCCATAACAGATTCCCACTCTTTTGAGCGGTGTGAAACGGAAATGACAGGCATACCTGTACCCTTGAAATCCTGCAATGCAGCGATTGCAGCGTCAATAGCTTGCTGAGGCAATACGCAAGGGCCTGCGTTGAAATTGTAAACTTTTTTCATATGTTAAATAATATTTTATTTGTTATTAATCCTACAAAGATATGATATTTTCGTAATAAATCACTTTTTGCTTACGATTTTTAAGTTCCGCGTGTCTGTGGTTTTCTCGCAATAATGGCAGAGAAGCAACACTTCATTTCTTTCCCGTAATGTAGTAAATTTTGTCGGAATGTCCTGATGGTTAGTCACACACATCGGATTCATGCATCTGAAGATACCGATGAAACTTTCGGGAATTGAGATTATCTTCTTTTCTACCACTTCGTAGTCGCGAATTATATTGATTGTGGCATTAGGTGCTATCAGGGCTATTTCACCTATCTCCTCATCTTCGAAAAAATGTTCGGAAATCTTGATAATGCCCTTCTTACCCATACTGCGGCTATCCAGATTGCTGCCGATGGTAATCTGATTTGGACGCTTGGAAAGGTTGAGTATGTCAATTACCTTGAAAAGGCTTTCGGCGGGTATGTGGTCAAGTACGGTACCATTTTTAATGGCAGTAACTTTCAAATGTTTATCTTTCTGTTCCATGATTCTTTGTTTATCTGTATCCCAATAAATATGCTATTATGGCCATTCTCACGTACATTCCGTTTTCGGCCTGCTTGAAATAGTATGCATATGGAGTATCGTCCACATTAGCGGCAATCTCATTGATTCGGGGAAGTGGGTGGAGAATTTTGAGGTTGTCGCGCACATTCGAGAGCATATCAGCCTCAAGCCGGTAGACATTCTTTACCTTCTCGTACTCTATTGGGTCATTGAACCGTTCCTGCTGCACTCTGGTCATATAGAGAATATCCGTGATGTCAAGGTACTCCGATAGTTGTTTAGTTTCGGTGAAGGGTATACCCTTGTCTTTTAGAAATCTTTTGTATTCAAGGGGCATCTTTAGTTCGTCGGGCGAGGTGAATACGAAGCGAGGTGAGAAGTGAGACATTGCCTGTAGCAGTGAGTGTACGGTACGTCCATATTTGAGATCGCCCACCATATTGATAGTGAGGTCATCGAGGCGCCCTTGAGTCTTATTGATGCTGTAGATATCCAGCAGAGTCTGGGTGGGATGCTGGTTGGCACCGTCTCCGGCGTTGATCACAGGTACCGGAGTGACTTCAGAGGCATATCTGGCCGCTCCTTCGAGCGGGTGTCTCATCACGATGATGTCAACATAGTTGGATACCATCTTGATTGTGTCCTTGAGGGATTCTCCTTTGGCAATGCTCGTATGAGTTGCATCAGAAAAGCCGATAACGCGTGCACCTAGACGGTTGGCCGCAGTTTCAAAGCTGAGACGCGTTCTGGTGGAGGGTTCAAAAAAAATGCAGGCGACCACCTTGTCATTGAGGATATTCTGCGATTTATTCTTTTCAAAATCAGCGGCGATTTCCACAATGTGGAGGATCTCCTCTTTTGAAAAATCGTGAATTGAAATTAAGTTTTTCGGCATATCTGTGTGTTTTTCAGTGATTCGTAAAACTGTTCGATCTGTGTCAGACGAACTTTTACCTCCATTTTGCATGTCAGGTCGAAATCCTGTGAAATAGGAGTGATATTCATCTCTTTGAGCACTTTCATCACGTCGTTCATCTGGAGATAGTCAAAAGTGATGGTGAAAAATTCTCCGGCAATTTTCTCCACAATCACAGCATTGGCAATTGCGTCTGCGGTTGCGCTCTTATAAGATCGTATAAGACCGGGAATGCCCAGTTTGATACCTCCAAAATATCTGACCACGACCACCAGAATATCACTCAATTCATTGGAGAGCAGTTGCCCAAAAATGGGTCTACCTGCGGTCGAAGAAGGTTCCCCGTCATCGTTCATACGCCATTGGTCTCCGGTATGTCCTATACGATAAGCATAACAATGGTGTCGAGCATCGAAATATTCTCACTTAATATCGGCTATAATATCTTGCGCCTTGTTCTCTTGTTCCACGGGATATGCAAAAGCGAGAAACTTGCTCCCATTCTCCTTGTAGAGGCCCTGTGAGGGTGCTGCGATGCTCAGGTAGCAGTCATTTTCAACTTTTGATGACGAATTCATTCCGAATTGTAAAAGTATAGCTTTTTTAGTAATTTTGCAATACTAAACAGATCGGAAATGATTATTTACAGATACAGGGCTACTATCCCGCAGAGCAAAGTTTTCTACCGGATATATGAGGTAAAGTCCAATATGACGCTTTTCGCTTTCAATAGCTTTATCCTTGCGGATTTGGAGTTCGCTCCCGACCAGGTTGTAATGTTTGAGGGATGTGATGCAGATGGTTATCTCAACAGTGAGTACGGGATGTTCGATACAGGGGATGGCACGATGGATTGTATAACATTTGAAGATACCATTAAAAAGGGTGAGCTTGTTCTCAATTATATTTATGACATTTCTGATGACAGATATATCCGCCTGGATTTTATTGACGAGGTGCAGTTTGTCCCAATGCGCTCATACCCTCACAACTCGGAGGGCAAGGGGCACAATCCCGACCAGTTTTCTTCACATTATGAAGATATAGTGGAGTATAGGGATGAGATTGCAGAGAAGCCCGAAGAGGTAGTGGATACCGAAGACCTCCCTGTATGCGAAGAGTAGTCTTAATACTCGGTCCCACGGCAGTGGGAAAGACGGATTACAGCATAGAGTTGGCGCATCATTTCGGCTCACCGATAATCAGTTGTGATTCTCGCCAAATATTCCGACAGATGAGTATAGGTACTGCAGTTCCCTCTCCAGAACAGCTCTCCGGAGTAAAACACTATTTTATCCATTCACACTCCGTAGAACAATATTATACTGCAGGCAAATATGAAATTGAGGCCCTGGCCTTAGTTGAAGAGCTTTTTCGCAACCATGAAACGCTCGTCATGACGGGTGGTTCCGGACTCTACATAGATGCTTTTTGCAAAGGTCTTGATGATTTTCCGAAGGTGGATCAGGAGTTGCGAAAATCTCTGACTGTACGTCTAAAGAGAGAGGGGTTGGTGTCTCTTCAGACGGAGCTAAAAATGCTTGATCCCGAGTCGTACGACTCTATAGATATCAGTAACGGACAGCGTGTGATCAGAGCATTGGAGGTTAACATTGGCACCGGACGCAAATTCTCCTCCTTCAAGACCGGCCGTGTACGAAAACGAGACTTCGAAATTGTAAAAATAGGCTTGACACGTCCACGCGAGGAGTTATACGAGCGTATAGACCGTAGGGTCGATATGATGATGGAGATTGGATTGGTAGAAGAGGTGCGTTCTCTGACAAAATATCGTGAAAAGCCGGCGTTGAAAACAGTCGGTTACAAGGAAATCTTTGATTATCTTGATGGAAATATTCCTCTTGAAGAGGCTGTCAGGCTGATAAAACGCAATACCCGCCACTATGCCAAACGCCAACTCACCTACTGGGGCAGGGACAAGGAGATAAAATGGCTGGAAATCGGCAATCAGTTGCCCAGCTCAGACACAAACTTAATTCTTACGAGTCTGACCTCTTCTTCCGTATAGGCAGGACCGAGCTCTTTGAGGGCATCGTTGACTGAATCCGAATCGGCCTCCTCTCTGAAATAGTTATAGATATCATCGATTTTGTCTTCGTCAATGGTTTGGCGAATATAATAATCTATGTTGAGCCTGGTGCCGGAACTCACGATTGACTCCACTTCATCCATAAGCTCTTCCATATCCATATCTCTGGCACGCGCAATATCTTCAAAAGGCAGGCGTCTGTCGATACACTTGATGATATATACTTTGTTGGCAGAACGGTTGACCACCGTACGTACCACAAAATCATCAGGACGTTCTATCTCATTCTCCTCCACATATTTTGCGATGACCTTGAGGAAGGGTTCGCCATATTTGCGCGCCTTTCCTTCACCCACTCCCTGACAATTTTTAAGTTCCTCGATTGTGATAGGGTACTGGATGGAAATATCATCAAGGGAAGGGTCCGTAAATATAATCCACGGTGGAAGATTGAGCTGTTTTGATACGCTCCTACGTACATCCTTGAGGATTGCCAGAAGCTCAGGGTCGCCTCCTCCAGAGGCAGAGGTTCTGGATCCGGCAATGCCGCCGAACTCGTCATCATCGTCATCATCGTACTCTGAAAATGTCCTCGCTCCGGTGAGCATCAAAGTGTGGGGCGACTCATAGAAAGCTTTACCCTTCTCCGTGACACTTATTAGACCATAACGCTCGATATCCTTGTCCAGCAGTTGTAGAACCACACCTTGGCGAATAATAGCTGCCCAAAAGCGCACTCCATCCTCCTTACCGATGCCAAAAAGCTCATGCTTGTTATGCTTGTATGAATTAATTTTGGAGTTGCTTTCTCCTGCGAGAATGTTGGCCAGGTGCTCTTCCACAAAATACTCTTGCAGAGAAAGTATGAGTTCAATAACGGTAAGCATCTGCTCCTGACCGTCAAAATGTTTCTTTGGATAAAGACAGTTGTCACAATTGCCGCAACCCTCCCGGAGGTAATTTTCTCCAAAGTAGTTAAGCAAAATCTTGCGTCGGCATTGATTGGATTCGGCATAAGCAACTGTTTCCATCAGCAGTTGATTGCCAATCTCCTGCTCGGAAATAGGCTTGCCTTGCATGAATTTTTTAAGTCGAAGAATATCCTTGTAACTGTAAAATGCGATACATTTTCCTTCTCGATCATCCCTGCCGGCACGTCCGGTCTCCTGGTAATAGCCCTCAAGACTCTTGGGAATGTCGTAGTGTATGACAAATCTGACATCAGGCTTATCTATTCCCATTCCAAACGCTATGGTAGCAACTATAACATCTACCTCCTCCATCAAGTACATATCCTGGTTGTGGCTGCGGGTAGTAGAGTCCATACCGGCATGATAGGGAAGGGCCTTGATGCCGTTAACATTCAAAAATTCCGCTATTTCTTCGACACGTTTTCTGCTGAGGCAGTAGATTATGCCGCTTTTACCGGAATTCTCCTTAATAAATTTAACGATATCCTTTTTTGGATTGGCTTTGTCTCGTATTTCATAATAGAGATTGGGACGGTTGAATGAGGATTTGAAGACTCGCGCTTCCGTCATGCAGAGATTCTTCTGTATATCGGACTGAACTTTTGGGGTTGCAGTAGCAGTAAGCGCAATTAGTGGAGCTTCACCGATCTCCTGCACTATATCGTGAATCTTACGGTATTCGGGGCGGAAGTCATGTCCCCATTCAGAAATACAGTGAGCTTCATCTATTGCGTAAAATGATATCTTGAGCTGTTTAAGGAACTGGATGTTTTCATCTTTGGTAAGGGACTCCGGAGCGACATAGAGAAGTTTGGTTATACCTTTTACTAAATCTTCCTTAACCTCAGCGATCTGTGTTTTGTTGAGAGAAGAATTGAGAAAATGAGCTATTCCTTCCTGATTGTGAATAAACCCACGTATGGCATCAACCTGATTTTTCATGAGCGCTATAAGCGGAGAAATCACAATGGCCGTACCCTCCAGACACAAAGCCGGAAGCTGATAACAAAGAGACTTGCCGCCACCCGTGGGCATCAACACGAAAGCGTCATTGCCTGCAATCAGATGTTTTATGATCTCTTCCTGTTCTCCTTTGAATGAATTGAAACCGAAAAATTCTTTAAGTTTTCTGTGTAGTTCTTCTGAGGTGATGTCCATATATGAAGGTTTTTCCTTTTGATTTTACTAAATTAAACAATATTTTCCGTATTGAAAAATTTTTGTTCTCCTGAAAGAGGAATAAAAGAGACTAGTTGGGAAATTTTCAATATATTTGCAAATTATTTATCGTGAGACAATCACTAATCAATAATTATAAATCTCAAAATAGTATGAAAGCTATCAAATTTTGCGCTATATGCGTTATTGGAGCTATGATGATGATATCTTGCTCCACCAAGACTTCCGATGAAGGTCAGCCTGCAGGCATTACGAAGGCTCAGGTTGACTCAGTGAGCTACGCTCTCGGTCAGAACTTCGGAATGGTAATTTCAATGAATGACTTCGGTTCACTAAATCTCAATTCTATCATCTCAGGCATGAAGGATATTTTGGCAATGGGCAAGATAGAACCTCAGGAGGCCAATCGCATTGGCGGCGAATTCTCCGAAGTAATCAACAAGTTTATGGAGGATCGCATGAGGATCAAGGGTGAGGAGACTCTCGCTAAAGGCAAGGAGTTCCTCGAGAATAATGCCAAAAATGAAGGTGTTGTAACTACGGAATCAGGTCTTCAGTACAAGATAGAGAGAGCCGGAAATGGTGTATTCCCCACAGCTGAAAGCACCGTTGAGTGCAACTACGAAGGCACCCTCATTGACGGCACCGTTTTCGACTCTTCATACGAAAGAGGCAATTCTGCAACCTTTAGTCTTCAAAATGTTATTCAAGGTTGGACCGAAGGTCTGCAGCTCGTTGACGAAGGTGGCGAAATCACCCTCTGGATACCCTCTGAACTTGGATATGGAGAGCGAGGTGCAGGAGCCAATATCGGGCCCAACGAGGCTTTGAAATTCAAAGTTGAGCTCATCCGCGTAGTTCCCGCAGAAACAGAGGAAGCAAAATAAGTTTTGATAAATATTAAACGAAAAGAGTTCAGCACGCTGAACTCTTTTCGTTTTTAAGGTATTGAGTTATTCGTCTTATACATTTCAAACAACATCTGCCTAGAAAAATTTTGTGTTTTCAGGGCATATGTTGTTTGAAGCAATAAGATTAGTGTAGTACAGGGTTTTGGTTTCATTTGTTGTAGATTTGCCGTTCCGGTATATTTTTTATTACCTTTGTAAGATACATTGTTTTGGCCTCTGTTACAGATGGAAACTTTCAAGAGAATACTGGCATATGCGAAGCCCTGGGGAAGATACTGGCCGGGTTATCTGATCTTATCGATATTCTCTGTAATATTCGGTATTGCCAATTATGCTCTTCTCGGTCCTTTTTTGACCGTGCTCTTCGAATCCGATACGATTCCGCAAGCAGTGACAAGACCTGAGTTTTCGTTTTCCATAGAGTATGTCAACGATCTATTTTCATATTTTCTCTCCTCAATAGCCATTTCCG
This sequence comes from uncultured Muribaculaceae bacterium, assembly GCA_964598495.1. Lineage (GTDB taxonomy): Bacteria > Bacteroidota > Bacteroidia > Bacteroidales > UBA932 > Cacconaster. Next base: position 19,849 of record CAZRBY010000025.1, read on the forward strand.
GTGGAGTGGTTAGGGCTCTGTTATTTGTTTCGATTTCGCTGATTGTAGCCTGTTTCTTCTCCGATGTTTGCAGATATCTGTCCCAGAGAATTCTGGTAAGTATGAAAACCGGCCTGATGAAGAACATACGGAAGGATCTTTACAGCAAGATTGCTTCCCTCGATATTGGTTATTTTAATAACAGAAAAAAGGGTGATATTCTCTCGAGCATCTCCAATGATGTGAACGAGGTGCAGAATAGCGTTGCCAGTAGCTTTCACGTAATGTTTAGGGAGCCGTTGCTCGTAGTCGGATTTCTTGCAATGCTCTTTTATATGTCTCCTCGATTAACCGCAGTTTCGCTTGTAGCCCTGCCGATCTCAGCGCTGATAGTCACCCGCTTAACCCGCAAACTTCGCAGGGGCTCGGTGGAAACACAGTCTTTGATGGGCCAGATTCTCAGCCAGTACGAAGAGGCCATATCCGGGTCGAGGATAATAAAAGCCTTCAATGCGCAAAAATATGTTGAAAATCGATTTGAACGCTACAACGAGCGCCACCGCAAGGTGAGCAGGCAGGTATCCAACAGACAGGAGCTTGCCTCGCCTACTTCTGAGTTTCTCGGCATCTCCATTGCAGCTATGGTACTCTTTTACGGAGGATGGCTCAATTTCAACGGAGATCTTGGGATGACCTGGCCGCAATTCATAGTCTATATCGGTTTTTACTGGAAGGTGCTGGAACCTGCAAAGGCGATGGCAAACTCATTTGCAGCGGTACAGAGAGGACTTGTCTCCGGACAAAGGATTTTTGATATTCTGGATGCTCCTTCCGATATTAAAGAGGCTCCCGATCCATTACCGCTTACCTCATTTGAGCATTCAATAGAGTATAGAAATGTCTCCTTCCGTTATACGGATGAACCGGTACTCAAGAACATTTCCCTTACTATCCCCAAAGGGAAGATGGTGGCAGTCGTGGGTCCCTCCGGTGCCGGAAAATCCACAATGGCAGACCTCTTGCCCAGGTTTTGGGATGTAACCGGAGGGTCCATAGAACTCGACGGGGTGGATATACGCAGGTACAAGATCGCAGATCTCATTTCACAGATGGGTATAGTCACCCAAGAGCCTATTCTCTTCAATGATTCCATAGCCAACAATATATCCTTCGGTATGGACAATGTTTCTCAGGAGCAGATAGAAGATGCGGCGAAAATAGCTAATGCACACGATTTCATATTGCAGACGGAAAAAGGTTATCAAACGAATATCGGAGACAGAGGAACCAAGCTCTCCGGAGGTCAGAGGCAGAGAATAGCAATTGCCAGGGCCGTGCTCAAAAACCCTCCGATCCTCATACTTGATGAGGCCACCTCCGCACTCGACACTGAAAGCGAGAGATTGGTGCAAGACGCGCTCTCCAACCTCATGAAACACCGCACCTCACTTGTAATTGCGCACCGCCTTTCCACCATTCGCCATGCAGATGAGATTATCGTGCTGCAGAATGGTTCAATAGTTGAGCGCGGTGATCACGATACATTGATTATTAACCAGGGTCTTTACTCACATCTTTGCGAGCTACAGGCCTTTACATGATAATAACTGATGAAAAAATCTGTCAATAAACTGTTCGAAGAGAGTTTTAAAAAGAACTGGGACTGCCCGGCACTCTCCGACTACAAAGGGCTCACTCTCAATTATCGCGATGTAGCACGAAGAATTGCAAAACTGCATATATTCTTCGAAAGCTGCGATATTGTCAAAGGAGATAAAATTGCAGTTTGCGGCCGCAACCAGACCAACTGGGGAGTGGCTTTTCTTGCTGCACTAACATACGGAGCCGTACCCGTGCCAATTCTCCACGAATTTAAATCGGCAAACATACACCATTTGGTCAACCACTCCGACTCAAAACTTCTTTTTGTGGGAGACTCCATCTGGGAAAATCTCAACAGTGCTGAAATGCCGGATGTTGAGGCGATACTCTTGATGAATGACGTTAGTGTCGTATATGCAAAAGATGAGAAATACACATACGCCAGGGAGCATCTGAACGAGATGTTCGGAAAGAAATATCCCAACAGCTTTACTCCGGCAGATATCAAGTATTACGAGGACTCTCCCAATGAGCTTGCGATGATTAACTATACATCGGGAACTTCCGGCTTTTCAAAGGGAGTAATGCTGCCTTACAGATCTCTCCACTCCAATCTTCTTTTTGCGAAGGCAGTAGAACCACATCTCGATAACACTTCAAATCTTGTATCGATGCTCCCCACCGCACATATGTATGGGATGATGTTCGAATTTATGATTATGATGTATGTAGGAGGCCATACACATTTTCTCACTAAACTGCCCAGCCCTAAAATTATTCTAGATGCCATGGGCACAATCAAACCGGACATAATTATAGCCGTTCCATTAATCATTGAGAAAATTTATAAGAAGATGCTTGCTCCCATCATCAGCAAGAACAGGATAAAACTTTTGCTCAATCTCCCCGTAATTGATCAGATGATTCAGAAAAAGATACTTAACAGTATTGTCTCTGCGTTTGGTGGCAAGTTTAACGAGGTTATTATCGGAGGTGCTGCTTTAAACCGCGAGGCAGAAGCATTCTTCAAAAGAATCAACTTCCCTTTTACAGTGGGTTACGGCATGACCGAGTGTGGCCCCATCATTGCGTATGCGCCCTGGGATAAGACCAAACTCTACTCTTGCGGAAAAGCTGCTCCAAGAATGGAAATAAAGATTGACTCGAAAGATCCCAAAAACATCCCCGGAGAAATCTATGTAAGAGGCGACAATGTCTTCCTTGGCTATTACAAAAACCAAGAGGCTACCGATGAAGTTCTCTCCAATGGTTGGTTAAAGACCGGCGATATGGGTGTCATGGACTCTGATGGATATCTCTTCCTTAGAGGTCGCAGTAAGAGTATGATTCTTGGTCCTTCCGGCCAGAACATCTACCCGGAGGAGATAGAAAGCATCCTCAACAACCTGCCTTATGTGGTCGAGTCGCTGGTAGTTGAGGATAAATCCTCGCTGATTGCCCTTATCTATCCCGATTTTGATCAGGCTAATGAAGAGGGGCTTTCGGAGGAACAACTTCTCGAAAAACTTCAGGAAGACATCCAGATTGCCAATATCGAACTTCCCAATTATTGTAAACTGGCCGGTGTTGAGATTGTACCTGAAGAATTTGAAAAAACCCCAAAACGCAGTATCAAGCGCTACATTTACCAAAGAAACAGCGCCCCTGCCGAAAGCAATTGATAGATAAACAAAATGGATAATAACAAGCAATATAAATTTGACCTGAGCTATCTTGAGATGGCACAGGTATGGGCAAAAAACTCCTATTGTAAGCGCAAGCAGGTTGGAGCCCTAATTGTCAAGGACAGAATGATAATATCAGATGGATATAACGGCACGCCTTCAGGATTTGAAAATGTGTGTGAAGATGAAACCGGTGTCACCAAGCCATATGTTCTCCACGCTGAGGCCAATGCCATTACCAAGGTAGCAAAGAGCGGTAACAGCAGTGAAGGTTCAACACTTTATGTGACTGCCTCTCCCTGTCTGGAATGCTCGAAACTCATAATACAGGCAGGAATAAAGAGAGTGGTCTATCACGAAGATTATCGCATTACCGATGGCATTGACCTGCTCCGTAGGGCTGGTATTGAGGTTCAACAGTTGTAATCCCCGTTGATCATGAGCAATGACAAAACTATGAGAATACTGAGAATATCAGTATGGGTTATAATCGTCCTGATGCTTGTCTTAATGATTCAGAGACTTCCCAAAAAGAATGTGGTGGATCTCGATTCCACAAAGGATGACTGGGCAAAACTGATGCTTGTGCTCAATAGTGTGGACAAGGATTACGTAGACGATATAGATCACAAGGCTGTAACGGAAAAACTCCTTCCTGCAGTTATGGCCGAACTTGATCCTCATTCGGTCTATCTTCCTCCTGTTGATCTGGAAAAAGCCGATGAGGCACTTCAAGGAGGATTTGACGGTATCGGCATTCAGTTTAATGTCCCCAATGATACGGCGATAGTCACCAATGTCATTGCCGGAGGTCCTTCCGAGAAAGCGGGACTTCTCAGCGGAGACCGCATTATAAAGATTGACGACCAAAATGTTGCCGGAGTCAGTCTGCATCAGGATTCGATGGTGTCGATGATGAGAGGACCGAGGGGTACAAAGGTCAGACTTGAACTCAAAAGGAACGGTGAAGATAAACTGATACCCTTTACCATAGTCAGGGATATGATTCCCGTTAACAGCGTAGATGTGGCATTTATGATAAATGATACTACGGGATATATCAAACTTGCAAAATTTTCCAAGACAAGTTATTTCGAATTTCTACAGGCAACGCTTACCCTTCGTGAAAAGGGAATGAAACGACTTATATTCGATTTGAGGGACAATACAGGCGGGTATCTCGATCAGGCCATGATGCTCTCCAACGAATTTCTCGAAAAGGGTGATCTTGTGGTCTATATGGAGGGTAAAAACCGTCCACGCCAGGATTTTGTTGCGGATGGCAAAGGCAGTTGTAAAGATATCCAACTGGCTGTTCTAATTAATGAAGCTTCAGCCTCATCCAGCGAGATTTTCGCAGGCGCGATGCAGGACAACGACAGAGCTCTGATTTACGGTTTACGCTCATTTGGAAAGGGCCTTGTTCAGGAGCCGGTCTATTTTTCGGATGGATCAGGGATACGTCTGACAGTTGCCCGTTTCTATACTCCTACGGGCAGATGTATACAGAAACCTTATTCCGACAAATACGATATGGATATCTATGAGCGATATGAGCACGGAGAAATGATGAGCGCGGACAGTATCAAGGTTAACGATTCTCTCAAATATATTACTCCCGGAGGAAAGGTGGTTTATGGAGGTGGTGGTATAATTCCCGATGTTTTTGTACCAATTGACACGGTAGGAATCACTGATTATCTTATAAAGTGCAACCGTCAGAGTCTGGTTGTCAAGTTTGCCAACAAATTCAGCGACAAGCACCGTGCACGTATGAGAGGTATAAATGATATGGATGCTCTCTACGCTTTTTTTGCCGAGTATAATCTAAAGAAGGAGTTTATCGAATATACAACGGCTAATGGTGTTGTCCCTTCGGATTCGGACTGGGAGATTTCGGGAGAAATAATAATGACACAGGTTAAGGCGGTTATCGGCAGATATACACCAATGGATGATGATGCATTCTATCCGATTTATCTGAAGAATGATAATGTTGTCCGTAGAGCACTGGGAGAGTAATATTGGTGCGTGATACGTGTTGCGTGTTACGGGGTATTATTTTGTGTTGCGAGGTGCCTAAAAGTAGATTGATAAGCTAGGTAGGCGTCAGAAAGCCCTTAAGCGTATTTGTCTCGTCCTGAAAAAAGTTGACACATTTTGTTAAACTTTATTGTCTTCACTT
>CAZRBY010000026.1:0-685 GCA_964598495.1 uncultured Muribaculaceae bacterium
AGGGTCCGGCCTATATTGCAAACCTTTCCAACCAGCTTCCTCCGGAAGCATTTGTCGCTACAATCGGCAGAGGGTGGTATGGAATTTTTGTTACAATGGTGCTGATTGGAGGTACGATGTTCGTTATGTGGTTAGGTGAAAGGATTACAGACCGCGGCATTGGTAATGGTATTTCCCTAATCATCATGGTGGGTATCGTTGCACGTCTCCCGATGGCGTTGTGGATCGAATTCTCAGAAAAGTTAAACTCTACAGGAGGCGGTATTCTTATGTTTATCGTCGAACTGTTGATACTATTTCTTGTTTTCGTTGCCTCTATCGCTCTCGTGCAGGCTGTACGCAAGATTCCCGTTCAATATGCCAAACGTGTTATTGGCAACAAACAATATGGCGGAGTGCGCCAGTATATCCCGTTGAAGATTAATGCTGCCGGTGTAATGCCGATTATCTTCGCACAGGCTTTGATGCTCTTCCCGCTCATATTCTCAAACTTTAACGCCACTAAAGGCCTGGCGGCAGTAATGTCCAACACGGCCGGTTTTTGGTATAACTTCGTCTTTGCAATGATGGTTGTCCTGTTTACGTATTTCTACACCGCTATTACAGTAAACCCAACTAATATGGCAGAAGAAATGAAGAAGAATGGCGGATTTGTTCCGGGTGTGAAGCCGGGAAGAAAGACCGC
>CAZRBY010000026.1:695-2080 GCA_964598495.1 uncultured Muribaculaceae bacterium
AGTACATTGACACAATAATGTCACGCATTACACTACCGGGTTCCATTTTTCTGGCACTCGTAGCAATTTTGCCGGCATTTGCGATGATGCTTGGAGTAAACAACCAGTTTGCATCGTTCTACGGTGGAACATCATTGTTGATCTTGGTGGGTGTTATCCTGGATACTCTACAGCAGATCGAGAGTCATTTGCTCATGCGTCACTACGACGGTCTGATGAAGACGGGACGTCTCAGGGGCCGTTCGGGTATGTAATTGATTGATAAGTTCTTTAGAGTATGATAAAGCCCAAAACCGAAGAAGAATTGGCAATCATTAGGGAAAATGCCCTTCTGGTTTCCAAGACTCTGGCTGAGGTAGGACGACATATTGCTCCCGGAATAACAACAAAAGAGTTGGATTTCATTGCGGAGAAATATATCAGAGAGGCGGGAGCAGAGCCGGGCTTCTTGGGTTACGGAGGTTTTCCCTTTACGTTGTGCATCTCTCTCAACGATACGGTAGTCCACGGATTTCCCTCAGACTACAAATTGCAGGAAGGTGACATCGTGTCTGTTGATTGCGGCACAAAATATAGGGAATTCAACGGTGACTCCGCCTATACCTTCGCTGTCGGAAAGATCAGCGATGAGGACGCGAGGCTTCTCAAAGCCACAAAAGCATCCCTCTATCTCGGTATAGAACAGGCAGTCAGCGGCAATCGCACAGGTGACATCGGGTTTGCCGTTCAGTCCTATGTGGAAAGCCTCGGTTTTTCAGTGGTCAGAGAGATGGTTGGTCATGCTATCGGCCGCAATCTCCACGAAAGTCCCGAGGTTCCGAATTATGGACGAAGAGGCAAAGGTGTCAAACTCCACGAAGGCATGGTCATCTGCATCGAACCGATGGTCAATGCCGGAGGCAGGGAGGTTTACCTGGATGAGAACGGTTGGGCTGTACGAACTGTTGATTGCAAGAAGTCGGCACATTTCGAGCTGATGGTTGCAATCAGAAAGGGTGCTCCGGAGATCTTATCTACATTTGGATTTATTGAAAATAACTAATAACTACAGGTCAAACATTACGGAATTGTTATAATATGCCAAAACAACCAGCTTTAGAACAAGAAGGAACAGTCATTGAAGCCCTTTCCAACGCGATGTTCAGAGTCGAACTCGACAACGGACACGTAATCACCGCCCACATTTCCGGTAAAATGCGTATGCATTATATCAGGATTCTACCTGGAGACAGGGTGAGGGTTGAAATGTCTGCGTATGATTTGACCAAAGGAAGAATTTCTTTCAGATATAAATAATAAAACTTACACAAATGAAAGTAAAAGCATCCATAAAGAATCGTAGTGAGGATTGTAAAATTGTAAAGCGCAAAGGTCGCTTGTATGTA
>CAZRBY010000026.1:2090-2751 GCA_964598495.1 uncultured Muribaculaceae bacterium
ATAAAGTAAAAAATAGATTATGGCACGTATAGCCGGAGTTGATTTACCGAACAACAAACGCGGAGAGATAGGTTTGACCTATATCTTCGGTATCGGTCGCAGTTCTGCAAAAAAGATCCTTACGGATCTCGACATTGATCTTGATACAAAGGTCAAGGACTGGAACGACGACCAGATTACAGCAATCCGTACAAAGATTGCAAGTGAGTACAAAATTGAAGGTGAGCTTCGCTCATCCGTTCAGTTGAACATCAAACGTCGGATGGACATAGGATGTTACAGGGGTATCCGCCACCGTATAGGTCTTCCCGTACGCGGTCAGAGTACCAAGAACAACGCACGTACACGCAAGGGTCGCAAGAAGACTGTTGCAAATAAGAAGAAAGCAACTAAATAAGAGATTTGAATTATGGCAAAAAAACCAACAACAAGCAAAAAGAGAGTTGTTAAAGTTGACGCTTATGGTCAAGCTCATATTTCGTCGACTTTCAACAACGTCATCGTTACAATCACCAACAGCACCGGTCAGGTAATCAGTTGGTCATCAGCAGGTAAGATGGGCTTTAGAGGGTCAAAGAAGAATACTCCCTATGCAGCTCAGGTAGCCGCTCAAGATTGCGCCAAGGTTGCGTATGATCTCGGATTACGCAAGATTAAGGCA
>CAZRBY010000026.1:2761-23742 GCA_964598495.1 uncultured Muribaculaceae bacterium
TAAAGGGTCCGGGAGCAGGCCGCGAGTCTGCTATCCGCACTATTCACGGAGCAGGTATTGAAGTTACCGAGATTATTGATGTTACTCCTCTGCCTCACAATGGTTGCCGTCCCAAAGGCCGCCGCAGAGTATAACCTTAACAACCTTAAAGCAATAACAGAATAATATGGCAAGATATATAGGGCCCAAAACAAGAATAGCCCGCAAATTTGGAGAGCCTATCTTCGGTCCGGATAAACAGTTTGAGAAGAAAAATTATCCTCCGGGACAGCACGGACAGGCAAAGAAACGTAAAAAAACCTCAGAGTACGGTACTCAGCTCGCTGAGAAACAGAAAGTGAAATACACTTATGGTCTTCTCGAAAGACAGTTCCGCAATCTCTATGGCAAGGCACACAGGATGAAAGGTCAAACAGGCGAGAACCTCATCCTTCTACTCGAGTCCCGTCTCGACAATCTCGTTTACCGCCTCGGTATAGCTCCTACAAGGGCTGCTGCAAGACAGCTTGTGACACACTGCCACATCACCCGAAACGGTGAGGTTTGCAACATCCCTTCTACCATCGTTAAACCCGGTGAAACCATAGGAGTACGCGAGCGTTCAAAGAGTCTTGAAGTCATACAAGATAGCCTCTCACACACTTCAGGCAACTTCTCCTGGCTTGAGTGGGATGCAGCCAAATTCCAGGGTAAGTATACTAATGTTCCTTTAAGAAGCGAAGTTCCTGAAAATATCAATGAGCAACTTATAGTAGAGTTGTACTCCAAGTAATCTTTGCTTATAGCGTAAACACTAATAAAAATTAAACAGTATGGCAATTTTAGCATTTCAAAAACCGGATAAGGTAATAATGCTCGACGCAACAGACACCTTCGGTCGTTTCGAATTCCGTCCGTTGGAACCGGGATATGGCATAACCGTAGGTAATGCTCTCCGTCGTATACTGCTCTCTTCTTTGGAGGGCTTTGCCATCACCTCAATAAGGATCGACGGTGTAAGTCATGAATTTGACACTATACCCGGCGTTATTGAGAGTGTTGTTGACATAATTCTCAACCTCAAGCAGGTTCGCCTCAGGAGGATGATTGAAGATGTTGACGGCGAGGTGGTAAACGTGACTGTTAGTGGTAAGCAAGAATTTACTGCTGAAGATATTTCCAAGAGTTTATCCTCTTTTAAAGTATTGAATCCCGATCTACACATATGTTCCATGGAGCCTTCAGTAAAGCTCAACATAGAGATTAGAATCGGCAAAGGAAGAGGCTATGTCCCTTCAGAAGAAAATAAAGTTGATAATTCTCCCCTAGGAACCATTGCAATTGACTCGATTTTCACTCCTATCAAGAATGTGAAATACTCGGTTGAAGACTGGCGTGTTGAACAGAAGACTGACTACGAGAAACTCAACATCGAGATCACCACAGACGGTTCAATCCATCCGAAGGAGGCTCTTAAAGAGGCCGCTACTATCCTGATTCAGCACTTCTGGCTCTTTTCCGATGAGAAGATTACCCTCGAGACTGCGGTTGAGCAAGACAGCAAGCAACTTGACGAGGAATCGATGCGTATGCGTCATATCCTTCTCACCAAGCTCTCGGATATGGAACTTTCAGTAAGGGCACTCAACTGCCTGAAAGCTGCAAGTATCGAGACATTTGCTGACCTGGTATGCCATCAGAGAACAGATCTGATGAAATTCAGAAACTTCGGAAAGAAATCTCTCAACGAAATTGATATGCTTATGGACAGATTGAAACTGAATTTCGGAATGGACATCACTAAGTATAATATTGAAATAAAAGCACAAGAAAATGAGGCACAATAGATCGATAAACAATTTAGGACGCAAGAGCGGACACCGCAAGGCGATGCTGGCCAACATGGCAGCATCTCTTATCCTTCACAAGAGGATTGAGACTACTCTCGAAAAGGCCAAAGCTCTGAGAGTCTATGTTGAACCGCTTATCACCAAGTCAAAAGAGGATACTACACATTCACGCCGTATAGTATTCAGCTACCTAAAGCAGAAAGAGGCGGTAGCTGAGCTTTTCCGCGTTGTTGCTCCGAAGATTGCTGATCGTCCGGGCGGATATACACGTATCATCAAAAACGGTTTCCGTATTGGCGACGGAGCCAATATGGCATATATCGAGTTGGTGGACTTCAACAAGGCAGTACTTGAAGTTGAAGCACCCGCAAAAGAGACTGTAAAGAAACCTTCTACCCGCCGTGGTGGTGCGAAGAAGAGCACTGCAACCGAGGGAACAGCAGCAAAGGCTACCAAAGCAGCTCCCAAAACTAAGGCAGCCCCTAAGGCAGCTCCCAAGAGTACCGGTAAGGCATCTGCAAAAGCAGCTCCCGCCAAGAAAGTTTCCGCTCCCAGAAAGTCCGGTAACGCGTAACTAATAAGAGTGACGTAAAAAAAGAGATGGCCGAAATAATCGGCCATCTCTTTTTTACTGAGTATGTAGTGTGTAGTGTGTAGTGTGTAGTGGTACGGGGAGTTCTGAGTCCCTAGTATGAAGTATTGAGTTAGGTTATCAGTCTGTAGTGTTGAGTTAAGAGTTAATAAGAAGTCGGCTAGTAATTCTTAATTTCTCCTCCCTTGTTGCAGCTCACAACTACACACTACATACTCCTGACTCGAAACTACACCGTAGTTACAAGATTGCGGTCACCGTAACCGTTGTCAACACGTGCAACGTGTGGCCAGAATTTGTTGTCGCGAATCCACTCTAGGGGATATGCAGCCTGTTTGCGAGTGTATGGGTGTGTCCACTCATCTGCGCACACTTCACAAGCAGTGTGGGGCGCCATTTTAACGGGGTTGTCATCCTTGTCGAGGCGTCCGGCTTTAATCTCCTCACATTCGGCTACGATACACTTCAATGCTTCAACAAATCTGTCAAGTTCGGAAAGAGATTCACTTTCAGTAGGCTCTACCATCAATGTTTCGTGTACCGGGAATGATAGGGTCGGGGCGTGGAATCCGAAGTCCATAAGACGCTTTGCTATATCGGTCGCATCCACTCCGTACTCCGAACGGAAATGTCTGAAGTCTACGATGCACTCGTGAGCAACGCGGCCTTTAGTCCCTTTATAGAGAGTTTTAAGTTCCGGTTCAAGTTTCGCAGCCATATAATTGGCATTTAGAATAGCGATTTCAGTGGCCTTACGAAGTCCATCAGCGCCGAGCAATTTGATGTAAGCATGAGTAATGGGGAGTAGCAGAGGACTTCCGTAGGGAGCTGCAGCAACTGCGGTCATATTGACTCCACCGCACTCAGGAAGTACCGGGTGGCCGGGGAGATAGGGAGTGAGGTGTTTTGCTACGCAGATAGGACCTACACCGGGACCACCACCGCCATGGGGCATTGCAAAGGTCTTGTGAAGGTTGAGGTGGCATACGTCAGCTCCTATATAACCGGGGTTGGTTAGACCTACCTGGGCATTCATATTGGCGCCGTCCATATAGACCTGACCGCCGTTTTCATGTATAATGTTACAAATTTCGCGAATTGACACCTCGAAAACACCGTGTGTCGAGGGATAGGTGATCATTATTCCGGCGAGGTTGTCGCGATTGGCAACTGCCTTTTCCCGAAGTTCCTCTACATCAATGTTGCCCTTCTCATCGCAGCCAACAAGTACTATATTGTAACCTGCCATAGCGGCTGAAGCTGGGTTGGTACCGTGCGCAGAGGTTGGGATAATAATTATATTGCGGTGTCCCTCACCGTTTGCATGGTTATATGCTCGGATTACCATAAGGCCTGCATACTCTCCTGCCGCACCGCTGTTTGGCTGTAGAGAGCAACTGTCCAGTCCGGTAATTACCGAAAGGTCATGTTCCAATTCTTTGATCAATTGCAAAGTACCCTCCACTTGGTCAGTAGGTGCGAAGGGGTGTAGGTTGCCGAACTCACTCCAACTCATAGGTGTAACTTCTACTGCAGCATTTAGCTTCATTGTGCAACTGCCGAGAGGTATCATGGAGTGGGTTAGGGAGACGTCGCGGCGCTCGAGTTTCTTAATGTAGCGCATCATCTCTGTTTCCGAGTGATATTTACTGAATATTTCTGAGGTTAGGATGGGTGTCTCTCTCTTCATAAATGAAGGCTCTGCAGGAATGCAATCGCATAGAGCTACGCAGCCGAAGATTTTTATTATTAGTGCTGCCTCTTCACAATTTGAAAGCTCGTCAAAGCTGATCAGGATGGTGTTGTCGGAAGTGTAGCAGAAGTTGAGACCCGCCTCTTCCGCTCTGGAATTAATGATTGCAGGATCAAACTCGATTCCTTCTGCGCCTATGATTTCAATCGTATCGAAAAAGTTTTCAGCAGCTAGTCTGTAGCCCCCTTTGCGGAGTTTGTCAGCTACTGCATGAGCATATTTATATGCATTCAGCGCTATCTCACGAATGCCTTGAGGGCCATGATATAGTGCGAACATTCCTGTCATTGTTGCCATCAGTGCAGTGGCAGTACAGATGTTGGATGTGGCTCTCTCTCTCTTAATGTGCTGCTCGCGTGTCTGAAGCGCAAGGCGCACTGCAGAGTTGCCGTGACGGTCTACGGAAATGCCGACTATACGGCCGGGGAGATTGCGTTTAAACGCATCTGAAGTTGCCATAAAACCGGCTGTAGGACCGCCGAAGCCCATTGGGAGTCCGAATCTCTGGGCTGTACCAACTGCTATGTCAGCACCCCAAGCAGCAGGTTCCTTGAGCAGTGCAAGCGCCAGGAGGTCGCAATATGCGGTTACGAGAATGCCATTTTCATGAGCCTTTGCGCAGAATGAACTGTAATCTCTGACTTCGCCGTTTGCTGCGGGATACTGGAGAATGGCTCCGTAGCACTTTTCGTCAAATCGACAATCAGCGTAGTCACCGAGTACTATTTTGATCTCTAGGGGGACTGCTCGTGTCTCAAGTACCGAAAGTACTTGGGGAAAGATATTTTTGTCTACAAAGAGTACATTTTTGCCTGCTTTTACGGCATCCCGGCTACGGAGTTCATACATCATCCTCATAGCTTCGGCTGCAGCTGTAGCATCATCGAGCATCGAGCAGTTGGAGAGGTTGAATCCCGTCAGAGATGAGATCATTGTCTGAAAGTTGATCAGTGCCTCGAGGCGGCCTTGTGAAATTTCAGCCTGATAAGGGGTGTAAGATGTGTACCAGGAGGGATTTTCCAAAATGTTACGTATGATAACGGCAGGTGAGGCCGTACCATAATAACCCATTCCTATCATTGAGCGGAAAGGTTTGTTCATGGCTGCAGTCTCTTTGAGACGTGCTGTGTATTCATACTCGGAGAGAGCGGGTTCCAAAGCCAGCGGCTCTTTCAGGAGAATATCTTCGGGTACGGTCTGTTTTATCAGTTCATCCAGTGATGATACTCCGAGTGAATCCAACATCTGTTTTTCTTGGAAGTCCCTCGGACCATTATGTCTGTCAACGAATTTGAGTGGCATGTTGTATATGGTTTAAATAGTTGTCAATCTTACAAAGGTAATCAGTTAATATGTCATTTCCAATCGGTTGTCACCTCCATCTCTCCAGATCAAGACGCACGTAAATGAAGAGCAGAATGGTGAATCCCCAAAGACTGCTGCCTCCATAACTTACAAAGGGTAAAGGGATGCCTATTACTGGCATCAGACCGACTGTCATACCTACATTTATTAGAATATGCATCAGCAGAATAGAGGCAACACAATAACCGTATATGCGTATAAAACGGTCCCGTTGTTTTTCAGCGGAATTGATAAGCCGTATCAGCAATACCATGAATACCGCAAGCACAGCCAGAGATCCTGCAAATCCCCATTCCTCACCTATGGTGCAAAAAATGAAATCCGTGGTTTGTTCCGGCACAAAATCAAAACGGGTTTGCGTACCGCGCAGGAAACCTTTACCGAAAAACCCTCCCGAACCAATTGCAATCATTGATTGGTGGACATTGTATCCGTCTCCCATAGGATCCTCCTTGATTCCGAGAAGCACCTCTATACGCCCTTTTTGATAATCTTTAAGAACCTTGTCAAAGATGAAATCCACTGAAAAGACCAGACAGATGCCTAGTATCATGCTCAATATTGCATTGCGCAATATTTTTTGCCGCGTTACCAGTGACTTGATGAGAAACCCAATTAGGAAGGGCGCCAGGGTGAAGACCAGCCAGATCTCAATAGAGAACCTGTTAAATAATTTATTAAGGGCGACTGCAAATGCACTCGGGCTTTCATGTTCAGGGGGAACCACATTACTATCCTCCATTGCAACTAACTCATCCACGGAATCATCCGCATCAATTTCCACTGATACAATCTCTGTAGGGGGCTTTTCCACACGCTCCATACCGCTGATTAATGAAGGAACAAATCCCAGCAGTACAACTATGGGCACAATTACTGCCGCCACCCATTTTTTTTGTGTAACAAAAGAGGCGAAAACAGATACCAGTCCCACTACTATCAAAATCGAAATATAGGGTGAAAAGATGAGAGTCGTTATAAAAATGCCAATCACCGATAATCCAAAAATCAGCAGCCATCCCGACATTCCTTCGCGGTAAAACATCAACAGAAATCCAAGATAGACCAGTGCAGTGCCGGTCTCTTTCTCCAGAATTATGGTTAACATCGGAAGTAAGAGCACCAGGAATGCCTTGAGAGCATCCGATTTGTTCTTGAAACTGAAGTCAAATTTGCTGCTCATCAGATGGGCCAGTGCAAGGGAGGTTGTAATCTTGGAAAACTCAGCCGGCTGTACCCTCATGCTGCCAATCTGCAGCCAACTGTTGGAGCCCTTTATATTAGCTCCTATAAATATTACCGCCACCAGCATCACTGCCATTAGTGCGTAGAGCCACCAGGAGAAAGCAGCGTATATCTTCGGAGGTATAGCAAAGAGTATCAGCAATGCGAGCACTACTGAACTGCCGATCCAGATGATCTGCTTGCCATATTCCATAGAGACATCGAATATGAAGGCACCCTCCTGATAGAGCGACGAATAGATGTTCATCCAACCGAAGAGCACCAGCACTATATAGCAGGTTATTATTGTCCAGTCCAGTTTCCTATAGATTGACTTTCCCACTACCTATCTCCTCCTAACTTTTACCCTGTCAAGCAGGTATCCGTTTATCATATTAGTTTCAAGCCATTTTCTCTCTTCTGAGATTTCGCCATTGAGGTATTTCTCCACTAGGAGGCCTGAAATGGGGCAGGCCCAAGTGCCTCCGAAACCGGCATTCTCAATATATGCTGCCACCGCAATTTTTGGATCATCTTTAGGGGCAAAGCAGATGAATACCGAGTGGTCGTTGCCGTGCGGATTTTGCGCTGTGCCGGTTTTTCCGCAAATGTCTAGTCCCGATACATTGGCCAGTCGTCCGGTAGCTCCGGCACCGCCGTTAACGGCTAGGTACATACCTTCAACCACGTACTCAAACCAGGTAGTATCTACCATCGTGTAGTGGCGCTCCGTAAAACGGGAGTCAATAGGGTTATCAGGCATATCTTTCTGCAGATGTGGAGTGTAAAACCAGCCGCGGTTGGCAATTGTGGCTGCCAGATTTGCCAGATGCAGTGGTGTGGAACCAATCTCGCCCTGCCCGATGGCTAGGGAGATGATCGAGAGCGACCTCCAGCGGTTTTTGCCGTGAAGTCTGTCGTACCATTCGGCAGTGGGCATTGTGCCGGCTTGCTCGGAGGGGATGTCGGTATTCAGTTTAACCCCAAACCCGAAACTTTCAACATATTCTTTCCACTTTGTAAAGGAATCACGAATGATTTCATATTTCGGGTTATCGAGGATTGCGCGGAATACATAGCAGTAGTATGTGTTGCACGACATCATTATCGAGTGCCTGAAATCGAGTGGAGAAGAGTGTCCGTGACATCCTACTCTAAGGTTACCGACCGTATAAGCGCCATGGCATGAATAAGCGGAGGAAGGGGTGATTACCCCTTCCTGAAGCCCTATTAGGCCGTTGACCAGTTTGAAAACGGACCCCGGAGGCTGCGGTGACATCACCGCACGATTAAACATGGGCTTGTAGGGGTCGGTAACGATTTCCTGATAGTATTTGTTGATTTCAGCCAGTTTTGAAGTTTCGAGGCCGGGGCTGGAGACCATCGTAAGAATTTCACCGGTAGAGGGTTCTATTGCCACCAGAGAGCCTACTTTGTTTTGCATCAGCTCTTCGCCGTATGCCTGGAGTATGGCATCGATGGTGCTTGTCACGTCTTTTCCGGCCACTGCGACCTTGTCATATTCTCCTTCTTCGTAACGCTCTTTGATGCGGTTGTGTGCATCTCGCAGATAGATGTTGTACCCCTTTTCTCCTCTGAGTTGTTCCTCGTAGGCCATCTCCATGCCGGTTCTTCCGGCATAATCACCTTGCCTATAGTCGGGGTTGTTTTTAATGTAGGCGGCATCAACTTCGGAGATATATCCGTAGAGATTGCCTCCTGCATTGGAAGGATAAGTACGTATTGTTCTCGGTGTTCCGGAAAATCCGGGAAATTTGTACTGTTTTTCGATGAAGATATTGTAATGCTCACCGGAAACCTGCTTGATGAAAGGAAGCGTCTGGAATCCTATTCTGCTGCGATATTTTCGGTATTCACGAAATTTGGAGTTGACGAATGAAGTGTCTATGCCAAATATCGCGCAAAATTCCAGCGTATCAAAAGGCGCCACCTCAACGGGTGTCACCATAATGTCATAGGTAATTTTATTTGAGACAAGAATCTCCCCATTGCGGTCCAGGATAAGTCCCCTGGCCGGGTAGAGTGTTTCATATTTTAGGGCATTATTCTCGGCGTTGATGCGGTAATACTTGCTTATGATCTGAATATTGAAGAGTCTGATCACAATAACCGTGAAGACAATGATCATGGAGAATAAAAGGACGTTTTTTCTTTGCCGAGAGATTGCCATCAGAAACGCTTGTTGAGTAGTGTAACACTGACGAAGAGAATCATTATTATATTTGCCACATAGCTCAGCGCTATTCGCATCAATATAAATGATGCCGGCCTGAAGCCTGCGCAGTCAAATAGGATGTATGTGACAAGAAATATAAGTGTCAGGTATGACGAATACCTGAAATACCTGAAAAATCCGACATCGCTGAGAATCACTCGCTCAAGTTTGTCACTTCGTTCACGGTTGATGGTTAAATAGCTTACGGGTCTGACAAATGTGGCAGTCATTACTGCGGCTGCAGAGTTGAGGCCTAGTACTCCGTCAGAGACCAGATCAATCACAAAACCAACCGCAAATGATATGATGACAAGCTTAGGATAGCGATATTCTGCAGGAAGTGAGAGGATTATCAAGGGCAGAAGAGTCAGATGGATATATGGCCCCGTATAGATGTAATCACATATGATAATCTGGATGATTATCATCACGGCAATCAGCGCAAAAAGCGATATGTTTCTATTCCATCTCATTCTCAATCATCTTTATCTCTTTGCCGTAATTGTTGATTACAACATCTACAAGGCGTAATGCCCTGAAATTCTGAAACAGTTCCACGCCAATATCCAATGCTACTCCATTGACCTCATCGACAGAGGTGACGACACCGATCGGAATATCGGGAGGGAATATGGCAGAATAGCCGCTGGTGGAAATCGTGTCACCAAGATATACTTCCGTATGTATTGGTATCTCCCTTACAACCGCCCTGTTGCCGACTCCGGTCCAGACCATCGGACCGAAAACGCCGTTAGAGACAATCTTGGCACTAACGCTTTGAGAGGTGTTGAGAAATGAGGAAACATAACTGATGCGTGGCGAAACCGCCTCGACTATACCGACAATGCCCCAAGAAGTTATTACTCCCATTCCCTCTTCTACTCCGTTGTTTGATCCCACATTCAGTATAATGTAGTTGTGTTGCTTGTTGGCGGAATTCTTGATGATGGTGGCAGGTATAAATGAGTAGTCACCCGTACTCGATGCTCGGGTAATGGCCTCTTCGGTGCTCACGTCATCGAGATACTTCATAAGTGATGAGATACGCTCTTTCAGAAGCCTGTTTTCAGCCTCAAGCAACTGGTTTTCCTTTTTAAAGTTGAGGAAATAACGGACGCTCTCTCCCTGCCGCCAGAAGAATGACTGTACTGACCTTGCCACCCCCATAATCCTGTATTTTTGAATTATGTTGTTGGTAATCAGGAGGACTGAAATGCCTTCCAGAAGCAGAAACAACGCAATGGACAAGAATATCTTTATGAGGCGGGAACTTCTCCTCATCGCATCAGGAAGTTGAACGAGGTGCAGTTCTTAAGTGCAATGCAAGTACCTCTGGCCACAGCCCTGAGGGGGTCCTCAGCTACGTGGAAAGGAATATTGATTTTCTTGAAAAGACGTTTGTCAAGACCTCTGAGCAAGGCTCCGCCGCCTGTGAGATAAATACCCTTATGCACAATGTCGCTGTAGAGTTCCGGAGGAGTCTGCTCGAGTACCGACATAATCGCATACTCAATCCTTACCAGTGATTTGTCAAGGCAATGTGCAATCTCTTGCGGAGTTACCGTCGTTTCGATGGGTAGCACGGTCATAAGGTTTGGACCGCTCACCTTATAGGGCTCTATAGGTTCGTCAAGATCGGAGATGGCGGCTCCGATATTGATTTTGATCTCTTCTGCGGTTTTTTCTCCGATTTTTATATTGTGCTGCTGGCGCATATACTGCTGGATTTCGTATGTAAATTGGTCGCCGGCCACCTTTATGCTCGAGTCGGCAACTATGCCTCCCAGTGAAATAACGGCAATCTCTGTTGTACCGCCCCCTATATCTACAATCATATTTCCCGAAGGGGCTGTAACATCGATGCCCACTCCGAGAGCGGCTGCCATCGGCTCGAATATAAGATATACGTCGCGTCCGCCGGAATGCTCTGCTGCGTCTCTTACAGCACGCGTCTCCACCGGAGTACTTCCGGAAGGGATGCAGACCACCATCTTCAGACTCGGCGAAAAGAAAGATCTACGGGTGTTGATCATCTTGATGAACTCCCTTATCATCTGTTCGGAACTGTCGAAATCTGCAATCACTCCCTCCTTTAGAGGCCTGATAGTCCTTACACCCTTGCTTTCCTTACCCTGCATCTGTTTGGCCTTTGTGCCTACTGCAAGAACTTTTCCTGTGAGATTGTCAATAGCGACAATGGAGGGTTCGTCGATGATTTTCTTGTCATTCATAAAAATGACCGTATTGGCAGTGCCAAGGTCGATAGCGAGTTCCTGTGTTAAAAATGAAAATGCCATATATCTTATAAAACTATATCGTTATCAATGCTTAAAATGTCTGAATCCGGTGGTGACCATGGCCATTCCGTTGGCGTTGCACCAGTCGATGCTCTCCTGATCCCTTACAGAGCCTCCCGGATGGATTACGGCAACTATACCGGCCTCTCGTGCAATTTCAACACAGTCCGGAAAAGGGAAAAAAGCATCAGAAGCCATTACCGCACCGTTGAGGTCAAATCCAAAGGATTTAGCCTTGACTATTGCCTGTTTGAGAGCATCTACTCTGGATGTCTGTCCGATGCCGCTTGCCAAAAGCATGGAGTCTTTGGCGAGCACTATGGCGTTGGACTTGGAATGTTTTACCAGTTTGTTGGCAAAAAGCAGATCCTTCACCTGTTCAGCCGTAGGGGCGAGAATGGTCACAGTTTTGAGTTCTTCGGGACTTTCTACCTTTTCGTCCCTATCCTGGACGAGAATGCCACCCAGCAGTGAACGGAACTTTGTGGCCGAAGGCCTGACTCCGTTGTCGAGGAGAATAATCCTGTTTTTCTTTGACTTCAATATTTCGAGTGCTTCGGGAGAGTACTCCGGAGCAATTATCACTTCAAAAAATATCTTGTTGATTTCCTCTGCACACTCTTTATCAATGGCTCTGTTGGCAATGATAATACCGCCGTAAGCAGATACGGGATCACCTGCAAGAGCATCTCTCCAGGCCTCTGAGATGGTGTTGCGTGTGGCGCATCCGCAAGCGTTATTGTGCTTGATTATAGCTACCGTGGGTTCGGAAAAGTCATACATGAGCTCCACTGAAGCCTCGATGTCGAGCAGATTGTTGTAGGAAATCTCTTTGCCGTTCAACTGTTTCGGCAGAGAATCACTCGAGCCGGTAAATTTTGCCTGCTGGTGAGGGTTTTCACCATAACGCAGGGGCATTGAATGGGCGTTGTCCCTATTGAACCAGTTGAAGATCCGGGTATCGTAGTAGGAGGAGGTGTGGAATGCTTGTCTGGCAAATGACCTGCGCTCTTCGATATCACTCTCACCGTGTTTAGTCTTGAGCAGGTGGAGCAGCGGGCCATAAGCCTCCTTGCAGGAGACGATGATTACGTCACGATAATTCTTGGCGGCTGCCCTGATAAGTGAAATGCCTCCGATATCTATTTTTTCAATAATCTCTTCGGGAGTTGCATCCATCTGCACATATTTTTCAAAAGGATAGAGGTCTACAATCACCAGGTCGATGGGAGGTATTGCGTACTTCTCAATATCTCCTAAATCCTGAAGATGCTCCCTGCGATAGAGAATTCCTCCGAATACTTTAGGGTGAAGTGTCTTGACCCTGCCTCCGAGTATGGAGGGATAGGAGGTGATCTCTTCCACTGAAGTGACATCCAACCCTGCCTCTTTGAGAAATGTAAATGTTCCTCCGGTAGAGAGCAGTTCAACGCCACAGGCAATAAGTTCACGGGCTATCTCCTCTATGCCATCTTTGCTGTATACTGAAATCAGCGCTCTTCTAATCTTTCTGGTGCAATTTTCGGTACGCATTTGCGGGAATGTAGTCAAGATGAAAAATATCAAGCAAATTTAGTAATAATAACGGGATTTTCGGCTATTTTTGTAGTATAATTTTTAAAGCAAATGAATAGACGCTATTATGCCGTTATCCTTGCCGGAGGACAGGGGTCGAGAATGGGGTACGATATGCCCAAACAATTCATTGAGGTTGAGGGGAAACCGATTCTCAGACACACGATTGAGCGTTTTATGGAGGCCTTTGAGTTCATCGACATCATCGTGGTGCTGCCTTCCGGGGAGAAGGAGTACTGGAAGGAGTATTGCAACCGTACCGGCTTTTTAAAGCGCTATATCATGCCCTCCGGCGGTATCACAAGGTTTCATTCCGTGCAGAATGCCCTTAGATATGTTCCCGACGGGGCAATAGTGGCTGTCCATGATGGAGTCCGTCCTTTTGTTACATCGGATTTTATCAGGTCAATGTTTGAAAAAATGGAGGAGTGTGATGCGCTGGTGCCGGTAATCCAGCCTGTGGAGTCGCTTCGTGAAATTGGACCCGAAGGGACATCAACTGCGGTAGATCGTTCCCGTTACCGTCTGGTGCAGACTCCCCAGATATTCCATTCGGAACTCCTTAAGGAGGCATATGCTCAACCCTATAATCCTCTCTTTACGGATGATGCTTCGGTAGTGGAATATCTGGGACACAAAATCTCACTATGTGAGGGTCTCGGTGGCAATATCAAGATTACTACTCCGGAAGATCTGGCAATTGCGCAAGCTATTTTGCGCGAGGGGAAGCGTTAGGATAATCTTTTACCCATACCTGGCGTTCGATCGCCTGGTCAAGAGATACCCAGGTTTCGGTCTTCATGACACTGGGGATATTCTGGATAGTGTTGACCAGAATCTCCATAAGGTGGTCATGGTTGAAGCAGTATATTTTGAGTAAAAGTGCGTGGTTACCTGTTATGAAATGGCACTCCACAACTTCAGACATCTCCTTTAGAGCCTCAACAACTTGCGGATAACTGTTGGCCTGAGAGAGTGATACCCCAACAAAGGCGCAAACATTGAGTCCGAGAGCCTGGGGCTTGACGAGAAGGGTGGAACCGGTGATGATGCCCATGCTTTCCATTTTCTTTACTCTCTGGTGAATAGCCGCTCCGGATACTCCACATTCGCGTGCTATTTCAAGGAATGGCATTCTCGCATTTTTGACGAGAAAAGAGAGGATCTTCTGATCAATATGATCAATCTGGTAAGTAGTCATAAATGTGCTTTTAGGCTCAAAGATACAAAAAAATCGGCATGTTGGTTACAATTTATAACCTATTTTGGTCTTTTTGAATTCTCTTTCTCTATAATCGCCAGACAATCAGCAACATTGAGAGTAAACGAATCGGTACCTCTGGGAATTTTATAGTTGTTTTTACCCTGCTTTATATAGGGTCCGTAACGACCGTTGATGATTTGTATTTTGTGCTCCGGAAATTCAGCTATGTATTTTTGACTCTCCTTTTGTTCGTTTTCTGCAATCAGCTTTATCGCATCATCAATAGTGACGGTATATGGATCAAGTTCCTTAGGTAGAGAGATAAATGTGGAACCCACTCTGATGTAAGGCCCAAAACGGCCGATGGCAGTTGTTACAACTTTTCCCTCATGTTTGCCGACAGTGCGAGGAAGTTTGAGGAGCTGGAGTGCATCTTCGAGAGTGATATCTTCTATCAATTGGCCCTTCTTGAGGCTTACAAACTGTTTGTCAGGGTCGTCATTAGTGCCTTTTTGTACCAGAGGGCCAAAGCGTCCCATACGTGCGATGACAGGTTTCCCTGTGGCAGGGTCGGTACCGAGGTGTTTTTCCACATTAGTGAAGGTTCTGTCCTCAAGAGCATTTGTTACTTTTGCTTGGAAAGGTTCGTAAAAGTTGCCGATAACCTCATTCCAAACCAGAAGGCCTTTAGCGATATTGTCAAAATCTTCTTCCACCTTCGCTGTGAAACCATAATCAAGAATGTCCGGGAAGTTGGCTTCTAGGAAGTCGGTCACCAACATCCCGATGTTTTCAGGGCAGAGTCTGTTCTTTTCACGACCGACAACTTCGTTCTTGACGGTCGAAGAGATAATGCCTTTTCTGAGGGTGATCTCGCAATAATCCCTTGAAGTGCCGGTTTTGTCACCTTTGATGACGTAGCCTCTCTTGAGGATGGTGGAGATGGTTGGCGCGTATGTCGAGGGACGGCCTATGCCGAGTTCTTCCAGTTTTTTAACCAAGCTCGCTTCACTGTATCGCGGCGGTTTTTGTGTGAATTTTTCGGTAGCGGTTATGCTCTCGTCGGTCATCGTCTGTCCGAGGTTGAGATGGGGCAAGAGAGCAGCCTTTTCGCTCTCATCCTCATCGTCACGTCCTTCGATATAGACCTTTAAGAATCCGTCAAATATTATTTGTTCGCCCTGAACGAGAAACTTTTCGCTGATGCGGTCTCCGGAGATGGTAATATCAGTCTTTTCCAGACGCGCGTCAGCCATCTGTGAGGCGATTGTTCTCTTCCAGATCAGCGCGTAGAGTTTCTTCTCGTTAGCGTTGCCCTCTATGGATGTGTTGGATATATAGGTTGGGCGGATGGCCTCGTGTGCCTCCTGGGCCCCTTTGCTTTTGGTCTTGTAGTTGCGCGGTTGGGAGTATTGCTCTCCATACATCGAGGTTATGGTTTCTTTTGCCGTACCGAGCGCCATGGATGAGAGGTTGGTGGAGTCGGTACGCATATATGTGATGAGTCCGCTCTCGTAGAGTCGTTGCGCTATGACCATTGTCTGGCTTACAGATAGTCCAAGTTTTCTGGATGCCTCCTGCTGGAGAACCGATGTGGTAAAGGGGGGTGCCGGAGTGCGTGTTATCTCCTTTTTCTCTATCGAGGAAATGTCAAAAGTGCAACCTTTACAGCGTTCGAGAAAGGCCTCGGCTTCCTCCTTTGTAGAGAATTTCTTGTCAAGCACGCCTTTGATGCGTGCGTTTGATCCCTCAGGGATAAATATACCTTCTACTCTAAAATAACGATGAGCTTCGAATGAAGAAATTTCTCTCTCCCTATCCACAATCAACCGTACTGCCACTGACTGGACACGTCCCGCGGAAAGTTTTGGTTGGATCTTTTTCCAGAGAACGGGCGAAAGTTTAAATCCCACCAGACGATCCAACACCCTGCGGGCTTGCTGAGCCATGACAAGGTTGGAGTCAATATCACGTGGATTCTCTATTGCACCCAGTATGGCAGTCTTTGTAATCTCGTGAAAGACGATGCGGCGGCTTTTTTCTGCCGGAATCTTCAATGCCTCCTGCAGATGCCAGGCAATAGCCTCTCCTTCGCGATCTTCATCGGATGCAAGCCATACCATATCGGCTTTTTTTGCGGCGGCGGTCAGTTCGGACACCACTTTCTTCTTCTCCTTGGGTACTTCGTATTTGGGTTCGAAGCCGTTTTCAATGTCAATACTGAGACCATTCTCGGGAAGATCCCGTATATGGCCGAAACTCGACTTTACCGTAAAACCTTTTCCCAGAAATTTCTCAATGGTCTTTGCCTTGGCGGGCGACTCGACGATTACCAGATTCTCTCCCATATTCCTTATTCTTTTCAAACTGAAATGCAAAGTAAGGGATAAAGAAAGCAATTATCCAAATTTTAATTGCTATTTTTGTATGATAGAAACATTTTGATTTATGACAACTAATAAGAAATCGGTCAACCGGAAGAGGTTTCTGAAGTGGTTTTGGTGGATAATAATGACACCTGTTGCATTTTTCATCCTCTTAGTAGCCGGAGTGGCCTTTTTTGCACATATTCCCTCGTTTGAAGAACTCGAAGACCCCAAGAGCAATCTTGCAACAGAGCTGATTTCCGAAGATGGCAAGGTTATCAATACCTACCATGTTGAAAACCGCTCCTATGTCTCCTTCGAGGAATTTCCGCCCCATTTGGTGAATGCGGCTATTTCCACTGAAGACGCACGCTTCCGTCGCCATTCCGGCATTGACTTTAGAGGTCTTGCCCGCGTTGTGGTTAAGACACTGATTATGGGAGACTCTAGTCAGGGAGGTGGCAGCACTATTACTCAGCAGTTGGCTAAGACCCTCTACCCCCGTCAGGATGTCACAAGTCGCATTCCGGGTGGTAGGTTTATCAAACTTGTCACTATAAAGATAAAAGAGTGGATCACTGCAGTCAAACTTGAGCGCAATTACACAAAGGATGAGATAGTGACGATGTATCTCAATGCTATTTTCTTTGGCAGCAATGCCTATGGCATCAAATCGGCAGCTATAACCTTTTTTGATAAAGATGTCAGAGACCTCACGGTTGAAGAGAGCGCCTGTCTGGTAGGAATGGTCAACAAACCCACCAGATACAATCCTGTCATCAATCCTGAGAATTCTTTAAAACGTCGGAACCACGTACTCAGGCAGATGGAAAAATACAACTATATCACTTCATCACAGTATGATTCCATAGTACAGATTCCCATTATGCTATCATACCAGCAGCAGGACCATAATGCCGGTCTTGGTTCCTATTACCGTGATATGCTCCGCCGTTATATGAACGCAGATGAGCCCAAACCATCTTCCTATAGACAAAAGGAGGATTATTCGGCTGACTCCACTCTTTGGGTTGACGATCCGCTTTTTGGCTGGCTCAACAAAAATCTAAAGCCCGACGGCACCCAGTACAATCTTGACAAGGATGGGCTCCGTATCTATACCACAATCGATTCGAGAATGCAGCAATATGCGGAAGATGCTGTAAAAGAGCATCTTGGCAATGATCTGCAGAAGGTCTTCTTCAATGAACTAAAGCGTAAGCGCAATGCCCCCTTCTCTCCCGAAGTGACTCCTGAAGTTACTGAATTGCTTATGAACCAGGCTATCAGATGGAGTGACCGCTACCGCGAGATGAAAAAGGAGGAGGCAAGTGAGGAAGATATCCTCAAATCATTTAAACAGAAGGTTAAAATGCGTTTGTTTGCCTGGAATGAGCAGGGTTACATTGACACATTGATGACCCCATACGACTCCATTAGATATTACAAATCATTCCTCCGTGCCGCATTTATCGCGATGGAACCGCATACCGGCAAAGTCAAGGCATATGTTGGCGGTCCGGAATACCGTTATTTCAAATATGACAATGCCAGACAGGGCAAACGTCAGGTGGGGTCCACCATCAAACCTTTTCTCTACACCCTTGCCATGCAGGAGGGTTTCACACCTTGTGACAAGGTGGTCAATATCCCCTATTCATTTCCCGTCGGAGATGAAGTATGGACACCCAAGAGTACCGACAGAGCCGAACACATAGGCAAGACCGTTACGCTTAAGTGGGGTCTTACTCATAGCTCCAACAATATTTCAGCTTATCTGATGAAACAGTTCGGTCCGCAAGCTATGGTGGAAATGTGTCGCAAGATGGGCATAAGTTCATATCTGGACCCTGTATATTCGCTTTGTGTGGGTTCATGTGACATTTCGGTATACGAGATGGTAGCCGCTTTCAATACATTTCCCAGCCGTGGAGTCTATGTGTCTCCGATGTTGGTCAATCGCATAGAAGATAAGTCCGGTAATGTGCTGGCCAATTTTGCTTCCCGCAAAAAAGAGGCATTGAGCGACCCTACCGCCTATTTGATGGTCAATCTTATGCAGGGAGTGGTAAATGAGGGTACGGCGGGTCGTCTACGCTGGAGATATGGTCTTGGCAACAATATTGCCGGTAAAACCGGTACCACCAATGACCAGTCTGACGGATGGTTTATAGGCTTTACACCTAAACTGACTGCCGGAGTTTGGGTGGGGGCAGAGGACCGTCAGGTGCACTTTGAAAGTCTGACATATGGTGCCGGATCCAATATGGCGCTCCCGATATGGGGAATATTCATGCAGAAAGTTTATGGAGATCCGAGCATCAGCATAGGACCGGAAGACCTCTTTGTTCCCCCTCTGGGCTGGAGCATGGATTTGTCCTGTACCGGAGATGATAGCGATCTGTCAAATGACAAAGTTTCAAATTCCGGTGATGATCAAGGCTTTTTCAACTGATAACTAACGCATTTATGTCAAAGCGCAATCTTGCACTCATATATGGAGGGGACTCTGCAGAGGTAGGAATTTCCATTCTCAGCGGCCGCAATGTCTCCCATTTTATTGATCGTTCAAAATACAATGTATACCATGTGCTCCTGAAAGGGGCCTCTTGGCAGGTTGTAGAAGACTCCGGAGAGTTCTCCGAATCTAATCCGGAGGCGGGTCTTACAGTGTTGGCTCAAGTGGATAAAAACGATTTTTCTTTTACTTTTCAGGGGAATAAAATCAAGTTTGACCTGGCGATGATTATGATCCACGGCACTCCCGGAGAAAATGGAGTTTTGCAGGGATACCTTGAGATGATGGGGGTTCCCTTCACTACCTCTTCTTCCGCCGTTTCGGCTTCGGCTTTCGATAAACAGATGTGCAAAGTGCTGCTGCGAGATTTCGGATTCAAGTTAGCTCCTGATGTCTGTCTTAGAAAGGGCAAAGAGTTTTCCGTAAAAAATATAATAGAGAAGCTTGGGCTGCCACTTTTTGTCAAACCCTGTTCCGGTGGGAGCAGTTTCGGTGTCAGCAAGGTTATGAAGGAGGAAGAGCTTGAGGGGGCGATAAAACTGGCATTCAGACACAGCGATACGGTGCTGGTGGAGACGTACATCAGCGGGCGAGAGATAACACAAGGGGCATATATGGATGGGAAGAAGATTGTGGCATTACCCGTTACTGAGATTATTCCTCACAATACCTTTTTTGATTACGAGGCCAAGTACAATGGCTTAAGCGATGAAATCTGCCCTGCGAATATAGATCCGGCAAAGGTAGTGGAGATTTCGGCCATTACGCGCAGTATATACGACTGCCTTGGCTGTAAGGGGATTGTCAGGGTTGACTATTTCCTCTGTGATGACGGTAGCGTGATCTTTCTGGAGCTGAACACGGTCCCCGGAATGACAGCGATGAGTTTGGTGCCCCAACAGATACGTGCTGCGGGTTTGGATATGATGCAGGTCATTACCGGCATCGCAGATATTACCTGACCTTTTCTCTTAACTATATGACTTTAAAGGAATTTGTAGATAAAGCTGCAAAGGAGCTTTCTGAACTCTATCCGGTGGCTGAGGCCAAGTCGATGGCTATCAGGCTCGTCTCTCACTATCTTGAGGTGCCCGAGTACTCTTATCTGTCGGTTCCTGACAGGAATATTTCCGCGGCCGAACAACAGAAGTTGGATGATGCCATGGCTGAATTGCTAAAATGGCGTCCTCTACAGTATGTGCTTGGGTTTGCCGAATTCGGCGGAAGGAGATTTAAGGTGAATGAGGGAGTGCTTATTCCCCGTCCGGAGACCGAAGAACTGTTCGGAATAATTATCGATGACCTGTCTGAAAAGGAGCTTGACGAGGGGCAGGAGTTCAACATTCTTGATGTTTGTACCGGTTCCGGATGCCTGGCCTGGTCACTTGCTGCGGAATTGCCCGGGGCACAGCTATTCGGTTGTGATATCTCCGATGAAGCTCTCAAGATTGCCTGCAAACAGAAAGTGAGGAGAGAGGAGGGTACGGTTCTCAGGCCTGTTTTCTTTTGGGCAGACATATTGGGAGTTCCTCCTGCCGGCCTTCCGCAGTTTGACATAATTGTCTCAAATCCTCCTTACGTACTTGAGAGTGAGCGATCTCAAATGCGTCCAAACGTACTCGACTATGAGCCTGAAATGGCCCTTTTTGTGCCTAATGATGATCCGCTGCTTTACTATAGGGCACTGAAATGCTGGGTGGAGAAATTGTTGAAGAAGGAGGGTGTCTGCTATTTTGAGGTAAATGAAGCCTTCGGCAATGAGGTAGCTGCCCTTTTTGGCCCTGATTCCGTAGTTCTTCAAGACATTAATGGATGTAATCGATTTGTAAAATATATCTACAAGGTGTAGCGTTATTTTTTGTTATCTTTACGATTTATTTAACATATAACATAATAATCAACATATTGTATAACACACAATCCCATAACTCTCATAACTCAACACTTGATACTCAAAACTAACCTACTGTCATGTCCTGAAATAGGTTTACACTTAAATCAGGAAAAATTATGACAAAAGTT
>CAZRBY010000027.1:0-22074 GCA_964598495.1 uncultured Muribaculaceae bacterium
GTGGAAACGGATGATGCGCTCATCACGTTTGTACTGAGTCTCTAAATTGCCGATAAACTCGGGTTCTGCCTTGAATTCGATCAGATGATAGAATCCTGTAGTTTTTTTCTGGATAGGGTAGGCCAATTTTCTAAGGCCCCAATCCTCTTGGTGCACAATCTCTCCACCATTATCCTTGATGAAGGTCACGTACTTGGCAACCGCTTCCTTCATCTGAGCATCAGACAAAACGGGAGTTGCAATGAAAACGGTTTCGTACTGTTTTAACATTTTAATTAATTGTATTTGAGATAAATAAGCCCTTCCGGATTTTCCGAAAGGGCTGCAAATATAGTTATTATTATCGAATTGGCAAAAATTTGCCCAAAATCTTACTTTTTGGGAGCACCGGCAAGCGCCGCAACTATAAAATTCCACCATTTTTCCACAGAAGGAATGAATACTCTCTCATCCGGAGAATGGGGAGATAAGATTGTGGGACCGCAGGAAATCATATCCCAGTTGGGATAATTGCCGCCGAGGATGCCGCATTCGAGGCCTGCATGAATAGCCTTAACCTCAGCAGCTTTGCCGAAGAGGTTGAAATAGGTCTCCTTCATAGTCTTAAGGATAGGAGACTTCATGTTGGGTTGCCAGCCGGAATAACCGCCTGATAGTGTAACCTTGGCACCCGCCAGTTCAAAGGTAGCGCGGATGGCCTCTGACAGATCCTCTTTTGCGGTGTCAATTGAGCCACGCATGAGACATTTAATGAATATTTTACCATCTTCGGATTTTACGATGGCAAGGTTGTTGGAAGTTTCCACGAGGTCAGCCATTTCAAGACTCATTCTATCAACTCCATTGGGGCAGGCATATACGGACTTGGCCATCTTTAGCGCCACATTGCCGGCCATTACATTCTTTGCCTTTGCCTCTTCAAGGAAAATCTGAACATTAGGATCGATGTTGGCATACTCATTCTTAACCTGGGCGAAAACCGAATCTACGATTACCTGAAGTTCGTCAGCTCTTTCTTTAGGTATTGCTACGACTGCCACGGCCTCGCGTGGAATAGCATTGCGCAGGTTGCCGCCCTCTATAGAAACGAGTTTACCCTTTAGGTCCCTCAGGGCGGGAAGCAGTACACGCATCATAACTTTGTTTGCGTTGCAGCGGCCCTCATGTATCTCCATGCCGGAGTGACCTCCGCGGAGTCCCTTTACGTTTATTGCATATACTTTATATCCCTTGGGAAGAGGCTCCTCCTTGTATTTGAAAACCGCAGTGGCATCAAGTCCGCCGGCGCAGCCAACATAGAGCTCTCCCTCAGTCTCAGAGTCAAGGTTGATTAAAATATCACCTTTGAGTATACCGGCCTTTAATCCTCTGGCACCTGTCATTCCGGTCTCCTCATCCACTGTGAATAGCGCCTCTACAGGTCCGTGCACAAGGTCGTTCGCCTCCATTACTGCCATTGCAACAGCACAACCGAGTCCGTTGTCGGCTCCTAGGGTGGTGCCGGTGGCATAAAGCCAGTCTCCATCTTTCTTGTTCACGATACGGGGCTGGATGGGGTCCTTTCTGAAGTCGTGCACTTTGTCGTTGTTTTTCTGGGGCACCATATCTATATGTGCCTGCAGAATGATGCCCATCCTGTTTTCCATGCCGGGAGTAGCCGGTTTGCGGATTATGATATTGCCAATTTCATCCTTGATGGTCTCTAGACCGAGGTCCTTGCCAAATTTCTCAAGGAATAGAACTGCTTTACCCTCGTGTTTTGAAGGGCGTGGAATCTGTGTGAGGGAGTAGAAGTGTTTCCATACCCTCTGAGGTTTTAGATTAGAAAGTGTCATATTTTCGTATTGAATTATTTGATGAGTTATTTGCTAATAAGAGTTTCAATGGGGAAAGAGTGTACCGTGCCGAGTTGGTAAACCGGCACTCTGGTCTGGAGCAGTACTTGTTGTCCGTCAAGTATGCGTGCAGTAACCGTAGCGGGCACTCTGTAATAGATCATCTGGCTTCTGCTCCTTCCGGCAGCAGCGGCTGCGGCCTGCTGAATGGTGGTGCTCTTGGTCCCCTCGTCGAGGATAAGCTCCAGTATAATCGGCCTTCCGGACATATTGGAGGCGGAAAGTAGTCCTTGAGTCTCTGAGATGCGGAAAGCTACATAGATATGCTTGTCATTGCCGGCTTTGGGCACTACGTCGAAACTCATCTTCTGAATTGAGGTCTCGGTAATACCGAAAAAGAGAGTGAGGTACTCCCGTTCAAGACGGTTTATCTCTTCTATAGCGGCTCCGAGGGCCTCTCCGTTAAATATTGCGTCAGTATCACCGGTTATGATTTCCACACGTTTGCGGCGTAAGTTAAAGATACTGTTAGCCACCTCTTCGGCCTTCTTTTCTACGGATTTTTCTACCACCTGTCTCTGCTCGACTGCCACTCTTTGGAAGCCGCTTTCAGTCATCACGCTTTTGTATAGGGTAGTGGTTGTGCTGGTGAGATTGCCTCCCACGCCTTTGCCGGCGAATTGGTCATTGGCGGCGATGGAGGGAAATCTCCAGGCCTCAGGCTTGCCGGTATAGCTATCGGATGCGATAATTAATCCCTGCGAACAGAACTGCAGGAAATTGGCAGCAGCGTTATTTTTGCCTGATAAATTTATTGCAACACGGCCGGTAGCGTCCGCCTCAATATATGGATGAAAATGTATGGAGCCCATACTGTAGGTGACTGCGTTTTCTGTTTTTGCAGCCGTTCCGAGATATTTCTGAGCATATTGCGCATAGGGTCCTGCAATGAATGTCTCCTTCTGTGCCTCCACTACGAGATTGATCGAAGTGCTGGGAAGAGAATAAATCACTAATCCATCGGGAGTCGTAACTGTGGGTGCTTGTGCCATAGTCTGACTGCTGCAGAACAACAGAGCTGCCAGTGCGGTAATCACAATTTTCTTCATAAGAATTGACTTTTCAAGTTAACAAAAGGCTAATATACAATTTTTTTTATATTTTTGCCACATTGTTTGATAAAAATAACAACAACCAATAATAACGAAAAAACTATTTATGGGACAATTCTTCACACACCTATGGCTGAATAACAGATCTATGGTTATTCTTATAGCCATCCTTATTGTTGTCATTCCATTCCTTCTGTTTTACCTCGCAAAAGCTAAAAAAGAGCACCCAAAGGGCTTAATAGCTGCTGCGTTGAGTAATATGGGCGAAAGGTTTGGTTATTACATCATGAATGCGGTACTACTGCTCTTCCTCTGCTCCAAGTTTGGAATAGATGATTCCGTAGCAGGCTGGATTTATGCCGTATTCTATTTTATTATCTACATCTTCAGTCTTCCCGGCGGTAGGATTGCGGACAGGACACAGAACTACAAAGGCACCATCATCACGGGGCTCGTAGTGATGGCATTGGGTTACTTGCTTCTTTCCATTCCGGTTTTCGGTGAGACGAGAGGTGTCAACGCCATCCTTGTGTTCACTTGCTTTGCGCTTCTTTTGATTGCGTTCGGTAACGGACTCTTTAAAGGAAACCTCCAGGCTATTGTGGGCCAGATGTATGACAACTTTGAGGCAGAAGCCGCCAAGAAGGGCCCCGAAGCTCTTGCGCTGGCCAAGTCAAAACGCGACAGCGGTTTCCAGATTTTCTATGTATTTATTAATATCGGTGGTGTGGTTGCCCCTTTCGTCGCTCCGTTACTGCGCAGCGCATGGCTCAAGGTTAAGGGTTTCACATACAATGCGGATCTTCCTCGTCTCTGCCACAAGTTTCTTGATACCAACGGCGCCATGTCAGAGGTGGATAGCGCCAACATTGCCACACTTGCCGAGAGCGCGGGTCATACAGGCGTGGTTGATGCTGCATTCTGTGACCAGTACCTCAATATATTCAACACAGGTGTACACTATTCATTCCTAGCTTCTGTGTTTGCAATGCTTCTCTCTCTGACTATCTTCTTAATAGTGAAGAAAAAACTTCCTACACCTGTAAAAAAGGACAAGAAAGAGGTTCAGGACTATACTCCGGAAGAGAGAGCGGCCAATGCAAAAGAGATCAGGCAGCGTCTCTATGCACTCTTTGCCGTTCTTGGTGTTGCAGTTTTCTTCTGGTTCGCATTCCACCAAAACGGTCAGTCACTTTCAGTATTCGCACGTGACTTTGTCTCAACGGCTGCTATCCCGCCCGAGATATGGCAGTGCATCAATCCCTTCTTTGTGATTACTCTTACCCCGATTCTAATGTGGCTTTTCGCCTCACTGACACGTCGCGGAAGGGCTGTTTCCACTCCAAAGAAGATTGCAATCGGTATGTTTATCGCTGCTTGCTCGTATATCTTCCTCATGATTATTGCTATGTACAAGCACTATCCTTCTGGATACGAGTTTGCCGGTCTCGCCGAGGCTGTGAAAATATCGATGAAGGCAAGCCCGATGGTACTCATCGTGACTTATTTCTTCCTCACGGTAGCCGAACTCTTTATTTCTCCTCTGGGAATTTCATTCGTCTCAAAGGTGGCTCCGCGTCATCTCCAGGGTATCTGCCAGGGTCTGTGGCTTTCAGCTACAGCTGTTGGCAATCTCTTTATCGCTCTTGGTGTTACCATGCTAAACACCTTCCCTCGTCAGTGGGAGACTTGGGCTGTATTCGCAGCCTTCTGCCTCATCTCGATGGGAGTTATGGCAGGCATGGTCAAATGGCTCGAAAAGATTACATCGTAGTTTAGTTTACGGATTACGCAAATGTATGAATAGCCCTGACAAAAATGTCAGGGCTATTCGCGTTAATTAGCGCTATTTTGTGGTACTGGTGCGGATTACGTGTTGTGATGCGGACTACGAGGGAGTCCTGAGTTATAAGCCAAACTCTCTTTTCAACCACACTTTCATTACAGGATCGGGAATAAAGGCCTTACCTTTCTCAACCTCAATGAGTTCTTTCTTTACCAAAGCTCGTCTTACGGTGCTGACATTGGCAGAAGAGCCGAGTTGATATTTGTGCAAAATCTCTTGTGTGGTAAACCTGCTGTTAACTCCATCGACGATGGCCCGCAAAAAGTTCATCTGATATGTCGTAAGGCCTTCCGTCTGCTTTTCAAACAACGGTGTGTTTTGGTCTATAATGTCTTGATAAGCGGCTTCAAAATGCTGCTCTGTTGCAACTTTGTCTGTGTGAATCCAAACCAACCAAGCCAGTTGCTGTACATATGAAGAGTGGTTATCTACACTTAAGCAAATCTTTTTTGCCAACTTCTCAGAAATCTGTTTGCCCGTAACTTTGAAACGTTTGCAGATATACTCTATCCAATCTTTTGTTTCAATTTTTGACAGATAAATTGCATCTCCAAATTTGTAAAACGGAAGGTTCTTTTTCTCGAAAAGTTCGTTCATCAAGTGCTTTTTACTGCCGAATAGGCAATATGATACCGACTTTTGCAATTGCCAAACTGTACGCAGTCTCTTTTGGAACGATTTGGAATCCTTGAATTCGCCAATCTGTTGGAATTCGTCAATACAAACGACTATTTTGCACCCTTTTTTCTGTGCTATTCTTTCCGGAAGTCTCAAAATTTCATCAACATCATCACTCTTCGGATTCATTTCAAGCGATATGGAAAAGTTCATCATCGGATCAGTGCCCATTGAGATTTTCGGACTTATACGAGACAAGAACAGTCTAGTGTTTTCCAACCATTCCTCTAATTTTGAAGATGTTTGCTTTAGTACGGCAGAGGCAAAAGCGTCATAGAAATCCCTGTCGCTGCGACATGAAAAAATATCGAGATAAATGATCTTCAGCTTATCTGATTGTGCTAAATGACAGACTTTCTGCGCCAAAGAGGTTTTGCCCCAACGGCGAGGCGAAATCAATACCGTATTTACGCCATGTCGGAAATTCAATAATAGTCGTTCGGTTTCTTTTTCTCGATCGGTAAAATTGTCACCGGATGTTGGAACTCCGAATACGAAAGGTTTATTTTCCATAGACTTTAATTATTATCCTGATGCAAATATAAGTAATAATTTTATTACTAACAACTTTATTACAAATAATGTTGTTACTAACAATGTTATTACTAAAAGATTGTCGCTAATCATGTTCTTCATTTTTCTATTAAATTGTATTAATTTTTTTTTGTATTTTGAAAAAAATAGATATCTTTGTGATATCAAAATAATATCAATTTTCTAAAGCAATGAAACAAGTTCAGGAAAAATTCATCACTCCTTCAAATGGATGGTTGATGCTGTTCGTCTCTCTTATTGGTATTGCTGCTTGCGTAGTGGTGCCTGCTATACTCATTAGTAATGGTGCAAGTGATTGGTGGGGATTGCTTTTTATTATTTCCGTTATCTTCGTTATTCTATTCAAGGGCCTTCTCATTGTTAACCCAAACGAGAGCAAAGTTGTAGTCTTTTTTGGCAAATATGTTGGAACTATCGTGGACAATGGATTCTTTTTCGTCAATCCTTTTACTACAAGAAGCACGGTTTCTCTTAGGGCACGCAATCTAAACGGTGATCCAATCAAAGTCAACGACAAGATGGGTAACCCGATCATGATCGGTGTTGTTTTGGTATGGAGGGTTAGGGATACGTTCAAGGCATCCTTCGAGGTTGACAATTATGTAAAATTTGTAGATATACAAAGCGAGGCAGCAATCCGTAATCTTGCGGGTTCATATCCCTACGATAATCTGGAGGATGAAGATGCCGCAATTACTTTGCGAAGCGGAGGCGAAGAGGTTAACGATTTGCTTGAAAAATCTCTCCAGGATCGCTTGAACATTGCGGGCATTGAAGTTATGGAGGCGCGTATAAGTTACCTCGCATACGCTCCCGAAATTGCCAGCGCAATGCTACAGCGCCAGCAGGCGACTGCCATAGTTGCTGCACGCCATAAAATCGTTGAGGGTGCGGTAAGTATGGTACAGATGGCACTCCAGCAGCTCTCAGACAAGGAGATTATCGAGCTTGACGAGGAAAAGAAGGCTGCAATGGTGAGTAATCTGATGGTCGTGCTTACATCTGACAGAGCTGCTACTCCGGTTGTCAACGCGGGCTCACTTTACCAATAAAAACTTATTATGGCCAAAGAGAAAAAACCATTTGTCCTCAGGATAGATTCGGATAAATTGGCTGCCCTCGAAAAGTGGGCGGCCGATGAATTCCGTAGTGTCAATGGCCAGCTGGAATATATCATCACCGAAGCCCTCCGCAAGTCAAAACGATTTAAAACGGATCAAAAAGGATAATATCAATTACTCAATGAAATTAAATAATATACTCCCGATACTCGCAATTGCGCTGCTGGCGTTATCTTGTAATACCAAAGACCCTACCATCGAGGATATTGTCAAGAACGACGGTATCTACGGTTATGCTACCTATACTGACGGCACTCCCATCGCAGGAATGGTTGTCAGCGACGGCTTCAGCGCAGTAATCACCGATAAAGAGGGCTTTTATAGCATTGAATCCCCATCGCCCCACACTTTCCATATCTTCGCATCAATCCCTGCAGATTGCAAGATAGTCGAAAATTCAGATGGCAATCCCGATTTTTATCACAAATACTCGGTGGAGCGGAGCAAATACGACTTTAAATTTGAACGTATAGAATTAGAAAACGACTTCGTGGTCTATGCGCTGGCTGATCCGCAATGCAAGGACAATGTTCATATTTCTCGCTTTGAGTCGGAGACACTCTCGGATATCATGAAGACGCAGAAGAGTGAAAGCCTGCCTATTTACGGAGTTACTCTGGGAGATATTGTCTATTCCGAGGGTAAGCGCAATTGCGGTCAGTATATGCCGGAAATGCGCAGGTTGATGGCACAGCGAAATATCGGTTTCCCGGTTTTCCAGACAATGGGCAACCATGATGTCTTCGCAAGTGCAACCGAACCTATTCTTGCTGAGGATTTCAATCTGGCATACCAACGTGATTTCGAGTCGGTCTTCGGTCCCGTCAATTTCTCATGGAATAGGGGTTCGGTTCATTTCATCCATATGAGAGATATTACCTTCCAGAGCAATACTGTTTATGATTCGTATGAGGATGGTTTTACCATGGCTCAGATTGAGTGGCTCAGGCAGGATTTGAAGCATGTCCCCAAGGAGAAACTGGTGGTACTTTGCGTTCATATTCCACTTCTTACCAAGGGTGGAGGCAACATCCCATTAGTAAGGACGGCTCTCTCTTCATTTGGAAATGCCATTATCTTTTCCGGACATACCCATTATATGCGTAATGAACCCGATTTGCCGGTTCCCGAAAAGGTCCATGCGGCTGTCAGTGGAGCCTGGTGGCATTCTGTTCTAAATGGTGATGGTTCGCCCAACGGCTATGGGATTCACTATTTCAGCGGAAACAAGATAGTCAATTCCATTTACAAGGGTGTAAATGGAAAAATGGCCTCCAAAGAGTATCAGATACGTATGTATCGCGGTAATGCGAAAACAGGCGGAAAATATGAAAAATTTCAGTTCCCGTATACGGACAAAGAAGTGGTGGCCTGCATTTTCAACGGTTCCTCGGCCTGGAGCGTAAAAGTGTTCGAAGATGGCGTTTACAGCGGTGATATGAAACAAATACCTGCCAAACGCTATACAGGTGATGTTATTGGCCCCGATTCGAGCCAGGACTGGTGGGCAATCGGATATAATATAGGCGTAGTCGGCCGCGGACATGTTTCCGGCAGTCGTGCCAACTATATGACTTCAAGCTACGCCACATGGAAATATACTCTCAATAATTCTGAAGCCGACGTCCGGATAGAAGCTATCGATGAGTACGGTAACAAATACATCTGCACAAAATTTACACCCGACTACGACTATTCGGATATTAGTATGTAGTGTGTAGTGTGTAGTGTGTAGTGTGTAGTGTGTAGTGTGTAGTGTGTAGTATGTAGTATGTAGTATGTAGTATGTAATGTGTAGTTTGGGGTTGGAGCTATAGTTAGAGTTATAAAACAGTGCTGTGAGGAATAAGGAGCAAATGGCTAACGTCCAATAGCAATTTAGGAGTTTTAAGTGATAGTGAGCTCCAATAGCGTAATTAAATAATTAATTTTAAGCAAAATAAATTAAATCATCTTTCAATGTCCTACTTATCACCTAAAAAGAAAGAAAACATTGGCCTTTCGCCTTATGATCTGAAATTTCGTGGACGGAAAAGAGCCGACAATGTGCGCATAACGGTTTTTGATATAAGCCCGGAAAACGTTACCGAAACTCAGGTCAACTCCGTGGAGGAACTGCGTGTCTATCGCGACTCCCCCTCAATTACCTGGATAAACGTTGACGGATTGCATAACGAACAACTTATTGGAGATATTTCCACCATTTTTTCCATTCCTGCATATATCCTTTCCGACGTGATGGAGCCATCGTCGCGCCCGCAAACAGAGGCTTTCGACAACGGTTTTTTCGGTTCCATTAAAATGTTGGAATTCGACGAAAAAAAGAACACCGTGGCAGTGGATAACCTGAGTTTAATTGTGATGGATAGAATTCTTATCACATTCCAGGAAGAGGAAGGTGATGTGTTTGATCCGGTTCGCGACAGAATTCGCAAACACACAACCAAAATTCGTACATCCGGAGCCGATTATCTGGCTTTTGCTCTGCTGGATGTTGTAATTGACAGTTACATCTACATTTTGGGTGTTTATGGCGAAAAGGTGGAAGCATTGGAGGGGAAACTTATTCTGAATATCAATAAAGAGACGCTGAAGGTCATCAATTTATTTAAGCATGAACTCAATGATCTGCGTATAAATATCAAACCCGCAAAGGAAATGGTGAACAGCCTTGTAAAGCTGGATACGGAGCTGATACAGGAAGAAAATCAGAAGCACTATAAAGAGTTACAAGACAACATCAACCAGGCGGTGGACCTCCTGGACTATTATCGTGAAGTGCTTT
The DNA here is from genome assembly GCA_964598495.1 of uncultured Muribaculaceae bacterium. GTDB lineage: Bacteria > Bacteroidota > Bacteroidia > Bacteroidales > UBA932 > Cacconaster. The sequence continues at coordinate 9,933 of CAZRBY010000027.1, forward strand.
ACGACGAACTCAGTATGTATCATTCAGCCATGAGTACCAAACTGAATGATACGATGAAATTGCTCACCATCTTTTCGGTCATTTTCATTCCTCTTACATTTATCGTAGGCGTTTACGGCATGAATTTCAAAAACATGCCTGAACTTCGCACGCAAAACGGCTACTTCATCGTGTGGGGAGCCATGCTCGTCACCGTAATAGCGATGTTGTGGTACTTCAAAAAGAAAAAGTGGTTTTAAGGAAGTCTTTAGTGGGGAGTATGAAGTGTGTAGTGTTACGATGTTCGATCTGGAAGGGAGATCTAAGTTTAGAACTATAAACTTACTCAGAACTCAATGCTCCTAACTCAAAAAAATCCACCGTGAGGTGGATTTTTTTTAACTATTTTAATATTCTTCTTCGTCGAAGAAAAAGTCATCTTTGGTGGGATAATCGGGCCAGATGTCTTCGATTGAATCATAAACCTCTCCGTCATCTTCGAGGTCCTGTAAGTTTTCGATAACCTCCAGAGGTGCACCCGAACGCGTAGCGTAGTCAATCAATTCTTCCTTGGTTGCGGGCCAAGGAGCATCTTCAAGTTTAGATGCCAACTCTAATGTCCAATACATGATGTGTCTTAATTATTAAAGGTTTCGTAAAATGGGCTGCAAATATATATAAAAATATATATAACCAAAACTATTTTAAGGAATCCAATAATCATCTTTTTGTCCTGAGCTGTGACACAAGTATCTGGCCAGAGTAAAAAGGTAGTCTGACAGTCGGTTAATGTATCTGATGGCGATCAGATCCTGTTCGCTTTTGTCTTCAATCAGTACAGCCATCCTTTCTGCCCTGCGGCATACTGTACGGGCAATATGGCATTTTGACGATATAGAAGGGGAGGCAGGTAGCACAAATGACGTCTGAGCAGGGATGGCCTCGGTCATTCTGTCAATTTCCGACTCTAGAAATGAGATTTCCGCTTCGTCAAGAAGTTTGAGTTTTGCCACCTGATGGTCAGAAGCCAGATGCGCAGACGCTTGCATCAGAAATATCTGTATGCGTCTTAGCTGAAAATCGTCGCTTAACTCTGAACGCAGAAGCCCAAGCCAAGAGATCAGTTCGTCCATATCGCCGTAAGCCATCACCCTTTGGTGCGCTTTACTTACGCGTTTGCCGCCAACCAGTGATGTGGTGCCGGTATCGCCTGTTTTCGTGTAGAGTTTCATTGGGGTATTTCTGTGTTTGTTCTTTCTCTTTATTATTTGCGGATTTGGGGTGTCCTGTTCTATTTTAACTTCTCTTTTTTGCAGCACTTATTCATGGTATCCGAGCCTATTTTGCCATCTTTCATCCGCACTATGCGGTTTGCATGACGGGCGATATTTTCTTCGTGTGTAACCAGGATAATGGTGTTGCCCTGTTTGTGGATTTCTCCAAAGAGTCGCATCACATCCTCCGAAGTCGTGGTGTCAAGGTTGCCCGTCGGTTCATCTGCGAGGATAATTGAGGGGCGTGTAACCAACGCTCTGGCGAGTGCGACCCTCTGTCTTTGGCCTCCCGACAGTTCGTTTGGTTTGTGTTCCATTCTATCTTCCAGTCCCACCGCCGATAATGCCTTTTGTGCCCTTTGTTCCCTTTCCTTGCGAGGGACTCCTGCATAAGCCAGCGGCAGTGCCACATTTTCAAGCGCGGTATACCTCGGAAGAAGGTTGAATGACTGAAACACAAATCCTATTTCGCGGTTTCTGATGCCGGCCAAGTCATCGTCATCCATTCCACTGATGCTCTGTCCATTAAGAGTGTAAGTGCCCTCCGAAGGAACATCGAGGCATCCGAGAATATTCATCAAAGTGGACTTGCCGGAACCCGAAGGCCCCATTATCGCCACAAATTCATTTTTTTTGATAGTTAAGTCAACCCCGTCAAGTGCCTTGACGGTCTGGCTGCCCATTTGATAGTGCTTTTTCACTCCCTCCGTCCTGATAATCTCTTTCCTCATCTCTCTGCTCTTTATATTTCAAATAATAATCCTTCAAAAGCCTGACGGCCCTAAGACCTTCGTCACCCAAAGATAGGGAATATTTGTTGACGAACATCTCGATATGTCGTTTGAGTACATCTTCGGAAATTTCCTGCGCGTGCGCAGCTATATAATTTCCTGAGGCCTCAGGATGCTCCATTGCGAAGGTGATACTCCTACGCAAAACTCTTTCTATCTTCTGTGCAAACTCCTCCCCAAGATTTCGCTTCACGGCAATCCCCCCAAGTGGAATGGGGGCTCCACTAATACTATGCCACCAACTTCCTAGGTCACAAACCAGCTCAAGGCCCTGTTCTGCATAGGTAAAACGGCTCTCGTGGATAAGCACCCCGACATCACATTCTCCCGAAAGGACGCTCCGCCCGATATCCGAGAAGAGCATTGGAACCTTGATTCCGCGCCCTTCGAAGGCCAGGTCGTACAGCAGAGCGCCGGTTGTATATTTTCCGGGGATAGCTACTCTGAGCGTTTTAGGGGGTGTAACGACATCTCCGGGCACTTCGGACGACACAGCTGCCTTGAACGATGCCGCGGCATGATTGCCCGCTTTACAAACACACAATGGCCCGCAGTCGTAGCCGAGCGCTGATCCGCTTTCCAACATCCTGTAGGATTCCATTACATTGAACCAGCCGTGGTAACTCATCTTGGAGATGTCGTAAGTGCCTGAAACAGCTCTCAGATTGAGATCCTCCACATCAGATAGGATGACATCAAAGGAGATTCCCTCGGTATTGACGAGTCCCTCCACCATAGCATGAAACATAAAAGTGTCGTTGGGGCAGGGAGAGTATGCAAGAGAGACCCTCATTGACGCACCCCTCCTGCGGCTTTTGCAGCCTTCGCAAGCAGTTGTATACAAGTGGTCTCGAGTGCGGAGAAGGCCACCCTAATGTCCCATTGATTCTTGTCGCGTTCGCCGACCTCATTGGATACGGCACGCAACTCGATAAATGGTACTTTTTCCATCAGGCATACATAAAAGAAAGCTGCGCCCTCCATACTCTCTATATGGGGTGAAAAGCACTCCAGGCGACGGAGGTTGTGCTCTCGAATGCCCGTGATGGTCTGAAAAGTGATGCCGGTTGCATCTTTAACCCCCTCGAGAGGGCCTGTGACAGGATAATGATCGCGTAATTTAAGCATGCCGTCGACAAACGGAAGGGTGTTGGCATCGAGCATCGCATAGTCGAATAGGGTCTGGAATCCTCCGCGCGTCTCTATGCCCATATCGCCAAACTGCTCCACCGTTATATGGGCTACGCTGCCTATCGGGAATTCCTGCGAGTAACTGCCTGCGATACCGATATTGACTACCAGACTATATGGCTCGCCTCCGGAGAGATGCGCAGAATTTAGGATCTTTGTCAGGTTGTAGCAGGTGGCTGCTACTCCTATGCCGGTCACCGCAAACTCCACCTCAAGAAGTGTGGCATTTTCAGGTGAGATTTTTTCGTATGCAATTTGTGCGCAATGCAGCTCTTCTGCGGTTGCAGCTGTAAATAATATTCTCATAGCGGGCACTAAAATAGCTATTTCTTAGAACTTATTCAAATATTATTTGTAATATTGCCTTATTATACAACTTGATAATGGAATACGATAAAACAGAAGAATTTGATGCGAAAGTGACAGAGCAGCTCGCTTCACATTATAGGGAGATTTTGAGATTGCTGGGAGAAGACCCCACTAGGGAGGGACTTCTGAAAACACCCGAAAGAGTGGCCCGTTCAATGCAGTTTCTCACAAAAGGTTACGAAGAGGATGGCTCGGCCATAATACAGTCGGCAATGTTTCGGGAAGAGTACCGCCAAATGGTGGTAGTTAAGGATATCGAGCTCTATTCTATGTGCGAACACCATATGCTTCCCTTCTACGGCAAGGCCCACATTGCATACGTACCAAATGGCTATATAACGGGTTTGAGCAAGATTGCCCGTGTGGTTGAGACCTTTGCCCGCCGTTTACAGTTGCAGGAACGCCTTACCGTTCAGATAAGGGATTGTATTCAGAATACCTTAAATCCCCTCGGAGTTGCAGTGGTTATTGAGGCTTCCCATATGTGCATGCAGATACGCGGAGTCCAGAAACAGAACTCAGTTACCACCACATCGGCATTTACCGGCGCTTTCCTTAAGGACAGCCGTACGCGCAACGAATTTTTTGACATAATTGGCACTAAGCTGCATTAGCAGTTTAGTGCAGTGTGCAGTGTGCAGTGTGCAGTATGTAGTATGTAGTATGTAGTATGTAGTATGTAGTATGTAGTATGCAGTTGCGAGTTACGGGTTGCGAGTTACGGGGTGTGATAATTAACAATTTAGAGTATGAAGATAGTTATCGCGGGAGCAGGCGAGGTTGGAAGTCATCTGGCAAGGATGCTCAGTGACGAATATCACGACCTGATCATTATTGATGAGAACGAAGAAAATCTCGCACACATCAGCGAGAGTATGGATGTCCTGATTGTCCAGGGCAATCCTACATCCATTAGTGTACTTACTGAGGCCGGGGTAGGGAATGCCGACCTCTTCGTGGCTGTAAGCCCTGCCAAAGATCAGAATATCAATATCATTTCTGCACTATTAGCCAAACAGATGGGCGCTAAAAGGGTCACTGCACGTATAAATAATGACGAATACCTTGATTATCAAAACAAATTTCTATTTAAGGAACTGGGCATCGACCTGCTTTTTTATCCCGAAAAAATTGCTGCGGATGAGATTGTGGACCTGCTTAAAAAGTCAGAGTTGTCGGACTTTGTAGGTTTTGCAAACGGACGTCTGCAGCTGGTCGTTATAAAGCTGGAAGATGGGGCTCCTCTTGTTGGAAAATGTTCCGATGATTTTGATTACCAGGTAGATGACCTTCCTTTCAGGACTGTCGCCATCGCAAGGGGAGATAAGACCATAATCCCTCAGCACGAGACCATATTTAAAGTTAACGATCTGATCTATGTAATTGCTCGTAAGGAAGCTGTGGCCGAAGTGATGTCCTATTCGGGTAAGGAAGAGATAGAAATACGCCGTATTACCATTCTAGGAGGGGGTAAAATAGGCGAGATTCTCGCAAAAAGACTTGAGCCTACCGCCGATTTCATAAAGATTATTGAGATCAAAAAAGAGCGTTGTGAAGTTCTTTCGGAACTTCTTGATAAGACGCTTGTCATAAACGGAGACGGACGTAACTCCGATTTTCTTTATGAGGAGGATATCAAGAGCTGTGACGCATTCATAGCAGTTACATCAAGTTCGGAGACCAATATTCTCTCATGCGTGGCAGCAAAAAGAATGGGCGTGGCCAAGACAATCGCAGAGGTGGAAAACCTCGAATACATTCGTCTTGCAGAAGAGATAGGCGTAGATTCGGTAATCAACAAAAAGCTCATTGCTGCCAGCCGTATTTTCCGTGTCACTCTTTCCAATCACATCCGTACAATAAAATGTCTTAGCGGTTCTGATGCCGAGGCTATAGAATATGTGGTAAATGCAGGCAGTCTGATAACAACTGCCTCCATAAAAGAACTCAATTTTCCCAAGGATGCCGTTATTGGCGGTGTCATAAGGGGGCAGGAATCGTTTATTGCAGTCGGCACGACAATTATTAAGCCTCACGACAGGGTTGTTGTCTTTGCACCTCCCTCCGCCTTAAGCAAACTTGAAAAGTTTTTTGCCTGAATTGGTATTGAGATTAGAATTATTATTATGTTTGCGCGCATTTAATAATAATCAACTAATTATTCATTATGATTCAATACAAATTTAAAACTTCAGGAAAGACAAGGATGGACCATGACCTTCTCGGCGACAAGGAAGTTCCCGTAGAGGCATTGTTTGGTGTTCAGACCCTCCGTTGCATAGAAAATTTTGATATCAGCCGCGATCTTCTCGGTGATCACCCCGAATTCATAAAAGCATTCGGCATCGTAAAGAAGGGCGCAATCCTCGCGAACCACCAGCTCGGTTTGGTTTCTGACGAGGTTAAGGATGCGATTGTTGCAGCTTGTGAAGAGCTTATGGAAGGCAAACATTGCGAGCATTTCCCAATTGATATGGTTCAGGGCGGAGCAGGCACTTCGGCAAATATGAATGCAAATGAGGTGATTGCTAACAGGGCTCTTCAGATTGCAGGTCATCAGCCCGGCGAGTATCAGTATATACATCCAAATGACCATGTAAACATGGCTCAGTCTACAAATGATGCCTATCCTACGGCTATGCAGCTTGGAATGTATATGATCCACAAAGATGTAATGACTGCTCTTAAGGCTCTCATCCGTTCTATCCGTTCCAAGGAGAAGAAATTCGCAAATGTTATCAAGATGGGCCGCACGCAACTTCAGGATGCAGTGCCTATGACTCTCGGACAGACATTCGGTGCTTATGCTTCCGCTTTGGAAAATGAGATGAAACGTCTGGATGAGGCTGCACAGGGCTTGCTCGTAATCAATATGGGTGGCACAGCCATCGGTACCGGTATTACTGCAGAGCCCGGCTATGCAGAAGCTTGTACAAAGTTCATCAAAAAGGTTTCCGGATGGAAGGTGACCCTCGCAGAAGATCTGATTGAGGCTTCAAATGATACATCCGCCTTTGTAGTCTATTCTTCTGCTCTTAAGCAAGTCGCAATTCGTCTTTCAAAGATAAGCAATGACCTCCGTCTGCTCTCTTCAGGTCCACGCACAGGCCTGAATGAAATAAATCTTCCTCCAAGGCAGCCTGGTAGCTCCATTATGCCGGGTAAGGTTAACCCTGTTATCCCCGAGGTGGTAAATCAGGTTTGCTTCAAGGTAATCGGGAATGATTTTACCATCACAATGGCTTCTGAGGCCGCTCAGCTTGAACTCAATGTTATGGAGCCCGTACTCGTACAGTCCCTCGTAGAGTCTGCAACATGGCTTATGAGAGCTTTCGATACTCTCCGCAAAGAGTGTATTGAAGGTATTACCGCCAATAAGAAACACTGCAGGGATCTCGTAGAGTATAGCATCGGCATTGTTACCGCCCTCAAGCCCTATCTCGGCTACGCCAAAATTACTGAGGTAGCTCAAGAGGCACAGGAAACCGGTGGCAGCGTATATCAGCTGGTACTGGAAAAGGGTTACCTTACAAAAGAGCAGCTTGACAAGATTATGGACCCCGCTAATATGACCAAGCCGGTGAAGGTGGAGCTGTAATGTTAGTTATGAGTTCCGAGTTAGGAGTTCAGAGTTTACAAAAAGAGTCCTTAAACGGGCTCTTTTTGTGTATAGTTATGAGTATTGGAATTTGATTTGTGCGGGGTGCGAGTTACGAGTTACGAGGTTCAGTGTATGTTCTGGGGTGCGGGGTGCGAGTTACGAGTTACGCGTTGCCTGATGCGGGGTTCGTGGTGTAAGGAGTGAGGTGTTCTGAGTTCCGAGTAACATCGTTTAAAATAAACTACAAGAATAGTCCGGTGCTTGCCGGACTATTTTTTTTGAATGGAAATGGGTACAAGAAATTCGCCGCGAACCTCACGGCCGGCGGCGAATACAAACTCTAAAAAATTAAAAACTATTACGATAATAGGATTATCCTATAATATCTTCATGGCAATATGTGCGCAGGCTTCGGCATCAGCCAGGGCGTGGTGATGGTTTTCAAGGTTGAATCCGCATGCAGCGGCAACAGTCGGAAGCTCATGATTTTCGATTGAGTCTGAGAAATGCTTGCGGGAAGTAGCGCAGGTATCGTGAAACACATAGTCCGGATAATCCATCTGATACACCCTGAAGACTTCTTTCAGACATCTTTCATCAAAATGACTGTTGTGAGCCACAAGCGGCAGACCCTCAATTATCGGCACAATCTTTTCCCACACATGAGGGAATACCGGCGCTTCGGATGTCTCCTCTTCCGAAAGACCGTGAACACGCTGACAGAACCATTTATAATATTCCGGCTCAGGACGGATAAGGCTGTAGAATCTCTTCACTATTTCACCGCCTCGAACCACTACCACTCCGAGTGAGCAGACGCTGCTTCGACACTCATTGGCCGTTTCAAAATCTATTGCTGCAAAATCTTTCATCATTAATCTTTATATCTGTTTAACATTTTCTTTAAGGTATTCTTGATTTCATCACGGTACCATTGAGGTTTTAACACCTCGATTGAGTCTGATTTGGAAAGAAGCTCCTGCGTAAAATCATAAGTCGGTACTAAGTGATATCTGAAAATAGTGTAATTAGGTTTCTCCTCAATTGGGGTCTGCGACTCGTGAAGTTTGAGTGAGTTGAAATAATGAAACTGGGGATTATCAACCTTTATTTCGATACTTTCGGCTGATTTTTCATCATCAGTACAGATACCGAAAAGGTCTTTGAAATAGCCTTCTGCCGTAAATTTCTTCGGAATCTTATAGGAGCGGTCGGTACGATATAGTTTCTTGATGCGGTCGAGTCCATAGATCCAAGGTTTGTCGCTCGCTGCACTCTTTGCCACCATATACCAGCGCTGTTTGAATTGTTTCAGGCAGTATGGCTCTACCTCAAAAGTAGCAGCATAATCTTTGTGAAATCCTTGATATGTGATTTCTATCGCTTTTCTGTCGCGGATTGCCTCTATGATGGGAATAAGATATTTTTCGCTCGAAGGCACCTCCTCGAATATTATGCTGTTGCGCATATTGGTGCTTTCATTGAGCAGATTGTTGAGCGAGAGCGACTTTAAAAGCCATTTCTTAATTCCACCGCCCTCTATATCTTTGCTGTTGGAAATGTAATATCCCAGGCTCCTGTTGCACTTGACCTCGATGCCAAAGGTGTTGTAAATGGCCTCAATGTGGTTGTGGAATGTCCTTTCAGGTAAGTAACTCTCCCCGACTTCATTCAGTGTGCTGCGTGCCCAGAGGTCGCTTATATTCTTTCTGGAGATGTGTCCGTGACGGTTAATGACCTCTATAAGCCATATGTAGCGGTTGAAATAATTTATTGCCATAACTTATGGTTTTGTTTTCAATGACAAAGGTAATGAATTAAACTGCCAAAATATGGCAGCTTGTCTCTTTTTGGCAGAAATTTTATCAAAAACCAATTCTATTTGCAGATTTTCTGCGATCGCCTATACTCTCCTCTCTGCAAAATTCCACCATTTCCTCATAGGAAGGCTCGCTACCGGTGATAATCGACTGTACCATCTTCTTGCGGCTCACATTCTCAATCTGTCCTCCGGAAAAATTGAACATCGAGGCGAGCCTGTACGTTTGCTCCTTGTCAAGCTCCGGAATCATCGACTGCCATATTCTCGACTTCACTTCGACTGAAGGGACATCGAATTTTATCTTATAGAGGAATCGCCTTTCGAAGGCCTTGTCCAGATTCTGAGTAAGGTTAGTCGTAGCTATTAGAATTCCATCGAGATTCTCCATCTCCTGGAGAATGATATTCTGTATGGAGTTCTCCATCTTTTCAACGGCTCGATCTGCGCCTTCCATTCTAATGCCGAATATTGCATCGGCTTCGTTAAAGAGCAGAATGGGCGCCACTTTTGATTCCTTAACACATCTCCTGTATTTGCTGAATAACTCTTTAATGTTTTTCTCGCTTTCTCCCACCCAATAACTCTTTATCTTAGAGACATCGGCAGTTATCAAATCCCGACCGGTGCGTTTCGCCAGCTGATATACAGTCTCCGTTTTTCCTGTACCGGGTGCTCCGTAGAAAAGACAAGTAAAGCCGGTTCGCATACCCTTGGATTTCATCATTTCCCTTATCTCAGGAAATCTTTCCTTAGATAAAATGCTCTCAAGTGTTTTTACCTGTTTTTGGACAGAATTATCATAAAACAAGGCTTTGGCGTTAATTGTCCCAAATTCTATCAAGCCTGCCATCGGGGCACTTTCACGCAACCCACCCACATCAGCCAGAATCATCTCTTTGACTTCGTCTGTCAGACGAAAACGATCTTTCACTACCATTCCCTCATTATTTACGTATTCGATAACTTTCATTTTCTGGAGCATCAGTCTCGTGTCTTTATACTCGCTTTGTATCGAATCAAACTCATCATCGGTAAAGTAATTTCGAAAATCCCACCACTCGCAGTCGTCGCTATTGTAGTGATCGTAGTTATATATTAAGGCGTAGAAAAGCATCCGCTCATTTTTATTCATTGACTTGGAATAGTCATGCCTGCTCCCTTCTTTCACGAAGTCGTTAATTTTGTCTCCTGCTCTTAAAATATTGTAGAAATCAGCACTCTTGGCAATTGATGTATCGGGGTTGGAAAGAATCATATCATCCACTTCCTCCAATGTCATTATGAGGTTACCCATATCATTATTAATATCATTGAACAAACGATTCATTATTGAAAGAATCTTGCTTGTTGTCATTCCGGTTGTCGAGGGCTTACGGAAAGGCTTATTATCCCGAAGCATATCTGTCACTTCTTCAGGAATTCGTAACACGCCCCAACTGCCTCTTTTTATCAAACGCATCTTCTCAAGTAAAATTAAATCTTTTTCGAATGACAGATAGGAAACAAAACTGGTTGTTAGTTGTTCAGAAATGGTTCTCTTGTTGACATCATCTCCCTTAGTTAGTTCAATGATAATAGCAAATAAAGCAGCTTGTCTCTCATTTATTCCGTATGCATCTGCTATCGTCTCCAATTCAAAGCGTTTTGCAGCAATAAGCTTATCGTCAAGACAGAAACGCTCACCATAGTTCCGACCATACTCAGTATCTCTTCGAGCTTTCTCTATCACCTCTTCAAAACACTCCAGCAGAGTCTTCTTTTTCAACTCCAGCCCCAAATCATCAATCAGCTCTTGACAATCCGGCATACTCGCCAGGACCTCTTTTGTAGATTTTTTCTTTTCCATGACTGTACTCCATTTTTACTTTTGTTACTGCAAGTTTGTTTTCACTACTGCAAAGAAAATGAATCACGCTGCCAAAAAGTGGCATTGAAGAGGGTTTTTGATTATTTTTTTGAATTTGGAATTCAAAATTGTCTTTTCTGCACATCTCATTGATATTTGTTTAATATCTTTGTGGAGAAATTGATAAAAAAGAAAAAGATTATGGCAAAACCAATTAAAGAAACCCCGCTCCTTACCGGCGAAGATGCAACTCGTTTTGAACAAGCTGCACAAGAGGTTGTGCCTGCATCTGAAAAAGAAATAAATGAGGCACGCGAGGCGTTTGATTATTTTGCTTCAATAGCAACCTTTAGTATGTAATGGGACCTCAGTTAAGAAAATTAACTCCGGAATATAGTATTAAACCGTTCGATTGTGATGATTCAGATTTGAACGGTTTTTTATTGGAATCAGATTACTCAATTCCAAATGCGCGTCAGCATGCAGTGGAACTTTTGGCTGTAACATATCTGATAGAAGATATTAAGGCTGGAGAAACTATTGCATACTTCAGTCTGTTGAACGATAAAATTGATAGAGAAATTACTGATAAAAAAGCGTGGAATAGATTTTCTCGTGAAATTCCAAATATAAAGCGCCGGCGTTCTTATCCTGCTGTAAAAGTGGGACGTTTGGCGGTCTCAAAGAAATATCAAGGTCAGAAATGGGGAAAACTGATTATCTCCTTTTTAAAGCAACTGTTTACTCATAACAACAGGACAGGATGTCGCTATATCACAGTAGATGCTTTATGTACCGCACAAAGTTTCTATGAAAGTTGCGATTTTAAGGTTTTGGTAACTCCGGTAAAAGATGATGAGACCGTGTTGATGTATTACGATCTCAAGCAGTTCGTGTCCCAACAGTAGGGCATATAACAGGTTAATCAAGAAATAATATCAGAGTCTTAGTGTTAACTAATTATTTTTCCAAATCTATGCCTTTCATTATCTCTAAGATCATTTTTATTTTCTCAATACAGGCTTTTAGAAAATCGTCACTTGTAATAATATATCTTTCCCAGTAATCAATAGTTAAGTTATCTATATAAGCATAGAAAGGCCACCAGTCACTTTGCTTACGGGATTGAATTCCTTCTTCTTCCAACTTTTTGTGAATTGTCTCTCTATTATCTTTTGAAAGTTTATACTTATTATTTAGGTAATTGAATAATCCATAATGAAAGTGACCCTTTTCAAATGTAAATGAAATAGCACATTTACCCTTCCA
>CAZRBY010000028.1:0-19994 GCA_964598495.1 uncultured Muribaculaceae bacterium
ATTAGCAGTTAGCAATTGACAATTAACAATTAAGAAATTGGCGTTTGGATGATAGGGTTATGATGTTGTTTGGGGTGTATTAGAGTAATAAATCTACACACTCAGAACTATACAATAACTCGTATAACTTCAAATAACATGGCTCCGAAAAAACAAAATTTTTCTACGCTCATGTTATTTGAAGTGTACTAAGAAATTTACCCCACTACATACAACAACACGGAACTCACCCCTCAACTTCCCCTACTACATACTACACACTACACACTCATAACTATTCTTTCCACCATTCAAGAGCCTGATAAAGTCCCTGATCATCTCTCAAGCGTATATTGTACTCTGAGCCGCGCAGATAATATTTTACCACAATTTCTTCCTCCAGAAGAGGGACAACCTCATCTTTCTTGAGGCGAAGCATCGTCTCCTTATCCACCTTTATACGTGCGGAGAGAGCATCAATTTCACTCTTGTAGACATCGTAGAGCTTGTCCTGCTCTGCCGCCCTTATCAACTGGTCAAGTGCGGACTCTGCGGAGCTGCGGATATCAAATTCACGGGTACCTGCATAACTGATGAAATCCTCATACTCCTCATCTGTAAGATGAAACTCTGAGGCAGGAGCAATGGAGAGATTCTTTTTGAAATATTCAACTGCGTAGTCGCCAAGAATATCGTTGTAGACAAGAGAATAGGCCGGACGGCTGAATGTCTTGGTCTCAACGGTAAAATCCGGAGTGATACCTCCGCCGTCATAGACACTGCGACCAAATCGTGTTTTGAATTCACGTTTCAGACTGTCGGGAACATTACCCACGCTGCCATCCTCATTGCGATGGCTATAATCAATCGCCTGCACGCATCTGCCGCTCGGAGTATAATATTTTCCCGTAGTAATCTTTACCTTTCCGTCATAGAGGGTAGGTTTTATGGACTGAATCAGTCCCTTTCCGAAGGTTCTTCTTCCGGCTATAGCACCCCTGTCCAGATCCTGAAATGCTCCCGCCACAATCTCCGAAGAGGAGGCTGAGCCGCTATCCACCATAACAAGTACCGGGATAAGCGTGTCAATGGGGGGAGTCGTTGTGTAATACTCTTCATTCATCCTCTCTTCACGACCCCTCGAAGAGAGCACATGAGTGCCTTCCGGCACAAATAGCGACATCAGCGATACAGCTTCTTCCATAATGCCCCCTCCGTTGCCCCTGAGGTCGATTACAAGGCGTTTGGCGCCCTTCGATTTGAGGCTCAATACGGCTTCTTTAAACTCAAGATGCATCTTGTCGGTAAATCCCGTAAGTGCAATATAGCCGATGGAATCCCTTAAAATACCCGTATATGCGATATCGGAAACTCTAATTCTTTCTCTGGTAACAGTAATATCGACCGTATCGAGAGTTCGCCCCCTAATAACTGTGAAAACCACATTCGTACCCGGTTGCCCCTTCATCCTGTCAGCACTCCGGGCAGAGGTTTCCCCATATACCGAGACACCGTCGATGGCTATAATCACATCTCCCGGGACCATGCCTGCCTTCACCGCAGGAGAGCCCGGATAGGGTTCTACAATCTGCACTCCCCTGTCATGACTCTTCTTTATAAGGGAACCTATACCTCCGTAGGCACCCGTTGTCATCATTTCAAACTCCTCTCCCTCCTCTTCGGGAATATATGTAGTATAGGGGTCGAGCGACTGGAGCATCGCCTTGATACCTATGGGTATTATTTTGCCATATTCGATTGTATCTACATAAGAACTTGAGAGCTCTTTAAGTATCGAATATTGGATTTCCATATTCTGTCCAAGTTTGAATTCGCCGGACTGCGCAAATGAGGTTACCGATACCAAAATTGCAATTGCAGCCACGGTTGTTTTGAAAAATTTCATCTCTCTATATTGTTTTTAAAACTCTGCAAAATTAATACTTTTATCATTTTGTTCATATCTTTGAAGTCAATTATCAGAATCAGCAGGAATGGAAATAGTGTTTGCCACAGGCAATGCCAACAAACTGGCCGAGGCACAAAGGGTGCTGGGTGAGAGATTTCACCTTGTCATGCCTTCGGAGCTGGGTTTCGACGGAGAACTCCCCGAAACCCATGACACGCTCTATGAAAATGCCGTTGAAAAAGCACTCTTTATCTGGAATAAATTTCAGAAAAATTGCTTTGCCGATGACACCGGACTGGAAGTAGACGCTCTCAGAGGAGCCCCAGGGGTGCATTCCGCACGTTATGCCGGCGAACCTAAATCCCCTCCCGACAATATAAGAAAACTGCTCAAAGAACTTGAAGGCGTACCTGTCAAAAAGCGTACCGCCAGATTCAGGTGCGTCGTTGCACTGATAGAGGACGGAGTGTTGCACACCTTTGAAGGGACCTGCGAGGGTCACATCACCACCACTCTGCACGGCTTTGACGGCTTCGGATATGATCCGATCTTCAGGCCGCTCGGTATGACTTCCACTATGGCGGAAATCTCCCTCGAAGAGAAGAACTCCATCTCGCATAGAGGCAAAGCGATGGAAAAACTCCTATGTCTGCAAATCCAGGGCAATAGTACTTCATCTTACCAAGTACGGCGATTCGGGTCTCATAGCACACGTGCTCGACAGCAGACTCGGACGGCGCGGCATCTATCTGCGCGGCATAAAAAATAGCAAAAACAGTGCCGTTACAGCCCATTTTCACAACCTTGCACTACTGGAAGTAGTCACCGCCGTCTCAGACAAAAGCAAACTGCTTTATCTACGGGAATATCATCCTCTTGTCCAGCTCCACTCCATAAGAACCGATATCAGTAAAAGTGCCATCGCGCTTTTTATAAGCGAAGTTATATACCGCACCCTCAGGGAAGAGAGCGGAGACGAAGAACTCTTTGAATGGCTTAAAGGTATGATTTCTGCCCTTGAAGCCATTGAGGGGAATTGCGCCAACTTTCATCTGAAATTTCTCGCGGGATTTTGCAGGCAGATGGGGTTCCTGCCTCATGACAATTGGTCGGAACAAACCCCCGTATTTGACATAATATCTGCAAGATTCGTTGCGCCGGATCCCTATCATGACTCCGCTTATCTCTTTTCAGATCAGGAATCCCTGCTTCTTCACAGGCTTCTGAGCGAGGATTTTGACGAAGCCATGCAAATTCCGCTTAATGCCCTCGCAAGGAGCGGTTTTTGCAATCAGATGCTCAAATATTTGGGCTACTGGCTCGACACAACTATCAACATCCGTTCAGTAGCGGTACTTCATACTATTTTTGCATAACTTTGCTATAAATAATTGATATATGTCATTCATCAAGAAAGCATTTCTGACCTATGCATCCGGTATGCTAAAGGGTCTTGACCGTACCAGGAAATGTCCTTTCGAAGTGCAGATGAAAGTGTTTACAACTCTTCTAAAGGGAGGTAAGGATACCGCATTCGGCTCGGAACACGGCTTTTCAAAAATAGGCTCGGTCAGGGATTTCCAGCGTCAGGTACCTGTACGTGACTATGATGCGCTTTACCCCTATATTGAGCGGTTACGTTCCGGTGAGGATTATGTCCTATGGGATGAGAAAACCCGCTTTTTTGCAAAGAGTTCGGGCACGAGCTCCGGGAAGAGCAAGTTTATTCCAATAACTCGCACCAATCTATGGGGCTGTCATTACGGTGGAATGCAGCGGATGCTGGCCAATTATGTGCAGCATTATCCCGACTCACGCATCTATTCCGGCAAGGCACTTACTCTCGGAGGTAGTGTGGAACCGGATTTGGGCGGAAGAAGTTTCAGCGGCGACCTCTCTGCAATACTCTTGCGCAACTCGCCCGCTTTGGTGGAATTTTTAAGAATTCCGGATAGAAAAACAGCGATGATGCATGATTTCCATGAGAAAGTAGAGGCCATTTGCCGCCATTACAGCAAAGCCAATGTGACCAATTTTGCCGGAGTGCCTTCATGGAATCTCATTATGCTTCGCCGCGTGATGGAATACAATAATGCGAGTTGGCTGACTGATGTGTGGCCGCACCTTGAATTGTTTATGCACGGAGGTATCAGTTTTGAGCCTTACAGAGTGCAGTATGATGCCATTATTCCTCACGGATCGGTGCGCTATTTTGAGAATTACAATGCTTCTGAGGGTTATTTCGCTTTTCAGGATGATCCTGAGGATAAATCAATGCTGCTGACGCTCGATAATGGTGTTTTCTATGAATTCGCCACTCTTAAGGAACTCTCCGATGCAATGACCAACGGAGATCCTGTGCCCACCCACACAGTTGATGAGGTGCAGACCGGCGTTCCCTATGCTGTCATAATATCCACTACAGCCGGTCTGTGGCGCTATCTGATAGGCGATGTGGTGACATTTACATCGCTCACTCCGCACAAGATAATGATTTCCGGCAGGACGCAACTATTTATCAATGCTTTTGGAGAAGAGTTGATGATTGGAAATGCCAACACAGCCCTGGCCGCTGCCTGCAAAACCCATCACGCAACTGTTAGCGACTTTACCGTTGCTCCGATATTCATGGAAGGAAAATCAAAAGGGGCACACCAGTGGGTGGTTGAATTTGAAAACGCACCCGAAAGCGTGGAGGCATTTGCGGACACTCTGGATGAAGCAATCTGCGCCTGCAATTCGGACTATGAAGCCAAACGCACCCACACCATGACAATGGAGCGGCTCCATCTGACGGTTGTCCCAAAAGGAACATTCTTCCGCTGGATGGAATCAAGAGGTAAAATAGGCGGCCAAAACAAAGTTCCCCGCCTCTACGGCGACCGCCGATACGTCGAAGAAATCCTTGGGATATAGTTACGGGGTGCGAGTTGCGGGTTCCGAGTTTAGCTAACATTTGGTGGAAAACGGCATTTTGCTAAAAAACATTTGGTGGAAAACGGCAAAATGGATAGAAATTTAATTTAGGATTTCATATTGATATATTTATTACTAACTTTGCAACAGCGGTAAATTTTACCGCTGTAAAATTTACAAATTATGAGATTCCATGATCGCACTGCGGAGATTGCAGAATTGCAACAATTAAAAGAAATGGCATATAATGGCCATTCTAAGCTTACCGTAATAACAGGTCGTCGTCGAATTGGTAAAACTTCGCTCATACTAAATGCTATGAAGGACGAATTAATAGTTTACCTTTTTGTGGGCAGAAAAAATGAAGCCGATCTTTGTAATGGTTTCTGCGATGATATTGAACAGAGCTTATCTGTTTTCGTTCCTAAAATGCAATCATTTGTTGAGGTTTTCCGCTTTCTACTGGAGCAGGGAAAGAGGAAAAAATTCACTTTGGTAATTGACGAATTTCAAGAATTCATCAACATTAATGAATCCATATTCAGTGACATTCAAAACTACTGGGATCAATTTCGAACCGATACTAATATTAATTTTATAGTTAGCGGCTCTATCTATTCATTGATGACGAGGATATTTCAGGATAAGAAAGAGCCATTATTCGGTCGTGCCGATGCTATGATGAAGCTACAGCCTTTCACTACAACGGTACTGAAGGAGATTATGAGCGATTATAAGCCCGGGTACACAAACGATGAACTTTTAGCGCTATACACTTACACGGGTGGTATCCCAAAATATGTTGAGTTTTTGGTTGACAACAATGCCTTGACCATTCCCAACATGATAGAATATATCTGTCAGAGTGATTCTCCATTTATCGATGAAGGGCGGAATCTGTTAATACAGGAGTTTGGGAAACAATATGGTAATTACTTCTCAATATTGGATGCGATATCTTCCGGATGGAACACTCAAGCCGAGATCGAAGAATTTATGGGCGAAAAAAGCATTGGCGGGCATTTGGCGAAACTTGAAAGTGTGTATGAGTTAATTAAAAAAACACGCCCCATTTTTGCTAAAAAGGGATCTCAAAGGGTACGATATGAGATATCGGATAATTTTTTAAGATTTTGGTTCAGATACATTGAGCGAAACAGGTCACTTATTGAACTGGGTAATTATAGAGGATTGGCTCAAATCATCAAAGACGATTACCCCACCTACTCCGGAAAGACATTGGAACTATATTTTAAACAAAAATTACAGGAGAGTTATGAATATAGAGAAATTGGTTCATGGTGGGACTCTAAAAAGTCTAAAAAAGAAGAATCTGAGGAATCTCAAAATGAGATAGATATTGTTGCAATCAAATTGGACAATAAAAATGCTTTCGTCGCCGAAGTTAAGCGACAGAGGAAAAACTTCAAATCCCATCTGTTCGAATCAAAGGTAAAGGTGCTCAAAAACAAAGTCCTTAATAAGTACCAAATTGATTCAAAATGCCTTGATCTGGATGATATGTAGCCAACATTTGGTGGAAAACGGCGCAAGTTATATACCTGTTTACATGACAATGTTTTTGTAAATCTTGCGTTTCATAACTTAAAAACACCAAAAGGAAATTAATAATATTGCATATGTGGTATTTTACCTCAACAAATCAAATTTTTGCCGTTAACTATTGGCCTGGGGCTTGGCTGTTGGCTGTAAGCCATTAACTCCATATTGCTATTTTCCCAAACCGCACCCCGCAACTACACACTACAGACTACACACTCTGAACTATTTCTGCAATTTTTGCAGAAATCAACTTTTTCTTCATACCTTTGTGGCGTAATTGAGGCTAAAGGGAATCCGGTGCGAATCCGGAACTATACCCGTAGCTGTGAGTTCCCTAATTCCTGAGCTATCTTTGCCACTGTCCTTTACGGATGGGAAGGCGGCTTGAAGGAGGAACGAGTCAGAAGACCTGCCTTGATTATTTGTTGGATTGGAAATCCCGGGTTTGGATTTCATGATTTGTTTTTGAATGCAATACTCAATCAGGGCATTTTTCAAAGGTGTAACACCATTTGCGGTGGCATTATCTCTGCTGCCGGCAACTCTGTTTGCCCGGAATAATCAACCAAAAACAGAGCCATCACTCCTACAGAGGCGTGATGCTGTAGCCATACATCGGCAGAACAAGGATACTGTGGTGGTACACTCGCCGAAGCGAGACACGGTGATAGTGCGTCACCTAGAAGAATCACGCATTACATCTACCGCCAAACCCTCTCCCACTCTTCAGAGTGCACCGGTACAGGTGGTGGATCGCTCAACCATCGAACGTTTGGGAGTACAGGAGTTGCATGAAGCAGTCAAAAATCTTGCGGGGGTGAATATTCGCGACTACGGCGGAATCGGAGGCATAAAGACGGTCTCAATCAGAAGTCTCGGAGCTCAGCATACGGCTGTCTCTTACGATGGCATTGCGGTATCCGACATACAGAGCGGGCAGGTGGACATTGGCAGATTTTCGCTGGACAATGTGGAAATGATTACCCTCTCCATCGGCCAGAGTGATGAAATCTTCAAGTCGGCAAGAATGTTTGCCTCCGCCGGAACACTCGACATTACCTCGTCAAGACCTGTTTTCGGTGACTGCGGTACAAATGTTATCGCACGTATGAAAGCAGGCTCTTTCGGTACATACAATCCCTCTCTTCTATTGGAGCATAGACTTGGGAGCAGGTGGGCACTCGGAGCGAATGCCGATTGGGTAACCTCCAAGGGCGATTACCCCTTCATCATCGATAACGGCAGGGAGAGTGAACTTCTGTTGCGGAAAAACAGCGATGTCAATACCCTCAGAGCGGAAATCAATCTCTGGGGATTTATAGGTGCCTCCGGCAAATTCTCCCTTAAGGCAAGCGGCCTTTCGGGAGAAAGGGGGCTCCCCGGTTCGGTAGTCCTCTACAATCAGGATGCATTTGAGCGTCTGTGGGATAAAAACGGATTTGTTCAGGCCTCATACAATACCGCCCTCGGCGTAAAATGGGACCTCAACGGGGTGCTTAAATACAATTACTCCCGGAGTAAATACTACGATGAAAGTCAGCGTTATCCTTTGGGATTTGTAGAAGACCTTTATACGCAAAAGGAGTATTATGGCTCGATAGCTACCCGTTTTAAGCCGGCAAAAGGAGTGGAATTGACATTTGCCCAGGACCTCTTCTACAACACTTTGGATGCATCAATTCCGGAATGCCCATTTCCCGAAAGGATGAACTCACTCACCACCCTTGCGGGGAAATATCAAGGTTCATCGGTAACCGTTGTTGCCTCACTTACCAATACATATATTAGCGAAAAGGTGCAAAAGGGTGATCCCGCACCAGATAGAAACAACCTTTCTCCAGCTCTAAGCATCTCCTGGAAGCCCTTCAAGGCTACAAATCTAAGAGTCAGAGCATCGTACAAAAGGGGATTTCGCGCACCTACCTTCAACGACCTCTACTATTTGAGAGTAGGCAATACCAACCTCAAGCCGGAGCGTGCCGATCAGTATAATCTCGGCTTGACCTGGAGCGGTACGCTCGGCAAAGAGGAGTCCGGATGGCTTTCCGCTACCCTTGACGGTTACTACAACAACGTGGAAGACAAGATTGTGGCCAGACCCACCCTCTTTATTTGGAAAATGATGAATATCGGTAAAGTGCGGATAGCAGGAGCAGATCTGAGTGTCACTTCCAGTGTTCGGCTCGGTAACGACCACAATCTGATACTCTCAACTAACGCTTCATACCAACATGCGGTGGACATATCGGACCCTGAGAGTAAAACCTGGCGCCACCAGATTCCCTATACCCCGCGCATTTCGGGAGCAACCAATCTCGCCTGGAGTAACCCATGGCTCAATCTTAGCTACATTATCTCCTTTGTCGGGGACAAATATTCACTGCCTCTGAATGTGGAGCGAAACCTCATCAAGGGCTATGCCGAACATACCATCTCCGCATACAGGGATTTCCGCATACATGGCGTTTTCCTCCGACTCCAGGGAGAAATGATTAACTTTACCAATAAAATGTACGATATTATACAATACTATCCAATGCCCGGGCGCAATTTCAGGCTTACATTAAAAATTAAAATATAAATCAAATAACGATAGAAAAATGAAAAGAACACTTCTAAGACTCGCAATCATTGCAGGAGCAGTACTGATTATGTCATCCTCCTCCTGCCTCGAAATCGACCATCCGGAACCCGAAATTCCCTTGATAACTATAGGTACCTATATCCTCAACAGCGGAAATTTCGGTTCAAACGATGCCAATTTAATCGCTTACAATCCTTACAACAAGGAACTCAACTACAACATATTCGAACGTAGCAATGGGGGCAAAAAACTTGGTGACACCGCTCAGGATATGATTGCTTTCGGCAGCAAAATTTATATTGCTGTGTACAACTCCGGTCTCATTTTCGTAACCGACCTTGAAGGCAAAGTAATCAAAGAGATAAAAACTAAGGCACAGGGTTCGTCAGCAAATCTTTCACCCCGTTACTTCACTACCTGGGAAAATTGCGTCTATGTTACCTTTTACGAGGGTTATGCCGGCAAGATTGACACCACATCCCTCACAGTCTCCGCACTTGCTAAGGTTGGTGACAACCCCGAGCAAATCAAAATTGCAGGCGAAAAGCTCTATGTTGCCAATTCAGGCGGCATGAACTATCCCAACTACGGCAAGACCTTATCTGTTCTAAACCCCGTTACCATGGATGTAATGAGCGAAGTTACGGTGGCAGATAACCCTATTTATCTCGAAGCAGACTCTAAGGGCTTTCTCTATGTGGTATCAATGGGCAACTACAATGATGTTCCCTCTTGCCTCCAGATAGTAAACACCAACAATGAATCTGTACAGAAACTCGAACTTGAAGGCATCACGCCATCATTTATTGCAAAAGGCCCGGGCAATGCCCTCTATCTTGTAAGCTCAAGTTATGATGATAATGGACAACTGACAGCCGATTATTATATTTTCGATACGAGCAAAAAAGAAATATACGGAAAACTGATACAAGATGGAACACGCATCGAAAATCCATACTCCCTTTCAGCTGACACACTACTAACACTTATTTACATAGGCACATCCGATTATACCACCAACGGACAAATGTATGTAATCGACGCATTTGGACACATGTATCACGCATTTGACACCGGAGGACTCAATCCCATCACCGCTTGTCCGGTAACTGCCGGTGGTCCAAAAGACAATTAACTGTGACCAGACAATTCTTCATAGGTTTTGTTTTTATTATATTGATGGCTTTGCTCTGCTCCTGCAACGGCGGGAGCGGAGTAACAGCCGAAACGGAATGTTTCAAAGCCGACAGCGTCTATTACGCCAAAGGCTTTGAAATTTCCCGTTTTGATGATTGGATAATCGTGAATGTCCGCAACCCCTGGGATACCCTCAAGACGCTCAGACGCTATGTGCTGATTGATAAAAACAAACCATTGCCGGATTCCCTTCCCGAAGGCATCATTATCAGGACTCCTGTCGAAAAAGCGGTATTCTACACCTCGGTACACGCCTCAATGGTAGTGCAAATGGGACGAATCGATGCCATCAAAGGAATCTGTGAAATACAATATGTCACCGACAGCCTCATTCTCGAAAGGATTGCTGACGGCAGAATAGCTGATATCGGTCTTGCAACGGCGCCGAATATTGAAAAAATCATCGAACTGGATGCAGAACTGATCATTGCATCTCCTTATGAAAACAGCGGCTACGGAGCAGCCGAAAAACTCGGCATCCCGATAGTGGAAGCAGCCGATTATATGGAAAACCATCCTTTGGGGCGAACCGAATGGGGCCGTTTTTACGCTCTCCTTTTCGGGGAAGGAGCGAGAGCGGACTCCATATTTTTTGCAACAAGAGATCGTTACAACCATCTCAAGAATCTGGCGGGAAAGTCTGAGAAAAGACCCCGTGTCCTACTGGAAAGGAAATATGGGGCGTCATGGATAATTCCTGCAGGAGGTAGCTATATAGGCACAATCCACTCGGATGCCGGTGCCGATTATATTTTCAGCGATTTCAAAGGCAGCGAGAGTGTGCATCAAACGTTTGAAAGCGTTCTGGACAGGGCTCATGATGCGGATTTGTGGCTTTTCAAATATGACACCAAACACGAATATACATACGACATTCTGAAAGATGAATATCAGCCCTATAGCAATTTCAGACCATTCAAGGAGAGGAATATTTATATTTGCCACACGACAAAAACAACATATTACGACGATATCACGCTTCACCCCGACCGTCTTCTGGAAGATTTGATCTCTATTTACCATCCGGAAATTTTGTCGGGATATAGTCCGAGATATTATGTCAAAATGAAATAATTTGAAAGGAAGAAGCAAACATATTACAGTCTATATCTGCCTTGGAGCTGCTTTGCTG
The DNA here is from genome assembly GCA_964598495.1 of uncultured Muribaculaceae bacterium. Classification (GTDB taxonomy): domain Bacteria; phylum Bacteroidota; class Bacteroidia; order Bacteroidales; family UBA932; genus Cacconaster. Next base: position 11,281 of record CAZRBY010000028.1, read on the forward strand.
CTGCTTTTCTGCGGCGGACTGCTATATGGTGCAGTCAGGATACCGATACGCTCCGTATTGGAAATCCTTGCCGGAACATTTGAAGGCCGCCAAACCTGGGTGCAGATTGTGATGCAGTCGAGGCTCCCCCAGACCATAACGGCTCTCTTTGCCGGAGCTTCTCTTGCGGTGAGTGGACTTCTGCTGCAGACTCTTTTCAAAAATCCTCTTGCGGGCCCCTCGATCCTGGGTATCAGCGACGGCGCCTATCTCGGTGTTGCACTTGTGATGATTTATTTCTCGTTCAACACTTATCTCTCCACGATACTCGCAGCATTTGTCGGAGCCTCGGTCGTATTGCTCATCATTATCGGTTTTTCCCGAAAAGTGCGGAACAGCGTGATGCTGCTCATAATCGGTATAATGGTGGGGTATCTCGCCTCCTCGATTATCTCTATACTCAACTATCACGCTTCTCCGGACAAAGTGCATCAGTTTGTGCTTTGGGGTATGGGCGACTTCACCGGAGTCTCCATGGAGAAACTCCCATGGTTCGTTGTATTTGCAGCCGGTGGGCTGCTCGGTTCGATTTTCCTGATCAAGCCCCTCAACGCGCTGCTGCTCGGAGAGTCGTATGCTGCCAATCTGGGTGTACGAGTCAAAAGAGTCCGGATTGCCATTCTTCTCTGTACCGGAATACTCACCGCTGCCACAACTGCTTTCTGCGGTCCCATTTCCTTTATCGGACTTGCCGTACCTCATATTGCACGACTGCTGCTCGGAACCTCCAATCACAAGCAGCTGCTGCCGATTACCCTGCTTGCAGGTGCCTGTGTCGCACTTTTGTGCAATATGCTGACAGTGGTGCCCGGTAGCAACTCCATATTGCCGCTCAATGCCATAACCCCGATTATCGGCGCACCGGTCATCATATATGTCATTGTCAACCGTAGGAATATCCAATATTTCAATTGAGATGAAACATCAGATCACCATATCGGCCCATGGACTGGCCATCGGATATTCTCTGAGGAGCGGCCGGCGCAAGGTCATCCACAATTCGCTGGATCTGGAGCTGCAGAGCGGTGAAGTAACCTGTTTGCTCGGCCTCAACGGTGCCGGAAAGTCTACTCTCATAAAGACCCTATGCGGCCTCCTACCCCCTTTGGCAGGCGGTGTGAAAGTATTCGGAACTCCTCTTGGGAGTTATTCGCACAACCGTCTATCCACCCTCATAGGAGTTGTACTCACTGAAAAAACCTATGCAGGAGGTATAACTGTTTATGATCTGGTATCTCTTGGCAGGTATCCGCACACGGGCTGCTTCGGGCAGCTCAAAGAGAGCGACCACGAGGCAATCTCAAGGGCTATTGAGGCGGTGGGTATCACGCATAAAGCCTCGTCCTATGTGTCGGAACTGAGCGACGGAGAGCGACAGAAGGCCTTTATAGCCAAAGTGCTGGCCCAGGAGTGTCCCATAATCATACTCGACGAGCCCACAGCATTTCTGGATGTCACAAGCAGGATAGAGATAATGGTACTTTTACGCAAACTTGCGCGGGAGCAAAAGAAAAGCATCCTGCTCTCTACCCACGACCTGGATTCCGCCATCCAGCTCGGTGACAAGCTCTGGCTTCAGGAGAGAGGCGCAAAGGACAACCGCTCCTCGGCACCGATGGTTTGCGGTACACCGGAGGATTTGATTCTCAGCGGAGTGCTGGAATCTTTCTTCAGCAAAAAGGGGGTGGTTTTCGACTCATATTCCGGAAAAATATCCCCTGTCCCTTCGGAAAATCCAGTCGGTGTCGACGGGGAGGCACGAAGTGCATTTTGGGTTGGAAATGCGCTCAAGCGCAAAGGATTTGCACCCACGGCTCCTTCAAAAGAGATTATTTCGGTGCAATGTATTTCATCCGCAGAATTCGTCGTTTCGTTTCCGGATGGGGAAACTCTAATCGCAAAATCAATAGAGGAGTTACTGAATCTCTTTACCAATTCATCTTCTTGACTACACGACAATCCAGGCCCTGCTCGTAAAGCCAATCCACGAGCTCTCCATCGACGGATACCCTGAATTTGTTTGAATAGAGAGAAACGATCTCTTTTTTTCCGTTATGATCAAATGACAGGTCTATGAAAAGAGGGGTCTCCCCTTTATGGGTACGCAATTTCTTTGTCAAGGCTTTGCGGAAATCCGCATCTGATTGCTCCAGATCCATTGATATATGGAATTCTTTGAAAAATTGCTCTTTTGCGTTGGAGAGGAGAGTCATATTGGAGATGAAAAGACGATACTCCTGAACTTTCTTCTCTTCTGACGATTCCTTACGGAAAAGCTCTTTCGTCACACATTTGATCAGCAAAGCGGTGTGGTCAACCATATATTGCATATGAGTCTCATAGCTTTTTCCCGAAAGGGAGAATGTATGGCTGCTATTGAAATCCTCTACGGTGAATGTGCACCACGGGCGATTACCGGTGCGAGTATATTTAATCTGCACATCAGTCACAAGGCCACCGACTGTAAATTCTATATTCCGGAGTTTGGGATCCCTCGAGAGATTGTCCTCTATACTGCGAACCTCGCTAAGTTCTACCGTCACTAAATTGTCAAATTCAAATCGGAATTTGTCCAACGGGTGTGAAGATATATACATACCTACAAGTTCTTTCTCCTTTTTGAGAAGTTCTATCTCATCATATTCTTGAAGGGGCGGGATCTCCGGACGCACCGGCTTCATCTCTTCGGTTTCCCCAAAGAGACCTCCCTGCATAACGGAGTCATTCTGATATTTATAGGTATATTTTAGAAGTGCGTCGATAAAAGACTCGTCCTTATTGTTGAAAAGGAAATACTGCGTCCGGTGCATGTCGCTGAATGAGTCGAACGAGCCCGAATAAATGAGACACTCTATGACCTTGCGGTTGACAACACCGGAAGGGAGCCTTTCTACGAAGTCAAATATATCGGTAAACGAACCTCCGCGTTCCCTTTCCTCGATAATCGCATTGATGACATTAGTTCCCACACCTTTGATGCCGGCCATGCCGAAACGGATATTGCCCTTCTTGTTGACGGTAAATGTGGTGCGGCTCTCATTGATGTCCGGCCCGAGAACTTCGATTTTCATTCTTTTGCAATCATCCATCAGCTTGGTGATTTCCTCAATGTCGTTGAGGTTTTTGCTGAGGTTGGCTGCAAGGAATTGAGCAGGATAGTGTGCCTTAAGATAGCCCGTCTGGTAACCCAGCCAGGCATAACAGGTGGCGTGTGACTTGTTGAACGCATACTCCGCAAAACTCTTCCAGTCCTTCCAGATCTTTTCCAAAATCTCTTGCGGATGGCCTTTTGCCAAAGCTCCCTCCATAAACCGGTCATTGAGCTTCTCCATCACGCTGAGCTGTTTTTTGCCCATAGCCTTTCGAAGCGTATCGGCCATACCGGGGGTAAATCCGGCAAGTTCCTGAGATAGACGCATCACCTGTTCCTGATATACCGTAATGCCATAGGTGTCCTCAAGATACTCCTCCATCTCCTTCAGGTCATATGTAATCTCCTGTTTTCCATGTTTACGGGCAACAAAATCGGGAATATATTCCATAGGACCGGGACGATAGAGAGCATTCATCGCAATCAGGTCCTCAAAACGGGTCGGATGCAGTTCACGAAGCCATTTTTTCATACCGTCGGATTCAAACTGGAAGACTGCCGTGGTATTACCCTTGCTGAAAAGCTTGTAGGTAAGAGGGTCATCAATAGGAATAGCCTCTATATCAAAAGGCTCATGGCCGCTCTCAACAATATTGGACATCGTCTCTTTGATGATTGAAAGAGTCTTAAGACCGAGAAAGTCCATTTTGAGCATCCCCACCTGCTCGATATAGGAACCTTCATACTGGGAAACCCAAATTTTTTCCTTGCTATCCTTGTCCTCCTCCACTGCTATGGGAATTATGTTGGTTAGGTCTTCGCGACCTATGATAAGGGCACAAGCATGAACTCCGGTCTGGCGGATGCTGCCTTCAAGCTGCTGAGCATATTTAATCGTATTGCTCAGATTTTTGTCATCCGAATCGAGGGCATCTTTGAAGTCCTGTATTCTCTCTACACAGAGTTTCACGGTCGGAGGCACCTCTACCTTAATCAGCGAAGTAGAATCGTTCTTGTCGTAAGCATCTATTTCAAATGACCTTGGGACGAGTTTGCTCAGACGGTCCGCATCCTGAAGGGGTACTTGTTCGATGCGAGCAACATCCCTGATAGCACTCTTGGTCGCCATAGTACCGAATGTTACAACATGGGCAACATGGTCTTTGCCATATTTATCCTCAACATATTTGAATACCTTGGAACGTCCTTCGTCGTCAAAGTCGATATCCATATCGGGCATCGAAATACGGTCGGGATTTAGAAAACGTTCAAACAGAAGGTCATATTCGATAGGGTCGATATTGGTAATCTTGAGACAGTATGCCACTACGGATCCAGCTGCCGAACCACGTCCCGGACCTACCGAAACGCCCATATTGCGTGCAGCTTCGATAAAGTCCTGTACAATGAGGAAGTAGTCGGGATATCCCATCTTTTTGATGGTTTCAAGCTCAAATTCAATCCTGTCGCATACCTTTTGAGGAATCTCTTTTCCATAACGCATTTCCGCACCTTTATAGGTGAGATGTCTCAAATATTCGTCCGAATCTTTATACTCTTCCGGAATGGGGAAGTGGGGCAGAATCGGGTCGGAGTCGATGGAATAGAGCTCAACCTTGTCTGCGATTTCGAGAGTATTGGACAGCACCTCCGGATGACCGGGAAAGAGAGCCGCCATTTCTTCTTTACTTTTGAAAAACTCCTGTTGAGTATAACGCAGCCTTTCGGGGTCATCAACATTGTTATTGAATGTGAGACAAATAAGACGATCATGCGCGGGACCGTCCTCCCTGTCAACAAAATGGACATCGTTGGTAGCAATTACCTTTATGTCGTGCTTTTGTGCAAGAGCATAAATTGCCTCATTGACTATCTGCTGTTTTTCAAATGTCTCCTCCGGAGCGAGAGGCACATCCGTGGGATGGCTCTGAACCTCGAGATAATAGTCTTTACCAAAAATGGATTTGTACCAAAGTACAGCCTCTTCAGCTGCCTCCATATTTCCTTCCATGATGCGTCTCGGTACTTCTCCGCCAAGACAGGCAGTGGTGCAAATCAATCCCTCGTGATATTTTTCAATCAATTCTCGGTCGATTCTCGGATGAAAATAAAAACCCTCAATATTACCAAGAGAGCATAGTTTGACCAAATTGTGATACCCTGTGATATTTTTGGCCAGAAGAATCAGGTGATAAGCCTTCTGATCAATTTTTCCGCGACGTGTATGCCTGTCCTCCAGTGCCACATAGACCTCACATCCGACAATGGGTTTGACAGAGGGATAGTCAGCTGCCACCCTCAAGAATTCCTTTACGCCATACATGTAACCGTGATCGGTTAGTGCAAGAGCGGGCTGTCCGTACTTTTGCGCCTTTTGAAAAAGGGACTTGATTGGAGAGGCTCCGTCGAGAATGGAGTATTGCGAGTGGACGTGGAGGTGGACAAATGACATTACAAAGGGTTTCTATTAGTTTATATCTTTATTAGTGAACGGCCCGTCATGATTTCCGGCTGAGGAATGCCCATCAGTTTGAGCATGGTAGGCGCAATATCGGCCAGTATACCGTCGCTGACCTCTTTCACGTCATCATCAACCACTATAAAGGGCACTTTGTTGAGTGAGTGAGCTGTATTTGGAGTGCCGTCTTCATTGACTGCATAGTCGGCATTGCCGTGGTCGGCAGTGATAAGAACCGAATAACCGGCTTTACGTGCCGCCCTGACAACCTCACCCACACAATAATCAACCGTCCTTACAGCCTTAAGAATGGCATCATAGACACCTGTATGTCCCACCATATCTCCGTTGGCGAAGTTGAGTATCACCATATCGTGTTTGCCTGTGGCAAGTTCGGCTACGAGCGCATCCTTTACTTCCGGCGCACTCATTTCCGGCTTTAGATCGTATGTTGCCACTTTCGGGGAATTGATCAATATACGATCCTCTCCGGCGAATTCTTTTTCGCGTCCGCCGTTGAAGAAAAAGGTTACGTGTGCATATTTTTCCGTTTCGGCAATGCGGAGCTGTCTATTTCCAAGAGAAGAGACCACCTCTCCGATAGTTTGAGGCACATTTTCCTTGTCAAAAAGGATATGGAGTCCCTTAAATTTATCATCATAGGGAGTCAGAGTGCAATAGTAAAGAGGAATGGTATGCATTCCGGCTTCAGGCATATCGGCCTGGGTGAGGACGTATGTGATTTCGCGGGCACGGTCATTTCTGAAATTGAAGAAGATGACAGCATCTCCCTCCTCTATGGTAGCCACAGGAGCACCATTCTTCTCCACAATGGATATCGGCTTGATGAATTCATCGGTAACCTCCTCTTTATAGGATTCCTCGATGGCATCCACTGCTGAAAGGGCCTTGCGGCCTTTGCCGCTGACAAGAAGATCATAGGCCTCTTTAATTCTTTCCCATCTCTTATCCCTATCCATTGCATAATAGCGGCCCACTACGGAGGCTATCTTTCCCGTCGTGCGAGAAAGAACCTCTTCAAGTTCGGCAACATAGCCTTTTCCACTTCGAGGGTCGGTATCACGGCCATCCATAAAACAGTGAACATACACCTTTTCCAAACCTGCATTGGCGGCTTCACGCAAGAATTCGTAAAGATGGTTGAGAGAACTGTGTACCCCTCCGTGCGAGCAAAGTCCCATGAAATGGAGTTGCTTGCCCGATTTTTTCACATATTCGTAAGCTGCTGCAATCTCCTTGTTGGACATAAGAGCATGTTCGCGACAAGCTATATTGATCTTGACCAGATCTTGATAAACCACACGTCCGGCCCCGATATTGAGGTGTCCCACCTCGGAATTTCCCATCTGCCCATCGGGAAGCCCCACATCCTCACCGCTTGCGCTCAGCTGCGAAAATGGATATTTTGCTTTCAGAGCATCAATTTCCGGTGTTCCGGCTGTATATATAGCATTAGAGTGATCTTGACGCCCTTCCCCCCAGCCGTCCATTATTATCAAGAGTACTTTTTTATTCATTATCTATTCTATTTTTACTAAATTTGTTACAATATTTTGTCCGATCGGACGAATGTACAAAGTTACGAATTATGGCAACAAAGAGAAAGAAAAATGATTCCGGCGAGAGGAAATCTTCCAAAGGCAATAAAAAGAACACAAGAAGGATTCAGGATCCGGTAAAGGCATCCGACAGGCGAAGCAAAAGCAAAGTCGAGGCTGAAGGCATAATCAATCTCACCAGAGACGGATTCGGATTTGTCACTGTTGAAGGTATTCCCAATGATATATTCATCCACATCAGTAAAATGCGCGGCGCTCTGCATGGAGACCGCGTCAAGATTCTTATTCCCAAAAACATCGACCCAAGAGTGCGCAGGGTTGAAGGCGAGGTAGTACATATCATCGAACGTTCACATAAACCCCATATCGGAGTGCTGCACATAGTTGGAAAGCAGGTGTGGGCAATAGTGGAGAGCCGAAATATGCCATACGACATCCGTATACCTGTGGAGAGCCTTGACGAATTGCCGGAAATGGGCGGCATCAAGGCGGCCAAAGGAATAAAGGTAGCCGTATTGGTAACCGATTGGCCGCGCCGCAGTCCCGAACCTCTCGGCAAAATAGTGGATGTACTCGGAGTCCCGGGAGAAAACGACACCGAGATGCACTCCATCCTTGCACAATACAATCTCCCATACCGTTTCGAGCCGGAGGTTGAGAGTGCTGCCAACGCTATCTCAGATGTAATAACCGCCGATGAGATCTCCAAAAGATGGGACTATCGCCCCGTTACCACCTTTACCATAGACCCCTCGGATGCCAAGGACTTTGACGACGCACTCTCCATCAGAGAACTGGAAAAGGGAATCTGGGAGGTAGGAATCCACATCGCTGATGTTACACATTACGTGACACCCGATACTCCGGTGGACAAAGAGGCCTTCAACCGTGCCACTTCCGTCTATCTGGTGGACAGAACCATACCGATGCTCCCCGAAAAACTCTCCAACAATCTCTGTTCACTCCGTCCAAATGAGGATAAACTCTGCTACTCGGTCATCTTTAAAATTGACGACGACGCAAAAGTACTGGATGCCAAATTCGGACGCACAATCATCAATTCCGACCACAGATTCGATTACGAGCAGGTGCAGGAGATCATCAAAGATATGCACGGACCTCTCTGCAAAGAGATACTCAAACTCCACTCCATCGCCACAATTCTCCGCAGGAAACGCTTCGAACACGGTGCCATCAAGTTTGAACGTCCCGAGATGAAGGTAATCGTGGATAAAGAGGGCAAGCCGCTGGATGTATGCCGCCAGGAATCCGTGGAAAGCAATTGGCTTATTGAAGAATTTATGCTATTGGCAAACCGCTATGTAGCTCATCAGGTAGCCAGAAAATGCAAATCCGTAAACCCCACTTTTGTTTATCGTGTGCACGACAACCCCAATCCTGACAAACTCCTGGAGTTGCGCCGCTTTGCAAAGAATTTCGGTCACACTCTGGGCGATACCGACAACCCTAAAAACATAGCGAGAAGCCTCAACAATCTTATGACCGGCATAAAGCTCCAGCCCCATGACAAGGCGGTCGGTGTACA
>CAZRBY010000029.1:0-5180 GCA_964598495.1 uncultured Muribaculaceae bacterium
GAGCGGTCCCGGACAGATCAACGGCGTTGAGTACAGAGCACTGGAGGGCTTTGTGTTTGCTGTAAGTCCCTTCAACTTTACCTCCATCGCAGCTAACCTGAATATGTCCCCCATATTGATGGGCAACGTGACCGTATGGAAGCCTGCTACTACCGCATTGCTCTCCAACTACTATCTGATGAAGGTCTTTAAGGAGGCAGGTGTGCCGGATGGCGTGATCAACTATCTTCCCGGTCCGGGTAAAGTGATTGGTAATGTTGTGTTTAACTCCAAATACCTGGCAGGTGTTCACTTCACCGGATCCAACGTTACCTTCAATAACCTTTGGAAGCAGGCAGCTGAGAATCTTGAGAAATACATCTCCTATCCTCGTTTGGTCGGAGAGACGGGCGGAAAGGACTTTATCTTTGTACATCCTTCAGCACCTGTACAGGAAGTTGCTACTGCAGCATTCTGCGGGGCATTTGAATTCCAGGGCCAGAAGTGCTCAGCAGCTTCTAGAATGTATGTCCCCGCTTCTCTTTGGCCTGCAATTCTTGAGGGCATTAAGGCACAGGCATCGGAGATCAAGATGGGTGATGTTTGCGATCCTTCCAACTTTGTAAATGCAGTGATCGACGAGGCCTCTTTTGACAATATCTCCTCTTACATCGAATATGCCCGCAAGAGTAAAGATGCTAAAATTGTAATGGGTGGCGGATGCGACAAGAGCAAGGGTTATTTTGTGCAGCCTACCGTCATTGAGACTACGGATCCTCATTTCAAATCTATGGTTGAGGAGATTTTCGGTCCCGTACTTACAGTATATGTATATAAAGATGCAGAAATTGATAAGGCAGTGGAACTTTGCGATACCTCTACCATCTACGGCCTTACCGGAGCAGTGTTTGGACGAGACAGGATGGCAGTTCAGAAGATAGCCGACAGACTGCGCTATACGGCAGGTAACTTCTACATCAACGACAAGCCTACCGGAGCGGTTGTAGGAATGCAGCCATTTGGCGGCTCCCGCGCCTCAGGTACCAACGACAAGGCGGGCGGAGAGTTCAACCTCATTCGCTGGACAATCCCCCGTACAATAAAAGAGACTCTGGTTTCTCCTACTGATTACAGATACTCTTATATGAAATAAAAATAGCTTAAAGCGATGTGAACCCTGGAAGTTAGACAAAAACTTTCAGGGTTTATGTTATATATCTTTTTATTTTGGTTTGTTTATTTACATTGATTGGTTGTTCTCAAGTCAAGAAATCAAAAAACAACCATGCCTCCGACACCACAAACAACTTGATTGAGTTTGAAGATATCTATTCAAGTCAACAACAAAGTGGAGATGAGTTAGGACCATGGTGGATTTTTTATAAAGTCAAGATAGATAACAGCACAGATTCCACAATCAGTTTATATCCTAAAAAAGAGCTTGTGTCCGTAAAAGATGTTGAGTCAATCAGGAATCGAAAAGAGGCACTTAAAAGCGATGAGTTGTTAAAGCAGCTTATCAGTACATCAGATTCAGGTGTGGGGGACGCATTCCTTTTATTTAAAAATGATACGATTCCTTTATATTGTAGGTACAGTCCGATAACATTGTCTCGGGATTCATGTAACCACTATCTTTTTTACACTAATCCGGTTGAAACAAAACGATTATATGATTCGTATGTTCAAGAATATGAAGAATTCCAATCTTTCTTTTCAGATATTGTAAAAAAATCCGCTTTCGTTGTGATTTTTAATAAAAAAGAGACTTGTTATTATTCTCCTGACATCGAATTACATTTTTACGGTGATCCCAAAGAGCAGTCAGAATGGGATTTCCTACCAAACAACTGCTTCTGATGCTACACTTTCGTTCCAGCATCTGTCAACCACAGTTACCACATACTTGAATTTACGATCTCTCTTTCCTTCGGGTTTGAAGCTCCGTTCTTTGGTGATTTTGACAATGTATTGGCTGTCATCCAAATTGATCTCTTCATTTTCCGGGAATCTGTAAACTACATAAAAATGTGGTTCCTGCATCACGTCATCGGTGGGTTCCACCTCCCATACGATAGAGCCATGTCTGATCTTCATAGACTCTACGGGGTCGGGATTGATGGCATCAAGGTCAGTGTATGCCGGTATTAAAGCAATGTAGCGCTGATACACATTTTGTAGAGAATCAGTTATGGATAAGGGAAGAGAAGGCGTCTGTTCAGCTCTGCGGGGAGGGTCTTGGCGTTGTCCCTCTGCTTTGATTACCGGGGGTGGTGTTAAAGTCCAGCCGGGCCACCATACATTACCGTCAACATTTGGTAGAGTGCGCACAAGCTCCATTTTTCTGGGCATCTGAGTAATCTTGGGATTGTCGAGGTCAGGCTCGTTGAATGTTGAGATGCTCTGTCCGATATAAAGATGTCCTTTGAAATTGCTATCGTTCCACCAATTTATAAGCACATCGTAATCTGCGGCAGGATGACCTATTTTCCAATAAAGCTGTGGTACAATATAGTCGATGATGCCTTTCTCAGCCCAGCCCGGAACATCTGCGAAGAGTTGTTCATAGTTGGAGAGACCGTTGGTCTTACTGCCGCTGCCGTCCGGAGTATCCTTTAAATTTCTGTGGATGCCGAAAGGTGAAATGCCAAACCTTATCCAGGGTTTGACAGCCTTTATGGCCGTATTTATTTCACGCATCAGAGTCTCCACATTGTTTTTTCTCCAGTCATTCTTTTGCCAATACTCAAACCCCTGAGACTTTCCATATTTCACGAAAGAGTCATCATCGTGGAACTCTTCGTATGGCACCGGATAAGGATAGAAATAGTCGTCAAAATGAATTGCATCCACGTCATACCTATTGACGATATCCACGATAACCTTTACTGTGTGTGCCACCGATTCGGGTTCGCCCGGATCAAAATAGAGCTGTTTGCCATATTTCTTAAATATTTCAGGTTTCTTGAAATATAGGTGATCGGGGTGGAGCGTCTCGGTGTCGTTTGAAGTTACTCTATAAGGGTTGAGCCAGGCATGAAACTCCATACCTCGCGCATGAGTCTCTTTAATCAGAAATGCCATCGGATCCCAGTAAGGATCAGGAGCTTTGCCCTGCTCTCCGGTCAAAAAACGGGTCCAGGGCTCTATATCCGACTCATAGAAAGCATCTGCTTGAGGCCTTACCTGAAATAGAATCGCATTGCAGCCAAGTTCCTGGAGTTTATCCAGTGATTTTATAAACCATTCTTGGATTTCCTCCATCGTCATGGTCCGCATCTGCTGGTTGCCGACAATATGTAACCAGGCGCCGCGGAACTCACGTTTTGGCAATTCTTGGGAAAAAGAAACGCTGATGACAACCATCAGCATGATAAATGTGGAAATGAGTCTTTTCATTACAGTAGTTGCTGTTAATTGATGAATCAGCGGCAAATATAATGAAAAAAGAGAGTTATTTCAGTGTGAAAATATAGGTAATGGTACCTTCCTGTGAGATGGTACTGCTGGTGTTGAATTTTGCCTTTAGGGCAGCCTCTTTGGCAGCATCCCATAGGATTTTATTTGTGACCGTAGTCCCTGTTGCACCGGGAATGGCGGAAGTGACATTGCCATTTCTATCCACCATTATCCTGACTACCACGCGGCCGGAGGCCTGTACGGAATAGGTAGGAAGTGGCAGTGACCCCATCACCGATCGTCCTTTGAGCTGTGCACTGGGAGTGCCGTCAGTTGAGCCTGTCCGCGTATTACCCTGAGCGTGGCCTGCCGTGAGATTGTCCGAAGGAGTCTCGGCGGTTTGAGGTGCAAGAGTGTCCTTTTTATTATTGTCAGCTGCGGAGAAAAGAGCCCTGCGGTTGATTTCCTTACGGGGCGGTTCAGGTACCTCCACATCTCCATCATCACCTACGGTCGCCTCTAACGCCTCGTTGCTCTTGGTACCTTCTACCGGACCATCGGAGCGCTGTACAAGCCTAACTTCCTCTTCAGGATTTGGGTTTGGAACCCTAGGCTCGATGCCGGCCGCCACTTCAATGGGCTTAGGTTCCTCTTCGGAAATAAAATCCATTAGAATTGCCTTCTCTTCGGGCGGAGGGTAGTTGTATTTGAGTCCGGAGCCGACGCCAATAAAGAGCAGAGCGATATGGAATATCACCGTCAATACAATGCCAAACATATTGGATTTGCCGTCCCTGATCCCGGATTCCATTTCTAAAAATTATTATTCCGGCGAGGTCGCCATTATCACTTTGTATTTGTTGCGCTTAGCAATGTTCATCAGTGCCACAACCTCCTTGATAGGAACAGTCTCATCTGCATAGATGGAAAAAGTGGGGTCATCTTCATTCTGTAGTAGCTCTATGACGCTTCCTTCAATTTGATCAAAGCGGACGGGCGTACTGTTGCCGTTGATATGGTATGATACCATGTTCTGCTCGGGATAGTGCTTTATTGAGACGCTCACCGTGGCCTTGGCAGACACTTGCCCCGTACTCTTTGGCAGCAGAAGCTTCAGTGCATTGGGATTGACAAGAGTCGAAGTTATCAGGAAAAATAGGAGCAGCAGAAACACGATGTCCGTCATTGAGGACATCGAAAATGATGCTTCCGGCTTAGTTTTACGTTTTATGGCCATAACCGGATCAATAAATAGTTGAGTCCTGTTTGGACTGTAAAGTGTCAAGAAGATCGATGGTGATGTTTTCCATCTTGAATACCACATCGGAGACCCTTGCGGTTAGGTAGTTGTAGCCGAAATATGCCATAATGCCGACTATCAGACCACCTACGGTAGTAACCATAGCGGTATAAATACCTCCAGAAAGGAGGGTAATGTCTATATTGTTCCCTGCCTGTGACATATTGAAGAATGCCTGGATCATACCCATTACCGTACCGAGAAATCCTATCATGGGAGCACCGCCGGCGATTGTGGCCAGGAAGGGAAGCCCCTTCTCAAGCTTTGCAACTTCGAGGTTGCCGACATTCTCCACAGCTGTCTGTATGTCAGTGAGGGGTTTGTCAATTCTTTCGATTCCTTTCTCTACCAGCCTGGCAATAGGGGACGAGGTTTTTTTGCATAGACCCAGAGCTGACTTGCTTTTACCGTCCAGGACGTAATCGTTGTCTTCGACCGCATCCGCGAGAACATCCCGAAGTACCGGCGCGAGCCATTCGAGACAATCGTGAATCGATCCATC
>CAZRBY010000029.1:5190-6221 GCA_964598495.1 uncultured Muribaculaceae bacterium
TCACCAAAAATATATAGGCCAATGACTGAAAGTAGTGCTAGCACTATCATCAGCCATCCACCTTTGATTGCCATATCAATCAATGACATGTTCTCCTGCACCGGGGCTATTGTGCCCTCAATTACTTCAGTGCTTGTCTGTAGAAATGTAAAAAGCATAAATGTATCTGTTTTTATTTTTTATTGTTTTCAAAAATCGGATAAGGATATCTGACTTCCGTCAGGAAAAGCGCATGGCCGGGAACTGACTGTCCTGCCCTGCAGCGCTCTTTTTCCTCTATCAGTTGTGCTACCCATTCGGGTTCTCTCTTTCCTCTGCCGACATCCAAAAGTGTGCCAACCATCGCCCTGACCATATTTCTCAAAAAACGGTCTGCAGTTACGCAAAAGCAGAGGTGTGTCTCATCAATCCGTTCCCAGAGAGCCGATGTGACACTGCAGACGGATGTTTTGTTGTCGCCTCCGAGCTTTTCAAAACTCGAGAAATCCTTTGTTCCGAGCAGGTGCTTGGCAGCAATGTTCATCCTTTCCATATCAAGGCGATGTCTGTAGTGATATGAAAAAATGGCAAAAGGATCCTTTTCGGTGTGGACATAATAACTGTATGTACGGCTTATGGCATCAAAACGGGCGTGCGCATCGTCAGAAACCTGACAAATATTCTGAGCAATGATATCGGAAGGCAGAATGGCATTTATTTTGCGTAATATCTCCTTTGGCTTTTTATTGCATTTCTCTGAAATGTCAAAATGGGCTATAAAACCTTGAGCATTGACTCCGGCATCCGTTCTTCCGGCGCCTGTAACGGAAATAACCTCTCCTGTTGCGAGAGTCAATGCCCTCTCCAAAACGGCCTGTACGGAGACAGCATTCTTCTGTATCTGCCATCCGCTGTAAGCGCAGCCGTTAAAAGAGATTGAAACAAAGAGCCGCATTGGAAAAAAATATTAATTTTGTAGGTTACAAATTACAAAAGTACAAAAATATTCAATTTATCTATATGGACAGCGTAAACATCAAAGAACTCAACGA
>CAZRBY010000029.1:6232-19898 GCA_964598495.1 uncultured Muribaculaceae bacterium
TATTAAACCCTGGTCGCTGCCACCGGCCATGGACGGTTATTGTGGGACAGAAACATCTGGTGGAGAACCTCCTGATCGGGCTTCTGGCCGATGGCCACATCCTCCTCGAAGGCGTGCCCGGTCTTGCCAAGACTTTGGCCATCAATACTCTCGCATCCATTGTGGATGCAAAATTCAGCAGAATACAGTTTACTCCGGATCTCCTGCCGGCAGACGTCATCGGTACACTCATTTATAGCCAGAAGAGCGAACAGTTCCAGATTAAGAAGGGTCCCATTTTCGCCAACTTCGTGCTTGCGGATGAGATTAACCGTTCGCCTGCAAAAGTGCAGTCTGCATTGCTTGAGGCGATGCAGGAGCGTCAGGTAACCATCGGTGATGACAGTTTCCCTCTACCGCAACCTTTCCTCGTAATGGCAACTCAGAACCCTATTGAGCAGGAGGGCACCTATCCACTGCCTGAGGCCCAGGTAGACAGATTTATGCTCAAAGTAGTGGTAAGTTACCCCAAGAAGGAGGAGGAAAAACTCATTATCCGTATGAACAATTCAGGCACTTTCCCTAAACCCTCCACAGTACTCAAACCCGAGGACATTGTCCGTGCAAGAGAGGTGGTGAGGGATGTCTATATGGATGAAAAAATTGAAAAATACATAGTCGACATAGTTTTCGCCACACGTTATCCTGAAGATTACAATTTGCCAAGACTCAAGGATATGATAGCATTCGGAGGTTCACCCCGTGCCAGCATATCTCTCTCATTGGCAGCTAAGGCCTATGCTTTTATCAAGCGCAGAGGCTATGTTATTCCGGAGGATGTCAGGGCGGTTTGCTATGAGGTGCTTAGACATAGAATTGGCCTGACCTATGAGGCTGAAGCCGAAAATGTTACTACAGAGGCCATTATTGCCGATATTTTAAATGCAGTTGAAGTTCCATAGCAGATGATTATTGATGGAAACGGATTTGTTGAAAAAAGTCAGGAAGATTGAGATAAAGACCCGCGCTTTGTCTCATCAGATATTTGCAGGTGAGTATCACTCCGCCTTCAAAGGGCGTGGTATGGCTTTCAGTGAGGTACGTGAGTACCAATACGGCGATGATGTACGCAGTATGGACTGGAATGTCACTGCCCGTCTAAGAACTCCCTATATTAAGGTTTTCGAAGAGGAGAGAGAGCTTACGGTGATGCTCCTGATAGATGTGAGTGGTTCCAGGGCATTTGGTACTGTTGGTAAGTCCAAAAAGGATCTGATGGCGGAGGTTGCTGCCGTGCTTTCATTTTCTGCATCAATCAACAACGACAAGGTTGGAGCTCTTTTTTTCAGCAGTACGGTAGAGAAGTTCATTCCTCCAAAGAAGGGGCGCAGCCACTTGTTGAGGATTATCAGGGAGATTCTCGAATTCAAACCTCAGGAGAAGGGAACTGACATAGGAGAAGCGTTGCGCTATCTTACCAACGCCATTAAAAAGCGTTGTACTGCATTTCTGCTCTCCGATATGCTGGATACTGACGAAAATTCAGCTCCGCGTTATGAAGAAGCTCTTAAGATTGCAGCCGGACGGCACGATCTCTCTGTAATCAATATCTACGACCCCCGCGAAAGGGAAATTCCTGATGTCGGCCTGATAAGGATACGTGATGCGGAGACCGGCCATGGAATGTGGGTCGACTCCTCTTCTCCCAAGGTGCGTCGCAGCTTTGCGCAGTGGAATAAGGATCTTTACGAAGATACAATTCATCTGCTGCGCAGGTATAAAGTGGATAATGTCAGTATCAGCACTAATCAGGATTATGTCAAAGAGTTGATTTCCTTTTTCAAAAACAGAGCTTGATGAAAAGAAGATATTTATTGACCATAATGACGCTCTTTTTCTGTGCGATTAACCTATTCGCTCAGAAGGCTAATGAGCCTCAATATAAATCGGTGCTCAGCAGGGATTCGATACTGATTGGTGACCAGATTGAGTGGCGTATTCCCGTTAAGATTTCCGAAGGGGAAGATTATTATATAGAGAGACCCGATGATCCGGTAGCTCCCGGAGTTGAGACTATCAAGGAATTTCACATAGATACCATTTCTTTCAGGCGAGGAAGACTTGAAGTGGAGGGGAGAATGACGCTTACGGCATTCGATAGCGGTAGTTATTTCCTGCCGCCGGTGATTGTCCATATTGAGAGAAGTGACGGTTCAGTCGATACTCTCTTCTACGACGGACCGATCCTCGATGTCAATACCATTCAGATAGATACTGCCACATTCGTTCCCTTTGATATCAAGGGACAGATAAGATATCCGGTAACCTTCTCCGAAATACTTTTCTGGGGAGGAATTGTTCTGATTGCAGTTGCTCTCGGATGGCTAATCATACGTTTTATCAAAAGAGCCAGGGAGGGACGCTCCTTCTTCGGCCGTCCGGTAGTCAAGGATCCTCCGCATATAGTTGCATTGCGTTCGCTTGAAAAGATCCGTGGCCAAAAACTCTGGCAGAACAATCGCCATAAGCAATTCTATACGGCTGTGACTGACACTTTGCGCAAATATATAAGCGACAGATACCATATTGCAGCGATGGAGCAAACCTCAAACGAGATGTTTGATGACCTGAAAGACAAAGATATCGATCCTAAATTGATGGGACAACTGAGAGAACTCTTTACCACGGCTGATTTTGTAAAGTTTGCGAAACATACCCCTTCGATTGGGGAGAATGAGGAGGCAATTCCTACCGCAGTAAGATTTGTCAACGCAACCTTCTTGCAGGAAATTGAAAAAGAAAAGGAGGAGTAGTAAATGTTTTTTGAATATCCATATCTGCTCTGGCTGGAGTTTATACTCGTCCCATTGATCGCCCTTTACATCTGGAGGGAATTCAGAGGGTCTTCACCATCTATGATTGTGTCAAATTCCACCCCTTGGAAGGTAAAAGGTGGCACATTTAAAAAAGTGTTGCGCCATGTACCCTTCGTGTTGAGGATGATTGCAATTGCTGCAATCATCGTGGCTATTGCCCGTCCGCGCACATCGGAAACCTTCGAGACCGTGGATACCGAAGGTATAGACATCGTGCTGACAATGGATATCTCCACTTCGATGCTTGCCCGTGACTTCAAACCGGATCGAATCGGTGCTGCTAAGGATATTGCGATTGAGTTTTTAGCCTCAAGACCTACCGACCGTATCGGAATAGTGGTTTTCGCCGGTGAAAGTTTTACTCAATCACCGCTAACTACCGACAGGGTGACGCTTATCAACCTTATGAAGGAGATAGAGACCGGACTGATTGAGGATGGCACTGCCATTGGAAACGGACTTGCCACGGCGGTTGCTCGTCTCAAGGACTCCGATGCCAAGAGCAAAGTGGTAATCCTGCTTACTGACGGCGTCAACAATCGCGGTGAAATCGCCCCGCTGATGGCTGCGGAGATAGCCAAAACTTATAATGTTCGAGTATATACCATAGGGGTGGGAGCGATGGGTACGGCACCTTATCCGGTTATGACCCCATGGGGAGTCCGTCTGCAGGATATAGAGGTGGAAATTGACGAGAAACTACTCCAGGAAATAGCCGCTCAAACCGGCGGAAAGTATTTCAGGGCCACTGACAATACGAAACTTCTTGAGATTTACGGTGAGATCAACGCAATGGAGAAGAGTAAAACGACCGTAGATAGTTTTCCTATCTATTCGGAACTCTTTATGAAGTATGCGGTAATAGCGCTGCTTGCCCTACTGGCGGAACTTTTATTCAGATTGTTTGTAATAAGGAGGATACCATAGAATGATACACCTTGCACAAGGAGAATATCTGCTCCTCTTACTTGTAATACCATTCCTCTTCATTTTCTATGGAGTTTCACTCCGTATCAAAAAAAGGAGGATTGCCAGACTTGGTGACACGGCACTTGTAGCTAAACTGATGCCGGATGTCTCCAGAGGCAGGGGGTGGTTCAAAATCACCTTGATGGCGATTGCCTGGTTCTTTTTCGTGCTGGGACTTGTCAGGCCACAACGCGGAGCCCGTCTCAAAGAGAGGCAGAGCAAGGGAGTGGAAGTGATGGTAGCACTGGATGTCTCCAACTCCATGCTTGCTGAGGATTACTCTCCAAACCGTCTCGAAAGGTCCAAACTTGCAATCGAACGACTGGTTGACCGTCTCCAAGGTGACCGTATCGGATTGATCCTCTTTGCAGGGCAATCTTTCGTTCAACTTCCTATAACTACCGATTATGTGTCGGCCAAGATTTTCCTCAATAGCATCACTACAGGGTCGGTGCCTATACAAGGCACTGCGCTGGCCGATGCCATAGCAACCTCCGCTCGCAGTTTCAGCACACAGAGTGAGAACAGCCGTGCAATCATTGTTATTTCCGACGGAGAAGATCACGAGGGAGATGTTATGGAAGTGGCCCGCACTGTGGTTGACAGCGGGATCAGGATCTATTGCATCGGTGTAGGGTCTCCTGAAGGCAAACCTATTCCCATGAATGGAGAGTTGCTCAAGGATAAGAACGGGGAAATAGTTGTAACCCGATTGGATGAAAACACACTCAAAAAGATAGCCGATATAGGAGATGGGCTTTATGTGCGTGCAGGAAACAGCGAATTTGGCTTAAATCCAATTATTGACCATATTAAGGAGATGGACGAGCAGGAGTTTCAGTCTGTGGTTTTCGAGGATTTTGACGAGCAGTATATGTACTTTTTCGGCATCGCACTCTTTTTTCTTATACTCGAACTGCTGATTTCCAATAAAAAAGGCCGCAGACAATTGTTCAAAATGGAGGATAAATGATGAAAAGGATTATTTTGATATTGTTTTCGCTCAGCCTGACTGCAGTAGTGACCTTTGCGCAGACCGACCGTTCCCAGGTTCGCCGGGGCAATAGAGATTTCCGTAAGGAAAAGTATCAGGAGGCTGAAATCAACTACAAGAAGGCTCTTGTGACCGACTCTCTTTCAAATGCAGCCGGTTACAATCTCGGCAATACCTTTTTCCGCATGGAAAACTTTACAGAAGCGGATAAATACTACTCATCGGTGGCAGATTCACTTGGAAAAGGGAAACGCGGTTCCGATCTTTATCACAATATGGGAAACTCATTGCTCAGTCAGAAAAAGTATGCTGAGGCTATAGAGGCCTTAAAGAATTCCCTGCGTCGCAATCCCGATGATATGGAGACAAAGTCCAACCTGGCATACGCTCAGAAGATGCTTCAGGATCAGCAGCAGAATCAAGACCAAAATCAGGATCAGAACCAGGATCAGAACCAGGATCAAAACCAAGACCAAAATCAGAACGATAATAAGGATCAAGACAAGGACCAGAATCAGGACCAGAATCAGGACCAGAACCAGGAACAAAACGATAATGACAACAAACAGGACCGGCGCGATGGCCGGACTCCTCCTCCTAAAATAACCCCACAAGCCGCCCAGCAGATGTTACAGGCGATTCAGGAGAAAGAAAAGGAGACCCAGGAGAAGGTCAAGAAGGAAAAGGCCCTCTTATTGAAATCCAAACAGAAAGAAAAAAACTGGTAATCACACCGGATGAGATAGTATGAAACGAACACTAACATTTCTCTTTTTATTGTTTTTATCGGCCAAGGCTGCATTTGGTCAGGGACTTACTGTTGAGGCTCCAAGCGTAGTGGCGATGGACGAGACATTCAGAATAGTCTTCACTTCGGATGGCAAGATGTCTGACTTTAATTGGCCGGGGAGCGACGATTTCAATGTAGTGTGGGGCCCGCAAAAAGGCACTTCCAGCAGTGTCAGCATTATCAACGGCAAACGCACTTCTACACACAATGAGACTGTAACTTATTTGCTCCAGGCTAAGGGAGTGGGGAATTTTACCATACCGGTTGCAACTGCTACCATAGAAAAGCAACAGTATAGCACACGCAGCGTCACCATAGAGGTGGTCGGCAGCCAGCAGGAGAGACAAAGCCAGAATCAGGATCAGCAGGCAAACGCACAGCAGAGCCGGAGCGATTCAAGGATGCAAAGTGCCTCGTCCGATGACATTTTCCTCAGATTGACGCTTAACAAGCGCAATGTGGTCAAGGGTGAGCCCATAATAGCTACGCTAAAGCTATACACCAAGGTGGACATTGCGAGTTTTGAGGATGTGAAATTTCCCACCTTCAACGGCTTTTGGAGCAGGGAGATTGATACACCGCAAAATATAGAATTCAATAGGGAAAATTTGGACGGCACTATATATAATGCGGCATTGCTTCGCAGATATATGCTTATTCCTCAGCAGACAGGCAAGATTAATATCGAGTCTGCGGAGATAATCTGTGTGGTAAGGATACGTGCCGGTACCACCGGACCAAGAAGCATTTTCGATGACTTTTTTGATAATTTTCAGACAGTCAGAAAGCGTCTGTTTACCCCTGAAACTACGGTTACGGTAAATGCTTTGCCGTCTGCCCCTGCCTCTTTCGGAGGTGGAGTCGGAGATTTTAAGATCAGCTCATCATTAAGTAAAGACAGCCTTGTTGCACATGAGGCTGCTTCGCTGATGGTTACAATCAGTGGAACCGGCAATATTTCAATGCTGGAAGCTCCTAAAATGGAATTTCCATCCGATTTTGAGCTCTATGATGTAAAAACTACCGAAAAGGTGTCGTATGACGGCACTTCAGGTAGCAAAACATTTGAATATCCATTTATACCACGCAGCCACGGTGATTTTGAAATCGCTCCGATTGAATATTCATATTATGATCTTTCCGGCAAACAATACAGGACTATAAATACGGGCGCTCTCACAGTTAAGGTGGGACGTGGTAGTGGAATCGATAATGGAGGTGTGGTGATGTCCGGTGTCACTCGCCAGAGTGTCAAGAATCTGGCTGAAGATATTCGATATATCTCGACAGGTGCCCCTTTGCTGAGGGATAGAGGGAGTTTCTTTGCGGGATCACTCCATTTCTACGGGTTGATTGCACTTATCGTGCTGCTATTTTTTGTGGTAGGCGCAATCCTCAGAAAAAGAGCCGTGCTGCGCACTGACGTGGTGGGTACCCGTAATCGCAAGGCTAAAAAAATGGCCCGTGTGCGTCTGCAACAGGCCGGCACCTATCTCAAACAGGGGCTCAGCGGAGCATATTACGAGGAACTCCACAAGGCGATGCTCGGTTATGTTTCCGACAAACTGATTATCCCTGTGGCTGATCTTTCTAAAGAGAGAATTTCATCATCACTGGTAGAAAAGAGTGTTCCGGAACAACTGATAACCCGATTCATATCCATTCTTGACAGATGTGAATTTGCAAGATATGCTCCTGATGCCAAGACAGCGGAGATGGAGAGTCTCTATGAAGAAGCAATGAGTGTCCTTTCAGAAATTGAATCTAAATTGAAAGGTGCAACCAAACGTTTAAGGAGCACTGTAGCACCACTCATTGCGCTGATATTGTTGCTCAGCCATTATGCTGTTTCCGCTCAGGAAAGTGTCGATGACCTTTGGAAAATGGCAGCCGATTACTATGCAGAAGAAGACTATGTCAACGCGCTTAACTTCTATCTTATGATAGAAGGCGAGCAGAAGGTCTCTCCGGATCTCTATTACAATATTGCGAATTGTTATTTCAAGAGTAATGACAATACGCACGCTATCCTCTATTATGAGAGAGCGCTCAAGCTCGATCCTTCACATGCTGATGCGGCGAATAATCTCGCAATTGCACAGAGATTCACTCTCGACAAGATAGATGTCCTGCCCGATTTTATACTTGTGACCTGGGTAAAGAAGATTAAATATCTTTTTTCAGCGGATGTTTGGGCATGGATTTCAATTATTTTGGTCGCAGTAGTGGCTGTGCTGATGCTTGGATTCCGTTTTGGTTCTTCATTACGTAGTCGTAAAACCTCTTTTGTGCTTGCGTGTGTTGTCCTGCTCTTTGCTTTTGTCTCATTTGCATTCTCATTAAGTGTGAGAAAAGATGCGATAAAAGAGGATTCTGCAATTGTGATGGCTCCTGTCGCCTCGGTAAAAAGCTCACCCGGAGAGGCCGGAAAGTCCATTTTCGTACTTCATGAAGGGACTAAGGTATCTCTGCTTGACGAACTTGCCGAATGGACAAAAATTGAACTTTCTGACGGACGCCAGGGCTGGATTGCCGCTGAGAGCATCAACAAAATCTAATTTTGTGTGGAATGAAAAGAATGATTCCGATACTATTGGCCACTTTGGCCGCAGTAATGCCGCTTAGAGCTCAATATTATTTTGCCACCCATGCGGGATCACAGGTGTCGTATAGGATTTACAACAATAAAGGTGACTTAATGGGTTCTTATGATGAGACTATCAAAAGCATAAGAGCTGAGTCAACGGATGATATTTTCGTGGTTTTAGAACAGGTTTATTTTGACAAAGATGGGAAACACCTCTTTAAAGACAAATCGTCGAATTTGTCACTTTATGTCAAAGATGGAGAGGTGACCGTCAATATCGAGACCATCAAAAAAGGAATGACTACACAGGACCTTATGATGAAAGGTTGTGTTATATATGTTCCTTCAGATATAAAGACAGGTGACGTACTACCCGATAGAAATTTGTCGGTCAGGGTTGGCAATATCGGTGGCACTATCAGGTTAACGGAGCGTAAGGTGCTTGGTATGGAAAAAGTGACCGTACCTGCGGGCACATTTCAGGCTGCCAAAGTACAGGAAAAACAGAAAACCAGAGTGGCAATAGTTACTGAAGAAGTGACTATAATTACCTGGATGGTAAAGGACCTTGGCTGTGTCAGACAGGAGTCTTACGATAGTAAGGGCCGACTTATCCATACTATTGAGATGGTCAAAAAGTGACGGACAACATTGTCACTACTCCATCCATAGTTGAAATCAGGAGTTTGTCTTGACCGACAGGTTCGATGGAGTTGATCAATGCAACGGAAATCTTGTGCTTCCAAACAAGGTTTCCGTTTTTGCTGTCGAAGCAGAAGATATTTCCTTTGTCGGTGGGGACGAGAAGCATCTCCCTGCCATCTTTCAAGAGAATTGTGACAGAAGGAGTAGGAGCTATGTCGTAGCCCAGACCGCTTTTAATGTTCCAATCAAGACCGGGATCATCCGACAGGGTCGACCGGCACTGTATGGAGTTGAACATATTCTTAACAAAGATCTTTGTGCCATCTTTTGAAAGTGCAATAGATTCACGCCCTCCGTCAACAGTCCAGATCTCTTTTCCGGTACTTGCATCGAGTGCGTGACATTTCCTGGCAGGAGTAACTATGAAAATCCTGCCGTTACTCTTGACAGGCCAGACTGCCGCAGGGGAGAGCATTCTGCTGCCCTTATTGCGCCATACCCACTGCTCTTTGCCTGTGGTAGGGTCAAGAGAGTAGAGGGAATTGGCCCAGTCTCCGAAAACAATCTGTTCTTTGTCAGCAAAAGGCTTGCACTCGACAAATCCTTTCACAGAGTCATATTTCCACAAAAGTTTCCCTTTACGAAGGCTGATAGCCCTGAATACATTGTCAGAAGCGCCGATATAGACCGTGTTGTCCATAATTACAGGCGAGCCGAGAACGGATTTGTTGCACTTATATTTCCACAAAAGTTTGCCTTTGCGAAGATGGAGACAGTATATATAGCCGTCCGTAGAACCGATAACCACTCTAGACCCCGACACTGCCGGAGTGGAGAAAACCTTGCCTCCTGTAGCAAAACTCCATTTGAGGGTACCTGTAGCAGTATCCAGCGCCTTTACGACTCCTTGTGTGTTGGCATATAGCACATACTTTCCGGCATATACAGCACCGCATCCGATATCGCTCTCATCCTGATTTTCCCAAATAGCCTCTACCTGGTGATATTCGCTGTTGACATCGAATGTCATCCAAGGAAAGTCCGCGGGAAGTGCATATTTGTTATTTCTGCCCGAGGCTATGTCAGGAGTGAATTGCGGTTCTGGAAACATCTCCCTGGAGTACCAGACTTTGCCTGTTTTTCCACCTTTGCCATTACCATCAGCCGCCTTGCGTTCGTTGATGGAGATACGATTGTTACTTATGGTTACGATGTTGTATCCCACATTGCCGTTGCGTCCGGCAGCAGGAGCTCTTCCGAGCACTCCCGGCACCCCGTCATAATCGAGTGTGGTGTTGCGATGCCAGTGACCGCCCATTACAAGTTGAATGTTTGTCTGTTTGAGAGTGTTGAGTACCTGAAAATAGTTGAGCATCGAGGTGTCCTGGGGGTAGTGGTTGACAAATATAACAGGTTGCTTGCGGGGAATCGCTTTTGCAATGGAATCCAGCCATACAAGACTTTCGTGGGGCATCAATGCCGGCGCCATTCTCATATTGGGACCGCTGTTGCTGCCCAGAAATTTGATACCTCCGGCTTCAAATTCAAAATATTCATATCCGAATACCTTTGCGAAGGTATTACAGCCGCTTTCAGACCATTTAGAATCGTGGTTACCGGCTACAATATAATAGGGAATCTCCAGTTTGTCGATAATTTCTTTAGCAAGAAAAATCTCTTCGTCGTTTCCGAATTCCGTTATATCTCCGGCGAAAATGACAAACTGCAACTCTTTCTGCAAGTTGTTGATATCGTTGATGCATTGTAAAAGGTCATCGTTGGTGGCGGAGCCTTCGGCAATGTGCGTGTCCGCGATGAATGCAAATTTTACAGTAGTAGTTTGCGCAGCGAGCCACAGTGTAGATAAACATAGTGCTGCAATGAATATGCTTCTTTTCATATTGTCAGTCTTGAATGTTGTTCCATTGGTATTTTTTCTCCAGCGGCCTGACCCCGGTCATTTGAAGCAGTCTTGCGACAAATGAATCAGCAAGGTCATTTATTGTCGCGGGATTGTTATAAAAAGAAGGCGAGGCGGGGCATATCACTGCACCTGCCTGCGTCAGCAGTTTCATATTTTGGAGGTGTATCAGGTTGAGGGGAGTTTCGCGAGGCACTATTATAAGTTGTTTGCTTTCTTTGAGCTGTACGTCCGCAATCCTGGTGATGGCATCCGAGGCAAGTCCGCCCGCTATTCTTGCAAGAGCTCCCATAGAGCAGGGGAGTACCAGCAGAACATCTGCCGCAGCGGACCCGGAGCAGAAAGGGGCATCGAAGTTATTATTTGGCAGGAGTGAGGCACCGCATTCAGATATTATTTCTTCGGGATAATATCCGAGTTCTCGCAACCATACGGTGCGTGCAGTCTCGGTGAAAATCACACTGAGTGAAATCTCCCGCATCCGAGCGCATCCGCGGATATAACTCTCCGCATATATTGCTCCGCTGGCGCCGGTGATACCGAGTACTATTTGCCTTGCATTACTCATCCAGAAGCTCTTTTTTGAGCCTTTCCATACCGGTTGTGGCCTTCTCGACAAACTGCTTGAGTCCGGAATGGTGGAGTCCGGAAGGTTTTGGGTCGATCAGATAGATGGGAATACCTGCAGGAGCATAGTGTATCAGCCCTGCAGCAGGATAGACAGCCATAGATGTGCCTACAATTACCAGAATATCGGCTCCGGAGACCAAGGCTGCTGCTTTTTCAATCATGGGCACAGCTTCCCCGAACCATACTATATGCGGTCGCAGTTGCACTCCGCGGCTATCCTTATCGTTGATGCTTAAATCTGCGTAACCGATTTCTATGGCATCAAGTTCGTCTCCATCCACGGGGCGAATTTTGGTCAGTTCTCCGTGGAGATGGATTATATTGGTGCTGCCGGCTCTCTCGTGTAGATTATCCACATTTTGGGTTACAACCGTTACTTCAAAGTATTTTTCCAGTTCTGCGATAATCTCGTGTGCGCGGTTGGGTTTTACGGTTTCAAGCTGCCTACGGCGTTCATTATAAAAGTCGATAACCAGTTTGGGGTTGCGGTACCATCCTTCGATGGATGCGACATCTTCTACTCTGTGATTTTCCCACAATCCGTCGCTATCTCGAAATGTCTTTATGCCGCTTTCAGCGCTGATGCCTGCGCCTGTCAGAAATACTAATTTTTTCATAATCAGGTGAGCTAGTTAAAATATGTGTTTTTTAGCCAGTAGGCAAAGAGTGTATCCAGTATGATGGCGTTATCCTCCTTGTCAAAGGTGAGCACTTCCTTCTTCTTGAGTGCATCTTTCAGACGGAAAACATTGGCCGAGGAGTTGAGGTGGTATCCTTCTAGAATTTCCTGACTGCTGAATCGCTGTACCCCGTCTACCACTGCTTTTAGAAAATTGATCTGGTTGGGTGTCAAATCCATCATGATCTGCATAAATCGGGGCGTGTGGAGGGAAATGAGACTTTCTGTAGCCTGTTTGATGATGTTATTGTTAACATAACCTATCGGCATGGACATGCAAATGGAACACAGGTGTTTAATATACCAGATATTGCCGTCCGCAAGATAATAAATCAGAGCCGCCTGCTCATCTTGTATCACTCTGCCCAACATCTGAAATGAGCGTACAATGAACTCTACGCACTCCTTTTTCTTAAGTTTTTCGAGAGGAATCACGTCGCACATATAGTAGAAATATTTCTTTTCTTCGAATATGTACTTCATTTGGTTGACAAATGAACCGCTGAAAATGTAGCGGACATTGGTCTGTTTTGACCAGATTTTGTCCAAGTCATCCAGCTCCAGTTCGTCGCTGCTACATTGAAGTAAGTTCTGGAACTCTTTGAAATAGACTATGATCGTCTTGCCGGCATCGGTAGCTATTATCTCCGGAAGGTTGAGAATTTTTCGTTCATCCAATGAGTCAACGTGGATTTCAAAGGGAAGTATGGAATTGTAGTGGATTTCATTGTAACATTCGAGCATCTTCTCCTTGAAAAATGAGATGAAGTCTTCTATCGTGCGGATGTTGAAGAGGTCTATTTCGCATAGAATGAAATTTTGCCCGCGGGATTCAAGAGCATCGAGAGAATATCTGATGAATGACTCTTTTCCGCTTTTGGGCGCACCATAGATGGCTACGCTCCGTTTTCTGTCGCTGAGGCTCTTGAAAAAGAGATCAGCTTCATCTCTTCGCCCTATGATATCTTGGTTTTTTGCAATGCGGTCGTAGTTGAAAGGCAGGTTCATTTGTAGCACAAAGGTTATTATCACAATAATGTTACAAAAATAACCAATAGGGCACTATTTGACAAAAAAATTTGCAGTAATTATCAAAATTATTATATTTGCAGTCCGAAAATGTTGATAGACAACCGTTAAGCTGTTGAAAAAGAGATACTTAAGCTGTATCCGCTTGCGGTTATAAATTTTTAAAATTTATTTTATGTACGCAATTGTAGATATTGCAGGACAGCAATTCAAAGTTGAAGCAGGCAGAAAAATCTTCGTCCATCGCCTTGCGGCTGAAGTAGGTGCCTCTATTGACTTTGATAAAGTATTATTGACTGACAATGATGGTGCAGTCAAAGTTGGTTCTCCTTATGTGGAAGGTGCGGTTGTGAAAGCTACCGTTCTCGACCATCTCAAAGGTGATAAGGTTATCGTTTTCAAAAAGAAACGCCGTAAAGGTTATCAGAAGAAAAACGGTCATCGCCAGTATTTGACTCAAATTCAAATTGAAACAATCGCTTAATTAAAACGTATTAGATTATGGCTCACAAAAAAGGTGTCGGTAGTTCCAAAAACGGCCGCGAATCACACAGCAAACGCTTGGGC
>CAZRBY010000030.1:0-679 GCA_964598495.1 uncultured Muribaculaceae bacterium
AGTATGCGTTTCCGCAGAAATCTTGAAAGGATCGGCGAAATCTTTGCTTACGAGATCAGCAAAACCCTCACTTATTCCCCTAAAGAGGTGGAAACCCCTCTGGGAATAGCCAATTGCAATCTCTCTAATGACAAGATAGTGCTCAGCACCATTCTCAGGGCCGGCCTTCCGCTGCACCAGGGCCTTCTCAACTATTTTGACAAAGCTGAAAACTCCTTTATCGCCGCATACCGCAAGTACGGCAAGGACAACAAATTCACCATCCAACTCGAGTATGCCAGCACTCCGTCGGTAGAGAATAAGATCGTGATCATTTCCGACCCCATGCTTGCCACCGGCGCATCTGCGGTACTGGCTTATGATAGATTGCTTGAGAGCGGTACTCCGATACACACGCACTTCGTATGTCCTATCGCATCAAAATATGGCATCGACTATCTCTCCAAGAATCTTCCTCACAAAAAGGTGACTTTCTGGACTGCAGCCATAGACGAAGAACTTACCAACAAATCCTACATCGTCCCCGGATTGGGAGATGCGGGCGACCTCGCTTACGGCGACAAGATCTGATTATTTGAATACCAATTCCCCTCCCACATAAGTGCGGATAATTTTTGTGGCGAGGATTTCGCGTTCACTGACGGTCATGATGTCTCTGTCAGTGATGATGAAGTCTGCA
>CAZRBY010000030.1:689-18717 GCA_964598495.1 uncultured Muribaculaceae bacterium
AATGGTCATTGAGCGCAGAGTTTCTTCTCTTGTCAAGCCTTCATCCATACGGAATCCCTCTTCGGGAAGATAATCGAGATTTTTGCGAAATACCGCCGCAAAGAATGTCTTGATGGGACTGACGTCCTCTATTGGAAAATCGGTGCCTGTAGGAATCCATCCGAGACGGTCCATAAGTTGTTTGAAGTTGTAAGCGTGTTCAATCCTGTCACCCAGACGTTCTGCTGCCCAAAACATATCGGAAGTGCAGTGAGTCGGCTGTACGGAGGGTATGATCGAGAATTTCCCGAATTTATCCATATCTGCCGGATTTACCACCTGTGCATGTTCGATACGCCATCTGCGATCGTTCTCTCCCTTTAGGATTTCACCGTACATATCGAGTGCATAGCGGTTGGCTGCATCCCCGATAGCGTGGGTGGCCACCTGGAATCCATGCTCGTCAGCCCACTGAAGGCATGAGCGGAACGTCTCATCACCGGTAACATGTATGCCACGAGTTTTGGGAGCATCGGAATAGGGTTCGAGCAATAGTGCACCTCTGGAGCCGAGAGCGCCGTCCTGGAAGAGCTTAAGGCCTGCAATGCGCAGGCGGTCATTGCGATAGGGAGCGGTAAAGTGCTCCATATTTGCCATTGAGGCCGAAAGATATGCATCTATACGCAGTTTGAGTTGGCCGTTATTGCAAAGTGAGTCAAATATCATGAGATTTCTAAGCGACTCGCCCATGGAGGTAATAGAGGTGAGACCTGCCTCAAAGCACTTTTCCTGTGCGGTAAGTATAATATGTGCCACTTCCTGGCCGGTATATTTTGGAGTAATATTACCAAGCTGTGCTCCCGAACCCTCCATAAAGAGTCCTGTGCCGTTGTCCTTCATTCTCGCGAGCTCAATGGCAGCCTTGTTGGCCAGTGTGGCATGATAATCGACTCTCGTGAGAATTACCGGAATATCGGGAAAGGCTTCGTTGAGACGGTGGTAAGTGGGCATCGATCTGTCATCTGTCCAGTCGTTCTGGTCCCATCCTTCACCCAACACACAGGTCAGATTATGTTCCTGCTGCGCCTTTTGGAGACGTTCCACCATTTCCGCATAAGATGTGGCACCTCTAAGGTTTACTTTGAGCAATGCATATCCAAGAGAAGTAAGATGGCCGTGACAGTCATTCAGTCCCGGATATATGGTGGCCGGACTATTCCTGAGGTTGACTACGTTGTCCGACTTATAGTCAGCTTTGATATATCTTGTTGAGCCTACGGCTACAAATTTACCGTCATTGACGGCAAATGCCTGCGCTTTGGAAAAATCTTCATCGACAGTATAGATATTGGCGTTGATTACAATCAGATCAACCTTTTTTTTGTGACCGCAACCGGCGAAAAAAAGGCAGATAAGAATGGGGAGGATAATGCGTTTCATATAGGTTTATTTTAAAGACATTGGTTCACAAATAAGAGTTGCCGAGGTACAGGAGAGTACTTTTACTCTGATAAAGTCTCCCGCCTTATGGCCTGCTGCAGGGAAGATGCAGGTTTTGTTCTGAGAAGTACGACCCATCAGTTCCTCTTCGGAACGTTTGGAAGGTCCTTCTACCAGCACCTGATATTCGCAGCCCACCGTATATTGGTTATTTCGCAGGGAAATTTCGTTCTGCAGGGTAATGATCCGGTTGAGCCGCTCAGTCTTGACCTCGAGTGGAACATTGTCTTTGAATCGTCTTGCCGCTTTTGTGCCGGGTCTTTCCGAGTATTGGAACATAAATGCACCGTCAAACTGCACCTCTTCCAATAGGGATATGGTCTCGAGATGGTCCTGCTCGGTCTCTGAACAAAATCCCGCTATCACATCGGTCGTAATTGCGCAGTCCGGAAGTATTTCGCGAATCTTGTTTATGCGCTCCAGGTAACTTTCACGGGTATATTTGCGGTTCATCTTCTCCAACATGGAGTTGCTGCCCGACTGTACGGGCAGATGAATGTGCTTGCAGATATTGTCATACATAGCCATAGTGTAGAGCACGCTGTTGCCCATATCTTTAGGATGAGAAGTGGAGAAACGTATTCTTACCCCGCGGTCAATCAAAGCCACCTGTTCCAGCAAGCGAGCAAAATTGATCTGGCGAGAGGGGTTGTGAGGGTCAAGCCAAAGGTAGGAATCGACATTCTGTCCGAGGAGGTTTATTTCCTTGTAGCCGTTGGCAATTAGAGATTCTGCCTCTCTGACGATGCTCTGAGGGTCACGGCTGCGTTCTGCTCCGCGCACAAAGGGAACGATACAGTAGGAGCAAACGTTGTTACAACCTCTCATGATCGATATGAATGCACTGACGCCGTTACGGTCCATCCTCACAGGCGTAATGTCTGCATATGTCTCCTCATGAGAAAGAAATACATTGATTTGGCCCGTACCCGCTTTTGCCGCCTCCACGAGACGTGGAAGGTCACGATATGCATCCGGACCGGCAACCAAATCCACCACCGGATATTCAAACAATTGATCCTTGAGACGTTCGGCCATACATCCTATAACGCCTACCACAATACCGGGACGGCGCCTCTTTTCCAAACGAAACAGGTCAAGGCGTCCTAAAACCCTCTGCTCGGCATTTTCCCTTATGGAACAAGTATTGACAAGTATCACATCGGCATCCTCCATCTTCTCACAAAGAGAATAACCGGCATCCTGCATAACAGAAAGCACCACCTCGCTATCGTTGACATTCATCTGGCAACCATAAGTCTCAATGTACAACTGCGGCTTTGCCGGGTCTGTAATCGGTTTGACGGAACGGAATTTGTTGTCTCTCATATCGCAAAGATAAGTTTTTTATATCTTTGCGAAAACAAAAGGGCTGATATGAGATACAAATTATTTCGCAACATTGTGCTTTTAATCTCAACATTGCTGCTGGTTGGCGGCTGCCGGGACTACAAAAAGCTCCAATTCAAATCTTACAATATAGAGCAAATCGAAAACATATCTTTTGGGAAAGGCACTGTCTGCGCTACTCTCAACCTTATGATTGATGTAGCCAACCCCACCTCTACAACCTTTACTGCAAAGGATCTTGAAGCCACCATTTATAGCGGCAACGGCCAACCTTTCGCACTCCTGACCTCAATGGATAAGCTTGTAATTCCATCCAACAGCGAGGACTCCCTAAAATGGGCAATCAAAACCGAGTTGCTCAACCCTCTCTCCGTTCTCGCAACAGGCGGTTTTTCAGTTGAAAATCTCGATATAGAGAATATGACTGTGGACTATAGTTTGGTGGTTTTCGGGGGCATCAGAAAGAAACTCTCAGGTAAGGGAGTCGTACTCGGCGAACTGGTTCGCACCTTTAAATCCCCTTCCCCTGACTCACAATCCCAATGAACATCCTTATGAAAAGAATATTTTCAACACTTGCAATACTCCTCTGCATATCATTGAGCAACCTCTTTGCGCAGAATCAATACATACCGCAAGACACGACCATAAATGTCAGGACTGAAATGGAAGTCGATACTCTGCTTGCAGGCAGACAGATATTCTTACTGCTGAGCGAGTCCTTCCCCGGAGGCGGTACGGCCACAATACGACAGTCCGGCACTCTTCGCAACGCACTTCTGAACCACATCAACAGCAACTCCGAGCGCAAGATTACCGGCTACCGCATCAGAATCTATTTCGACAACAGCCAGAACGCCAGGGTACGCTCTGAGGCGATAGCAAACCAGTTTGTAAAGGAATTTCCCCATATAAGGGTATATCTCAGCCATGTCAATCCCTACTTCAAGGTGACTGTGGGAGACTTCCGCACCAAGTATGAGGCGCAACAGTTTGCGGCAAGAATCGGCAGTAGGTACCCTTCCGTGTTTATAGTAAGAGAGCAAATAGGATATCCTAACGTCTCCACCAGCGATATTTCTCTTTGATTTTATCCCGAAGCAACTTTAGCGACGCAATGTGCCGCTCAATCTTCTCAGGGTAGATATCTTCAATATTCATCATAATACCGGTTTCCTCCACTCCTCCGAACTCTTTATTGACGGAGGTGCCGAACACGCGCATACTCGGTGAGAGACTCATATAGGAGTTGATCAGCGGAGGTATCATCTCGCCCATCTCCTTAAGAGAGGCTACAAGCCGTTTGTAAGCCTCCTTATACTCAAGTCCCTCAAAAAGAGAGGCATAATAAGGATTGGATGCGTCACTGTCAAGCGGCTCTATAGGGGTTACAAGAGAGTCGTTGTCTGGGAAAAAATGGTGGAGAAAATAGAGCAATATATTGCGCGCCTTGACATTATAGGTGGAATACATCGTCACTTTACCAAAAAAATAACGGTGGGTGTCATACTTTACAGTGAGCGCCCCAAGTCCATCCCAAAGATTGTCCAGCGCAAAGATACCCTTGCGTTTGAGGTTAAGACGCTGGTAGAGTGGCTGCACGAATGAGCGGCCCAGCTCTATGGTATAAGGCAACACATCCTTGACAAAGTGTTTTGAAAAATGAAACAGCTTGCTTGTAGCCATCTTGGCGGGGTCTAAGCCACCGGAACAATCTATGTAACGGTAGCCGCCGACAATCTCCATCTGATCAGGATCCCAAACTATCAGCTGCTTGTAGGGATTTTCGGAATCGGTATCGTACTCATCGATATCTATATCCTTACCGGTACCACCACCGGAACTGCGGAAGGAAATCTCACGCAAACGTCCGATTTCGCGCATTATATTGGGAGAATCTGCTGCTGATACGTCATAGAGCATATTTCCGCCCCTGTTGGTATCCCTGATGTATTTGTCCGGAGTGAGTTCGTCGATAATCAGTTTACGCTCAACCGGTTGGATTATTGGCTTCATAGGCTTTTTCTCTTATTATATCGGTCCATTCTCGCAGCGATTTCTCCGGAGTGATGCTCTCGATGGGAATCGGATCACCGAACCGGATTTGAAAGCTGCTGTTTTTCTGTTTGAATAATTCGTTGGGAAGGAAAAGCATCTCGATGTTGAATTTTATGCCGAGAAATTTTCTGACCTTCGCCAAAGTGTAAAAGAAATTGGAATTTCGTCCCGAAAAATATATCGGCACGATATCTCTTTTGTGGGCGATGGCCTTTTTAAGAAAATTGGTCTGCCACTGGGGATCTGTTATTTTTCCTTTTATTTTCCTTGAACAGAGTCCTGCCGGGAAATAGAGTATCTGAGATTCTGATGAGTATGTATCGTTGATTATTTGTGCATATTCACGGCTCATCTTTCCCACTTTGTTTACCGGAATAAAAAGCGACTCAAAAGGCTTGACATGCATTAGAAAATCATTCACGACAAATTTGATGTCGGGAAAGATCTTGCCGATAAGGGCAATCAACACCGAACCGTCTAACCCACCCAAAGGGTGATTGGAAACAAAGATGTATCTGCCTGACGGATCAATCTTCTCCATTCCGTGAGGCGTGTAGGTGATACCCAGATGTGCAAGTGCGTGCGTAGCAAACTCAACTCCCTCATAATCTCCATATAGAGCAAGAATCTCGTTGATCTCATCCTGATGAACAAGTTTCTTAATCCGGTTGATTACAAATCCCGGAAGTTTCTTCGCCAACGACGGACTTTTAGCAGCAATAACTTGCTTTACATCTATCTTTAGTGGTGTCTGACTCATCGTTTCATAGTTGCAACTAGAGTTGTTCTCTACTTTTGTATGCTTTAACTCCCTCTTCAAGCCATTGGATGAAGGATTCCACATCGAGGTTGTAGCCACGGGGCTCCACCAACTGCCTGCCGTTGTTGTCCTCCAGAACATAATATGGCTGAGCATTTACTCCATATCGTGTCAATGCAAAATGGGAGTTGATCTTGCCGAGTGTTTTGAGTACTTTTCCATTATCATTTGTCACCCAATTCTCCTCAGGGACCTGTTTCTTATCATCTGCATAGAGGGCACAGATGACAAAATCCCTTTTGAGGATCTCAAGCACCCTCGGGTCACTCCATACCCTCGCCTCCATCTCACGGCAATTGACGCATCCGTGGCCGGTAAAATCGACGAATACCGGTTTGCCTACCCTTGCAGCGTAAGCCTGAGCCTCCTCAAGGTCAAAAAAACCATTCAGCCCGTGAGGAAGTTTAAGAAAATCCCCATATTTGACGGTATATGTGCTTGCCGCTTCCGTCTGAGTAGTACTACTTCCATCCGTTGGTATCACAAAATCTTGTGTGCTGATGGGAGGCAAATAGCCGGAGAGACCTTTGAGAGGAGCTCCCCACATACCCGGTATCATATATACCACAAAACTGAAGGAGGCAATGGCGAGTACCAGGCGGAATACGCCAATATGCTGGAGGTCGCTGTCATGCTTGAACTTGAGCTTGCCAAGCAGATAAAATCCCAACAAAGTGAAGCAAACGATCCAGATTGCAAGATAAACCTCCCTATCGAGCAGTCCCCAGTGATAAACCTGATCGGCAACGCTGAGGAACTTGAATCCAAGCGCCACCTCTATAAATCCAAGCACCACCTTAACGGAATTGAGCCATCCTCCGCTCTTTGGAACATTGCCCAAAAGAGAGGGGAAGAGAGCGAATATCATAAAGGGAAGCGCAAAGGCAAAAGAGAAAGCCAGCATAGTGATGATCGGAGCCCAGAACTCCCCTGCCGTGGACTTTATGAGTACCGTGCCCACAATGGGACCGGTACAAGAGAAGGATACCAATACAAGAGTCAGGGCGAGGAAAAACACTCCTCCCAATCCTTGACGCTTAGTCGCCTGTTGATCACTCTTGTTGACCAACTTGCTCGGCATCACAATCTCGAAGGCTCCAAAGAAGGATGCCGCAAAAACCATGAACACCAGGAAGAAGAGGATATTGGGCAACCAGTGGGTAGCCAACCAATTGAAGATATCCGCAGTGACGGCATCTCCCCCCACTAAACGTGTTATGATGATAATAGCCGCGATGGGGACGGTGTAAAGCAACACAATGAACAGGCCATACATTATCGCACGGAACCTGCCTCTTACCTTGTCCTCAGAACCCTTAATGAAGAATGATACTGTCATCGGCACCATGGGGAAAACACAAGGAGTCAGTAGTGCCGCAAATCCCCAAAGAATAGCCTCAATAATCATAGCCCAAAGCGAACCGCCTCTGGTGGCCTTTTCGGGGGCCGACATCTGAACTTCATCATCCGGTGACGAGTCTGCAGTAACTTCGTCAGACTCTTCCTGAGTCAGTCCGGGAGTTTCCCGGGCTGCTGCATCCTGCACTTCCGATGCAAGAAAGGGTGCTTGCAGCTCTATTTTCATGGTATGGTCATCCGGTGGAGTACAGCTGGTATCGTCGCAGGTCATCCACTCGACCATTACCTCCACAGTGGCTTTCGGTACTGCAAGTTTTACCTTCTGAACAAAAGTGACGCTCTTCTCGTAGTAGCCTATTACCATACCGAACATCGGATCATTGACCTTTACTGGCTTCTCAATGGAGCTGATTTCACCAACTTTAGTCACACCATTTGGAAGAGTGAAAGTGAAAGTGGTGGCATTAGGGCCGTTTTCATAAGGACCCATATCGTACATATGCCATCCCGGGGCAATGGAGGCCATTATTTTTATATCGAATGTTTTATCACCAACTGCATCCGAAGCAATTTTCCAGGAGACCAAATCCGACTGAGAATATACTACAATTGAAATTCCTGACAGGAGCATCAGGACAAGAAATAGTTTTTTAATGAATCGCATCATTATTTGTATTGTTATAATAAATAGAGACCCATTTTTGATAAGTGCTCATTACTCCGTGATATTATGGCTCAAAGATAACCAAATTGTCAAAACGAAGGATAAATTCAGTGGATTTTTCAGAGAGAGGAAGATACAGTAACATAAAATTGCTACCTTTGTTATAAGATGTTAAAACAGACATTACAACAGACACAGACTACAAAGCTCTCTCCGCTACAGATTCAGACCATCAAACTTCTGGAGCT
Source organism: uncultured Muribaculaceae bacterium (assembly GCA_964598495.1). Lineage (GTDB taxonomy): Bacteria > Bacteroidota > Bacteroidia > Bacteroidales > UBA932 > Cacconaster. Next base: position 8,668 of record CAZRBY010000030.1, read on the forward strand.
GCCGATGCTGGAACTGGAGCAGAAGATACAGAGGGAGATTGAAGAAAACCCCGTACTGGATGAGGTTATAGGAGAATCCGAGGAGGATGAGTCAGCGAATGTTGCACTCGATGCATACGACCGCGACGACCCCACACCCTCATACAAGCTCCACGTCAATAATCAGGGCAAAGACCTCAAACCACAGTATAATACCTTTTCCGTACAGGAAAGTTTTCATCAGAGTCTTATCAAACAACTCGGTTTCTGCCCTCTTGATGAGAGGAAAAAGCAGATTGCCACCTTCATGATAGGAATGCTTGAGGACGACGGATATCTCAGGCGCAGTCTGGACTCTCTTACAGATGACATTTCGTTCCGTCTTGGTATCGAAACAACAGAGGATGAACTTGAAGATATCCTCTTTATAATACAGGAGTTTGAGCCGGTGGGCGTAGGTGCAAGAGACCTAAGAGAGTGCCTCCTGCTGCAGATTGCTGCGAAGAGTCACACCCCCTCACAACAACTTGCCGAGGCCATACTTCGGGACTATTTCAATGAATTCTCCAGAAAGCATTACCCAAAAATCATATCGCGGCTGGGTATCACCAGCGATGAACTCAAGGAGGCTATCGAAGAGATCCAGCGCCTTAATCCCCGTCCCGGCGGGCAAATTGATGACTCCTATTCGGAGCAAACCCAGCAGGTGATCCCGGATTTCATCCTGGAACTCAGAGAGGGTGAATTGGTGATGTCTATGCCAAGATACTCAATACCAGAGCTTAGAGTAAATAAACGCTATGCGGATATGCTGATTAAAGGTTCAAATGAGAACACCAAAGCCGGCAAGGATGCGGTAATATTTGTCAAAAAGAAACTTGACGATGCCAAATGGTTTATCGAAGCTATAAAACAGCGCCAAAACACCCTGCAAAATACAATGAACGCCATCATTGACTTCCAGAGGGAATTCTTTATGGACGGTGATGAAACCAAACTAAAGCCGATGGTGCTTCGCAATATCGCTGAAAAGGCCAATCTCGATATATCTACCATCTCAAGAGTGGTAAACTGCAAATATATCCAGACACATTTCGGTATCTACCCGCTGAAATATTTCTTCTCGGAAGGCCTTCTGAATGAAGATGGAGAAGAAGTTTCTACTCGTGAGATTAAAAATGTCCTCACACAGATTATCGACAACGAGGACAAGAGATCTCCCTTAACGGATGAGAGTATAGTCGAAGCCCTTTCGGAAAAGGGTTACAAGGTAGCCAGACGCACGGTTGCCAAGTACCGAGACCAACTGGGCATACCCGTAGCCAAACAAAGAGTACAATTATTATAATTAAAATAGATCATGACTTTAATTAAGACCACTTATTTAGGTAACCTGCGCACAGAATCGGAGCATGTTGACTCCGGCAGCAAACTCATAACCAGTGCTCCATTAGACAACAATGGAGATGGACTTCTATTCTCCCCCACCGACCTTTTCGCAACCTCGCTCGGCAGTTGTATGCTTACCATAATGGGAATGACGGCCGGCACCTACGGTTTCTCGATTGACGGAGCTACCGTAACAACCGAAAAGGTAATGGGCACAAATCCCCGCCGTGTTGTGGAAATCCGTCTTGACGTACATTTCCCAAAGGGTATGGAATATTCCAAAAAGGAGCAGACCATCCTTATCAATGCCGCTAAATCCTGTCCGGTAGCAAACAGCCTCGATCCTGCTATCAAAAAGGTGGTGAATTTTAATTGGTAAGCTCCCACTCGGTACCCTCTTTGGTGTCTTTAATGTGGATCCCGATGGCTTTTAGTTCGTCGCGGATTCGGTCGCTTTCCGCCCAGTTCCTCGCAGCTTTCGCCGCATTGCGGGTCTGAAGTATCATATCTACCAGACCTCCGATGAGCAACTCTGCAGATGAGTCCCGGCGGTCATCAGTTAGACCGAGCACATCCGATACAATCTCCGTAAAGAGTCTGTTGAGTGTATTGTAATCGGCATCATTGAGCACCTCTCCTTTGTCTTTGGCTCCGTTGACAATCTTCACTGCCTCGAAAAGAGAGGAGAGAGCCACAGGTGTATTAATGTCGTCGAGCAACGCCTGATAGATCTCCTCTTTGATGGAGGCCACCTGCTTTAGTGTCGGTGCATCGGCAGAATGTTTTAGTGAAACGACATCCTTAGCTGCTTGCATAAGTCGTTTGAGTCCTTTTTCAGCAGCCTGCAATGCCTCGTTGCTGAAATCGAGAGTGCTCCTGTAATGCGCCTGAAGTATGAAGAACCTGATGGTCATAGGCGAATAGGGCTGATCCAGTGCTTCGTGTCTACCCGCAAACAGCTCTTCAAGTGTAATGAAGTTGCCTTTGGACTTGCCCATTTTCTGACCGTTGATGGTGATCAGATTGTTGTGCACCCAGTAATTGACACCGCCTTTGCCGCGTGAAGCGACATTCTGGGCCAGTTCACACTCGTGGTGGGGAAATATCAGGTCCATTCCGCCACCGTGAATGTCAAACTCCTCTCCAAGATACTTTTCGCTCATTGCCGAACACTCAAGGTGCCATCCAGGAAAGCCGACACTCCATGGAGAAGGCCAACGCATGATGTGCTCGGGTGATGCCTTTTTCCAGAGAGCAAAGTCGTTGGGAGAACGTTTGTCATCCTGCCCATCCAGCTCGCGCGAGCCGGCCATCATCTCATCGATGATACGGCCAGAAAGCACTCCGTACGTGTGTACACGATCATATTTTTCAACATCAAAATAGACCGAACCATTGCTGATATAGGCATATCCGGCATTGAGAATGGTTTTGACAAGCTCTATCTGCTCAATAATATGACCGGAAGCTCTCGGCTCAATTGAAGGACGCAGCACATTGAGCTGCTTCATCGCCTCATGGTATCTCAATGTATAGGTTTGTACCACCTCCATAGGTTCCAATTCCTCAAGACGTGCTTTCTTGGCAATCTTATCCTCGCCCGTGTCGGCATCGTTTTCGAGATGACCTACATCAGTGATGTTACTGACATATCTCACTTTGTGTCCAAGGTGTCTGAATAACCGGAATAGCAGATCGAAAGTGATTGCAGGCCTTGCATGTCCCAGATGTGGGTCACCATATACGGTCGGGCCGCAGACATACATTCCGACATAGCCGGGGTTTACGGGTTTGAATATGCGTTTTTCCCTTTTGAGGGTATCATAGAGAAATAAGTCACGAGCCATAATCATCTGTTTTTTGCACTAAACTGCAATGTTGTTGCAGTAAATTACAAAATTAGCAACTTTCGGCAATATTTGGCTCGCTATTGCCGAAAGTTGCGCTAAAATGTAACAGTTCTACTCTGCCGGAGTCACTATAGAGACTTTGCCGGCAAGAATCTCCATAAATTGCCGTTCGTCACCGCTGCTGGAGGTATACCTGACATTACGTATACGCCCTACGACCGATACGAGAATGCCTTTACGAATGAGCGAAAAGTCAGCAATATTACGTCCGCTCCAGGCGGTAATGTTGTGCCAGGTGGTCTCCTCCTTAATTTCTCCCTTCTTGTCCTTGAATGTCTCGTTGGTCGCAAGAGAGAATCTGGCTACCTGCGAATTGCCCACCTCCGTGATTTTCGGGTCGTGGCCTACATGTCCTTTCAACTCTACCCGATTGATAAATGTACTTTTCATAATAATTGGTTTTTGTTACAATGGCAAATTAAGACAGATCTAAAACATATATCCATACTCTAAACATTTATATCCGTTTCGATATATTTCAATCCGCTAAAATTGCTTTTTCAGCAGCCGTATGTAAGTATTTTCAATTACTTTTGTCATTAAAATAACGCTTTACATCATATTAAATAGAAGATTTGTATGGATCCGAAAAGAAACTGTAAGAGATGCGGCGAAAGATTCGTGGGTAGGAGTGACAAGATCTTCTGCTGCGACAGTTGCAGGAATGATTATCACAATTATCTCCGCAGGGAGCGAAACAAAGGGATGAATCTGGTAAACAGCATTCTCTCACGCAACCGCGATATTATTCGTTCGCTACTCTCGAGGGGTATCGAGAGCATCGACACAAGACAATTGAGCATGCTTTCCTTTGATTTCGGTCATTTTACATCTATAGACAAACGAATTCTCGGACGTACCTGCTACCATATCTACGAATACTGTTATTATTATTCCAATGGCGTAGTACATTTCTCCCTCAAGGAATGAGATTATTTGACTTAAAATCGCTAACTTTGAGATTCTGAAACAAATTATTACGCACAATATGAAACTTTCCAAAACAATGACTGCGGCATCGCTGGCCGCACTTATGCTTATTTCCTGCACAATGAAAGAAAATCCTTTGCTACAGACATCTACACACCCCTATCAGGCCCCGGCCTTTGACCGGATCAAAATAGAACACTACAAACCGGCATTTATTGCGGCTATTGAAGAGGCCAAAGCCGAGATCCGGCTCATTGTTGACAATACCGAAGAGCCCTCTTTCGCCAATACAATAGAGCCGCTCAACACCTCCGGACGCACACTCAACACTGTTGCAGGCATATTCTTCAACCTTAATCAAGCCTGCACCAATGCAGAGATGCAGCAAATTGCCGAGGAAGTAGCCCCAATGATGACCGAGTACAGTATGTCCATCATCCTTAACCCCGTGCTTTTCCAAAAAGTAAAGGCAGTCTATGAGATGAAAGATAGCCTCGAACTCAATCAAGAGCAGGCAAAACTGCTGGAAGAGAGTTACAAATCCTTCACTCGCAACGGAGCCAATCTTCCAGACGACAAAAAAGAAGAATACGCACGATTGCAGGAGGAACTTTCAGTGACCACACTCGCATTCGGACGCAATGTACTCAACGCCACCAACGCTTATATGCTCGAGATTACTGACGAAGCTGATCTGGCCGGACTCCCCGACTATGTTAAGGAAATGGCTGCTGCAGATGCGCAAGCCAAAGGCAAGGAGGGATGGGTCTTTACTCTCGATCAACCGAGCTACAGCCCCTTCCTGAAGTACAGCACCCGTCGCGAGCTGCGTGAGCAGATCTGGAAGGCATACAACAGCAAATGCATAGGCGGAGAGTTTGACAATACTGTAAATATCCGGAAGATAGTTGACCTCCGCATCCACATAGCACAGCTGCTTGGATATGATACCTATGCCGATTATGCACTTGAGGATAGGATGGCAAAGAATCCCGCTACAGTCAATGATTTCCTTGCAGATCTGATGCAGAAATCACTTCCTTTCGCCAGACGTGACGTAGCAGAGATCCAGGCCTATGCCACGGCCAACGGTTTCGAGGGACAATTAATGCCCTGGGACTTCTCATATTGGTCGGAAAAATTCCAGGAGGAGAGATACTCGCTTAACGAAGAGCTGCTCAAGCCCTATTTCGAACTCTCCAGCGTACAAACAGCCATTTTTGATCTGGCAGGACGCCTTTACGGACTGAAATTCGAGGAGAATCCGCAGTTGCCCGTATACCATCCCGACGTAAAGGTATTTGAGGTAAAAGATGAGAACGACAGATTTATGTCTCTACTCTATATCGACTATTTCCCACGCGAGAGCAAGAGAGGTGGCGCATGGATGACCTCTTTCAGAGAGCAGGGCTTCTACGACGGAGTCGAGGAGAGACCTCATGTATCATTGGTAACTAATTTTACCAAACCTACTTCCGACACTCCCTCTCTGATTACCTTCTATGAATTCACCACTATTCTCCACGAGTTTGGGCACGCACTCCACGGAATATTGGCAGAGGGTACTTACAGCACTTTGACAGGCACCAACGTCGCCCGCGACTTTGTGGAACTTCCCTCCCAGATTATGGAGAACTGGGCATACGAACCTGAGTATCTGAACTCTTTTGCAAAGCATTACCAAACAGGTGAGGTGATTCCTCGAGATCTGATTGACAAGATTATTGCGGCAAAGAATTTCCTTGCAGGATATATGAACGTACGTCAGCTCAACTACGGTATCACCGATATGTCCTGGCATAACGTCACATCTGTGCCCGAAGCCTCTGTAGTGGACTATGAGCAGGGAGTTCTTGCAAATTCGGCCATATTGCCCGCAATCGAAGGTATCGTCTTTTCGCCTTCGTTCAGCCATATTTTCTCGGGGGGATATGCCGCCGGTTACTACTCCTATAAATGGGCTGAGGTGCTTGAGGCTGACGCATTCTCGCTCTTCAAGGAGAGAGGCATTTTCAACAGGGAGGTGGCTGCGGAATTCCGTGACAAAATCCTCTCCAGAGGAGGCATCGAAGATGCTGATGTGCTCTTCCGCAATTTCCGAGGAAGGGATCCCCAACCGGAAGCTCTTCTTGAGAAACTCGGTATGAAATAAACGGTACTAATCTTTTAAACTATATCATTATGAAAAAAATATTTTTATTTATTGCCACTGCTGCACTACTTATTAGCGGCGGTTGCAACAACACAGACAAGCAAACTCAGAATCCTATGGAAAATCCTGTAATCGAGACCATTATGGCTCGTCGCAGCATCAGGGCATATCAGCCCCGGGCTGTGGAACGCGAAGTTATGAACCAAATCGTAAAATGTGGCATCAATGCTCCCAATGCAATGAATGCTCAGCCCTGGGAAGTCCGTATAGTGGACAATCCGGAATTTATCGATGGCTGCACCAAACTTTTTGTGGAACGAATGAAACAGGATCCGCGCGGGGCGAAAATGGTAGAAGACCCCTCTTTCAAAAATATGTTCAGGAATGCCCCCACAGTGGTATTTATAGCTATCAATGACGGCAGATTCTCTCCTATTGACTGTGGTCTGATGGCACAGAACATGATGCTTGCAGCCAAATCACTCGGAGTGGGCTCCGTTGCTCTTGGAAGTCCCGTCGACTTTTTCAAGAGCGAAACTGCGGCAGAATATTACAAAAAGTTGGAATTCCCCGACACCCACCAACTTGTACTTGTTTTGGGATTCGGCTATCCTGACGAAAGTCCGGATGCCAAGCCCAGGGATGATAGCAAAGTACGCTGGATAGAGTAAAGATGATTCCTTATGAAATAGAAGAGAATCTTTCCACGGAAAGTTGGATGGTGGGTGACGTCAAGGCGGGGTTTCCCTCGCCCGCAGAGGATGTTCACGAAAAACTGGATCTGATCAAGCTACTGGTGCGCAACCCAGCCTCCACTTTCTTTTTCAGGATAGACGGAGTATCGATGGTGGACGCCGCAATGGATGAGGGAGACATCATCATAGTGGACAGAAGTATTGACCCCTTCAACGGCTGTATGGCAGTCTGCTATATTGATGGCGGATATACGGTCAAAAGGGTCGAAATCCACGGAAAAGAGCTGCACCTGTTGCCGGCCAACGAGAGCAACGTCTCCTACAAGCCCATTATCGTTACTCCCGACAATCAATTCATGGTCTGGGGATTGGTGACTTATGTAATAAAAAAAGTCTGACTGCGATGTACGCGCTGGCTGACTGCAACAACTTTTTTGTCTCTTGTGAACGGGTGTTCCGACCAGACCTCAACGGGAAGCCGGTCATCGTGCTCTCCAACAACGACGGTTGCGCAATAGCACGCAGCAATGAAGCCAAGGCTATCGGCATCAAGATGGGGTCCCCATTTTTCAAAATACGACATCTTGTTGAGAAGTATGGAGTTGTCGTTTTCTCCGGAAATATGGCGCTCTACGGTGATATGTCGCGCAGGGTGCGTTTGACCCTGCAGGAGTTTGCACCCTCGTTGGAGGTATATTCGATAGATGAGGTATTTCTCGACCTACACGGGATGCAGATTGAAGATTTCGGAAGTTATGCAAGGGAAATATCACGCATCTGTCTGCGCAACACGGCCATTCCTGTTTCAATCGGCATCTCCCCTACCAAAACTCTGGCGAAAATCGCCTCCAAACTCTGCAAACAATATCCAAAGTTGCGAGGAGGTTGTTATATGCACCGCCCCGAGGATATTGAGAAGGTGCTGCGTAGATTTCCGGTAGAGGATGTATGGGGAATCGGACGGAGAACCACTCCAAAACTCTATCAAAGAGGCATTCGCACCGCTTTTGATTTTGTCAAGATGGATGAAGAGAAAGTTCGCAATCTTATGGGCATCACCGGATTACGTACGCACAGGGAGCTTCGTGGCATACCATGCATCCAATTTGAGGACAGTATTGTAAGCAAACAGTCGATATGTGTTTCCAGCAGCTTTGCAAAAGAGATAAGGGATTGCAGGGATTTGTGCAGTCAAGTTGCAAATTTCGCCGCAAAAGCGGCGGAAAAGCTTCGCGGACAGGGCTCGGTTGCCTATGAAATGATGGTCTTTGCAATGACAAATCGCTTCCACAATGATGTCCCGCAAGCCTACAAAAGCATTCTTGTCCCCTTTGTGGAACCGACCGCCGAGCAACGCACTATAGTCGTAGCAGCTATTGCCGCCACAAGAGAACTCTTTAATGCCCGAATGTCTTACAAAAAAGCGGGAGTGGTCATAACGCGTCTGGAGCAACGTAACCAAATAACCGGCTCGCTCTTCGAAGATGGCGAAGCAGCCGAACGCGAATCCCGTATTTCTTACCTTATCGACTCAATAAATCAACAATATGGTCACGGCTCAATCCGTATCGGTGCCCAAGGAGATGGAAACATACATAAGTTAAGCGAACACCGTTCCCCGCACTATACAACCCTCTGGAGTGACATTCCCACAGCGAGTATTTGAGAAGCCCGACATAATCAGCAATATTCTCATTGCGACGTAGCGAGTCATTCCAGCCTTAGTAACAACATTAATCATGCAAGCATGTTGCTCTACCAGCCTCTAAATCCAAATATTCAGATAATTGTCGTATTTTCGTAGCTGCAATTTAAAACAATAAAGGATAAAGATAATGAGCTCAAAACTTAAAGTTGGAATGAAGTATGTCCTGGAGCATACCGTAAGGGAAGATGAAACTGCTTTCAATTATGATTCGGGAGCAATGCACGTCTATTCCACTCCGGCAATGATTGCGCGAATGGAGTGTGCTGCCCACACAATGTTGATGGATGCGGGTCTGGATAGTGTAGGGACCATTGTAAATATCGAACATAAAAAGGCCTGCAAACCCGGTACGGTGGTTATTGCTGAGGCACTCCTGACGGAAATTGACGGAAAACGCCTTACTTTTGATGTAAAAGTAACCGACCGGGAGGGCAACATTCTTGGTGAAGGCACTCACGGTCGGTACATTATAGATCCTGAACGTTTTATGCAGAAAATCGGGTAAAATTCAATTGCCTTTTGGCTGTTTATCGTATGCTACGGCAACTTCAATGCTGAAAAGCAAGGCCAACTTCCTTTACTTCTTTAACATTTCCAATATTTTCAATCGGAAAGCATATTCGTATTTTGCTTGCGCCTGTTCGCTCAAAACTTGCGTGAGGTTGCTTTTCGCTTGAAACAATTCATATGCATTGGCACGACCGCTATCAAACTTCTCCTGTGCAAACCGATATGCTTCTCTTCCCGATATTTCTGACTTTTGTGTCGCTCTCCACTTACTTTGAGCACCTACGGCGTTGTGAAATGCCTGCTCAATACGTTTTCGAAGTTCTATCTTAACCTTGTCCATTTCAATGCGACTGTTTTCTACCGCAAGTTCTGCTGTGCGGATGTTATTGCGGGTCTGGAACTTGTTGAAAATAGGAATACGCAGACTAAAACCTAACGCATTGCTCATATTGTTACGAAATTGGGAGCTGAATGGATCATTGGGTCGTTCGCTCATCTTATAATAACCGGTACCCATATTGGCGCCAAACGACAAAGTAGGATAGAGCTCCGATTTTGCCATAAGCACACCTTTCTCATTGCTTTTCAGACGATATTCAGATGCACGAATTTCGGGACGAACCAGTAATGCCTGTTGGTAAACATCTGTTGGCGACAACAACATTTCGTTCTTGATTATCTCCTCTACCGATGGTACAATAACATCGAAATTTAAAAAATCATCAAGCTCCATTATTTGCGCTAAGTCAAGCAATGCCAGTCTTAAATTGCTTTCTG
>CAZRBY010000031.1:0-4544 GCA_964598495.1 uncultured Muribaculaceae bacterium
CCTGGATTAACAGGATCTGGATTGTGAGGTAACGTGTATATTGATTCATTTTTCTGTGTCCACTCTCACCTTCGCGCTGGAGACGCTGAAAGAAGGGAATCATCACAGCCAGAAGCTGAATAACGATGGACGCGGAAATATAAGGCATAACACCCAATGCGAAGATTGAAGCATTACCAAAGGCACCACCGGAGAACATATTCAACAGTCCCAGCAGACCTTCGGAAGATTGACTCTGTAAATTAGCAAGCTGAGATGCATCAATACCGGGAAGCACGATGTAACTTCCGAGACGGTAAATCACAATCAGGCCAAGCGTATAGAGAATCCTCTTGCGGAGCTCTTCAATCTTAAAGATGTTTACTATTGTCTGGAAAAATCTTTTCATAATGATCAGATTTTATTGGCAGTTCCGCCGGCGTCTTCAATCTTCTTGATAGCTGAAGCGGAAAACGCATTGGCAGTAACATCAAGTTTAGCGGTAAGTTGGCCGTTGCCAAGAATCTTTACAAGATCGTTTTTACCGGCGAGACCTATCGCAATCATTGTGTCGATATCAACGGTAGTCAGATTGTGTTTATCACAAGCTGCCTGAATAGATGACAGATTGACTGCCCTATACTCTACTCTGGTCGGGTTATTGAAGCCGAACTTGGGAAGACGTCTCTGTATAGGCATCTGACCACCTTCGAAACCGGCCTTGCGCGAGTAACCGGAGCGTGATTTTGCACCATTACTACCACGGCTGGCTGTTTTACCGCGACCAGAACCGGGACCACGACCTACGCGCTTCGCTCTTCTTTTGGAACCTTCTGCAGGTTTAAGTGTATTCAATTTCATCTTAATTCCTCCTTTACTTTACCTCTTCAACTTTAACAAGGTGAAGAACTTTTTCAATCATACCTTTGGTCACAGGTGTAAGCTCCACCTCAACGGTGTGATGCATCCTGCGTATACCCAGAGAGACGAGGTTCGCGATCTGTCTTTCAGTCGCGCCACTGCGACTCCTGATTTGAGTAACTTTTACTTTAGTCATTATATTCTTCCTCCTTATCCGTTAAATACCCTACGCATCGGAATGCCACGCAGGCCGGCAACAGTGTATGCATCACGCATTTCTGTTAAGGCGGCTATTGTGGCCTTTACCAAGTTGTGAGGATTTGATGAACCTTTAGATTTCGCAAGAACGTCATGGATACCTACAGAATCAAATACTGCACGCATAGCACCACCGGCCTTTACTCCAGTACCGGGAGCTGCAGGCTTCATGAAGACTCTGGCTCCGCCGAACTTAGCTGACTGCTCATGGGGAATTGTCCTCTTGCTGAGAGGAATCCTTACGAGGTTTTTCTTTGCATCTTCAATACCTTTGGAGATGGCTGTAGTCACTTCATTTGCCTTTCCGAGGCCATATCCTACTACACCGTTCTCGTCACCTACGACAACAATGGCGGCGAAACTGAAGTTACGTCCACCCTTTGTTACCTTGGTTACTCTCCGAACAGCTACTAATCTATCTTTCAACTCAAGATCAGTAGTCTTTACTCTCTTTACATTAGAATTTACCATGATATCTCCTTAGAATTTAAGACCACCCTCGCGGGCAGCGTCTGCTAAACTTTTAACTCTTCCGTGATAAAGGTAACCTCCACGGTCAAAAGATACGGTGGTGATACCTTTAGATATTGCGCGCTCTGCAACAGCCTTGCCTACGATCTGTGCTGCCTCAACGCCTGTCTTGCCTTTACACTGCTCTGCAAGAGCCTTGTCGTTTGAAGATGCGGAGGCAAGAGTGATGGCGTTCACGTCATCAATAACTTGAACATAGATCTGCTTATTGCTTCTAAACACTACCATTCTCGGTCTCTCGGGAGTACCGTTTACAACTTTACGTATACGGTAGTGGATCCTCTTTCTTCTTTCTATCTTATTCAATGCCATAACTATATCTCCTATTATTTGGCGCTGGCCGACTTACCGGCTTTACGACGTAGTTGTTCGTCGACGAACTTGATACCCTTGCCCTTGTAGGGTTCAGGCTTACGCAATGAGCGTACTTTAGCCGCTACCATACCGAGAAGCTGCTTGTCGTGACTTTTCATAATTAAAACTGGGTTTTGACCCTTCTTCACAGCCGGAGCCTCAGCTTTGATCTCTGCTGGAAGCTGGAAGTGAATCTCGTGGGAGAAACCGAGGTTAAACACCACGGTCTGGCCGTTTACCGCAACGTGGTAACCGACGCCCACCAATTGTTGTTCTACAGTAAAACCTTCAGATACGCCTTTAACCATATTGTTGATGAGGGCACGATAGAGGCCGTGCATCGAACGGTGACGAGGCTGGTCCGTAGGACGTTTAACTGTAAGGACTCCCGCATCTACGGATACCTCGATATCGGGATCAACCTTCTGGGTCAATTCACCGAGCGGGCCTTTAACCTTCACCACATTACCCTCTCCAATTGACACTGAGACGGCTGCGGGCAGGTTTACAGGTAATTTTCCGATTCTTGACATTTTGTATAATTTATTTGTATTTGTAACTGTTAGTAAACGTAGCAAAGCACTTCACCGCCGACATTGCGATCCCTGGCTTCCTTGTTGGTCATAATGCCTTGGGAAGTGGAGAGAATTGCTATACCCAGACCATTGAGTACGCGGGGCAAATTAGCCACGTTGGTATACTGCCTCAGACCTGGGGAGCTGATGCGGATAATCTTCTTGATTGCTGCTTTCTTAGTCTCAGGATGATATTTGAGAGCAATCTTGATAGTGCTGAAGGGTTTGCCTTCTATAAATTTGTAAGCAAGGATATAACCCTTCTCATGGAGAATGCGGGTTATCTCCATTTTCATTTTCGAAGAGGGAATCTCAACTGTCTTGTGACCTGCGAGATACGCATTTCGAATTCTCGTCAAATAATCTGCGATTGGATCAGTCATTGTTGTTTGTTTTTAAGATTCGACGCCAATACGGACGCCCGATATCCAATGTTTATATAATTAAAGTATAAATCTCTTACCAGCTGGCTTTCTTCACTCCCGGGATAAGGCCTTTGGAAGCCATCTCACGGAACTGAATACGGCTGATGCCGAACTGACGCATATAACCCTTGGGACGACCGGTGATCGAGCAACGGTTGTGGAGTCTGCAGGAGCTGGAGTTCTTTGGGAGCTTGTCAAGTGCAACCCAATCTCCGGCTTCTTTCAAAGCCTTGCGTTTCTCAGCATACTTGGCTACTAACTTAGCGCGTTTTACTTCGCGAGCCTTCATTGATTCTTTTGCCATATCCTATTAGTTGTGCTTAATGTTCTTAAAAGGTAAGCCAAATTCACGAAGGAGCGCATAAGCCTCTTCGTCCTTTTTGGCAGTAGTAACAAATGTGATTTCCATACCCATCACCTTTACAATCTTGTCAATGTCGATCTCAGGAAAAATAATTTGCTCCTTAACGCCGAGGGTGTAGTTGCCGCGACCGTCAAAATTTTCGGAGATACCCTTGAAATCTCTGATTCGAGGAAGGGAAACAGCAATTAGCCTCTCGAGAAACTCATACATCTTGTTGGAGCGAAGAGTAACTTTCACACCAATGGGCATGCCTCTACGGAGTTTAAAGTTGGAGATGTCCTTTTTTGAAGAAGTCTGGATGGCTTTTTGACCTGTAATGATAGAGAGCTCCTGCTGTGCAACATCAACGAGCTTCTTGTCCTGAGTGGCAGCTCCGATACCCTGGTTAATAGTGATCTTAACGAGCTTGGGAACCTGCATTACGGTAGAATAGGAAAACTCCTTCATCAGTTTGCCTACGATTTCCTCTTTATATTTCTTCTTCAAAGAAGGAACATAATTGACCTGGTCCACTGTGGGACCTGCCTGTACCTGGGTTTTCTTCTCTTTTGCCATTATTTGATCTCCTCTCCTGATTTTTTGGCATAGCGGACAATCTTGCCGTCCTCATTCAGACGACGACCGATCTTGGTGGCACCACCCTTAACGGGATCCACAACCTGAAGGTTGGAAATATGCACACCGGCCTCTCGTTTAACAATACCCCCTTGAGGGTGTTTTGAATTGGGTTTGGTATGTTTACTTACCATGTTGACTCCTTCAACGATGGCGCGATTTTTACTTGTAATCACTTCGAGAACCTTACCGGTCTTGCCTTTATCGTTCCCGGCGTTTACATATACCATGTCGCCTTTCTTTATATGTAACTTAGTCATAATTCGAATCCTCCTTTAAAGTACCTCAGGGGCAAGTGAGACGATTGTCATATAGTGTTCACGCAACTCGCGGGCTACGGGACCGAAAATACGGGTGCCGATAACCTCATCAGACTTGTTGAGAAGAACGCATGCATTGTCGTCAAAACGAATGTAAGAACCGTCAGCGCGACGAATCTCTTTCTTTGTACGCACTATCACTGCATTAGAAACTGCACCTTTCTTGGTATTTCCACCAGGGATGGCGCTTTTTACGGCAACAACGATCTTGTCACCGACTCCGGCATAACGACGGCGTGTGCCGCCCAAAACACGAATGCAG
>CAZRBY010000031.1:4554-10760 GCA_964598495.1 uncultured Muribaculaceae bacterium
CCTTTGCACCGCTGTTGTCTGCCACCATCAAACGTGATTCTTGTTGTATCATGTTATTTCACTTTTTCTACGATTTCTACTAATCTCCAACGTTTGGTCTTGCTCAGAGGACGAGTTTCCATTATACGTACGGTGTCTCCTTCACTGCACTCGTTCTTGTCATCCTGAGCGACAAATTTTGTGGTTTTGCTTACGAACTTTCCGTAAATCGGGTGTTTCTCTTTTGTTTTTACAGCAACTACAATAGACTTGTCCATTTTGTTGCTTACCACAATACCGATTCTTTCTTTACGAAGATTTCTTTCCATTATTAAAGTCTATTTTAGTTCTGTGATTCCTTTTCAGCCAATATTGTCATCATTCTCGCAATGTCGGTCTTAAGCTTCTTGATCTTGGAAGTGTCTTCCAACGGAGAGATTATATGATTCATCTTGATATGGTTGAGATTTTGCTTCTCAAGCTCGATGCGCTCTCTCAGATCGGAGATAGCCATTTCACGAATTTCTGCTGCTTTCATTACTTCTTCTCCTTTTATTGTTCAACATAGTCTCTTCTTACCACAAACTTGGTGGTAACGGGCAACTTCTGGGCACCAAGACGGAGTGCCTCCTTGGCAATCTCCAAAGGAACGCCCTCTGCCTCTATAATCATACGACCGGGAGTAACGGGAGCAACAAATCCCTCAGGGCTACCCTTACCTTTACCCATACGTACCTCTGCAGGCTTTTTTGTGAAAGGTTTGTCGGGGAACACACGGATCCAGATCTTACCTTCACGCTTCATGTAACGTACTACAGCCTGACGTGCAGCCTCAAGCTGTTGGCCCGTAAGCCAGCAACTCTCCATCGTTTTGATACCAAAAGATCCAAAGACCAACTGGTTACCCCTCTGGGCAACGCCCTTCATGCGGCCTTTCTGCTGCCTTCTAAATTTGGTTTTTTTCGGTTGTAACATTTTTTTATAGCTTAAATAATTCTAAACTCTTGTCTTCCAGTGATTTATGTAATTCGGCACATAAATCACGGGCTGCAAATATAGTCAAAATATTTGAAATGCAAATTATTTTAATAAAAAATTTGCAGAACTTTCGACCGAAAAATTTGATAGCTAAATCAGGAGAAACCAGAGGATTACAAAAATGAAACGAAATTGGAAACGAACATTTTCGACAATCAACGGTTGATTTGTCGCGAAATATTTTCCACTTCTCTGAGTACTCTCAGGAAATTTTCTCCCCAGAATTTACGGATATCCTCTTCAGGCCATCCGCGACGAAGCAGCTCGACAGTGACATATTTCATTTTCGACACATCTTCAAAACCGACCATCCCACCGCCTCCGTCAAAGTCAGTACCAATGCCAACGTGATCTGCTCCGACAAGATTGCGAACATGCTCAACATGGTCGCAGAAGATCGAAATGTCAACCTGCTCTCTTGGCAGATCGGAAAGACACCATCGACCGGTAGCCACCTGTATTAGGCCTCCCTTGGCAGCTATGTCGCATATTTCCTCATCAGTGAGGTTACGAGGTATATCCTTAATTGCCCGTACACTGGAGTGGCTGGCAATGATCGGCGCCTTGCTATGCTCAAGGCAATCGTAGAGCGTCTCGGTGGAGGTGTGTGATACATCTACTATCATACCGAGGCGGTTCATTTCGTCCACGACCTGATATCCAAATGGGGAGAGTCCGTGCCACTCCGCAACAGTATCACGAGAGGAGTCGCCGACATCATTGTTGTAGTTGTGCGTAAGGGTGATTGCTCTCACTCCGAGATTGTAGAGACGCTCGACATTGAGAATGTCCGTGCCTATGCCATAGGCATTCTCAAGAGCGAACATAACTATCGATTTGCCCTGCCGTTTGAGACGCCGAAAGTCCGATGAGCGATAGGCGATACCTGCCTCGGAACTACGCTCGGCCACATAGGACTTGAAGAAATTTATCTCCTGGACGGTATGTGCCATCACGCTGTCGTACGCATTGTTATTGCGTGGTCCCTGAGAGAGAAAGACCGCAAAAAGAGCCGCATCAAGCCCTCCTGCCTTCATCTTAGGAAAAGTCACCTGAGTGCGTTCTCCCGCATCCGGTCGCCAAGGGTGAGTGTATTTGACAATGGCGTCGTTGTGGGTATCGATTGAAAACATTTCACGGTGCAACTGCTCTGCACGTTTTAGCAGCGCAGCATCATTTTGTGCCAATGTTTGAAAGGAAATTGCAGTCAATAAAGTGACTGCAACTCCCAGAATTCTAATATTATTCATTAGATACGGTTTGTTTGCACCTGCCAGGCTGGAGATCCTTCGTGGGAATCCACCATTTTAACCTTGATGCTAAGAAAAGCAGCATAACTGAGATTGCGAGACATATCAGCATCAACCAGATACCCTGCCCCGCAGTAAACATTATCGGAACAATGGTAATCAGGAGGATTTCAACCGGAGCACACGGAAGATATGCGAGTGCATAATCATCCAGCGCCTTGCTCATCATCTTGGGGTCTACAATCCTCAACAGGGCAATACCCATCGCCATTGTTCCCGTCCACCATCCCCAGGCAAAAATGGACTTCTCAAACCAGTCTTTGCGGTGAAGATGACGACCAAGGTAGAATACCATGAAAATAGTCAAAACTATTCCGACCACAATCAAAACAATGAGAGGAACGGCATACTTTACCACTACTCCGAGCTTTATGGAAGCTACTCCAAAAGCCACAAGCAGATCAGTGGCAGTGCTGCTGATGGAACCGGTTGTTTTTGGGTCGATATATTGGGAGACCTTTGTGGCATCAAAAATCTTTTTGAGGATCAATCCGACAATGAATGCACAACTGAAGACGGGCAGCTCAAGTTTCGGATACCACATTTTGACTCCCTGGCTTATCATATAACCGCCGAATGCGGCAAGTATTACGAGTCCCAGATGAAAGGTGAGCGAATCAACCGAAATAGGTGAAGTGGTAATTTCTCCGGAAGACTCTCTTTTCTCCTTTGGAAGAAGACCGCTGCGCAACTCCTGAGGAAGATCGGCAAAGTCAACGATATAAGAGGTATGCCCCTTTCGAGCCGCCATTTTGACAAAAAACAGACCACCAACTATAGCCAGTATGATACCTACAGTAGCGGTAGTCATGCCAAGGGAGGCCGCTTCGTCCCAACCGAGACCGTCAAATGCGGTTCCTATGGCTGCTGCAGTACCATGTCCGCCATAAAAGCCGGTGGGAAGCATAACTCCAAATGCATCATGGAGATTCGGCCATATAAGCTTAAGCACCCACAAACCGAAAAGCCCCATCACTGACCATTGAATGAGCATTCCGAGCTGGGAATAAGCCCACATCGGACCAACTCGGCCCGCTACCTCCTTCATCTTAAACTTTGGGGACGAGAGAGGAAGAGCTCCAAAGACCACAGCTATCAGAACTGCCGGATACACAGAGATGAAATTTGACAAAGGCAGCCAACCCAGACCATTGGGACCGAATATCAGACCGAGAAGTCCCGCTAAGAGACTGGGCGGTATGAAGAGTTTCTGCACAAGTCTGACTTTGACTCTGATAATCTTTCCTATCAGAAGAAGACCTAAAATAATACCGAGATCGGTAAAAAGGACCCAAGGAGTGAAATTGGCTACATTGAACATGGCACTTATATTGCATTAATGTCTGCCAAAGATAGACATTATTTTGTTTTTACTACATTTGCATCGTGAAAAAAGTCCTTAATATCCCCTTTTCAGCGCTCATTATGCTGTTTTTCTTGCTACTGACACCCTCGGAGGCTAGGGCACAGAGGGGACATGTGATGCAGTATGTTATTGAAGGAAAGGACACCATATATGTTGATGAAATCATGCCTGCCGTCATCCATCCGCGACAAACAATGAACAAACGTGAGTGGACACAATATTATAAAAGGGTTTATAATTTCAGCAGGGCCTATCCTTACGCATTGCTTGTGAGCAGAGTAGTAAGAGAGACCGACTCTCTATTCGTCGCCGATAAAATGTCTAAGCGCAAGCAGGATAGATATCTTAACAAAATAAAAGAAGACCTGATAAAAGATTTTGAGCCAATTTTCAGAAATCTTTCCCTCAGACAGGGGCTTATGATGATACGTCTGATAGACAGGGAGGTCGGAATGACGCCATATTATATAATAAGGCATTTTTATTCCGGTGCAACCGCAGGATTCTGGCAAGGCATAGCGAGGATGCTCAAAGGTGACCTTAAACGACCTTATGATCGTTTCGGTGAGGACAAAGATCTGGAAGAGCTTGTCGGATACTGGGAAAGGGGCGAATTTGAGGAGCTCTACTTTGATATATTCGGCCAGGCACCGAAACCGATATTTGTCCCTGAGAGATTCAGAGAGGATGCACCTTCGGCCCAGTCACCCAGAAGATAGAGGGTGCCTCCGCTTTCAACTTCCATTTCCATCTGTGAATGTACGTGACCGAGGATATAGCAATCTATCTTCCTCTCTTCGCCATATTTGCATAGATATCCGTATAGGTTGGAATCCTTGCCTTTGAAAGTATATTTGCTCTTGTCACTGCGGTTACGACTCGCCGAAGACCATTTGTGGGCCCATCTGAATATCAGCCATGGATGGAGAAACTTGAGAAGAGATACAAGCCATTTATTCCTGATGGCTGAGAAAAGCAACCTGATAAAAGGATTACGACTTCCGAGCCCGTCTCCGTGCCCCATACAGACAGTTCTGCCGGCGATTTCCTTGACGATAAGTGGCTCTCGGATAATCTCCATACCTATCTCATCCCGCAAGTAGTCAGTGAGCCAGTAGTCGTGATTGCCGCTAAAAAAATAGAGTTTGACTCCGCGGTCGCTCAGGGCTGCAAGTTCCCCCAGCACTCGGACCGAACAACGTGGTACCACATCGCGATACTCCACCCAAAAGTCAAATATGTCGCCGAGCAGATAGAGACCTTCGGTCTCATTTGGGAGATTTCTCAAAAAATCAAGAAAACGAGCCTCACGTGCCTCTGCAGAACCATCATTGATCCCCAGATGTACATCCGACACAAATATATGAAGTGACTCCCCCATCTAGATCATATTAGCTACGACACAGGCAACACCCGCAAGAGCGCAGTAGACCGCAAACCACTTGAGACGGGCTTTCTTCACAATGGCGATCATCACCTTGCACGCGAAAAGGCCGGAAATGAAAGCTGAAACAAAACCCAACAACAACTGGAGTTCTCCTGCTGAAGATGAAGCGGCAAATTCACCCCCTACAAGCTCAAGGAAGGCCTCTCCCAAAACGGGAATAAGTACCATCAAGAAAGAAAACTTTGCCACCTGTTCCCTGCTCACACCACAGAGCAGACCCGTTGCAATAGTCGAACCGGAGCGCGAAAGACCGGGTATTACCGCAACTGCTTGCGCAACACCCATCCATATGGCAGACCTCCATCCGACAGCTTGGCCTTGCCCTGCTTCGCCACCATTACGACGCTTTATACTCTCGCTAAGAATAAGCAGAAATGAGGTGACCAGAAGTGCCAGACCCACGACCGGCAGACCCGACCCAAAAAGTTCCTCAACATAATTCTTGAAGAAAAACCCAACGATCATCACGGGAATCATCGAAACCAGTATCAATAGAATATACCTGGTCTGTTCATTGTATTTAAACTCGAATAAACCACGAAGCAATTCCCATAAATATTTACGAAACACGATGATAGTGCTCAGCACGGTTGCCGCATGCACCACCACCTCAAAACTCAGATCATGCGTTTCAATACCGAAAAGCTCCTTGGCAATGATCAGGTGGCCGCTGCTGCTTACCGGCAGAAACTCGGTCAGGCCCTGGATCAGACCAAGAATTATCGCTTCAAACCAACTCATTGCCCGCTCTTGTCATCCTTACCTTTACGAGGTTTTTTCATAATGGCCACTATGACAATACCAATTCCGATGATTACCAGAAGAGGTGAAATAACCAAACGTCTGAAATTAAAAATCTCCGGATTGAAAACATCGGGATCGGACGAGCCGCCTCCGGCCATCAAAATGTAGCCCGCCACCATCACGATAAGTCCTATCAGAACAAAACGGACATTTTTGGGAGAAAGTGAAAAGTTAAAGATATAGTCTAAAAGTATATCTCTTTATCCTGTATAATGTATTATGATTTCATATATTACAGGAGTTGTATTAAAAACTTCAGTAT
>CAZRBY010000031.1:10770-18406 GCA_964598495.1 uncultured Muribaculaceae bacterium
TATCTTTTAATAATACAAATCATCTTTGGAGATGCCCACCAACTTGTTGACCACAAAGAAAGCTGAAATCTGACAAATAATTATTCCCAGAAAAAAAACGCCAAGCAACACAAATCCGGTGATGCGTTTGTCAAGAATCTGCAGTAGGATTTCATTGGAGGAACCTGACCACCAAAGGGCTGCGGCAATGCATCCGGCCGCCAGAAGACCGGAAACAGCCCCCTGCACAAGTGCATGCCACATAAAGGGACGTCGGATAAAAGCACGTGTCGCTCCTACAAGACGCATAGTATGAATGGTGAAACGGCGAGAAAAGACATTCAGGCGCACTGTGTTGTTAATTAACACGAAGGAGATAAACAGCAGTACGATGACCACGCCGGTAAGAATGGCCACGATCTTACGCAAATTGGCATTAAGAATCTCCACAAGCGACTCCTGATATACCACCTCTTCCACTGCCGGTTCTGCCAGAAATCGGCTCTTTAGGAATACAAGCGAATCGCGAGAGACCATATCTCCGTTAAGATGAAGATCTATAGACAGGGGTACGGGGTTGCTCTCGAAAACACTTAGGAAGTCCTCCCCCAAAAGAATCTTCATCTCCTGCGTACCGCGTTCTCTTGAGATAAAGTCGGCGGAAATCACCTGTGGGTCGGAAGTGAGTTTCTTTGTCAGCTCCTGCCCCTCTTCTTCAGTAACCGACTGGCCGAGGATCAGCGAGACTACCATATTTTCCTTGAAAAAACGTGATATCTCACCTGCATTTGCAGCGAAAAGAGCCGCGGCACCGACAAGAACCAGTACCAGCGTGATGCTGATTACAGAGGATAAATATGAGTGTATCAGCCTTTTGCCTATAATATTTTTTTCTCCGGCTACCATAAGTCAGTTTAACAAACATCAAAGGTAATCAAAAAATATTTATTATCTTTGTAGCGGATATGCCCTTAAATCAATTAATATATGAGAAATAGTAAAAAAGTATTGTTTGTCAACTCTGAAATCTTTCCTTACATGCCTGAATCCAAGATATCTCTAGTGGGCAGACATCTTCCGCAAGGCACTCAGGAGAGCGGAAAACAGATTCGTTCGTTTATGCCGCGCTACGGATGCATCAACGAAAGGAGAAATCAACTCCACGAAGTTATCCGACTTTCGGGCATGAATATAGTTGTCAACAACATCGACAGACCGCTTGTAATCAAGGTTTCTTCGATTTCATCGGCTCGTATGCAGGTCTATTTCATAGACAACGAGGACTATTTCCACAGAAAGCAGATCTGGAAAGATGATAATGGCAATTATTTTGACGACAATGACGAAAGGGGCATATTTTTCGCCAGAGGTGTCTTGGAGACTGTCAAAAAACTGAGGTGGAAACCGGATATCGTTCATTGCCAGGGATGGATTTCCCATTTCCTACCTGTCTATCTTAAGAAAGTATACAAGAATGATCCTATTTTTGCGGACGCAAAAATTGTTCTCTCGCTCTACGGAGAAGAACTTGATATAAAATTCAGCGACAACATCATATCCAAGTATATCTTCGGATCTCTAAAAGCGGAAGACCTCGACCTGCTCACCGAACCCACTGGCATAAATCTTGCGAAACTTGCTATCAAGTACTCCGACGGCATCATTATAAGTACCGACTCTCTCCATCCGGAACTAGAGTCATATATCGGCAGCCGTAAGGGAATTCCCATACTCCCGCCGATGCCCATTGGTGCAGAGGAGACAGAATACATAACAGAATACAACAGGTTTTTCGATAGCTTTATAACACCAAACCCCACCAATGAATAGATCCAAGGGCATAATATTGTCACTTATACTATCAGTAACCACACTCACATCCTGCATTCTCACAGACAATACGCTCGGTTCGGTATATATTCCGGGCAATCAGGATATTTCCATCAAAATGGCCGATTTCGACCTACCCGTCACCCTTAAAATGGCCGACAGTCTCCAGACTGCCGTCAGTGCCAATTTTATAATCGGGTCCATCACAACAAATGAATATGGTACATTCAGGGTGGGTACAGCTACCTCAATAACTCCAGCTACCGACACCATACTCTGGGGTTCAGACCCTGTTTTTAAAGATATGTATCTCCAGATTGCTATCTCTGACAAACGCTTTCTTAGTCCGGAGCAGGCATTCATACCTCAGAACATCTACGCATACGAACTCAAGGCTCCCCTTGACACTACCTTCATTTACAATAACTCCATCTCGGAACTTAGTTACCATCCCGTTCCCGTCACTTCACGCAACTCCATCTATATGGGCGGCGACTCACTTAAGATGCACTTCACTAAGGAATATGGAGAGCGTTTTTTCAGTGCCACGATTGAGGAATGTGACAGCACCAAACTCTTCATCAATAAGTTTTACGGACTCTATTTCCGCACGGACGACATAGAAAAAGGGTTGACCGGCGGACGTATAAACTACTTTGACATTGCTACCGCAGATCTCCGGCTCACCTTCACTTCTACTAACGAAGCAGGTAAAAGAAGAGACACTTCAATCGCATTCAAGTTGGGCGAATACCTATCACTCAACTCTATGACTTCCGAATCAGGCTCCATGGTTACCGACAATCCGGTCGAAACTCTCCACTACGAAAGCTTGTCCGGCATCAAACCTCATATTAGCGGAACCGCCCTCCACTCTCTGATGCAGAATTGGGCAGAAGAAAACGACATCGATCTTGACAATCTTGTGATTGCCAAAGCTACACTGGAGTTCCCTTTTGAATACTCCGGCAACTACAAAGCTCTGGACAATTATCCCGGAAATCTTTTCCCCTGTAGAAGAGTGCGCACAGAAAAGCATACGCTCTACACCCCTATAGATGAGATTTATGATAACTTTATGGATAAAGGCTCTCTCAACCGATCATTGCTCAACTACAAACCGGACATTGGTTTTTATCTTCAAGACCTGATCAAGAAAGAGAATTCCGAATTGAGTGATGAGGATGACCTCTGGCTGATGCAAACCATCTCCTATACCAACAACACCACAAATGTGACTACTTATTATCCCGACTTCACCTACTACAATATAGCGAGGTTTAACGGTACCGGCTGCAAACGCAGTCCAAAACTAAGGATAGTCTACACGGTACTCAAATAGAGTGTCGCACACATAAACAGAAAGGCGGCTCCGGATTCCGGAGCCGTTTTTGTATAACCATGCAAGCGAATCGAGTTATCTGGTATCTAATGAGAGGGTATATAGCCCGGTGCTGCGAAAACTATTGTAGCGTTGTGACCGCCGAATCCGAAATTATTGCTCATAGCCACGCGTACATTGCGCTTCTGAGCCGTATTGAAAGTGAGATTTAGAGAATAGTCGATGGCTTCGTCTTTCTCCCGAAAATTAATTGTAGGAGGGATGATGCCGTCCCTGATAGCATGGATGCAGGCAATCGCTTCAACCGCACCTGCAGCACCAAGAAGGTGACCAGTCATAGATTTTGTTGAAGAGAGATTGATATTGTTCACAGTATCGCCGAAAACTCTCTTGATGGCATCCAATTCGGCTATGTCGCCAAGAGGAGTGGATGTGCCATGAGTGTTGATGTAATCAACTTGATCCGGAGCTATTCCCGCATCTTCGAGAGCGATGCGCATTGACTCGGAAGCTCCCACCCCTTCAGGACTTGGAGCAGTAATGTGATACGCATCAGCGTTCTGACCATATCCGATAATCTCCGCATAGATATTTGCGCCTCTGTTAAGTGCGTGCTCATACTCCTCCAGCACAAGTATGCCTGCCCCCTCTCCAATCACAAAACCATCTCTGGTGGCGTCAAAAGGTCTTGAAGCTGTCTGATATGAGTCATTGTTGGTGGATAGTGCACGCATAGAGTTGAATCCTCCGATAGCAATCACAGTAATCGGGGCTTCAGATCCGCCGGCTATCATTATATCCGCCTTACCAAGCTGTATCATAGAGGCAGCAACGCAGAGAGCGTTGGCAGAACTGGTACAAGCAGAAGTGGTGGAGAAATTGGGCCCTCTGAACCCATATTTTATGGAAACGGATCCTGAGGCAATATTTGTTATGATTTTGGGAACGAAAAAAGGACTAAACCGAGGGGGTTGCCCTTCGGTATAGTCCATTATTTCTCGCGTGAGAGTTTCAACGCCTCCTATGCCCGAACCGATGATAACTCCTGTTCTGCGCAGGGTCTCCTCATCAAAAGGAATCCTGCTATCAGTGATGGCTTGATCAGCTGCGATGAGGGCATATTGGGTATAGATGTCATGCTTTCGCGCCTCCTTGATATCCAGTCCGAACCGTTCCGGAGAATAATCGCGGATCTCACACGCAAACTTTGTTTTGAAAAGAGAGGTATCGAAACGGGTGATAAGCGTTGACCCACTAACCCCAAGGTCCAGATTAGAAAAATAATCCTCCGGGTTATCTCCTATGGGGTTGATGGTACCGATACCGGTTATGACAACTCTCTTTACCAACATCAGTCCTTATAGCGGGAAACGCTATTTCTGATTATTCTCAATATAGTCGATAGCGTCCTGTACAGTGCTGATCTTCTCTGCCACCTCATCGGGAATGGATATGCCGAATGCTTTCTCAAACTCCATAATGAGTTCTACTGTATCGAGAGAATCTGCACCAAGGTCGTTGGTAAAACTGGCGTCAGGCTGAACTTCGTTCTCCTCAACACCAAGTTTGTAAACGATGATAGATTTTACTTTTGCGGTAATATCTTCCATAATAAAAAATTGGTTTAGTTAGTAATTGTAGTTCACACCTTGCATCGCAAGGAAATACAAAAATAGTATATTTTTTTTAGCCTTCCAAATTTTATACCTTTGTAATATTGACTTCAAATTATAAAAAAATGACCCATCTTGCCATCTATGCTTCAGGTTCCGGAACCAATGCAGAAAACATTATTCGCTATTTCAAAAATCACCTTGAAATAAGTGTCAAGATAGTCCTGTGCAACAATCCTGACGCATTTGTCATTGAGCGTGCCAAGAGGCTTGAGATGCCCTGCATTGTTTTTCCAAAAGGCCGGCTTGAGGGGACAATGAGTATTTTAAGCGAATATGAGATTGACTATATAATCCTGGCCGGCTTTCTGCTTAAGTTGCCAAAAAAAATGATTGAAGCCTACCGCGGACGAATCATAAATATCCATCCGGCACTTATTCCATCAAAATATGGAGGCAAAGGAATGTATGGCATGCATGTTCACAATGCCGTCATCGCTGCCGGTGAAAAAGAATCGGGCATCACCATCCATCTTGTGGATGAAATCTACGACCATGGAGAGAATATTTTCCAGATACGCTGCCCTGTCAATGCGGATGACACACCTGAGGACCTTGCCTCGAGGATTCACTGCCTGGAGCAGCTCTATTATCCACGAATTATAGAAAGCTATATTAAAAGTATGTAGTGTGTAGTTGGTAGTGTGTAGTTGGTAGTGTGTAGTTGGTAGTGGTGCGGGTGCAAGGTGTGGGGTGTGGGGTGCGAGTTTTGAGTGTGTAGTATGTAGTGGGTAGTCGGTAGTGTATGGGGGTTTGAGTAAAATAAAAAGTCCTGAGCTAAATAGTATTAACTCGGGACTTTATTAATTTTTAGAACTTGTCTCAGAATTCCGAAACTCTCGCTCCAATTCAGAGTTCAAAAAATCGCATCAAACTTTTAAATAAAAAAATTACTCCTGACTACACACTCGGAACTCAAAACTAATGAAAAATTAGTCGTTGAGAGATACTCTGAAGAATGCGGTAACCTTTGCATCTTTGTCAACAGCTTCGATAGATTCCTTCACTGAAGCCTTGCCATCGCCCAATTGGTACTCCTGCTCTTCGAGAGTGCTCTCTTTAAAAAACTTCTGTACGCGGCCGTTTGCGATGTTCTGAATCATCTGCTCGGGAAGGTTGGCTGCTTTTTCTGCAGATACGGTTACAATGATGTTGCGTGCCTGCTTTGCCTGCTCAGGAGTTAGCCATCCTTTTGCAGTGTTTGAGTCGATATGATCATCGGTGTCGCAATGTGCAGGGTTGATGCCGGCTTTTTTAAGAGCTGCGTCAACTGCTTTTCTCACTTGCTCTTCCTTTGTCTTCTCGATAGCAACCTTACGTTCCTCAGCGACTACCTCTTCCGGACAGTCTGCTGCTGAGATTGAGACGGGTTTCATTGATACCACCTGCATTGCAACACCTTTGCCGAGCTGCTCAGGAACAGGTTTATTGAATGCAACGATAGCGCCGAGTTTACCGTTGATTGTGTGTACGTACTGTGCCACATAAGGGGCATCAAGTCTGTAATATGCTACGAGGCTATGTTTTTCGCCGCTCTTGCCTGTCTGTTGGGATATGGCTTCTTCAACGGTCTCACCGTTTGCGAGCTTGCAACCCTTTAGGGTCTCAATATCAGCGGGGAAGTTGGCGATTGCCGTATCGGCTATGCTATTTACGAGATCCTGGAACTCTGAGTTCTGTGATACAAAGTCAGTTTCGCAACCAAGGCATACAATGATGCCCTTACCTCCTTTAACACGTATCTTTACTGCACCCTCGGAAGTTTCGCGGTCTGCACGTTTTGCTGCCACGAGCTTACCTTTTTCACGGATGATCTCCTGTGCCCTTGTATAATCGCCTTCAGCTTCAACCAAAGCATTTTTGCAATCCATCATACCGGCACCTGTCATTTTGCGAAGTTTCGCAACATCTGCTGCTTTAATTTCCATTTTGTGAAAAATTATAAGGTTATATTATTCTTCTGTGCTATCGTCTGCGGTTTCTTCTACGGTTTCTTCTGCAGCAGTCTTAGCCTTTGCGGGTCTCTCTTTGCGCTGGCGAAGTTTCTTGCCTGCTATGACATCCGTACTCTCAGCTGCCGGCTGGGCATCCTTTTCCTTCTCTTTTTCAAGCCTACGCTCTTCCGAACCTTCCGAAATAGCCTTGCAAAGTATCTCTGTCACGAGTGCTATGGATTTGGCGGCATCGTCATTAGCGGGGATCACATAGTCAATATTAGTAGGGTCGCAGCAAGTGTCAACCATGGCAATCACAGGGATATTGAGACGGTTAGCCTCTCTTACTGCGTTTATTTCCTTCTGAACGTCAACCACGAAGATTGCAGAAGGAAGGCGTGTGAGATCCTTTATGGAACCGAGGTTTTTCTCGAGTTTAGCCTTCTGGCGTGTAACCTGAAGTCTCTCACGTTTTGCCAATGTATCGAAGGTGCCGTCTTCCATCATCTTGTCGATGTTTTGCATCTTCTTGACAGCCTTGCGGATAGTCGGGAAATTGGTAAGCATTCCACCCGGCCATCTTTCAGTAACAAAAGGCATGTCAACTGCCTGTGCGTTCTGTGCAACGATGTCCTTGGCCTGTTTCTTTGTAGCAACGAAAAGGATTTTGCGGCCCCCGCGAGAGAGCTGCTTCATCACATTTGCTGCCTCATCTATTTTTACAACAGTCTTATGCAGGTCGATAATGTGGATCCCGTTTTTCTCCATAAATATATAGGGAGCCATTTTGGGATTCCACTTTCTCTTCAGGTGACCGAAGTGAACACCCGCATCAAGTAAGTCTTGGAAATTTGTTCTGGACATTTTAATTAATTTTT
>CAZRBY010000032.1:0-8149 GCA_964598495.1 uncultured Muribaculaceae bacterium
CTCTTTTAAGAAACGGGTTGCAAATATAGAAACAAATTTTGGATTGACAAAAAAAAATCGGAATATTTTTACCGAAAAAGAATATCGTTCTGAGAACCAATCAGATAATTTTTAAACTTCTTCGCAACTGCGAAAGAATGACTCCCGATATGGCAATTGCAAGGGCAATAATCTGCATAGTTGTAAAACTCTCCTGCCCCAGAAAATAGGCAGCCACTGCCGAAACTGCAGGAATCATAGTTGTGAAAATAGCTGCTTTTGTCATTCCGAGGCCATCAATTGCCTTCGTATAAAGCACAAAGGAGAAGGACGAACAGAGCACCGCAAGTGCAATTAAAGGCTTGAGCACATCAAATGAGAGATATTCCGGGCTCCATTGGGGCAAACCCCAGATAGTGAAAGGTATGGAAAACAAAATCGCCCCGAAAAGAAACTGCCATGTTGTAATGGTTACAGCATTGTAGGTACTTGTAAGTCGTTTGCATATTGAAGAGTAGCCCACCGCGCCCGCAACCGCAAGGAAAAGAAAAAGAATTCCGTAATAATTCTCCGAAGAAATGCTGCCGTTCCATACAAACAACACTATACCCAAGACAGCAGTTATTATTCCGGAGATATTGAGTCGCGAAAGAGATTCCTTAAATAACAATCTGCCCATAATCATTGTAAAAATGGGAATAGTTGCAATTATTACAGCCGAAAGAGTGGCCGAACCGGTAATCTTCAGACCATAGGATTCTCCTATGAAATAGATGAAGGGCTCAAAGAATGCCAGTAGAAACATCCACTTTATATCCTTCCGCGCCACTTTCTGCAAAGTACGGGTAATACTAGAGAATGCAAGCATTATTACTCCCGAAAGCAGCATCCTTATAAAGATAAATATAAAGATCGGCACTCCCATTCCAATGAGATCGTTTGTCCATATAAAGGAGAATCCCCACAGTATAGTGGCGATGACAATGGAGATATAGAGAGGAAGGTTGCTTTTGGTCTTAATCATCGAAAGAGAGTGGTAATGAGGAATTCAGACCGGTAAGCCGTGAATCGCGCACCACAGGAACACCATTGACCAATGTATGCACGACTGTAGTACTGAAACCGGTAAATGGTGACCATCCGCATTTAGAGATGGTCGAGGCATCAGAGGGTTTATTAGGATCTACAATAGTTATATCTGCGAAGTATCCCTTCTTGAGAAATCCCCTGCGGGAGATCTTGAAGCAATCAGCCGGAGAGTGTGACATTAGCCGAACGACATCGGTACTTGTAAAAACTCCGCTACGCACGAGCTCCAGCATAGCCCTAAGCGAATGCTGCACCAATGGAATGCCGGATGGCGATTTGAGGTAAGGAGTCTCTTTCTCCGACAACAAGTGTGGTGCGTGATCTGTTGCAACCACGGATATTACTCCTTCGCGCAGCGCCTGACGCAGTGCCTCACGATCGGAAGAACTTTTGATAGCAGGATTACACTTTATCAGAGAGCCATATTTCTCATAATCACTATCGCTGAACCATAGATGATGAATACATACCTCGCCGGTAATCCGGTCACTCTGCAATCTTGCCTTACGGAGCAACTCAACCTCCTCAGCTGTACTTATATGGAGTATATGGAGGCGCGACGAGTATTTCAGCGCCAGATTTATTGCCTTAGTGGTAGATGCAATGCAGGCCTCTCTGCTGCGTATGCTTGGATGCATTGAGATCGGTATCTCATCGCCGAAGCGCTTTTTTGCTGCCCCAATATTGGCAAGGATTATGGATTCTTCTTCGCAGTGAGTTGCAATGAGCGAATGTACTTGTGAGAAAATAGCATCCAGGGTTTGAGGGTTGTCTACCAGCATATTTCCGGTAGAGGAACCCATAAAGAGCTTTATACCGCATATATTGCGCGAATCGGTCGCAAGTAGCTCTGAGAGATTGTCATTGGATGCCCCTATGTAAAAGGAGTAATTTGCAAGGGAGTCCTGCTCTGCCTTTTTAAACTTGCGCGCAAGTAATTCCTGAGAGCATGTGGGAGGATTATTGTTGGGCATATCCATATAGGATGTGACTCCTCCGAGTACTGCAGCTGCACTTTCCGTCGCTATAGTTGCTTTATACTCCGCCCCGGGCTCGCGAAAATGCACCTGATCGTCAATAACTCCGGGAAGGATGAGCATTCCCGAAGCATCAATCACCTCATCGGCTTTTTCCCGCAATTGCGGAAAATCCGACGGATTATCAGAGATTGTACGGATGATGCCATTTTCAACAAAGAGGCCGCCTATAAAAGAGAGCCCCTCGTTGATAATTGTGCCATTTTGAATAAAAATGCTCATCTATTTTGAGTTGGATCTTATGCCTTGGGAGCAGGTTTGATCTTACGGAATCTCAGCTTGAGCACGCCCCAGAAAGCTTCACCGAAAATACTGCTGCTCATTTTAGAAGTACCTTCGGTACGGTCGGCGAAAATTATGGGAACCTCTACTATCTTAAAGCCGAGCTTATAGGTATTGTATTTCATCTCAATTTGGAATCCGTAACCTTTCATCTTGATCCTTGAGAAATCAATTGTCTCGAGCACCTTTCTGCGATAACATTTAAAACCGGCAGTGGTATCATATACTTTCATTCCAAGCACCGTGCGCACATAGGTAGATGCATAATAGGACATTATTACCCTTCCTATAGGCCAGTTGACCACACTGATTCCGTTGCAATAACGCGAACCTATGGCCAGGTCAGCTCCATCCTCGTGGCATGCCTTATAAAGACGCACCAAATCCATTGGAGGATGCGAAAAATCGGCATCCATCTCAAAAATATAATCATATTTGTGCTCTACAGCCCATTTGAAACCTGTTATATAGGCCGTGCCGAGTCCCTGTTTCCCTGCCCTCTCAATTATGAAAAGCGAGTCAGCAAACTCATTCTGGAGAGATTTGACAATATTTGCAGTACCGTCGGGAGAACCGTCATCAATGACGAGAATGTGGAAATCTACCTCCTGCCCTTTTATCGCCCTGATAATCTTTTCAATGTTCTCTTTTTCGTTGTAAGTGGGAATAATCACAACCTGTCTTGTCATAATCTCTCTGTTTTTAGTTAATAATCTAACAAAGATATAAAAAAATCTTACATTCCTCTCAATGAGAGGCCGATTCTCTGGCGTTCCAAATCTACGTTTACAACCTTCGCATGGAGTTGCTGATGCAATTTGAGAACTTCCGAGGGGTCATTCACGCGCTTATCGCTTACCTGAGAGACATGTATCAGGCCGTTTTGCTTTATGCCGATATCCACAAATGCACCAAAATTGGTAATATTGGTTACGATACAAGGCAGTATCATACCAACCTTAACATCCTCAATAGTTCTGATTTCTGATGAAAATTCAAAAACCTTGATTATTGAACGGGGGTCACGGCCTGGCTTGGCCAGTTCCTTTACAATATCTTTTAAAGTAGGCTCTCCCACATCCCCGGAAACATACTTATTAATATCAATTGAAGAACATATCTGCTCATTGGAAATAAGATCCTTCAGCGACACACCCAGATCAGAAGCCATCTGCTCCACGAGTTCATATCTCTCAGGGTGAACAGCCGAATTGTCAAGCGGATTCTCGGCATCCGGTATTCTCATAAAGCCTGCGCACTGCTCAAATGCCTTCTCGCCGAGTCTACGCACATTGAGCAGCTCACGGCGACTGCCGAATGCTCCATTCTCATCGCGATGCTCTACGATATTGCCCGCCAATGCAGGACCAATGCCGGAGACATAACTCAGAAGGTGCTTACTCGCAGTATTCAGATTGACTCCTACATTATTTACACAGCTCTCAACTACAGTATCAAGACGCTCTTTCAGCAGAGTCTGGTTGACATCGTGCTGATATTGGCCAACTCCTATGGATTTGGGATCGATTTTGACCAACTCTGCCAATGGGTCCATAAGACGACGGCCAATGGAGACAGCACCTCTAACTGTAACATCATAGTCGGGAAACTCCTCTCTGGCAATAGGTGAGGCTGAATAGACTGAAGCACCATCTTCACTTACGGAATAGACCCTTACTCCCTGAGGAAGTGCTATTTTTTTGATAAAAGACTCCGTCTCACGACCCGCCGTACCATTGCCAATGGCGATAACCTCTATTTTGTAGGCCTCCACCAAATGCGAAATCTTCCTAATCGCAGTTATCTTCTCATTAACAGGCGGATGGGGATATATCGTATCATTGTATAGCAGTGCTCCCTGTGCATCAAGGCAAACCACCTTACAACCGGTCCTAAATCCCGGGTCAATGGCGAGAGTTCGCTTCTCACCCACCGGCGGAGCCAGAAGGAGTTGCCTGAGATTCTCTCCGAAAACACGTATGGAGTCAATATCTGCTTTCTCTTTTGCTGCAGAAAGGGATTCATTCTCAATCGAAGGATGAAGAAGACGCTTGTAAGAGTCATCTATGGCGAAATCCAGAACTTCGCGCACTGCATATGAGGGTTTGCGTTTTCCTTGATAAACGCGTCTGGAAATGCGTTCAATGGCGTGATCATTCTGCACATCAACCTTGACACCAACTATACTCTCTGCCGAAGCCCTAAGAATGGCAAGCAAACGATGAGAAGGTATCTTGTCGAGACGCTCCGAATAGTCGAAGTAGTTGCGATACTTTGATGCCTCCTCACTCTCCTCCTTTCCCTTTGAGACTTTGGTGGCTACCCTACCCCATCTCGAATAGAGATCGCGAAGGTCTGCGCGCACAGGCTGTGCTTCACTAATCCACTCAGCAATAATATCACTGGCTCCGGCAAGGGCTTCCTCTTGCGAATGAACCTGCTCTCCTATAAACTTTTCAGACAGACTCTGCGGATCATCACATTTGATATTAAATATAGCTTCAGCAAGAGGTTCAAGTCCCTTCTCTCTGGCAATCGATGCCCTTGTGCGTCTTTTCGGACGGAATGGAAGGTAGAGATCTTCCAGCACCTGAGGATCTGTCAGTGATTCAATCTCTGTCCTGAGGGAGTCAGTTAGCTTCCCTTGCTCTTCAATGCTCTTGAGGACGGCTTGCTTGCGTTTTTCGAGCTCCTCGAATCGAAGATACCAGTATCTAACCTCAGACACCTGAGTCTCATCCAATGCACCCGTACGTTCTTTACGATATCTGCTTATGAATGGAATGGTAGCACCCTCATCGAACAGGGAGATGCAGTTTTCGATTTGCCATACTTTGACATTCATCGCCCCTGCAATATAGTCAAGATAGAGTTTAGTCATGGGAAACCTGTTGTAATTGCTCTCTGTATGAAGAGAAAATCTTGGATTTGGAGACAAATCCAAGGTATTTGTTATTCCTGTCAACCACCGGAAGGTTCCATGCCTGAGTAAGTTCAAATTTATTCATTACGCTCTCCATCTTTTCATCGTAATAGACAAGAGCAGGAGCATTTTTCATTATATTATGTATCTGAACGCTCTCATATTGGCTTTGGTCAAACATCATCCTCCTCACATCGTCGAGAAAGACAATTCCCTGAAACTGGTTATAGTGATCCACGACCGGAAAAATATTGCGACTGGAAACGGCAATCACCTTGACTAAATCCCCCAAATTGCTGTTGATGCGGATTGTAGAAAAATCCGTCTCGATAAGATCCGATGTCTTAAGCAAAATTAGAACAGCCCGGTCACTGTCGTGAGTAAGCAAATCGCCCTGCTGCGCAATACGCTTTGTGTAAATAGAATACTGCTCGACCAACCGGATTGTGGCAAATGAGATAGCAGAGGTGAGAATAAGCGGGATCAGCAAGTCATATCCACCGGTTATTTCCGCTATGAGAAATATAGCGGTCATGGGGGCTTGCATTACTCCGGCCATCAGTCCACCCATGCCCACTAGCACAAAATTGGCCTCAGGAATAACATGTATTCCGGTAAGATTGATGAAACGGCCGAGTACAAATCCAGCAATACCTCCGGTAAAAAGAGTCGGACCGAAAGTACCGCCAACTCCGCCTCCTGCATTTGTAAAAGCGGTTGCATATACCTTGACCAGCAGAATTGCCGTGAAAAATATCAGTATAGACCATTTGTTGGCTAAAAGACGTTCACCGATGATGCCGCCTGCCATTTCGATAGGATTATTGTTGAGCATCAGCGTAAGAGAATCGTACCCTTCACCGTAAAGCGGCGGAAAAAGAAACACTAATACACCCATCGCAATTGAGCCGATAATCCAACGATTCATAGGCTTGCGAATACGCCTCATTTTGTCCTCAACTCTCAGGGTGGTCCTGATGAAATAAAGTGATATTATACCGCAAAAGATACCGAGAATGAAATAATAAGGCAAATTACCCATAGAAAAGGTCTCGGTGGTGTTTGAAATAGCTACAGCATCACCCAGAAAAAGATATGAAACCACCGTTGCCGTGATTGAAGAAATCAGCAGCGGCAGTATGGAAGTCATCGAAATGTTGAAAAGCAATATTTCAAGAGTAAATAGTACTCCCGCAAGAGGGGCCTTAAAAATACCGGCCACAGCACCTGCAGCACCACATCCAAGTAAAATAGTCATGTTCTTGTAGGACATGCCCATACTCCTGCCCACATTAGAGCCTATCGCAGCACCGGTATATACTATAGGTGCCTCTGCCCCAACTGAACCACCGAATCCGATAGTGACAGAACTTGCCGCGATCGAAGTCCAGGTATTGTGAGCTTTTATGCGAGATTCGTTGCGAGATATTGAAAGTAGAACCTTGGTAACTCCATGGCTGATATCGCTCCTGACAATATACCTTACAAAAAGGAAGGAAAGAAACATTCCTATGCCCGGATATATGAGATAGAAATAACCGTCGGATGGCTTGTCAAACCAGAAGGTTAGACCGTGATGGATCCATTTAATCATAGTCTTGAGTAATACAGCCGCAAAACCGCACCCCAGACCTACGACAAACGAGAGCAACACTAATTGTGTGCGCTCCGGTATGGCCGAAAAGCCTTTTCTTATTCTGGAAAATAATTTCACGCCTCCATTAATCAAAAAGAGCAACCTTTCGGGCCACGCTCTATATGTTAGCTATTAGCCGTTAGCCGTTAGCTATTAGCTTATTTTTAATTACTCATTACTCCCCCTCGCACCTCGTACCCCGTATCCCATACCCCGTAACACGCACCCCGTAACACGTACCCGTGTAACTACTCCTCGTTTTCATCCGAACCCTGGGCATCAGCGAAGTCTTCGTCGCTTGCAGGGAATCCTTCATCACTCGAATCGTTGTCGTCGTCATCGTTCTCATCCTTGAAAAGGCCATTCTGAACATCTTCATAATCATCAACCTTCACCTTAATCTTTACAAGATAGATCGCATCGGGAATCTCAACAGAAACAGCATGAAAAAAGGTACCGTCCGGTTTGACAACCTTGAAGATGTCACCCATATAATCCGCATATCCATGAGGATATTTCTCCTTGAATGCTTCCAAGAGTTCGGGAGACATATTTTCATAGCTAATCACAGCTCTTTTTTTGTTAGTGCCTATCATATAGTGATTCGAATAATATACATGTGCAATATTAGGAGATTTTTTTCAAATACAAATGTAATTCACATTATTTCTTGAAAAAAAATGATTTTTGTCTCTGTTTTTTCCGAGGATTGCGCTCTACGAAGAGAGGTTCGCCGGTTTTGGGGTCGATTCCGGTATAAAACATTACCGAAGAACGTGTCATGGGAGTAGGAGTAAAATCCTGAACCTGTTCCATAAAAAGATTTTTCAGGTACGGATTACGCGAAAGGTTTTCCATATCCCCCATCCTGCATCCAAGATGACCGGATATAAAGTAAGGCACAAGCTGGAATTTGAGCCCATTACGATTGCAAATGGCATCAAACTCCTGCCTCAACCTTTCGAAAAGTTTGAAAGAGGGCTTGCCCATTACCCTGAGAACATTGTCACAGGTATGCTCCGGTGCCACTTTCAAGCGACCGGAAGTGTGTTTTGTAACCAATTGTTCCAGATAGGATTTTGAAGTGGAGTCCAAATAACCATCTTTGTCAAGAAAGAGGTCATATCTAATGCCGCTGCCGATATAGGCATTTTTGATGCCTGGAACTTTGAGGACTTTTTCGTATAGCGATAGTAATTCCTT
>CAZRBY010000032.1:8159-16511 GCA_964598495.1 uncultured Muribaculaceae bacterium
GTATCCATATTCTCGCAACGCGAAGGAAAGAGACAGGAGTGTCTTTGACACTTGGCACAAAGTGAACGGTTGCGGCCCTTCATCCTATACATATTGGCAGTAGGAGCACCCAAATCGGTGATATTCCCTTTGAAATCGGGCATTGTTGCAAGTTCCTCTACCTCAGCAAGTATGGATTCGGGACTCCTAGATTGTATGATTTTGCCCTGATGAGCCGCAATAGTACAGAAATTGCAACCTCCAAAGCAGCCACGGTGAGTGGTCACCGAATGCTTAATCATCTCATAGGCGGGGATGTGTTTATCGCGATACCTCGGATGTGGTTTTCTGGTAAAGGGTAAAGCATAGATAGCATCCATTTCCTGCTCCGTTGCCGGCGGATAAGGAGGATTTACACATACAAAGTGCTCTCCACATCTCTCCACCAGCATTTGCGGCTCCATATGGTTAGCCTGATCCTCAATAATGTTGAAATTGGCAGCGAACTCCCGTTTGTCAGACTTACAACTTTCAAATGAAGCAAGAGTAATGTGTGTTTCCAAGGGCTCACTGTAGGAAAGATACCCCACTTGTGGAATTGATTTCAGAGCATGGAGAGGTGCACCGCCGGCAAGGATATCCGCTATTGCACGAATAGGCCTCTCCCCCATTCCGTAGACCAAAAGATCTGCTCCACTTTCAACAAGAATTGATGGTTTGAGCACATCCTGCCAGTAATCATAGTGAGTCAGGCGGCGCAGAGAGGCTTCTATCCCTCCTATTATAACCGGTACCTGCGGAAAGATTTCCTTTAGAATTCGGGTATATACGGTAACCGCATAATCGGGTCTGAACGAAGCCTTACCACCTGGTGTATAAGCATCATTGCTTCGCAGACGCTTAGCTGCGGTATAGTGGTTGACCATCGAATCCATTGCTCCGGAGGTAACTCCAAAAAAGAGCCTTGGCTCCCCGAGTTTTCTGAAGTCCCTCAAGTCATCCCTCCAATTGGGTTGCGGCACTACGGCTACACGGTATCCTGCATTCTCCAGCACCCTCGCTATGACGGCAGTGCCGAAAGCGGGATGGTCAATAAATGCATCTCCGGTAAAAAGGATTACATCGGGAGCATCCCAGCCGAGGACTTCTATCTCTTTCTTGGTGGTGGGAATCATCACATTCTCTCAGGCAGTGAGATACCGAGAATAGCCATCGCCTTGACGAGAACCTGTGCAATTATGGATATCAGATAGAGGCGCTGGGCGCGTTTATCCGCATCCTCCTCCCTCAAAATAGAGGTGTCGTGATAGTACTGGTTGAACTCCTTTGCCAGATCATAGGCATAGTTGGCGATAATTGCAGGAGAATGTGCATCGCCACCCTCCTTTACCTTGTCAGGATAGGTGCTCAACAATTGAATGATAATCTCTTCCTTAGGAAGAAGTAATGCTCCTGTCATTGAGGGTGCCATGCCCTGCTCCGCAGCTTTCCTGAGTATTGATTTTATACGAGCGTGGGTATACTGGATAAAGGGCCCCGTATTGCCATTGAAATCAATTGACTCCTTTGGGTCAAAAACCATTGTCTTTTTGGGGTCCACCTTGATAATGAAATATTTCAGCGCTCCAAGACTGATCATCCTGAAAAGTGCATCCTGCTCTTCAGCAGTCATGTTCTCAATTTTGCCGAGTTCAAGAGAGGTCTCCCTAGCTGTATTGTACATACCTTCGAGAAGGTCATCGGCATCCACGACCGTACCTTCACGTGATTTCATTTTGCCTTCCGGCAGTTCCACCATACCATAAGAGAGATGGTAAATGGAGTCGGACCACTCAAATCCGAGCTTCTTAAGGATGAGCTTGAGTACCTGAAAATGATAATTCTGCTCATTGCCAACAACATAGATGTGCTCATCAAAGCCATATTCGTCATATCTCTGGTGGGCTGTACCGATATCTTGTGTCATATAGACCGAGGTGCCGTCACTTCTGAGTAAGAGCTTCTTGTCAAGCCCATCTTCCGTAAGGTCACACCATATGGAACCATCTTCCTGTTTTTCAAAAATGCCCTTTTGCAGTCCTTCAAGGACAAGGGATTTTCCCAAGAGATAGGTTTCTGACTCATAATATGTCTTGTCGAATTCTATCCCGAGATTGCGGTATGTAACGTCAAATCCGTCATAAACCCATCCATTCATTCTTTTCCAGAGTTCAACCACCTCTTTGTCACCTCGTTCCCATCTTATAAGCATCTCCTGCGCCTCTTTGAGCACGCCGGCCTTTTTTTCGGCTTCCTCTTTTTCCATACCCTCACTCTTCATTATCTCTTTCACTTCATCGGTGAGCATATTGTTGAATTTCACATAATAATCACCCACGAGA
This sequence comes from uncultured Muribaculaceae bacterium, assembly GCA_964598495.1. Classification (GTDB taxonomy): domain Bacteria; phylum Bacteroidota; class Bacteroidia; order Bacteroidales; family UBA932; genus Cacconaster. The sequence goes on from CAZRBY010000032.1 coordinate 10,520, forward strand.
TGATCTCCTTTACGTCCGGTGGAGGCAGGAGTTTCGCCATTGCCCTCTTTGAGCCAGGCGAGCATCGATTTGCAGATATGTATACCTCTGTCATTTACAAGGTTGACCTTTACGATAGTATGCCCGTTAGCAGCCAGAAGCTGCGAAACGGACCATCCGAGAAGATTGTTGCGAATGTGACCCAAATGGAGCGGTTTATTGGTGTTGGGTGAAGAAAATTCTACCATTACGGTCCTTCCGGTAGAAGTCAATTGGCCGAAATTTTCATTTTCACCAATGAATTTTAGTACTCCAGCCCAGAAAGAAGGAGCTAATTTAATGTTGAGAAAACCTTTTATGACATTGAAGTAATCAACATCGGGGCAATTTTTCTCAAGATAAGCCCCTATTTCCCGTGCCGTTGTTTCGGGTGCCTTTTTGCTTATCTTGAGTAGCGGGAATACTACGAGGGTATAGTCTCCTTCAAACTCTTTCCTCGTTGCCTGTACCTGGATCTCTGATTGGGGGAGCTCAACGCCGTACAGTGACTTGAGTCCCCCATTTATCGCTTCTTGTAAAAAATCTGTCGGATTCATTTGGCTGTAATTGGATTATTGACTTTCTTTCCCTTTTTATTAGCTGCAAAATAGCTCTTCATCTGCTTTTTAGCCTTTGGAGCCAGCATGAATAGTGTAAACATAGTCGGGAATGCCATAAGGGCGTAAGCCGTATCAATGAGACTGACCGCCGCCTTTAGCGGAATCATTGCCGACACTATCAGCATTAGAAGGAAAAAAATGTTGTAGTACTTTGCATATTGTGCACCGAACAGAAATCCGGTACATTTTTGTCCGTAATAAGAGTAAGAGAACATCGTGCTGAAGGCAAACATCAACACCATTACAAAGAGGAGGTAGCCACCCACGGCGGGAATCGAAGCATTGAAGGCATTAATGGCAAACTTGAGACCCTCCATAGAACTCATTCCTGATCCTGCGGGCATGATTGACGGATCCATTCTTACACCGATAAGTATGGCAAGAGCTGTAAGTGTGCATACCAGACCGGAGTCAATAGAGGGACCAATCATTGCGACCAGACCTTCACGAACAGGTTCGTTGTTCTTTGAAGCACCATGCATCATGGATGCGGTGCCGACACCTGCCTCGTTGACTAAAGCCGCACGTCGCACACCGGTAAGGGCTATCATTATTATCGAACCGATACCTCCTCCCAGCGCCCCTCTCGGGGTGAAGGCTCCAGCGATTATATCCTTGAATACTCCAGGCACATGACCGATATGTCTGACCATTATAAAGAGTACAAGAAGAAAATATAGCCCAACCATTAAGGGAACCAGTTTGGTAGAGACCTTCGAAATCCTCTTGATGCCGCCTATGATGACACCTGCGACAATAGCCGTTATAATGACTCCAATGATGAATCTCAACAAAATGGTGTTCTGCTCGGGAGCAAAGAAGAGCGAGGTGACAGACTCGGTGAGCTGATTTGACTGCATTATACAGAGCGTGCCAATCAAACCGAATATAGAGAAGAAAACTGCGAGCGGTCTCCATTTAGGGCCTAAGCCCGTGGTAATCATATACATGGTGCCACCCTGCGTTTCTCCGGCCGAATCCTTGCCTTTGTACATCACAGCGATGGTCCCTTCGAAAAACTTTGTTGCCATACCCGCAATGGAACTTACCCACATCCAGAATATTGCTCCCGGACCTCCGACAGAGATGGCGATGGCCACGCCGGCAATATTGCCCATGCCGACCGTCGCCGCTATGGCACTGGAGAGCGCCTCGAAGGAACTGATTTGACCGTCAGCCTTGTCATCCTTGACTCTTAGAGCCTGAATGGCACGGCCATACCTGCGCAGCGGCGTAAATCCTGAATAAAATAGGAAGAAGAAACCGCCTCCAATGAGGAGGAAAAAGAGCGGATATCCACAAATAAAGTCACTAACGACAGTTATGCCGTTGCCAAGTGCATTCCAGAAATTGCTCATATCTATTGATGGAGTGCTAGTTTAGTCCTCTATTTTTCAATAATGGCTCTATTCTGGGCTCCCTGCCACGGAAATTGATATAGAGATTCATAGCCTCATCAACGCCCGGACGCTCGAGAATCTCCTTACGATATTTTAGAGCAACGTCTTTATTGAAGATATCTCCGGTCTCAACAAAAGCCTCGTATGCGTCACAATCCAGTACCTCAGCCCAAATATAGCTGTAGTAGCCTGCTGTGTAACCGCCACCAAATGTGTGGTTGAAGTAGGTTGAACGATATCTTGAAGGAATCTGAGAAAGAATACCTCTGTCGCCGAGAACCTTCTGTTCAAAAGCCATTGGCTCAAGATCATCGGGAATACTCTTAAGAACGTGATAATCCATGTCGAGAAGAGAAGCTGCCAGATATTCCACGGTAGCGAAGCCCTGACCATATTTACCGGCCTTGTCAAGCTTGTCGATAAGTTCTGCAGGGATTACCTCACCGGTCTCATAGTGCTTTGCATAGACTTTCAGCATCTCCGGTTCGAACACCCAGTGCTCCATTATCTGTGAAGGAAGCTCCACAAAGTCACGTGTCATACCACCAAGTCCTCTATATTTCACGTCACGAAGAAGTGAAGCAAGAGCATGTCCGAATTCATGGAAAAACGTATTGGTCTCATCGGTACTCAGGAGGGCAGGCTTGTCGCCTGAAGAACGTGTAAAGTTACCCACGATAGTCACGAGAGGGATTTCCCTCTTGCCATCCTTGTAAGATTGTGAGCGGAATCCGCCGCACCAAGCTCCACCGCGTTTCTCACCGGGACGGGAGAACATATCCATGAAGACTATACCCAAAGTAGTACCGTCAGCCTCTTTACACTCAAATGCGACAGCCTCAGGGTGAGGAAGGGGTACATTGTCAAGCTGCTCAAATGTGATACCGAAGAGCTTATTGGAAACATAGAAAATACCATCGCGTACATTTTCAAGTTTGAAATAGGGACGAAGTTCCTCATCTGAAATATTGAATTTGCTTTGCATTGATTTCTCAAAATAGTATCTCCAGTCAGCAGCAACGACATCAGTGATTCCATCCTTTGCAGCAAGAGCCTCTATGTCGGCAAGCTCTGCTTTTGCTACTGCAATTGCCGGAGTCCAAAGCTGATTGAGAAGTGAGTATACGGCGTCAGCATTTTTAGCCATCCTTTCCTCAAGAACATAGGCAGCATAATCCTCATATCCTAGGAGTTGTGCTTTCTGTAAGCGAAAGGAAATGAGATTTTTAATTACCTGATTATTGTCATATTCATTGCCGTTGTTGCAGCGGTTGAGATATGCGTTGAGCATTTTAATTCTCAATTCACGGTTATCGGCGGATTGGAGGAAGGGCATAATGCTGGGGTTGTCAAGTCCGAAGATCCAACCCTCTTTCTTTGCCTGCTGCGCACGTGTTGCGGCAGCAGCGATCTGTGCATCGGAAAGACCTGCAAGATCCTCTTCATTTTCAACCAAAAGTGTCCATTCGGTCTCTTTAAGAAGATTCTGTCCGAAAGCCAACTGATTGGCGGCAAGTTCGGTATTGATTTTCTTAAGTTCCTCTTTTTTATCAGCGGGGAGTTCGGCGCCATTGCGGGCGAAGCTCTTATATGTCTCTGTCAAAAGACGCATCTGGTCCGAATCCAAACCAAGGCTGTCTCTATTGTCATAAACCTCTTTAATCCTTGCAAATAGTGACTCGTTAAGACGGATCTCATTTGAGTGGGCGCTTGTAAGAGGAGAAAGCTCTTTTGCAATGGCAATGATCTCGTCGTTGGACTTCACGCCTGATGCACTGCCAAACACGGCGGATACTCTACTTAGCAATTCACCTGCTTCGTCATATGCAACGATGGTGTTCTCAAAAGTTGCGGGCTCGGGATTGGATGTGATTGCATCAATCTCGGCGGAGTGCACCTCCATTGCCTTAATATATGCGGGTAGATAATGTTCGGGGCGTACCTGCTCAAAGGGAGGTATCTCAAATGGGGTGTTCCAATCACTAAGGAGAGGGTTGGTTTCTGTACAAGCAGTCATCATAAGTACTGCTAAAAGGGGTAATATAAGTTTTTTCATTGTTATGGAATTTTTTGGCTTTTTTAGAAGTGGTTATCCGAGGTAGCTTTTGAGGAGTTTGCTGCGGGCGCTGTGACGCAGTCTTCTTATAGCTTTTTCTTTTATCTGGCGGACTCTCTCGCGAGTGAGTCCGAAGTGCTCACCGATTTCTTCCAGAGTCATCTCCTGGCATCCGATGCCGAAGAAATATTTGACGATATCACGCTCTCTCTCAGTAAGTGTGGATAGAGCTCTTTCAATCTCTTTGTTGAGTGATTCGTTCACAAGGCCGCGATCCGCATTGGGAGAATCGTTGTTGATAAGCACGTCGAGCAGACTGTTGTCTTCCCCATCAACGAAAGGAGCGTCCACAGAGACGTGGCGTCCGGATACCCTGAGAGTGTCGGCAATTTTTTCTCTGGGAATGTCGAGAATTTCGGAAAGTTCGTCGGGCGAGGGCATACGCTCATGCTCCTGTTCAAATTTGGAGAGAGCTTTATTGATCTTGTTGAGCGAACCCACCTGGTTGAGCGGCAAGCGTACAATCCTGGACTGCTCCGCCAGCGCTTGTAGGATGGATTGTCTTATCCACCATACTGCGTATGAAATGAACTTAAAGCCGCGAGTCTCATCAAATTTTTCCGCAGCCTTTATCAAGCCGAGGTTGCCCTCGTTGATAAGGTCGGGAAGACTTATTCCCTGATTCTGATATTGTTTGGCTACTGAAACCACGAATCTCAGGTTGGCTTTGGTGAGTTTTTCAAGTGCCTCAGGGTCGCCTTTTCTGATTCTCTGGGCAAGTTCCACTTCCTCCTCGACGGTAATGAGCTCTTCCCTGCCTATTTCCTGGAGGTATTTGTCGAGCGAAGCACTTTCGCGGTTGGTTATTGATTTGGTAATCTTGAGTTGTCTCATTCAGAAATAATGTATAAAGGTTTTAGTAATAATGGTCTTGGTGCAATAAAGATACACATGCGGAAAAATCCCCGCATGTGTATATTGTACGATTATATTCGGAAAAAGTTACAAAAAAAATGCTACTTTTACAAAGAAACTATCAATTCAATCTGTTTTCCACCTCTTTGTACAGTAATAACTGCCTGTTCACCCGGACGCAGACGGTTCATTTGTTCCTGTACTGCAGCCCCGTTTCTCACTCTGTTGAGATTAATTTCCGTAATGACATCACCGATTCTGATGCCTCCTTTTTCGGCAGCACTGTTTGGCTGGACCTCTGCCACATAGACCCCTTCCATACTATCGAGATTAAATTGACGGGCCATACTGTCCGTAATGTCCGTCATGGAAATGCCCAGCAGTGCACGGCGTACCTCACCGTATCTGATAAAATCTTCGGTTATCTTTCTCACGATATTGACGGGCACTGCGAATGAGTAGCCTGCATAAGAACCGGTAAGCGAGATAATGGAGGTATTGATGCCTACAAGTTCACCCAGCGTATTGATCAGGGCTCCGCCGCTATTGCCGGGATTGACTGCAGCATCGGTCTGTATGAATGACTCAACACGGTACTGGCCATCGTAATTGGGAAGTGAACGTCCCTTGGCACTTACAATGCCGGCAGTAATGGTAGAACGCAAATCGTACGGACTGCCGATGGCAAGCACCCATTCTCCGAGTCTCAGATTATCGGAATCGCCTAAGACAATAGCGGGAAGAGAGTCTTCATCAATTTTGAGCAGTGCTATATCGGTTGCAGGATCGGTTCCAACCAGTTTGGCAGGATAGGGCTTGTTGTTTGCAAGTGTCACCTCTATCTGATCCGCTCCATCTATGACATGATTGTTGGTTACGATATAACCATCCTCACGTATGATAACACCGGAGCCCATACCTACCTGGTCCTTGGGCGTGGCGAAACCGAAGATAAGGTCCATTATGGAAGAGGGCATTTTTGC
>CAZRBY010000033.1:0-321 GCA_964598495.1 uncultured Muribaculaceae bacterium
TATCTCCTCTTTATTTTTGTTATCCATATCTTGATTCGTTAATTGTTTCAGGTGATTAATATATTGAATAATGGTTTCTCGAACCATTGGAAAACGCGCAGCAATTGCAACACATTTTTCAAGCCAATTAATAATGGTTTCTGTATATGAAATTGTCAAACAAGATACTCCCTCGCCACTTTGTTTGGAAGGTTCACGACCATCCAGTGTCAGATATAATATTTGATAATTTTCATTTTTGTATGTTTTATTTGCGTATTTTTCATATCTTTCAAGTTGTTCCATTTGGTCACCTGCAAAGATTTTGTTTTCAATAATGAT
>CAZRBY010000033.1:331-14235 GCA_964598495.1 uncultured Muribaculaceae bacterium
TTAAAATATCAATCCGACCTCCGGGGATTGCAAATTCTGTATGAACTCTCGCATTTTTACAGTTGAAGTCCTCAATGGTAAATTGTTCGCCTAATGTTTCAATAAAACACTCGAGAAATTTTGATTTCAAGCCGTGTGTCCCATTTGGATTCAAGAATTCGGCGAGAATTGCCGAATGAGTATTTTCGTAATGATCTACACCGCAAATTCGGAACATATTAAATCTTCCTCCTGTTGCATCTAATATTTCAGCATTTTTCTTGCTGATAATCGATACTTGACTAAGTAAATTCTTTATTTGATCCATTACCTGTTTTTTAAAATTATCACCTTTTATCATTTTAATGCCTTCCTAACAAAGGTAGAGCCTTTTTTCGTTACTGCAAAGAAAATAAATTACGCTGCCAAAATGTGGCAGTATAAATAGGTTTTTTAAAAAATGGCTTTATTTCGGCAGATAATCGTGAAATGTTCTTCGTCATGCCGGACTATGGCAGTTTTGAAGAATATCTTTGCGGTATCAGCTTGAAAATAAATCATTATCTTTGTTTGCAAGCTTTCAGGTTCAACTACAAATAATTACATTCATGGCCAAATTTTACTGCAAATACTGCGGACAAGAGTTCGGCAATGTGCGCACATTAACTTCTGCTTATTGTACAAGACATCCGGATGGCCCTAACAAAGGGAAACACACTCTTTACGAAGGTTCTGAGAAGAGCAAATACACCTGTAAGTTTTGTGGCACACAATTTAACAATCTTCGTTCCCTAACATCTGCCTATTGCCTACGCCACCCGGACGGGGCCAGCAATGGTAGACACTCACCGGCGTTGTAAACATTAAAACAATAACTATATATGGATGCAAATATTTTTGACCTTTTTATAAGCAAGGCAAATGAATATAAGAAGACCCTAGACATACGATACGATTCAGATATAATAATGTATGTGGACTCTATGGTAGATTGGGTCAATGAGAATAATGACACTCTATATTGCGACAGCATAGGGGAAATATTCGACGAGTATTTGGAAACGATTTGGTACAACGATGGAGGATACAAATATTTTATGTTTCCAAATGGTGACGAAGAAAACGAAGAATTCTTCGATGAGGGAGAATCAGAGCAGTATGTTTGCATAAAAGAAATGCGTAAATTCTGCTGCAGGGGAAGTGGGTATTATGGAGGAGAAGGCTTGGATGAAGAATATGAAGAAGACGAGGACGAAGACGAAGAACAGGAAGGAGAAGACCCAATCGAAGAAGAGATTTGGGATTATATTAACAGACACGCATTGTTTTCGATGGGTTATATAGAGGAGATCACAGATCCGAACTACGAGGATATGATCGAGAAGGACTTCTTTTTCCATATACTATTCGGTATAAAAAATGGAGACAATGATAAACTTATCGTTGCGAAGACGCTCGCCATTATAATGGCTATCGGATACTATATTAAGGAGGAGAGTCTTCTCAATATAGTAGAGACCGCTCGTGAAAAATGTAAGCACGAGTTGTTCGTTATGGGTTTTGTCATTGACATGCTATATAATAAGAATGTGGATCCTGTTATAGTGCTATCTAAGGTTATGGAAATGCTACCTTAGCATATAAGTCATCTATGCCATGCCATAGTCGTATTTTAGTTGGGACGTTTGTTTTCTTCACAGTTGTAAAGAAATCAAACATTGACGAATGTTCTTGTTAATCGCCTCTATACGCTATAATTTTTTGCAAATATCCTTCAACTTTTGATTTGCCTGATGCAAGGTGTAAGGGACACCGGTGATTGATTGGCGAATATGTTCAATTTGTAGGGGTAGATGTGGGATCAAGTGGCTGAATTTTGAATAAGGGATTGTGAATATGGCTACTCTATTATGAGGGAATAATATATGCAGTTCAAGTGTGGTGTATAGGAAATTAATATGGTATGAAAGCCCTGTTCCTTTAAGTAAAGAACGAATGGCAGGTTCTGCAGAATTCTCAACCAGAGAGCGTAATTTGTTTGCTTTACCCCTCTCTTTTTCAATTTCTTTCCGGATTTCATCGATGGTGGTTTGGAGGTTTTGCAGTATCAATAGCCCTTGCTCAACAAACTTAATTGAAATTATCTCATTGTTTGCCCTGAAGAAGATGTTGTTGGATAGCCCAAGGGCCCGGCTAAAAGATATTTTAAGCGAAATGATTTGATTGTTATCGGTTTTCATGTCGATGAACAGTACTTTCTTAATCGGAAAATTAATCCACCCGATGCCTTGGTCATCTCTTAACTCTAAAGAAGGCGACCACGAAGAATCGATGCTGGAGTAGAGATTTTTCAACGAGAAATTGCGCTCACAGCCTGTAGGTTGGTAGTTTTCTACCAATGCCCTAAGTTTTGAACAAATGGCGGAAGTTACGCTTTCTTCCGTTACTTTTAGCAGCTTTACCAAGGTCTTATCCTCCTTACTTTTCTATTAAAAGAATGTTTGTTTTGTAGAATCAGTCAGCGCAATCTCAATACAATCCGGATTTATGCTATCGTTTCCTCTTTCCTAAACTCTGAGTTTATTCCTTGACAAAAATAAGGTTCCTATTTGCCAAAATCAGGCAGCATTTTTTCGTTCGTAAAAAGAGACGTATTTAGAATAAAAGAAAAGTATTGCCATATTTTGGCAGAAACGATTGCTTTCTTTGCCGCTGCAAGTAGTCTATATGTAAGAAGTAGTTCTGTAAAAAAACAATAATATGGCCGTAAAAATCAATAGTAAAGAACTCGAACAGGTGCTTATAATGACGCCTTCAGAACAGAATATTATGCTTGTCGGCAAACATGGTATAGGTAAGTCTGAAATTCTCACAAAGTATTACCACAACCAAGGAATGCAGGTAGTTACGTTGTTTCTTGGTCAAATGAGTGATCCCGGAGACCTGATAGGTTTACCACACAAGAATGAAAAAACAGGTAAGACGGAGTTTTTACCTCCTTATTGGTTTCCTACAGATGGTCAACCAGTCGTTTTGTTCTTGGATGAACTTAATCGAGCACGTGCGGAAATCCTCCAGACAATTATGGACTTGACATTGAATCGTAAACTTGCAGAGCATTATCTCCCTGAAGGAAGTCGTATTATCTCTGCAGTTAATGATGGTGAAGAGTATCAACTGACAGACCTTGATCCTGCACTGGTTAGCCGTTTCAATATATATGAGTTTCGACCTTCAGTCGAAGAATGGCTACTGTGGGCATCTACATATGGTATTGATTACAGAATCATTGCTTTTATTCAGGAGAATCCAAAAATGCTCGATGAAAGTCCGGATAAGCGGCTTGACCAAGGTCTTGAGAAAAGCCCTGATAGAAGGGCTTGGACAAAGGTTTCGACTATTATTCTGGGAGAAAAAAGTTTGAATGGGATTCATAGGAAAATTATCAGCGGGATTGTAGGTATGCAAGCAGCGACAGCATTTTTTATCTCTATTTCAGAAAATCGCGTTATTGAGCCGAAAGAATTATTGCTTCGCTATACTAAACACAAACCTATAATTATGCGATATAAACTGCATGAACTGGCAATTCTCAATGAGTCTATTTTCCGTTTCTTGGAGGCTAACGACACTTCAGCACTTGATGTAGGCAAGATAGCAGAAAACCTTTACTCTTATCTGAAAGACCAGGTCCAAAGTGGTAAAAGGGAGTGTGTGGCACATTTTGCATAAATCTATGAATCAAATAATTATCCAAGAAGTGTTCTATTTGTCCTCCAAAATTCACTAAAAACGTATTCGTTGCTACAAGACTTTATACATAGCTTATAGAATTATGTCAGATGAAATATCTTTAAAGGATAGGATTCAACACATCATAGAAGGGTGGTTTTTAACTGAACCTGCCCTTTTCTTCATTTTCTGTACGCATGAAATGCGCCCAAATTCAATGATGCAAATACCTATTCGATCCGGCAAAGGGCTTATTGAATACAATGAAACGATACTGGGACAGCTCACAAGCGCCGCATTGGAAGAGCATCTTAAAATAGAAATGGTTAGACTATTACTGAAACATCCCTACGAGAGGCAACCTATAGGCAGTAGAGCAGAGGCATTGCATGGAGGCAGCGACCTGGTAATCGGACAATTTTATCCAACTAGCTTTGTAAAGATGCTTCCTCTTGAGATGTTCAATCTGCCCAAAAATCAAAATTTCGAATGGTATGTAAGAGAACTCAATGTAATTCTTGAGAATTTGGTACCACCTCTAGAGTATAAATCAGAAAGTTCAATATGCGATGGTGTGTCGGAGGAGTGTGAAAAGTCATCTGATTCAAACAAACCTGCAGAATATAATGCTTTTTCTGCCGGTACCGGTGGTACTAAAATAGATATTCATCCAAATCAACAATCTAAAGGGCATTATGAGCCCGAAATTCAAATTGAAGGCATATTTGGTTCTGAATATAGGGAATACACAGAGTTGTGGGAGGAAGACGATGAGCGGTGTATAGAAATCAACAACTTTATTACAAAAGATGTAAAAAAATGGGGAAATATTCCTGACGAACTAGTTGAAATCATCAAAGCTGCTGCAGAAGGAAAGATTGACTATCGACGTGTATTATCCGGATTCAGGGCAAGTATCATTTCTTCTAAAAGAAGACTGACGAGAATGAAGCCAAGTCGTAGATATGGGTTTATGTATATGGGCAGTACTTTTGACTTATCTACAAAGCTGATTGTTGCGATAGATGTAAGTGGTTCTGTATCTTCAGAAACTATTTCATACTTTCTCAATGTAATAAAGCGTTTCTTCCGATATGGCGTAAGCGAGATAGATATCATTCAATTCGACACGGAAGTCAAAAAGGATGTCAAAGCACTTAATGAGTACTCAAAAGAGTTAAGAGCCGGATTCATAGTAACAGGTAGAGGCGGTACAAACTTTCAGCCGGTATTCGACTATCTTAAAGAACATAATCATTACGATGGTCTTATCATATTCACAGATGGGTATGCCGCCAAACCAACCATAAATTTCTATACCAGGACAAAAGTTCTGTGGGTTTTAAAAGATGATAGATGTTATTTAAACAATCACTCTTTATTGGAATCAGTAGGGCGCGTTTGTGCAATGAATAGATAAATTCTCTTGGAAATGAAAGATTCCGAATGAGATTAAATTTCCGCTATTTCCTCAGCTTTTTCATGTGTGGGGACAAATTGTCACCTCCCTTGTAAGTCTAACAGGAGTCTTACATATCCAAGCTATATCAACCCCGTAAAATAGAATGGTAGGTATAAGGTTATGCCCTCTTTTCTGAGATCTTTGGTGTAGATTAGGTATCGTTGGCCAATTCTGGACGAATATTTGTTGCAGAATTCATCTAGAGACTTATGGGTCCTGTATCCTGAGCTTTTTACTTCTATCGGGCATAGTTTTGAGCCACGGGAGATCAGGAAGTCCACCTCATAATTGTGTTTTCCACCATCCGGACGCCATGTGTGATAGAATAATTCATCGCCACCGGCTTTAAGCATTTGTGCCACAAGATTCTCATAGACATATCCCAAATTGACTGGAAGTTTTCCTGTAAGCAATTTTTGATAGATCTCATTTTCAGTTACTGTTTTATCCCAAAAAGCCATAGTAACCATCAACCCGGTATCGTTAATAAACATCTTGAACTTATTAATATCTTTATGCATTGAGAGCCCTACCGAAGGATCATTGGCATGACGAGAAATCAACACAGTCATTGAGTCCTCCATATTCTGTAAGGTTTCACTTAAACGATCCACTTTACCATACTCAATCACGCTGCTAAGCAGATATCTTGATGCATTACCGGACAATTGTGCGGGAATTGCATAAAACAGACTTGTTGCCCTGCCGGATGGATCTATTTTACGAAAATCATCGGCATACAGTTCAATTATTTCTCTTTTTACGGCATCAATCAGACTTAAGTTGTTGGTCTCAAGGTATGCATTTACAGCCTGGGGCATGCCACCGATTACCATATAGAGCCTAAGGTCATCCATAATTTTCCGGTTTACGGCATCTCCTAAAGGCATCTTATTATTCCAGGCTTTACGTAACATGGGAACTGTAACTTCATTTCCTTTTGCCCAATAAAATTCTTCAAAATCCATAGGATAAAGAGTCAATCTCGTCTCTTCGCTGGGTATACGGATTCCTTTTGTGTTTCTCTTAATGCTCAGCAGACTGCCTGTTTCGATATAATCGTATCTTCGATCTTTTACTAGTTTCTTTATTGCTTGCCTTGCCAGGGGACAGTTTTGCACCTCGTCAAAAATAATAACAGACTTTCTATCAATTAACTGCACATTATACAGGAACTGCAAACGAAGGAAGAACCTGTCCAAATCTGAAATATCAGAGAATAAATCATTAACCTCCTGCCTGCACTCAACGAAATCAATGAGGATGTAGCTATCATACTCCCGCTTTGCAAACTCTTCAACGATAGTGGATTTTCCCACTCGTCTTGCACCTTTTATCAGCAAGGCGGTAGCACCATTTCTCTCCATCTTCCACTGCAGCATCTTGTCGTACAGCTTGCGTTTAAAAACAGGTTGTTCCATCATTGAATTCTTGTTTTGACAAAGTTAAAGAATATATCACACTTCTCAAAATTTATTTGACCATTTCTGCCTAAATTCTCATACTTTATTTGAATATATTTGCCACAATTCTCATAATTTTAGCAAAACACCGGATTTTCTAAAAAAAAATTATGCAGCATCAACATAATGTTTCTGCCGCATAATAATACCCACTTCCTTCTAAAAGACTTAAAACTAACCCGCACCTCGTACCCCGCACTCCGTAACCCGTACCCCGCAACACTCCTTAGCGCAAATTAGCGCAAAACCCCTGCAAGTATAAAGACTTGCAGGGGTTTTGTCATTAGCGTAAAACAATCAGGTTCCTACCACCTATTCAGCGGCAGGCCGCTCATCTTCATTCTTACCTGTTCTTTTACCTGGGCGATTACATTATCGTCATCGAGATTGCTGAGAACTTTGTCAACCATGTCAACGATGCCGGCCATATCCTTTTCAACCAGACCACGTGAGGTGACGGCGGGAGTGCCGACTCTTATACCTGAGGTCTGGAAAGGTGAACGGCTGTCAAAGGGCACCATATTCTTGTTGACAGTGATATCGGCCTTTACAAGGACGTTCTCGGCTACCTTGCCTGTCAGGTCGGGGAACTTGGTGCGGAAGTCGATAAGCATAAGGTGATTGTCTGTACCTCCTGATACCACATGATAACCCTTCTCAACAAATGCTTTGGCCATGGCTTGAGCAGTCTTGAGTATCTGTTCCTGATATGCCTTGAACTCAGGCTGGAGAGCTTCATAGAATGAAACTGCTTTTGCAGCGATGCAGTGTTCGAGGGGGCCGCCCTGAATGCCGGGGAATACACTTGAATTGATCAGTGAAGACATTTTTCTTATCTCGCCTTTTCGTGTTTTAATTCCCCAGGGGTTGTCAAAGTCTTTACCGATGAGGATTATGCCTCCACGGGGGCCTCTGAGGGTCTTGTGAGTAGTGGAGGTAACAATGTGGGCATACTTGACAGGGTTTGAGAGCAGACCTGCTGCAATCAGTCCGGCAGGATGTGCCATATCCACCATAAAGATGGCGCCTATCTTGTCTGCAATAGCACGCATCCTTTCCCAGTCCCACTCTCTCGAGTAAGCGGAAGCGCCTCCGACGAGAAGTTTTGGACGGTACTTTAGAGCTTTGCGCTCCATCTGATCATAATCCACCGTACCTGTCTCACGGCTGACCTGATAGCCGATGGCATTATAGAGAATGCCGGACATATTTACGGGAGAACCGTGCGTCAGGTGGCCGCCATGATCCAGGTCCAGACCCATAAAGGTGTCACCGGGCTTTAGGCAAACCATGAAGACAGCCATATTAGCCTGTGCACCGGAGTGGGGCTGCACATTGGCATATTCGGCATCGAAAAGTTGACATAGACGGTCGATGGCGAGTTGTTCGATCTGGTCCACTACCTCGCAACCACCATAGTATCTTGCTCCCGGGTAGCCTTCGGCATATTTATTTGTGCAGACTGAACCCAGTGCTGCAAGCACCTGGTTGCTAACGAAGTTCTCGGATGCAATCAACTCGATACCATGAGTCTGGCGCTCCTCTTCTTTTCTCAGTAATTCTGATATTTGAACGTCTTGTTTCATTGTTGTATTATTTGTGTAATTATTTTCTTACTTTTGTCTCTCCGCTCAGGGCGGAATCGAATTACAAAGATAACTTTTTTACGGCTTTTTCCAACTATGTTCCGAAAACTTTTGAACAGTGAACTCAACCGTATCACTCCTGAAGAATTCAAATTGAAGAAAAAGTTGCCCGTGACCGTAGTACTGGACAATATCCGTAGTCAACACAATATCGGTTCCGCATTTCGCAGCTGTGACGCATTTCTTGTGGAGAAACTTATTTTGTGTGGTATTTGTGCGGTGCCTCCCACTGCTGAAATACACAAGTCGGCCCTTGGTGCCGAGTTCAGTATGGAGTGGGAGTATTTTGAGAAAGCAACGGAAGCGGTGCATGGCCTCAAGGATGAGGGGTATGTGATAGTGAGCGTGGAGCAGACCGAGCACTCCACCCTGCTGAAAGATTTTCGCCCCGAAGAGGGAGTCAAGTATGCTTTTATTTTTGGTAACGAAGTGCGTGGAGTGCAACAGGAGGTTGTGAATATGAGCGATATTTGTCTGGAGATTCCTCAATATGGCACCAAGCATTCGCTGAATGTTTCGGTTTCGATAGGAGTGGTGCTTTGGGATGTGGTTTCCAAAATTTTTTGATTTTTTTTCAAACATATATACAATGAAAACATTATTGACAATCATTATGGCGGGAGCTTTGCTTTTTGGCCCCGTAACCTCCTCCGCCCAGCGCAACAGGCAATCTAATGATTCCAGAATACCTGTGGTAAAGGCTGATGCAAAGAGCGATTCAACCAAGAAGGCTCCTCAAGGCCCTGTTTCAATCGAAAAATTCATAACAAAAGAGGCTTCGAAAATGGTGGGCATGACTACCGTTTATAAGCAGGATGACAAGTATTATCTCACAATCCCGGACTCTCTTATTGGGAGAGATATCCTGATGGTTTCCAGAGTGGTTCAATCCGCTGCAGACATCAGGGGTGGTTTCAGCGGCTATGCCGGTGACCAAATAAGCAGTGGCCTTTACAGATTTGAAAAAGGCCCCGACAAAAGGATTTTTCTCAGAAAAGTATCGGTCAGGGAGCGCTCGCAAGACTCAATAATGAGCATGAATATTCTCAAGTCCAATCTAACTCCGATTGTCGGATCATTCCCGATAAAGGCTTGGAATGAGGATAAGAGCCTCTCCATAATAGATGTTACAGATTTCTTCAACGCTGATTCGGATGAGTTATATTTCTCTAAAAGTACCAAGACCTCTTCCAAACTTGGAGCGCAGGAGAAGGAAAAATCCTACATCAGCGGGATAAGGACCTATCCCATCAACACTGAGGTGACAGTAGTCAAAACCTTTGCCAGAACATCCGGCGGATATGCCACCTACGAGTTAAACTGCTCTTTCGTGCTGCTGCCCGAGGTGCCTATGACTCCCCGCTACTATGACGAAAGGGTTGGCTATTTTACCACAACATATACGGACTTTGACAAGAATCCCCATGGTGTGGAGAAAGTACAGTTGATCACCCGTTGGAGACTTGAACCCCGCCCTGAAGATCTTGAAAAGTATAAAAGGGGCGAGCTTGTAGAGCCGGCAAAGCCAATTGTATATTATATAGATCCCTCGACTCCTGCCAAGTGGGTCCCCTACCTGATTCAGGGGGTGAATGACTGGGAACCGGTTTTCAGAACTGCAGGTTTTAAGAACGCAATCCGTGCTGAGATGGCTCCGACGCCCGAACAGGATTCTACCTGGTCTCTTGAGGATGCGAGATACTCTGCGATTGTCTACAAACCCTCCGATATAGCCAATGCGAGCGGTCCCCACGTCAACGACCCTCGCTCAGGCGAGATCATTGAGAGCCACATAAACTGGTACCACAATGTGATGTCGCTACTGCACGACTGGTATTTTATTCAGTGCTCACCGGTGGACGAGGGAGCACGTACAATGAACTTTGATGACGAATTGATGGGACAACTCGTCAGATTTGTCTCCTCACACGAGGTTGGCCACACCCTTGGATTGCGCCACAACTTTGTCGGCTCGGCTATTGCTACCACAAAACAGTTGCGTGATCCCGAGTACCTCAGGAAATATGGCCATACCACTTCCATAATGGATTATTCACGTTTCAATTTTGTGGTTCAGCCTGGAGATAATATTCCCCGTGAATTACTCTTTCCCCGTCTGAGTACCTACGATAACTGGGCGATCGAATGGGGTTACAGGAGATTTTACGAATATGATGATCCTAAGAAAGAGCTTCCGATGCTCAATAAATGGATCATTGAAAAGACGGCAGATCCCCTCTACTTTTTCGGCACCGAATCGAGTCCCAACGACCCCCGATATCAGAGTGAGGATCTGGGCAACAATCAGATGGAGACTAATGAACTCGGCATCCGCAACCTCAAATACATAATGGACAACCTCATAGACTGGACTTCGGAACCAAACAAGGGCTACGAATCTCTCCGAAATATGCATAACCAGGTGTTCTCCCAATACCGTCGCTACATCAGGCATGTTGCAAAATGGGTCGGAGGAGTATATGAAACCCCTAAACGCGTAGAGATGGAGGGTGATGTTTATACTCCGGTAGAAAAATCAAAACAGAAAGAGGCAATGGCCTTCCTCAACAGACACGTCTTCACTCCTCAGGGTTGGCTTGTGCCTAGCGATATCATGAACAAGATGGTAACCAAACCCGAATCCACTATCGACAATGCATACAAGGCAGTTCTTGGAGACCTGTTAAGCAAGAGGGTTATGCTCAATCTCTACGAGGCTGAACTACAGTATGGAAACCAGGCATATACCATGAAAGATCTCTTTGCGGACCTGAACAGATATATGTGGGATAGTCCCATGCCCAAAGATGCTGCTGACAGATCATACAAACGTATAGGACAAAAGGTCTATGTGAATGCACTTTGCGGCCTCTTCACCGGTGAGACCGCCATTAGAGCGACAGATACCACAAAAGATAACACGGATATCAACTCAATGGTATATTACCAGTTGAACACTCTAAGGTATAAACTTTCCATCAAAAGCAGTACTGATGTTCTTGAAAGTGCTCACTATGACTACCTTGTCAATGTCATTGACAAGGCCTTTAACAAGGTGTTCAAAAATGAAGCGCCTAAGCCTCAAGCAGAATAACCTTTTGATTGATAAGGAACGAACCCCGAAAGTTTGAATGACTCTCGGGGTTCATTTTTTTTGTGCAGAGGCATTGATTTTGTTGTAGAACAGATTGTTTATCTTTCCAAAGGGGATATTTAGCAATAACTTAACATTTTTGATCATGAAAAAAATCAAGTTTATTTTTTTAGCTGCTCTATGCACATTTTGTTTATCAGGATGTTGGTATGAGTATTTTGAAGAAGAAATAAGACCTATCTATAAAGTTGATAGTCTTCGACTTGATGGTAATCGTATAATTCCATATTGTACAAAGGATGGGCAATTTGATGCTGAGAGCCGGCAGTTTTACATAGCAGCCGACACCAGTCTGGTTATCAGGGGATATCGCCATAAAACAGATTGGTGGATTTCTTATTCGGCGGTAGATTGGAGAATTACGAAAATAGATGTTATTGCATTGGAGGATTATGATGAAAATCATCCTGCAGGAGAGCTTTTGAATGATGTATTAAGTATAACTTACACCGGCATGGATCGTAAAACAATTACGAAACCTGTATCAGAGATTGATTATGGTGACATTATGCTCGGTTACTATGTGCCCGGAGGTACAGATTATTATTGCCTCAAATTATGGCCTAACGAAGGTGCAATCAAACCATCAAATTTCGAGGTCCGCATCGAAGATGCCTTCGGAAGGGTCTTTGTTGTTAGATCGGAAGGAGAGGATTCTAAAAAGTAATTAGTGACAATTTAGCATAGCAGTGCATTCAACTTTTTTCAGGACGAGACATTCTGAGTATGGAGTGTTACGAGTTACGGGGTACGGGGTAAGAGTTGCTGGGTGCGAGTGTATAGTATGTAGTGAGGAGTATTACTAGAACCTAAAAACAATTAGGGGCAAAAACCTTCGCCCCTAATCGCCAATTTATTGCTCATTTTTTATTGCTCTCCCGCTTTGCGGGATCTTCGTTACACTTCGAATTGCTAAAAGTTCCCAATCGTTACCACCCAATTCTTAGCTTCTGCCGCGCTTTTGTGTACAGCTAAAAATTCATTGTGCTCATCCGGGCCCGTGCTTGCGGGACGTAAATGTCCTTTATCGCTTACCGGGCGGGTAGGCAAAGAGTTTATTAGCCAGGTCATATATTTTAAGACACCCATATCCTTAATTTTATTGTTGTAGATATACAGGTATGTCAAATCAGTATTTTTGGTGACATCTAACGCGGTAAGTTTATTGTTGTTGCAACACAGTATTGTTAAGAACTTATTGCTGTCAACTTTTAACGAAGTAAGTTGATTGTTGCTGCAATACAGATTATGTAAATTCGTACCGTAAACATTTAACGAAGTAAGTTGATTGTTGTCGCAATTCAGCTCTATTAATTTAGGACAGCCGGAAACATTTAACGAAGTAAGTTGATTGCTGTTACAATACAGTCCTTTTAATTCCAAATTGCCGGAAACATTTAACGAAGTAAGTTGATTGTAGCGGCAAAACAGTGTTGTTAATTTAGGACAGCCGGAAACATTTAACGAAGTAAGTTGATTGTAGTGGCAATACAGTATTGATAATTCCGCATTGTTGGAAACATTTAACGAAGTAAGTTGATTGCTGTTGCAATACAGTGTTGTTAATTCCGCATTGTTGGAAACGTTTAACGAAGTAAGTTGATTGCTGTTGCAATCCAGATCTAATAATTCCGTATTGCCGGAAACATCTAACGAAGTAAGTTGATTGAAGGAGCAACCCAGTGTTGTTACCTTTCCATAAATGGTAACGGTTTGTGCTCCCAGAGTGTATGATACAGTGTTGCCAAAGTTTGTTACTTTTTCCCCGTTATCCATTGTACCATTGTTGTTGAGGTCTATCCACACACCTGGTTGATTCTCTAAGTAGGCATTTATATAGATACTAATTGTGCTTCCCACCACTTTGCTTGTGGTCATGACCATAGAAGTGGATGTTACCTTTACCGTAACGATTTTGGTTTGATTGGTTACGTTGTCCTTTATTGTTACTGTCGTATTACCTGCGGCTATTCCCGTTATGGTTACTACGGTGCCGCTAAGGGTGGCTGTGGCAATGGTTGTGTTACTGCTGGTTACACTGTAGTTTCCGCTTCCTGCGAGAATGTTTACAGTGGCGGTAATACCTTTTTCTACTTCAACTGCATCGTTATCAATGGCGAGGTTGGGATGAGTTACCTTTACTGCAACGGTTTTGGTTTGATTGGTTGCGTTGTCATTTATTGTCACTGTAGCATTACCTGCGGCTATTCCCGTTATGGTTACGACGGTTCCGCTAAGGGTGGCGGTGGCAATGGTTGCGTTATCGCTATTCACACTGTAGTTTCCGCTTCCTGCGGTAATGTTTACAGTGGCGGTCAAACCTATTTCTACTTCAACTTCGCTCCTGTCAATGGCAAGGTTGGGATGAGTTACCTTTACTGCAACGGTTTTGGTTTGATTGGTTGCGTTGTCATTGATTGTCACTGTCGTATTACCTGCGGCTATTCCCGTTATGGTTACTACGGTTC
>CAZRBY010000034.1:0-8913 GCA_964598495.1 uncultured Muribaculaceae bacterium
TCTTTTATTTTTACAGTTTTTTTACCTCGTTATCTATCTCAAAATTTCAATGAACGCGCGTTTCTTGCCGAAACGGGCAGCAAAGGTAACCACTTTTTTTCAATCTCCAAATTATTTAGTAGTTTTGTTGAGTTTTTGTGATAACAACTAAAAATAACTCAATACTACTTATGGAAAACAAGGAAAACAAGCCGCAAGGGCTGCCCGAAAATGCCTATCGGAAACTTAAAAAAGGGGAAGAATACAAGCCATTGTTGTCACCCGACAAGAATTATCCCGAGATTACAGTTTGGTCTGTGACCATAGGATTGGTGATGACCATCATCTTTTCAGCCGCAGCCGCATATCTTGGTCTAAAGGTGGGACAGGTATTTGAGGCGGCTATCCCGATTGCCATTCTCGCTGTCGGCCTTTCGAGTGTACTGAAGAAAAACCAAGCTCTTGGGCAAAATGTGATAATCCAATCCATTGGATCCTGTTCCGGAGTAATTGTGGCCGGGTCAATATTCACCCTGCCGGCCATTTATATCCTCGGTCTGGATGTCAATTTTACCCAGATGTTTCTCAGCTCCCTCCTTGGAGGTGTACTGGGTATACTTTTCCTTATTCCTTTCAGGAAATATTTCGTAAAAGAACAGCACGGAACCTATCCTTTCCCCGAAGCTACAGCTACCACCCAGGTGCTGGTCAGTGGCGAACGTGGAGGTAAAAGCCTAAAGGTTTTACTACTTGCAGGTATGATCGGTGGATTATACGACTTCATCATAGCTACTTTCGGAGCCTGGGCAGAGACCGTCACAACAACGGTTACGCGATGGGGTGCTGCAATTGCGGACAAGACCAAAATAGTACTCAAACTCAATACCGGTGCTGCAGTGCTCGGTCTGGGGTATATTGTAGGACTCAAATATGCCTTTATCATCTGCTGTGGCTCTCTGCTCGTATGGTTGATCATCAATCCTATTCTGGCGGCCAGTTTCTCCGGAGTGGATATTTTCGGCATGAGTTTCTCCGCAGCTCTCGGACAGATGTCTGCTGATGAGATTTTCAGAACTTACTCCCGTCTGATTGGTATCGGAGGTATCGCTACTGCCGGTATCATAGGTATCATAAAGTCATCAAAGGTTATCGGCTCCGCAGTCAAGCTCGCTGTAGGTGAGTTTAGCAGGAAGAGTGGCGGAGAGAAAGTAAAGGTGGAGCGCACCCAACAGGATATCTCTATGAGAAGTGTAGTGCTGGGCATAGCTGTGGCTTTGCTCGGTGTCTTCGCCTTCTTTGCCTTTGGCGGAGTGGTGAATACTATTTGGCAGGCGCTCGTAGGGATGCTGGTGGTAGCGGTCATTGCCTTCCTCTTCACCACTGTAGCGGCCAACGCCATTGCTATCGTAGGCACCAACCCCGTCAGCGGTATGACAATTATGACGTTGATTATCACTGCGCTGGTACTTGTAGCAACGGGTCTAAAGGGTAACTCCGGTATGGTTGCCTCACTCCTGATCGGAGGTGTTGTGTGCACAGCCCTTTCCACCGCAGGTGGTTTTATCACCGACCTTAAGATAGGATACTGGATAGGAACCACCCCTGCAAAGCAAGAGAAATGGAAGTTCCTCGGTGTGCTGGTTGCAGCTGTAACAGTAGCCGGAGTAGTCATAGTTCTTAACAAAACTTACGGATTTATTGGTGAAGGTGCGCTTGTAGCTCCTCAAGCTAATGCAATGGCAGCTGTCATTAAGCCAATGATGGAGGGAGGCAGCGCCCCCTGGTTCCTCTACGGCATAGGAGCAATCATTGCCATAATCCTCTCCTTCTTGAAAATACCGGCACTCGCATTCTGCCTCGGTATGTTCATTCCCATCGATCTCAACCTTCCGCTGCTCCTCGGTGGAGCTATTGCTTGGTTCGTAAGCACACGCAGTAAAGATAAAGAAGTTAACGCTGCACGTAAGGAAAGAGGTACTCTTATCGCTTCCGGATTTATCGCCGGTGGTGCGCTTATGGGAGTTGTGAGTGCAATACTCAAGTTCGCGAAAGTAGACTGGTTCCTCACTGATTGGCATGCAACCTACGGAGAAACCATTGCCATAATACCGCTTGTAGCGCTTGTTATATATATGATAATGTCATCTTTGAAAGTTGAAAAACAGAAATAATATGGAAAGTGTAAAGAAAAAATTTCTCAGATATATCTCATTCGACACCCAATCCAACCCCGAATCGGAGAGTCAGCCATCAACTGCAAAACAACTCGCTCTCTCGATGCAGCTGGTAAAGGAACTCCATGATATGGGTATAACAGATGCTTCGCTCGACAAAGATGGTTATGTGATGGCTACTATCCCCTCAAATATTGAGAGAGAGGTTCCGGCTATTGGCTTTATTGCGCATGTGGATACTGCTCCTGACGCTTCCGGAGAGAATATTAAGCCGCAGATTGTGGAAAATTATGACGGAGGAGACATTCTGCTCAACAAAGAGATGAATCTCTATCTCCGAGTAAAGGATTTTCCCGAAATGAAGCAATACAAAGGGCAGACACTCATTACTACAGATGGCACAACGCTGCTCGGAGCTGATGACAAGGCTGGTATTGCAGAGATAATGTGCGCCGCAGAATATTTAATGTCGCACCCTGAGATACCTCATGGGCCTATTAAAATAGGATTTACCCCGGACGAAGAGATCGGCCGCGGCGTAGACCATTTTGACGTGAAGAGATTCGGTGCCAAATATGCTTATACACTTGACGGAGGCCAGATCGGAGAACTTGAGTATGAGAACTTCAACGCCGCATCCGCAAAGATATTCATTCAGGGGTGCAACATTCATCCCGGCTACGCCAAAAACAAGATGGTGAATGCTATGTTGATTGCCATGGAACTCAACGCCATGCTGCCGGTGCAGCAGAGACCCGAATTCACAGAACATTACGAAGGATTCTTCCATATTACCGGATTCAATGGAACTGTAGAGAACGCCACAATGCAGTTTATCATCCGCGACCACAACATGGAGTTCTTCAAACAGAAAAAGGCCCTCATGACCTCCTGTGTGGACTTCCTCAACAAAAAGTATGGCAACATCATAACATTGGAGTTGAAAGACCAGTACTATAATATGCGTGAAGAGGTCGAGCCGCACTACCACATAATTGACAAGGCGGTAAAGGCAATGGAACTTGCAGGAGTCAAACCCAACATCAAGCCCATCCGCGGAGGCACTGACGGTGCACGGCTCTCATTTATGGGACTTCCCTGCCCCAACATCTTTGCAGGTGGACACAATTTCCACGGCAAACTCGAATTTGTCCCCGTCGAAAGCATGGAAAAAGCCGTACAGGTGATACTTAACCTCATTTCACTGTATGCAGCGGGGTAGTATGAAAACGCCTATACTCAACGAACATAACAAGGAAGATTACCCTCCTGCGCATACTGCCGAGCATATTCTCAACGCCACGATGGTGAAAATGTTTGGCTGTGGCCGTTCATATAATGCACATGTTGAGCGCAAAAAGAGTAAATGCGATTATCGGCTGGAAAAAGAACCTACTTCTGAAGAGATCGCCCTGATCGAAAAGAGAGTAAACGAGGTGATTGCCAGAAATATGGATGTAACTGAGAGTTTTCTTACGCAGGAAGAGGCAGCTTCAATCGTGGACCTGAGCAAACTACCAAACGATGCCTCTGAAATGCTACGCATTGTGCGCGTAGGCGATTATGATGCCTGTGCATGCATCGGAGCACACGTTGACAACACGAGAGAAATCGGCACATTCAAGATTATTTCGGCCGATTTTGAAGATGGGCGCTGGCGTTTACGCTGGAGAATAGTTCAGGAGTAAAAATGAGACCGGCTAAAAGTTTTAGTCGGTCTCTATAATTGTTAGGTATAATCAACTATTTCTATTTCCCATCATATACTCCCGCGAAGAGCATTACGCCGGATGATTTTTCTAGTATGGTGTAGACGAAAGGATGGTTGACATAGAATTCAACCATTTTGGGCTGACCGGCGGAAGAGGTCCTCTCAATCATTACCGCAGTGGATGCTGCAGCCTCAGTACCCTGTTCAGCAACAGATATACGTGCCTTTTGAATAACTGACCCAATATTGAAATTTTTGATTTCGGGATGATAAAGCAATTTATCGAATTGAGCATCGTTATTAAAAGCCCGACGAATACCTAAGGCTTTCAACATATCTGTAAGCTCATATTTATTTTCAACCTCAAACTTGGGGAGATTGAGATGTACCATGGCCTCCGTAGTAGAGATTGAAGAGATGGCCTCAGACAATTTCTCTGAAGTGATATACGAGAATAGTTGCTCCAAACCATTGCCACCTTTTATGTCAGGCAGAATGATATACATTGCAAACTTACCACCAGCGTACGGAAGCTCTAAGATTCCATTGTTTCCCACTCTTCCATGACGAAAGTGCCTTGAAGTAACCATATAATCGACCTTACTTTCTCCTCCGCCATCCAGATAGAAGGGCTGCGATTTCTTTGTTAATTCACTATTGAACATTGGTATATCTCTATTTCCACTCCATCTTGCCTTGAAATATAGCGCGTTGAGTATTGCTGCAACAAAATCTCGTTTAATATCCGATTCCTGTAGAAATGGAAAGATAAAACCGTTGGTACTGCGATATGCCCATTCATTGATCCTGTCGACTACAACCTTCGGATTTGAAGCATTAACATACTCCACTGGAGCATAGTACATCTTTTCGGCTGTCTTGCGGAAAGCATCCTGAACGCTGTATTCATCATTGACAATCACCGCATCAGTCAACCTCAATTCGACATCTTTGTCAAGTGCAGGCAATTGATTGAGCAAAAGGTTACAATACTTGTTCAGAGCTTCCCGATCTTCCCCATACCCCAGGGTTCCGATAATCTCGGAAGTTGTCTCGCCGCTGGCACCGTTTGCAGTAATTGCAAGAGCAAACTGTAAGCTGAGTGGAGAATAAATTATGCTGTTTTTCTCCTTTTCGTATAAAGACCTCAAGCTCTTTAGGGCAAAAGCATTACCGGAGTTGACATAGCTTTTTTGCTCCTCACTCAATGTCACTTTCGTGATTGGAGTTGTAGAAGTGGGAAAATCAATTTCTATGGGGTTCTTTACCCTTGGAACATCGCTCTTTTCACATGCTGAGAAACCAAGAGCGGCAATAAAAATAAATAATGTGATTTTAATCTTGTTCATAATTATTATGCTATTATTTTTGTGTCTTTGAAATAATTTTAAGCAACTCATAGGTTCTATCCGATCCATCTATAGGTGGATCTGCCAAATGAGTTATCTTCACTTTTAGATGGTATTCATATCCCGGTTCATAAATAAATCCGGTTATTCCATCAATTGGAAGTTTTGTCCATGCCGTCTCATTGATTCTACGAATGGATATTCCCACCATTGGTGGAAGTTCCGGAGGATATTCGCCTGGCCAATAGTCTGTTGTTTTATGTGAAACAATGATTTCAGCACGCTCGCTCCAATTCGGATCTTCTTCCCGATTACAGCCGATAATTACCATGGCGAGTGTTATAAATGAAATAAGCAGTACTATTCGTTTCATAGGAAGTATTATTTTAAAATTTTTCAAAGAGCCCCTGAAGGCGACCAACAATAAACGTTTTTACAAATATCAGAAGTCAGTGAAAAATGATACCCGATATCTTCTACCAGGGGATAACCAAAGGTCGTAAACGAGCAATTAATAACAGACATATTTTCCTTTTTCGATTATAGTTACCAAACAACATACAAACCTTGATCCTGAACCACGGTCACAGTGTTCATTCTTAGACGAATGTCACTCCCATCATCAAGTGAGAAAGACACGGAAACCGGACTATAATAAACATTACCTAATTGGAAAAAATCTTGTCCCGTATCGTTGGTAATAGTTCCGCTAAGATGCACTTTCGCCTTTTGCTGTAGATGATGAAATACTAATTTATCTCTATCTCCAGATTCGGAAAAGAGCCCAATTTTAGCATCGAAGGAATGACGAGATGTCAATCTGTTATTAGTAAGTGTATAACAACTTTGAGGGATAAGTATCTTGATACAATCCCTCATTCTCCCTTTTACTTTAGGAGCGTTGTAACAAGCGATGGCTATGTTGCCGGTAAAATAGTCCTGTATAATATATCCCTTATCCTCAAATTCTACACGAGTATTATTACGGTAAAAGTATGAACCATCTACTTCATTCAAAGGGGCTTTTGAACATGAGAGCACTGCACAAGAGAGGATGGCCACCGATGATGCTATCAAGCATACAAAATACAAGTGTTTTTTCATAATTAAGTGTACTGATATTTTCAAATATAATGAGTGCCGTTTACTACATATACGCAGTAACTCATCAAATACTTCCATAATCAAATTAATTAACTTTTTTTTGACAGTTCAGGAAGTATTTGTAATTTTCTCCGTATAAAGATATAGAAAGATATTGAGTGAGACATAAGAATTTCGCTAACGATGATGCCGCCCTTGCATCAAAATGTGCTGAAGGTGATAATAGTGCAAGAGAGCAGCTGTATAAGGATTATGCAGCAAGGGTTTATATGCTCTGTATGCGATATACCGGAGATTTCACTTTGTCAGAAGATCTTATGCAGGACTGCTTTATTCGGATCTTTGATAACATCCGCAAGTATGATTCCAACAAGGCATCGCTTAAAACCTGGATATCGCGTATTACTGTTAATCTCTTGATTGATAATTTAAGGCGGCATAGGAAATTTACTTTCGTATCAATAGACGAACAGAAATTGGATATTGTGGAACCTGAGTATAATAGTCTGATTCATGTCCCTCAAGATGTAATATTGAAAATGATTGCGGATTTGCCTGATACTAAAAGAACTATATTTAATCTATATTGTTTGGAAAACTATACCCACAAAGAAATAGCAGAGCTATTGGGAATAAAAGAAAAGACATCTTCATCAATTCTCTATAAAGCGAGAGTTATATTGGCAGATAGGGTAAATGCATATATTAAAGAGAAAGGTTTATGAAAACTGACTTTGACAAATACATCTCCGATCAGATACAAAATATTGAAGAGAATCTTCAAGTCGGTAACTGGGGGAAATTTCAAAAGCACTATGCCCGACATAGACGCGTTAAAATGGTGCGTTTTATAATACCGGCAGTTGCTGCGGCTTCTGCTATATTATTTTTATTGTTATCCGGTATTAATAACATAGACAACGGACCAATACGGATGCGCAACAATTATCCTCTGATCGCCGAAAACACTCCAACTATTCAGGTTGATATCCCTACCTTAAGAAAAGATTTTAAGCCTTTGCGTGAGCGTAAGAATCATGAGCCTACACAATCTGACAACTTTCATATCGCAGATTCCAAACCGCAGATTGATACTGTCACTTTAATCCGGGAGAAGAGTGAGCCGGAGAAGTTGGAACATACGACAAAACAGGATACCACATATCAATCCATTCCATCCTACGACTATTTTGAAACAAATAATGCTACAGCGTATATTCCCAAACAAAGTGTGCCTAAATTGTCCATAGGCGTGTCAGGAGGCCAGGGCTTGGCAGGTTATGATCAGGTCGATTTGCCTTTTGGGGCTTTTCAGTATAGAACGTCCTATGCAGAAGAAAACCCGAGAGGTGGTATTTCACACGAAAAACCAAGAGATAGTATCCTAATGGATAAACCTGTGGATAATCTTGTAGCCGGAAAGATAGAAGAGGTAAGTTATAAGCATAGACCTCCAATAACATTTGGTATTTCTTTAGGAATCAATTTTACCCAACGGCTTGCACTTATTACCGGGTTGGATTACTCATTATATCTGTCAGAGATATTAATTAGTTATTCCGACAAAAAAAGTAGTGAAATGCAACAACTTCATTATTTGGGATTACCTTTGAGATTGAACTACACGATTTATTCAAAGAACTCATTTGAATGGTATGCAGGTGGGGGTTTCAAAGTGGATAAATGCATATATGCCAAATCCGGAGCCACGGTTCTAAAGGAATCCGATTTCTTATTATCTGCATTACTGACTACAGGAATTCAGTACAAAATAACACGCAACCTCTCCATATATTGCGAACCATATTGCAGTTATTTGTTTTCGGATACAAGACTGCCTTCGTATCGCAGTGAAAATCCTTTGGAAATATCTGCAAAGCTCGGCATCAGAGTCAATCTATGAGGTATGGGGTGCGGGGTGCGGGGTGCAGGGTGCAGGGTAGAGCTGTGGGATAGTTCTGAGTATATAGTGTGTAGTAAAGGCGGATTTAAATCTCCACAAAGAAAAAAGCGACCAAAAGTCTCCATACTAAGTCAGCGAAACTGAAGGCAGCGCTTCTGCGCTGCTTTGCTTCCCCAAGGGAACGAAAGTTGAGTTCTGAGTTCCGAGTGTGTAGTATGTAGTGAAGCAGAATAGAGAACCAACCAAAAAAAAGGCAACCGAAATTAGTTGGACAATTCGGAGCGAAGCGACTGACTCCGACTATCTCCACAAAAAAAAGAGGCCCGAAGGTCGCAATCGGAGCGTAGCGACTCCGCAGCGCTTCTGCGCTGCTTTGGTTCCCCAAGGGAACCATTAAAAGGAGGGGTAGAAAAGGGAGCGAAGCGACTGATCTCCACCAAAGAGAAAAGGCAACCTAGTTGGTTGCCTTTTCCTTTGGTGGAGATAGTCGGAGTCGAACCGACGACTTCCTGCTTGCAAAGCAGGCGCTCTAGCCAACTGAGCTATACCCCCGTGTGGTAGTCTCTACTGGAGTTGAACCAGTGACCTCTACATTATCAGTGTAGCGCTCTAACCAACTGAGCTAAGAGACTATATAATAATGGAAGACAAAATGCGAAACGCCTTTCTTGTATCAAGTCAAACTCCAAAAAG
>CAZRBY010000035.1:0-7006 GCA_964598495.1 uncultured Muribaculaceae bacterium
GATCCGCCTGGGGTTCGAACCCAGGACCCCATCCTTAAAAGGGATGTGCTCTACCTGCTGAGCTAGCGGATCGGGGAGTGCAAAGGTATGGATAAAAGTAATATTTTGCAAAAAAAAGTAGTATTCGCCAAAAAACTCCCTCAAAACGCCATTCCAGGGCATATCGTGGCACCTTACTCCACAACCATCGCAAAACCTCCGCCGGGGGCGAGACGAATGGTGAGGGGAGTACTTTTACGAGCGATATAATCAGCTACATTGAGGGTGTCAATGGTGTAGTCGTGAGCTGAACGATGAGCGTTGGGGCCATCGCGGAAGAGGGTAATGATGCCTTTTCCGGCGCTTTTGCCACTGTCAAGGAGAAAACTCATATCCAGGGTAATCTCCCTTTCCTCCCAATCGGTTATGCCTCCGATATACCATATTCCTCCCTTTCTGCGGGCTGTAACTATATACTTGCCCAGCTCCCCCTGAAGTATTCTGGTCTCATCCCATACAGTGGGAATGGCAGTAATGAAGTCGGTGGATTCCTGCTCTTTGGTATAGATGGTGGGGTTGTCGCAAAGCATCACCAGAGGAGAATCAAAGATGATATACTCAGCTACCTGGCGGGCACGTGTCCCCTGGCTCACGGGATTGTTGTAGTTGGGGGCATAGTCGCGGCGAATAACATTGCGCATAGCCCCTTGTGTGTAATCTACCGGACCGGAGAGCATCCTTATGTAGGGGAAGGTAACATCATAAGAGACCATATCCTCTTTGCTCCACTTCATCTGCTCGAGTCCCCAGACTCCTTCGAAGTTGATAACATTTGGCCAGGTACGGTTGAGACCAGCCGGCTTGTACATTCCATGAAAATTGATGAGCATCCGATACTTTGCAGCAACCTCGGCAATGCGATGGTTTAACTCCACTACATCCTGATCGTCCCTGTCCATAAAGTCCACCTTGAATCCCTTGATACCCATCGCAGAATAGTGTTTACAGGCCTCTTCGAGCTTTTTGTCGAGAGGGAAGGCGACAGCCCAAAGAATCAGGTCAACCTTGCGTTCCTTGCCATAACGGATAAGTTCTTCGAGGTCAATTTCAGGGATAACCTTCATTATATCACCCTCTCTCGGAGGCGACCACCCTTCATCCAGTATTACATACTCAATTCCGTTTGCAGATGCGAAGTCTATGAAGTGCTTGTAGGTGGCGGTATTGATACCCACTTCAAAGTCCACTCCGGTTACTCCCCAGTTGTTCCACCAATCCCAGGCTACCTTGCCGGGCTTGATCCAAGAAATATCCTCAATGAGGCTCTCGGGTGAGAGAAGCCACACCAGATGATTTTCCGGAAGCTGCGTATCCTTGTCGGAGATGGAAATTACCCTCCAAGGGAAGTATCTGGGGTCCTTTTTGCTGCTATTACTGCGAATTATAGCCATGTTGTCGCTATAAGCAGTAGGACGCTCCTGACATCTGGTAGGATGTACCTCTATTGCTGAGGGGATAGGGGCGAAGCGGCCCTTAAGTGAGTACCCTCCGCTTTTTTCAAGGAACATTCCGGGATAACTCTTGAGATCAGATTCGGTTATTACGGCTTTAGAGTCACCATCAAGGCATACCAGCAGAGGTGAGAAGGCGATTTTCTCTTTGTTGAAGCCACTTAGGGGCGTTATTTCGTATCTGTTTTCAAATGATGTCTGATAAGGGTTGGGATTACCGGTGCTGTATGGAATGTATGCGGTACGGTCTTTTCCAAAGTTAAATTCAGCAAGTTCAGCCTTCACCTTGTCACCCTCCTTGAGTTTATTCCCGTAGAAGCGGTAGGCCACTCCGTCGTCATAAGCCCGAAAGATGATTCCGAAGTCTTGGCGGAAGGTGAGCTCCATCTGGTTGTAGTGCTCCCGTACGCTCGAGGCCTTATATATCGGCGAGGCGATTGTCCGGTTGGATGTGGTGCGACTCACTTTTACAAGTCTGCTGTCATCGCCCCAGATGACGGTTTTACTGCCATCCGCGCTCTCGATTTCCATCGAAATGGATGAGGGTGCTATGACCTCAATGCCATCGTGCAGAACCGACCATGTGATCTGTTTTCCGATGGAAACTGTGATTGTGGTGCGGTTGTCCGGAGAGTTGAGTGTCAGCGTTTTCTCTTTTGCCGCTTCCGCGGAAAATGGAATAGATAGGGTCGCGATACAGATCGCAAATGCAATGAATAGTCTCATATTGTTTCTCTTTATAAGACAAAAATAACGAAAATAGTCAAGAGAGACAATACGTCATTTCTTGAAAACGAAATAGACGGCCAGTATCAGAAAAAGAAATGCAATCAGGTGGTTGGATTTCAGGGTTTCGTTCTTGAAGAAAATAGTGGCGAATATCACGAATACCACAAGGGTTATGACCTCCTGGATAATCTTGAGCTGCATGAGTGAAAAGGGCCCTCCTGTGCCTTGGAAACCGATTCTGTTGGCAGGTACCTGGGCGCAGTATTCAAAAAATGCTATTGCCCAGCTCAGAAGTATCACTCCGAAGAGTCCCCAACTTGAAAGCAATTTACTGCCGCTGCCAAATTTGAGGTGACCATACCAGGCCAGAGTCATGAAACTGTTGGATATTACCAGCAGCAATATCGTAATTAATCCTCTTCCCATTTCTACGTCAGTCTGAAATTATTACTCCTTTCTTTCTCCATAGATAGATGCCTGTTAGTGACATTATGGTGTAGGCAATATAGAGAATCATTGTCGGCCACATCCCTTGCGAAATATAGAGCCAGATGGAGATGGCATTGCATACGAGCCATACATACCATTGCTCGATATACTTTTTGGAGAGCCAGTAGGTGGCGAGCATACTCAGCACGGCGGCGGCAGAATCAACCCATGGACGTGGATTATCAGTCAATCCGAATATGAATCCGAGCACGATGAAAGCAACCGAGCTGATGCCGATGCTTGTTAAGGCAACGCGTGGTTTGAGTTTGCGTATCTCTATACCGGTTCCGCTCTGATCTTCCCCAACTCCTGTACGGGAACTTCTACCCCATATGACAAAGGTGCTGATGGCCATATATATGTAGTAAAACTGCAGTGCCATCATGGCATAAAGTCCCTCGATGAAATAGACTATGCCATAGCATATAGATGTGATGAAAAGCATCACCCACATCGAGCGCTTTTGTAGCACTTCCAGTGTAACATAAGCTATGCCCATCGCTGCAGCGAATATTTCAAAATAGAGGTTGAAGTTTTCCATATCCCGCTTTAAATTGTTGGGCAAAGATATAAAAAGTTGTGATTTTTACTTCGTTAGGGCGTGAATTAAAGAAATAATGATTATTTTCGTAATTCTTTTAAAATCGCAGTTAATTTATTTGTTACTAAATACCTAAAATCAAAGATTACAATATGGCTCGTGAAATCAAATTCTCTCTGTTGTACAGAGATATGTGGCAATCTTCCGGCAAGTATGTTCCCAGGGTTGACCAGTTGAATCAAATCGCTCCCGTTATTATTGAAATGGGGTGTTTTGACCGTATAGAGACTAATGGCGGTGCTTTTGAGCAGGTAAACCTCCTTTTCGGTGAAAACCCCAACCGCGCCGTACGCGAGTGGTCTGCTCCCTTCAACAAAGCGGGGATTCAGACCCATATGCTCGAAAGAGGTCTTAACGCCCTGCGTATGAATCCTGTTCCAAATGATGTACGTGAGCTTATGTACAAGGTGAAAATTAAACAGGGTACCAACATCGCCCGTTCGTTCTGCGGTTTGAACGATCACCGCAATCTCAAGGGATCAGTCCTGGGTGCAAAGAAGGCCGGTATGATATCGCAGGTGGCTTTAAGTATTACCTATTCACCTGTTCATACCGTTGAATATTATATGGGTATAGTTGACAAGGTTGTAGAGTATGGTTGTGACGAGATCTGTCTTAAGGATATGGCAGGTATCGGCCGTCCCGTATTCCTCGGCCGTCTTGTTGCTGAGATCAAGAAAAAATATCCCAACATTTTAGTGCAGTATCACGGTCACTCCGGTCCCGGTTTCTCCGTAGCTTCCATGCTTGAAGTAGCACGTGCAGGTGCAGAGTATATCGACGTTGCTATGGAGCCGCTCTCTTGGGGTAAGATTCATCCTGATGTAATCACCATACAGGCGATGCTAAAAGATGCCGGATTCCTGGTTAAGGATATCAATATGGATGCCTATATGGAGGCACGTCATCTAACTCAGACCTTTATTGACGATTTTCTCGGTTATTTCATTGAGCCCACCAACTATCATAGCTCGTCGCTCCTTGTAGGATGCGGTCTGCCCGGTGGCATGATGGGGTCCATGATGGCTGACCTACAGGGCTTCCTTGGAGCTATAAACATGTCTCTGAAGAACCAGGGCAAGAAAGAGGCCACACTTGACGAACTTACAGTGGCTCTCTTCCAAGAGGTTGAGTATGTATGGCCTCGTCTGGGTTATCCTCCATTGGTTACTCCTTTCAGCCAATATGTAAAGAACACTGCCCTGATGAATCTTATGCATACCCTCAAGGGTGAGCCCAGATGGAAGACAATTGACAAGGATACAATGAATATGATTCTTGGTAAGACCGGTACACTCCCCGGAGAGCTGGCACCTGAAATTGTTGAAATCGTAAAAGAGAAAGGCCTCGAATTCTATACCGGAAATCCTCAGGATGAGTTTCCCGACGAACTGCCCCAGTTTGAGAAGATGATGGAGGAAGAGGGTTGGGATCGCGGTCAGGATGATGAAGAACTCTTCGAGTTTGCAATGCACGAAAGACAGTACCGCGACTACAAGAGCGGTATAGCGAAGGAGCGTTTTGAGCGAGACCTTGAGTCTGCAAGAGCTAAAGCTGGTGCTCCTATTATAGTTACCCGTCCGGTTGTTGAAATGCCGAGATTTGATGTTGAAAAGATTCTCGAGAAATTCCCTACAGCTCAGCCTGTACAATCAACGGTCAATGGACAGCTTATCTGGCAGTATGATGTGGCTCAAGCCTCTTCCAACCCCAATATAGGCGACAAAGTCGAGGCAGGCAGGCCCGTATGCTTTGTTCAGACCTTCTATGGTCTCGAGGAGATCAAAGCCAACTTTGACGGCAAGATCGTGATGGTTTGTGCAAATCACGGCGATAAGGTTGTCAAGGGCGAGATTCTTGCGTTTATAGCAAAATAACAGTTTTCTTATTGCCTGAAACACAATAATATACAATGAAGGCCGGCATCTGCCGGCCTTCTGTTTTTTTATTGCTCCTCAACTAGGACTTGAACCTAGGACCCCCTGATTAACAGTCAGGTGCTCTAACCGACTGAGCTATTGAGGAAGGTTTTGGGACTGCAAATGTAGAACATTTTTCTTTGATCACCAAAATAATTACAAACGAAATATTGTAATAATTGTAAAAAAAGAAAAATTGGTAACGTATTTGGCGGATTTGATTATATTTGCAGCCTGAAACTAAGAAAGCCCGGATGGCGGAATTGGTAGACGCGCTAGTTTCAGGGACTAGTGGCCGTAAGGCTGTGCAGGTTCGAGCCCTGTTCCGGGCACTAAAAAAGGGAGGATTTTGTCCTCCCTTTTTAGTGATGCCAGTTGCTGCACTAAATACTCCATACTCCATACTCCATACTCCATACTCCATACTCAGAACTAAATTATCTACCCCTTCTTTTGATGGCTCCCTTGGGGAACCAAAGCATCGCAGAAGCGCTGCATGTCGCTTCGCTCCGAATTTCCACACCCCACACCTCGCACCCCGCACCCCGTACCCCGTACCTCGCAACACTACATACTACACAATCAGAACTCGGAGCTTTTAAAATTTTTCTCTATATTTGTAATAATTAAGCTATAGCATGCCAATTATGAGGAATGTTTTAACGAGAGCCTTTACCTTAATCTTTTCGGTTGCAGTAATTGCCTGTACCGTAAGCTGTGAGCCTGAAGAAAACAAAGAGACTTCATCCGGCCATGAGGCGTTATTTACAGATTACGAAGAAAAATGGCTTGATTATCCGGCATGGAAGATGAAAAAAAATGGAGAGGGGCTGACAGGAGAAGGCTGTACTTTCTATTATTTTTGGGAACATAGGACTGAAGTCAATACTGCGATAGAGAAATACGCAATGTGTGATATCGATAATCGTTTGCTCTCTGCAATGTCAACTCAAAATCTTGTAAGGAGTTGCTATATTTATCCTTTTAATTGGGAAATAATAACATACGATACTCCATACGCCTCTTCTCTGGATGGAATTCACTATGTTATGAACCATTTCAACGGGTATCGCGAACTCCATAATCGCAAAGATGCTCCGGCAGAAATGCTGCGTCTCTACCAAGAGGTGAAATACAGTGATCGTGGTGACAGTTTTGTCGTCGTATTGGAGAGTAAGGAGTATAGAAAACAGGGAAGCATCGGAGGAGGAATTTCTTCTTTTTCGCTTGTTGTGGCATCGGCTGTTGACAACGAATGTTTTACTTCTGCGCAGATCGTTGAACTTAGCAAATCGGTCCTCGATAAAATCGATGAAATTACTCTTGACCGGACAGGGACATATAGCTTCTTTACGGCTTTTTATCCATATCTGCTGGGTGCCGTCATTTCATTCCATTATGATAGCGAACTCTCTGAAAGTCAGTCCTCTATCCTTAAGAAATTCATTCACGACTGCAATCGTTATCCGGTAGAAGATTCAACTATCGACTTGATTTATGAAAGTGTAAGCAGGATTGCAAATAATTCAAGTAGAAAGTAATAATTTATCAATATGCTAAAATTATGAGATATATTTTATCGAGAATCTTGACTCTTATCTTTTCGATTACAGCAATTGCCTGCGCTGTAAGCTGTGAGCCTGAAGAAAACAAAGAGACTCCATCCGGCCATGAAGAGCTATTTACCGATTTCGAAAAAAACTGGCTTGATTATCCGGCATGGGAGATGAAAAAAAGCGGAGAGGGGCTGAGTGGAGAAGGCTGTACATTCGACTATT
>CAZRBY010000035.1:7016-8455 GCA_964598495.1 uncultured Muribaculaceae bacterium
GAAGCTAAGAGTGCGAGTGAGTTATATGCAATGTGCCATATCGATAGTGATTTGCTCTCTGCAATGTCAACCCAAAACCTCGTAAGATGCTGCTATATTTACCCATATAATGGAAATATAATAGCATATAGCGGTCCATCCTTTTCTTTTCTGGATGGAATTTATAATGTTATGAACATCTTCAACGGATATCGTGAACTTCATAATAGGAAAGATGCTCCGATAGAAATGTTGCGTCTTTACAAAGAGGTGAAATACAGTGATTGGGGTGGCACTTTTGTCGTTATATTGGAGAGTAAGGAGTATAGAAAACAGGGAAGTATCGCAGGAGGAATTTCTTCCATGTCGCTTGTTTTAGCCTCGGCTGTTGACAACGAATGCTTCACCTCTGCGCAGATCATTGAACTTAGCAAATCGGTCCTCGATAAAATTGATGAAATTACTCTTGACCGGACAGGGACATACAGTTTCCATACTGCTTTCTATCCTTATCTCCTGGGCGCCGTCATATCATTTCATTATGATAGAAAACTCTCTGTAAATCAGTCTTCTATCCTTAAGGCCTTTATTTACGACTGCGATCGCAGTCCGGTAGAAAGATCAACTATCGACTTGATTTATAGAAGTGTAAGCAGAATTGCAAATAAGTCGAGTGGAAATTGATAATTTGTCAATGTAATTTAGAGTGTCGTTTAAAAGTCATGATAAACACAATTAGTTATGAAAAAAAATAGAATTTTTCCGGTACTACTTTTAATAGCTGTGTTTTTAACATCTTGTGAGTGGATGTGGTGGATAAATCCGGGTCCGCCTGAACCTGAAAATCTGTTTCTCACCGGAGAGTGTCTGGGGAGCACTGAACTGGTATATGTTCCATATTATGCTTCCAGGGATGATGATTATTTAGAAAAATGGAAATGTTTCCCTTTTGTATTTCATTTGGATACCGCAAACGTTCAGAGGTATAAAGAGCGTCCTCTCTTTAAATCCGATCCGGCCTTCCATATCCCATCTGATGAGCTGTTCAAGTCATTCGGTAAAAAGTCATTTGTAAAGTCGGACTTCTTTGATTCATTTGACAAAATAAGAGAAGGCAGAAGTTATTTTGAAATCACGACCATCTTATATGACGGCGGTCTCTCTTTGACTGCAG
This sequence comes from uncultured Muribaculaceae bacterium, assembly GCA_964598495.1. Lineage (GTDB taxonomy): Bacteria > Bacteroidota > Bacteroidia > Bacteroidales > UBA932 > Cacconaster. Next base: position 8,170 of record CAZRBY010000035.1, read on the forward strand.
ATGTGGATTTTGCCGGACACCCGGCAGGTGAAGAACTTGCCCCTTTTATTGTAAGTCATCCCAGTGTCAATCATCCTTCTTCTTGGACAGGGGTTTGCCGGACAATCGAGCCTTTGCTTTCAGCTCCGGGCAATACGAAAGATAAATTGAGCCCAATCCTCGACATTCCTTTGGATTATGAATGCCTTTTGGAGTCCGGAATTGACATTGGTCTTCCTGTAGGTGATTACACACGCGTAGTTGAAAGGGTTACTTTCACTCTGAAGATCCCCGTAAGGGTTGTATA
>CAZRBY010000036.1:0-8411 GCA_964598495.1 uncultured Muribaculaceae bacterium
GCTCTTCTGCTTGAATCCGTAGAGTTTGCCGGCGAAATGTGCATTGTAGCGCAGGAAGTCGATAAGTTCACAAGCTGCATCAATTTCAGACTGGTAGATATTTTTGCTCTGTCCAAGCATTGTGGCAGCATTGATGACAGCACGGTACTTTCCCGCAATCAAGTCGGCAATCTTAAGCAGGATAGTGGCGCGAACAGTCCAGTCGAGCTCCGACCACTCTTTATGAGCCTCCATTGCTGCATCTATAGCCATCTGTACCTCCTTCTCCCCCGCCTTGTGGTAGGTGGCGAGCACATGCTGATGGTTATGTGGCATCACCACTTTGCCAGTGTTACCGGTTCGTACCTCCTTGCCTCCGATGATCAGGGGGATCTCTATCACTTGAGAACTCTGTTTCTTGAGTTCTGCCTCAAGCGCTTCCCTTTCAGGAGAACCTTTGAGATATGTTTTTACCGGTTCATTTGCCGGCAGCGGAAAAGAAAATATTGCATTTTTCATATTGATTGTTGTTTTAATTATTTAGCAAATATAGCAAAATCAGAATAAATTTTCTAATTTTGACACCCATTATTAACAAATTAGTATGAAAACAGCACTTGTACAACATGATATCGTATGGGCGAAGCCAGAGATTAATTGTAACAACATATCCCGATTGCTTGATGGAATACCACAGGTAGACCTTGTAGTACTACCGGAAATGTTCTCAACAGGATTTGCCACAGAGCCCGAAGGTATTGCTGAAAATGAGCCCAGTTACTCTCTCGAATGGATGAAGAAGAGTGCTGCTAAAATGGATTGCGCCATAGCCGGAAGTGTGGCATTGAAAACAAAAGAAGGCTATATCAATCGATTCTATTTTGTAAAACCTGACGGAGATGTAATTATCTATGATAAACGCCACCTTTTCACATACGGGGGCGAACATCTGACCTTCAAACCCGGAAATGAACGAGTTATAATTGAGTGGCGAGGAGTGAGGATACTTCCCATCATCTGCTACGACCTGCGTTTCCCGGTATGGAGTCGCTATCGCGGTGACTATGATATGATAATTTGCGTAGCCAGCTGGTCAATTCCCCGCCGTTATCATTGGGACACACTCATCAGAGCAAGAGCTATCGAAAACCAGTGCTATATGGCAGCAGTAAACCGTATCGGCACCGACCCCAACTGCGAATATGATGGTGGTACGGTCTTCATTGACCCTTATGGACATCCTGTCGCTTCCTGCAATGACAACAAAGAAGAGGTCATCATCTGTGAAACCGACCTTCGGATGCTCAAAAATTACAGGAAAAAGTTTCCGGCTCTTGGAGACAGGGATCATTTTTCACTCCTTTGATAGAACCTCTGACAAAACTTCCGTAAGAATTATTACTCGAAACAACATTTTCCGGCTTCCTTAAATTATCTACGCCGGTAAAGAGAATCTGACAATGAGACCGATTCCAGATGGGCCGGCAGAGGCGGAAATGGTGCCTCCGTGGGCCTGAACAGCATTTTTGACAATAGAAAGGCCAAGGCCGGTACCACCGGAAGCCCCCTCTCCGCGTGTACGACCCTTGTCAACACGATAAAACCGTTCGAAAATACGGTTCAGATGCTTTTCGGGAATTCCGGAGCCATTATCGGAAACTTCAAACTCAATGCAATCCTCTCTTCTGATACAGGTAATCCTCAAAGTATCTGCTCCTGATGCATACATCACTGCATTTTCCACCAGATTGCGAAAAATTGAGTAGAGAAGTCCCTGATCACCTCTGACAAAAAGATAATCAGGAATATCCAGCTTTACAACAATACCTGAGGAGTCGAGTTTGCCCTTGAAATCTTCTATAACATCATTGATAATACGCTCCAGGTCCACTCCATCCTCCATTGTGAATCTCCCTTCATCAAGACGAGAAACGGTGGACATATAGGCCATAAGACGCGTCATTCGATCACTTTGCGAAAGACAACGCTCAAGAAAGTGGCGACGCTTCTCATCGGGAAGGTCAGGATTGGCTACCAGAGTCTCCAAATAACCGTGAATGCTCGCTATGGGAGTCTTGATTTCGTGCGCAACATTCTGTGTCAGCTGCCGTTTAATTCGGCTCTTATCCTTCTCACTGCGCGACAGACTTCTATATAGTTTCACATTATAGAACATCAGTATTACCGCCAAGAGCAGCAGCACTAGCGCAATTATACTTATGATAAGGAGACTGTTTTGCATATCATTCTATTTCAAATGAATATCCATACCCAATTCTGGTCTTGATGCAACTCCCAAGAGGACCCAACTTGCGACGCAAACGAGTTATGTTCACATCCACCGTTCGGTCGGTCACTATCACATCCGTAGGCCACACCGTTGATATGATTTGTTCTCTTGAGAATACCTTAGGAGAGTTGCTGAAAAGCAACTGCAGCACTTCAAACTCAAGTTTGGTTAGCCTAAGATCGCGTCCGTCAGCAAAAGCCGCCTTTTGCTCTGCATCTATGGTCAGTGCAATCCCGGAATGCACCAAATCATTCTCACTAGAGGCCTCATTTCCCTGCTGCGGTACACAACGCCTGAGTACCGCACGAATACGCGCTTTGAGTTCCGCTATTCTGACCGGTTTGCAGATATAGTCGTCACCACCCGCTTCCAAACCTCTGACCACATCGGAACTCTCACCCAGCGCAGTAGTGAAGATAATAGGTATATTAGCGGTGGAGGGATTTTCGCGTAAGATTGACGCCAAACGAAAGCCTGATATGCCTCCCAACATCACATCGAGCAGCAACAGATCGTACGAGGCAATATCCATTTTCATTGCGGCTTCCGCTGAATTAGCGATATCCACTTGATGTCCATCCTGCTCCAGATTGAACTGTAAAATCTCGCAAATATCAACCTCATCTTCGATTACCAGTATACGTGCCATTAAAAGGGTATTTTGTGCAAATTTACAAATATCTGCGCCATTACAAGGCTATTTTTTGATTTTACAATAAATGTCACACAATTGTAATACAACTTAAACGTTAGTGTAAAATATTATTAGCACTTTTGCAACCTATTGTACCATTATCAAAAGTAAAGAAATGCTATTACAGATCCTCACCCTTTTAGGAGCACTTGGAATGTTTTTGTTCGGTATGAACATGATGAGTTCCGGTCTTCAAAAGGCAGCAGGAGACAGACTCCGAAAGCTCCTATCCTCAATCACATCCAATCGCTTCAAAGGAGTGATGACCGGTCTTGTCATCACATCCATAATACAGTCTTCAAGTGCTACCACAGTGATGGTCGTAGGGTTTGTCAATGCCGGACTGCTGACGCTTTTACAGGCTATAGGAGTGATAATGGGTGCCAATATCGGTACTACAATGACCGCATGGATCATTTCACTGCTGGGATTCAAGGCGGACATCTCCATCCTCGCAGTTCCTCTGATGGCTTTGGGATTCATTCTCAGCATGATGAAGTCCAACAAAAGAAAACACATCGGCGAGTTTGTAATAGGATTCGCTCTTCTTTTTCTCGGACTCTCATTTATGAAATCCTCAGTACCCGACCTGCAGTCCTCACCCGAGATTCTCTCATTTATCCGGGGATGGGGCGATTACGGATTCGGTTCAGTGCTGCTTTTCGTGCTTCTTGGCACAGTTCTCACCCTCATACTCCAATCCTCCAGCGCTACAGTAGCTTTGACAATGATTATGCTCACTTTGGGCTGGATGCCCTTCGAACATGCGGCAGCAATGGTTCTCGGTGAAAATATAGGTACCACCATCACGGCAAATATAGCAGCAGCAGTCGGCAATACATCTGCAAAGCGAGCAGCACTGGCTCACACAGTATTCAATGTCTTCGGAGTTGTCTGGGCACTGATACTTTTTCGCCCCTTCGTGGGATTTGTTGGCAGCATCATAGGCTCAATGGGGCTCCCCAACCCAGCTAAAATCGGACTGGAAGTAGCCACAGAAGCTAATCAGACCGCACTTCTTTATGGTCTGTCTATGCTCCACACCTTATTCAATATAATAACCACCCTCATATTGGTATGGTTCTGTCCACAGATTGCAAAACTTGTGAGCACCATCCTCAAGATGCCTAAGAGCACTGATGAACAAGAAGTTTTCCGCCTCAAATACATAGAGGGCGGTCCGGTCTCCACTGCAGAGCTCTCTATCAAACAGGCACTTAAGGAGGTAGTACACTTTGGACGCATCTCCCAGAAAGGTCTCGACTATGCATTAAAGGCCGTGAACAGCAAAACCGGAGACGAGTTTGACACCTACCGCCAAAAACTGGTGAAATACGAAGAAATATCTGACAGGATGGAGCGCGAAATCGCCACCTACCTCCATAAAATTCCTTCAACCGATATTAGTACCGGCACTTCAGAACAAATTCGCACAATCTACAGGATTAGCAGCGAGCTTGAGAGCCTGGGCGACAGCGGTGAGAGAATAGGCAACATTATCGTCCGTCGTAACCTTCACAACAAGACATTCAAAGAGGAAGAACTCAAGAACATCTCCAATATGTTTGACAAGGTCAACAACGCATACGATGTTATGATTGCCAATCTCTCCCTTGCTGCCGACGGCAAACCGGTGGACCTCATTTCTGCTCAAAATGCAGAGGTACATATCAACCAGATGCGTAACGACCTCCGTGATGAAGAGATGTATAAGATGGAAGGCAAGGGTGACTTTCTGACAAGTGTCTATTACCTTGACCTTATCTCTGAACTGGAAAGAATGGGCGACTACATCATCAATGTATCTCAGGCGCTGAGATAATTTTTTTATATAAAACGACATCAGAGACAGCCTCGAGATAGCAATTAACCGGCCTTCTTTGCATTTTATGTTTCTAAATCTTCTACTTTACACTAATATAGGCAAATTGTAATACAATTGTAACATAAGTTAAACGGCGGTAAAAAATATTATTAGCACTTTTGCAACCGAAAAGAAAAGATTATGCTATTACAGATTCTCACACTTTTAGGAGCCCTCGGAATGTTCCTGTTCGGTATGAACATGATGAGTTCCGGTCTCCAAAAGGCATCAGGGGATAGACTTCGCAAGCTCCTCTCTTCAATTACATCAAATCGCTTCAGAGGAGTGATAACCGGTCTAGGCATAACAGCACTTATACAGTCTTCCAGCGCTACAACAGTAATGGTCGTAGGCTTTGTCAATGCAGGGCTGCTGACGCTCATACAGGCCGTGGGAGTGATAATGGGTGCCAATATCGGTACCACGATGACAGCGTGGATCATCTCGCTGCTGGGATTTAAAGCGGACATCTCCATTATTGCAGTTCCTCTGATGGCTTTGGGATTTATTCTCAGCATGATGAAGTCCGAAAAGAGAAAAAATATCGGAGAGTTTGTAATAGGATTTGCGCTGCTCTTCCTGGGACTTTCATTTATGAAATCCTCCGTGCCCGACCTGGAGTCAACACCCGAAGTGCTCTCATTCATCCAGGGATGGACGAGTTACGGATTCGGCTTGGTGCTGCTTTTTCTCCTTATTGGCACAATCCTTACACTAATCCTTCAATCTTCAAGTGCTACAATTGCCCTGACGATGGTCATGCTCACTATGGGCTGGATGCCCTTCGAATTTGCAGCAGCAATGATTTTAGGCGAGAATATAGGCACAACCATCACAGCCAACATTGCAGCTACAGTCGGCAACACATCCGCAAAGAGAGCTGCGCTAGCCCACACAGTATTCAATGTCTTCGGAGTTGTATGGGCACTGATATTTTTTCGCCCTTTTGTGGGATTTATAGGTAACATAATAAGCTCACTAGGACTCCCCAACCCTACTGAAATAGGTCTTGAAGTAACATCCGATGCCAATCAGACCGCTCTTCTCTACGGTCTGTCGATGCTCCACACCGTATTCAACGTAATAACCACTTTCATTCTGGTATGGTTCTGTCCCCAGATTGTGAAACTGGTCAGCGCAATCATCAAGATGCCAAAGGGCAGTGAGGAACACGAAGTCTTCCGTCTCAAATACATAGAAGGTGGCCCCGTTTCCACTGCAGAACTCTCCATTAAACAGGCACTAAGGGAAGTAGTACACTTTGGACGCATCTCTCAGAAAGGTCTGGACTATGCATTGAAGGCCGTTAGCAGCAAAACCGGCGATGAATTTGATACCTACCGAAAAAAACTGGTGAAATATGAAGAAATCTCGGATAGAATGGAGCTCGAAATAGCTAACTATCTCCATAAAATCCCCACTGCCGAGATCAGCACTGCCACTTCAGAAAAAATCCGCACACTCTATAGCATTATCGGTGAACTTGAGAGCCTGGGCGACAGTGGTGAGACCATCGGCAACATCATCGTCCGTCGCAACCTCCATAACAAGACATTCAACGAGGCAGAGCTGAAGAACATTGCCAATATGTTTGAAAGAGTCAATATCGCATACAATGTGATGATTGCGAATCTGACCTGTGCTGCCGACGGTAAACCGGTGGATCTTATTTCTGCTCAAAATGCAGAGGTGCAAATCAACCAGTTGCGCAACGACCTACGTGATGAGGAAATGTACAAGATGGAGGGCAAGTCCGACTTTCTGACAAGTGTCTATTATCTCGACCTCATCTCCGAACTCGAAAGAATGGGTGACTACATCATCAACGTTTCTCAAGCGCTGGTATAAACAATTTATAAAATCATATCAACGAAGGCCGCGGGAAAATACCGTGGCCTTTGTTGAGATAAATGATTTCTAAGATGGTATTACTGAAGTTACAGTGGTCTAATATAGCTTAACTACATCATAGTATTGTTTCCACCAGCCATCATCACCTTCTACAAACTTTAGGATACCCTTGGAGGCGGTTTCCATCCATACATACCAGTATATGGAGGTACCGCCTTCATCAGTCATGCCCATAGGGTTGCCACTGGCTACATTATCGGCATATAGATATCTGGGAGTAGTGTCAATCCAAAAAATAACTTTTTCTCCCTCATATTCGATAGCTGAAGGAATACGGATATACTGGTTGTTGTCAAAAGGACAAAGGGTAGGTTCCGGTGCCACAAGTGTCAGTACTCCATCAGCAGTTAGGGTAAAATCAAGATCAATATCCGAACCCATCACATGTTTGATACGATACTTGGTATTGTCGTAGTTGTTAATCCACAGATTTGAGTGAAGTACTTTTTCCGAATTTACGTAGGCGTTCAGCCTAGACTGGTAGAATTCCACTTGTGCATATTTGGTGTAATCGATATCCTTGTTGGTAATGGGGTTAAAATTGACTACATCATAATACTGTTTCCACCATCCATCATCACCATCTACAAACTTTAGAATACCCTTGGATGCGGTTTCCATCCATACATACCAGTAAATGGATGTACCTCCATCTTCGGTCATGCCCATGGGATAGTCACCTGAGGCGAGATTGTCAACGTAGAGATAGCCTGGGTCAGGATCAATCCAAAATGTCCCAGGCTCACCTTCATACTCAATTGTGCTGGGACTCCTGATGTAACTGCCGCCGTCATGAGGACAAAGGGTGGGTTCAGGAGATACAAGAGTCAATTCGCCCTCTTTTGTAAGAGTGAAGTCCAGATTAATATCTGAATTCATCGCATTTCGGATGCGGTATTTGCTCTTGTTATACTTAGAGACCATAAGAGTTGAATTAAGTTCGTCATAGAGTGTGACGAAATCGTTGAGGCGTGACTGATAGAATTCCACGGTAGCGTAGTCTTCATATTCCGAATCGTCGCCTCCGGGCATTACTGCTTGGCCGACAAATTGGTACCATCCACTCGGAGAGACCATACTTTTGTCAAACGAAACAACAAAAGTGTAAATTTCACCGGCCTCCACTAGAGAGATATCGTATGTGACCGCTACATCTGCCTCATATTCTCCCGGTGCAAATGAAATAGTAGCGGGAGTGCTGAGAGAGAAAATAGGGTCACCAGTGAAGGAAAGTTTAACAGTGAGCGGAACGTCAATAACACCGCGCACTAACTTGAAACCAATCACCGGTTCTTCGTGAAGCAAATAGTTACCGGTGTTAGCGCTGAAAGTCAGGCACTCATTGTCAGGATACCACATATAGCTCTCAGACTGACATGCAGTCAATCCGAACAATAGTACCGCAAGCAATGCTATGGTTTTGATAAAATGTTTCATATATCTAACTATTTTTTATTCTGGAAAAGGTCAAATCAATATCCGGGGTTTTGCTGTCCGCGAATCTGGGGATTGGAATCAATCTCAGATTGAGGAATTGGCCAGAGGAAGAAGGGATCGTCTGCACTCTTACTGAGAAACTCGGTAAGGGTGCTGCCAGCATTGTTGATGTTTTGGTCATCCTGTGCTGCAGAACGTGCGAAACCCTTATTCCAATGTTTGAGGTCCTTGAGTCT
>CAZRBY010000037.1:0-7601 GCA_964598495.1 uncultured Muribaculaceae bacterium
GGAGGGTAAGGATGGAGAAATGACCTGCTATGACTGGTTCTTCTGTACCAAGAAACTTTCAAAAGAAGAAGTAGAAAAGAAACTATACAAAAAATAGTTGACTTAATTAACTTTCATAACCCGTACATATGTGCGGGTTATGATTAATATTTTATAGTAATAATGTCGAGACCTAAGAAATGTCGAAAAATACGAAGTTCACCGGAAGTGATGTGTTTCAAGCCGGTTGGAGTTCCGTTGAGAGACTTGGAGAGAGTTATTATCGAACACGATGAATATGAGGCGTTCAGATTGGCTGCTTACGACAGATTGTTGCAGGAAGAGGGTGCGGAGAGGATGGAAATTTCTCGACCCACTTTTACGCGAATCTATAATTGTGCAGTTCAAAAAATAGCACAGGCAATTATAGAGGGTAAAATTATAGACATCAATTGTTGTGAGGAAGTTCTTAAACAAATAAAAGGGAGTGATAATAGTGCCCTGTAATGCCTGTGAAGTAGATGTAATTTATTAACAATTTAAAATATGGAGTTTATATGCCACGATTTGATAAAACAGGACCGATAGGGGAAGGCCCGATGACCGGTCGCAAAATGGGAAAATGCAAAAATTTTGATGATAAAAAGGGTTTTGTTGAAGAGACGGAACTTGAGATTATAAATACCAACCAAGGACGAGGTATGGGCAGTGGTTTGGGCCGAGGTCGACGCGGATGCGGTGGAGGAATGGGAAGAACATCCGGACGCCGGTGCGGATCCGGACTGAGATCAGGAGCAGGTCCCGGTCGCGGAGATGGAAAATGCCGCGAATAATATTATTCAATATATGAAAATCCAACACAGACTTGAAGATAATAGGAGAGGATCTTTCTTCATTATGGATAAAGAGAGGCAGATTGCCGAACTAGATTACGACCTGAATAATGGTGTTTTAAATGCATATCATACCGGAGTTCGTCCTGAATTGGAAGGACAAGGCATTGCAGGAATGCTTTTCGATGAATTGGTAAAATACGCAAGAGATAGTAACTATAAGGTAATCCCCACTTGCTCTTATATACTGGTGAAATTCAGACGGAATCCCGAAAAATATAGCGATATCTGGTTTCGCATGGACAATGAACCCTCAGGCGCTTGTTGTGGGGTCAGACCCAAATAATTTTTAAGGATCCAATTATATCACAAAACATTTAAAATATTTAACGTAAAATAATTATGGAGAAAAAACGGATTATTGTTATAGGTGGTTCGGCTGCAGGCCCCAAAGCTGCTTCAAGAGCGCGTCGTCTGGATGAAAATGCCGAGATTACCATTATTCAAAAGGCCCCTGACCTCTCGATGGCTTCCTGCGGGTATCCCTATTATGTAGGTGGTTTCTTTGACGATCGCAACCAACTCTTGACCTCTCCGGCCGGAGTAGTTCGCGATTCCAAATTCTTTTGGAATGCTAAGCGAATTAAGGCTCTGGTAAATACGGAAGTTACCCAAATTGACAGAAAAAACAAGAGCGTAGAGTACAAAGATTTGGTTACGGGAGAAGCTGCTTCGTTGGCATACGACAAACTGATAATTGCAACCGGAGCTACTCCCCGCAAACCGCCTGTGCCGGGTGTTGATTTAAAGGGAGTTACCACGTTACAATCAATGGCTGATGCAGATTTCCTGAGACAAGTGGGAGATGAGGGCGAAGTCCAAAAAGCCGTGGTAATAGGCGGAGGTCTTATCGGTATTGAGACCTGTGAAGCTTTGCATCTGTCAGGAATCGAGGTTACACTCGTTGAGATGTTGCCGCAATTGCTTGCATTCCTTGATAAAGGCATGGCACGAATCGTAGAGAAATATGTTCAAACCAAGGTGAATTTAATTCTCCAAAACGGAGTTTCCGAGTTTCTTGGAGAGAATGGAAAACTAAAAGCAGTAAAACTTTCGGATGGTTCCGAAATAGCATGCGATATTGCAGTTGTAGCTACCGGAGTCAGACCCAATTCCGCATTGGCCAAAGAAGCAGGATTAACAATAGGAGAGTTTGGAGCCATTGAGGTTAATACCTATATGCAGACTTCCGATCCCGATATTTATGCCATCGGTGACTGTATTGAGATTCCAAACCTTATTTCCGGTAAAAAAGTTCACGCTCCTTTTGGGGACTTGGCCAATCTGCAAGGTCGAGTTGCAGGTACCAATGTGATAAATGGCAACACGGCACAGTTTCCCGGAACTATCCAAAGCGGTATCTGTAAAGTATTTGATTATGGAGTGGGCTCAACAGGACTTTCGGAACAAAATGCTGCCAGACACGGATTTGATAATATTGAAACGGTTGTAAATGCAAGTCCGGACAAACCTGGCTTCATGGGAGCCAAACTTCTGATTACCAAATTAATTGTCGATAAAACAACCAACCGTATCCTCGGTGCGCAGGTACTTGGCCCGGGCGATGTCGGCAAACAAGTTGCCACATGGGCGATGGCCATTAAAGGTAAACTTACAGTCGAGGATATGATAAATGCCGATTTGCCGTATGCTCCACCTTTCTCTTTGGCGATAGATCACAGCATTGCAACTGCACACATAATGCAAAACAAGTTGAATCGCCTTTTTGTAGGAATTACTGCAGAACAACTCAAAGAGAAATTGGATAAAAAGGATCCTATGTTTTTGTTGGATGCCCGTAATCCGAATGAATATGAAGCGCAAAAGCTTGGAATAGGGGAGACGCTGATCCCTCTCGGACAACTGAGAAATCGCTTGGCAGAATTACCTGCAGATAAGAATGCTGAGATCATCACCTGGTGTAAAATCTCCTTACGCGGATATGAAGCAGCGAGGGTTATTATGGCAAACGGGTATAAAAATGTAAAAGTACTCGAAGGCGGCCTTAATGCCTGGCCTTTTTAAGGTTTTAGATTGTTCTTATTAAAATAAAACCGGCGGCAGACTTTGCTCTGCCGCCGGTTTTGTCTATTCTGCTCAGTTCCACTCTTTTTCCGTGTGGAGTACATGTTGTGGGAAAGGAATGGTAATGTTGTTTTGCTTGAACTTTTTGAAGATATTTATTCTGACTTCACTTTTAACATTTTCGGCACGATATACATTGTCAACCCAGAAATAGACCACAAACTCCAAAGAATAACTTCCGAAGTCCGTCAAACGAACAAATGGTTCAGGATCCTTTAAGACACCTTTGTGTTCCTTGCAAGCCTCTTTTATTACCTTCATAGTTAAGTCTAAATCTGATGAATATGCAACCCCTACTTTTACATCAAATCTTGATTTATTGTCCGTATGTGTCCAATTCACGATTTTGTTTTTTGTCAACAAAGTATTGGGTAAAAGAATAAACTTATCATCTCTTGTAAGAACAAGCGTTGTCCTGATATTAATCTTCTCTACTTTACATATAAGACCATCTACATCAAGTATATCCCCAACCTTGATTGAAGAATCCATCAATATTATAATACCGGATACGAAATCGCTGAATAAGTTCTGTAAACCCAATCCAATACCAACCAATAAAGCAGCCGAACCGGCCAGTACAAATTTCAAATCAGTCCCAAGAATAGAAAGAAAAATCGCAAAACTTATTATATAAATAGCATATTTAATCAGGTTACTGAGAGAAAACTTTTTGCCTATGTCCAGTCTCTTAGATTTATAAATAGCTTTTTTGATGATAAATATAAGTAGCCAGCTTACTGCAAATAGAATTAGCAGCTCTATAACTATTGATACTGTAAGGTTGAATTTACTCTCAATATTAAGTATCGAGATGTCTAAAAATTCCTTTAAAGTTCTTTTTTCCATTTTATTATTATGAGGCAGAATTAATTATTGATCTATGCTTTTCTGTTTTTCAATGTTATTTGATCTCAATTTTCCTGTTGATATAGCTTCCGTAATCTTTCAAAATGGGTTTGTAATTAGTATCCATCAGCATGGAGCTTATCATAAAGTCGGCTGTCGAACGATTTACTGCCGTAGGGATATTGTAGAGTGTGGCAAGTCTGAGCAGAGCTTTGACATCGACGTCATGAGGCTGTGGTGTCATAGGGTCCCATAAAAATATCAGCATGTCCACCTTACCTTCGGAAATTAAAGCGCCCAATTGTTGATCGCCACCCAAAGGACCCGATTTAAGACGTTTCATCGAAATGGTTTCGTCCTGTTCGTTCCCCATCTTTTTCAAAAGAGTTTCATTAACCAACTTTCCTGTGGTTCCTGTGCAGATAAGGTCGTATTTTATCAGTTTCTTCCAATTCCATTCAACCCATTCAACCATATCGGCCTTACGATTGTCGTGGGCTACAAGGGCAATTCTTTTGATTTTTGTCATTACGGTAGTGTTTTAATTTTAATGCAAAATTAGGAACATATTCCAATTATTCCTATCAATTGCGGCAGTCAAAAAACTTTTATGGCTTTGCACTCATTAATTACTACCTTCACGGAGAAAAATTGCAATTTTATACTATTCGAAAATCTTTAAACACTAAGAATGAAATGGACTATACTTGGCATTATGATTCCCCGCTCGGCGGGATGACGCTTGCAAGCGATGGAAAGGCCCTCGTGGGGCTCTGGTTTGACGATCAGGACTATTTCGCGGAGACGCTGGAAGGCGAGGGAGTCGAGAAGAAGCTGCCCATTTTCGAAGAAACAATGCGTTGGCTCGGGATATACTTCAGCGGTAAGGCACCGGACTTCACTCCACCTCTCAATCTGCGTGCAACCCCATTCCGCAAGGAAGTATGGGAGTTTTTGCTCTCCATCCCTTACGGCAGCACGATGACCTACGGTGAGATAGCGCAGGGTATTGCCAAACAGAAAGGTGTCGAGCGTCTCTGTCCGCGGGCGGTGGGCGGTGCGGTGGGTCGCAATCCCATCTCACTCATAATTCCCTGCCACAGAGTGGTCGGCGCAGGTCGCTCGCTTTCGGGTTATGCAGGTGGAGTTGACAGGAAAATAGCCCTGCTCGAGCTCGAGAAAGTGGATATGGACAAATTTTCCATCCCCAAATCTATTTGATTGATTATCTTTATTTTATTATCTTTGCAGGCCAAAATGATTTTTATAAAGATGGACGAAGAGAGTTACCAATTATTTAAAAAATCTTACTAACCCTTTCCTCTAAAGGAACGATCTCCTTTTGTGGAAAGCTAAAAGGAGATTATTATGCTGAATTTTGATGTTAAAACTCTTTTTCGGTATATCCGAAAGAAGAGTTGGAAGGAGTTGAGAGCTGCAATGCAGAATCTCGACCATCTGCAGTTGGCAGAGGCAATTGATCGCGGAAGCGAATTTGAGTCGATTGTGCTCTTGCGCTTTCTATCGCGCGCACAGGCGAAAGAGGTATTTCAGGAACTTTCGCACGAAAAGCAGGAAGATATTGTACGGGGATTGGCTGAACAAGCTTCACAGGTGGCCGATCTGCTCAACGATATGGAACCGGACGACCGTACCGCCTTCCTCGAGGAACTTCCGGGAGAGGTGGCGCAGCGCCTCATGCAGTTGCTTACACCCGACAACAGGGCGGTAGCCACCACTTTGCTTGGTTATCCCGAATATGTGGCAGTGAGGCCCCATTTTACCGTGGAGGAGACCTTGGCGCATATTCGTCAATATGGGCACGATTCCGAAACATTGAACGTAATCTATGTGGTGGATGACAAATGGCGTTTGCTCGATGGTCTCCGCATACGGGAAGTGATCCTCGCCTCTCCGGAGCAGCGCATCAGCGACCTTATGGATTATAAATACGATTCTCTAAATGCTTTCGACGATCAGGAGGCTGCGGTAGCTGCTTTTAAAAAGTACGATAGGGTAGTGCTCCCGGTGGTGGATACGAAGGGAATTTTGTTGGGAATTGTGACAGTCGATGATATTCTGGACATTGCTGAAGAAGAAGGGACGGAGGACTTCCAGAGGTTTGGTGCAGTTCAGGATGCCATTATCAGCCCTCTGCAGGCTACTGTTTCGTTTTTATATAGGAAGAGGGTCCTTTGGTTGCTTGCGTTGGTGTTTGTCAATGTCTTTTCAGGAGCTGTCATTCAGAACTTCGAAAATGTGCTTGCGAATGCTTTGTCGCTCGTCTTTTTCCTGCCGTTGCTGATCGATAGCGGCGGAAATGCCGGCTCCCAGTCAGCTACGCTGATGATTAGAGCCCTCGCGGTGGGCGATGTACAGCTTCGGGACTGGACCAAACTGCTTGGGAAGGAGCTGATAGTCTCTTTGCTTTTGGGCCTCACTATGGCCCTCGGAGTCAGCTTCATTTCGGCATTCCGTGCCCCCGAGATCATGCTCGTCCTCGGCATCACCATGACCGCCATAGTGATGGTCGGCAGCCTCATCGGCATGCTGCTCCCCTTCATCTTTACCAAACTCAAAATGGACCCCGCCACCGCCTCCGCCCCCCTGATTACCTCCTTGGCAGATATTTTGGGGGTACTGATTTATTTTACAGTGGCGAGCAGGCTGCTGGGGTAGGGCGATTACTGGTGATTTGGAGTAGCCGGACATATTTAGACGAAAACAGTGGCAGAGGAGAATTGCCTAATACGGCGGTAAGAGATAAGTCCTTCCGCCGTTTTGCAATGATAATTTTGAGTGTCAATTCATTCTACCTTTTACGAAACTACTTACCGTTAATCGGTGTACGCCAAGTATTCTCCCGATTGCACTATATGATACTCGTTTGTCTAATAGTTCTTTTATTTTCTTTTCCTGTCCTGTTAGTTTGGTTTTTGCTGATTTTCTACCTTTGGGGCGGCCAAGAACAACACCCTCAGCCTTTTTTCTAGCTAATGCCTCCTTTGTACGTTGGGATATAAGATTACGCTCAATTTCAGCAGAAAGTCCAAAGGCAAATGCTAAAACTTTACTACTTATATCGCTTCCTAAACGATAGTTGTCTTTAATTGTCCAAACTTGAATGTCTCGGTTCATACATTCGTTTAAGATTCCCATTATCATTAATAAATTTCGTCCTAAACGTGATAGTTCTGAGCAGATTAAAATATCCCCACGCTTCATTCGTTTTATCAATTTACCAAGTTTGCGTTCTTGGATGTATTTTGTGCCCGAAATGGTTTCTTCTATCCATTTATCAACAACCAGAACTTGTTTCTCGCAAAACTGATTAATTTCAAAACGTTGGTTTTCAACAGTTTGTTTGTCTGTGCTTACGCGTATATAACCATAAATCATAATAAAATATTTTAGCATAATTAGAATAAAATAATCACTAATAGTCTAAGTTAATATAGACAACTAAAAACCAAATTTTTAGAGTGATTATTTTAAACAAAATGCTACAGTAACCAGATTTTCTAGCAGTGATAGTTGGGTCGTCTTATCGGAAATAGAACAACGTATAAAAGCTAAAATTGAATCTGTTGGTACACCTTTGAGAGAATGGAATATAAATATTTACCGTGGCGTGTTGACAGGTTTTAATGAAGCCTTCATAATTAGAGGATATAAAAGAAATGAAATTTTATCAAATTGTAAAGATGAGGCAGAGCGCAACAGAACAGACGAACTAATAAGACCTATTTTGAGGGGACGTGATATTAAGCCTTATTTTTATGCATTTTCAGATTT
>CAZRBY010000038.1:0-3926 GCA_964598495.1 uncultured Muribaculaceae bacterium
ATATCCAGATCAGACAGAAACTTCTGCTACCTATAACAAAACGAATCCGAGTGATCCTTTCTTGGTTGGTGATTTCGGCGTGGTACGTAACCACTTCTATCAGGTGACTGTAACGGACATTAAGAAAGTGGGTATAGGCGTATTTGACGTTACCGAGCCGATTGTTCCTAATTACGATCCTTCTACTTACTATCTCGCTGCTAAACTTAATATTCTTGCTTGGCAGACGGTTACACAGAATGTAATATTGTAATTTTTTCTAAGAAGAGACTACTTAGGCCTGTATAAGACCGAAGCGTTTCTATACCAATCTTTCGGGGCGGGTGGGGCCCCGCCCCGGAGGATTATTTAAAAAGCAAAAGCCCCGACCATGGAAAATTAACAACAAATCGGAGTGATGATGAAACGATTGACATATTTGCTGCTTGTATTTATTGCGATGACCTCCTGTAGCGCAATTTACGAATATGAGGGCGACTGCGATCCAAAATATAGAATAGAGTTCAAGTACGACTACAATATAAAGTATGCTGACGCCTTTGCCAATGAGGTCAAATCGGTGTCACTCTATGCCTTTGACGGCAACGGTAGACTTGTCTATCAGAAGACCGATCAAGGGCCTCAACTTGGTACCGGTGACTACGCAATGGAGGTCGATATGGAGCCGGGTACCTATGACCTTGTAGCCTGGTGCGGCCTGGAGGATGGTTCATCCTTTACACTTCCCGTAATTCAGAGAGGTCTTACAGACAAGTCTGAAGTGACTTGTACTATAAAAGGAAATAAAATCGGAGGTCAGTTCACGGTTAACCAACAACTCAAGCCGCTCTTTCACGGTTCGCTCAATTCGGTGGATTTCCCCGATAGTGAAGGTGTTCACACTTTTACAATACCTCTGATCAAAAATACAAACTCAATACGCATAGTATTGCAGCACATATCCGGCAAGAAGGTCGATCCCGACCTTTTTACCTACCATATTACGGCTGACAACGGAGTTCTTAATTGGAACAATGAGATTGTTCCGGGCAACATAGTTAACTATGAGGCATACTACACTGCAACCGGTGAAGAGGTGCTAAGCAAGGCTGATAGTGTTCCGACTGCAGCTGCTACGGCAGTGGCGGATTTTGCAATTTCAAGACTGATGGCATCCAGCGATGCGCGGCTGACCATTAAAAAACTCAATGGACAACCTGTGCTCTCCATACCTGTGGTGGATTTTCTTTTGCTTGTCAAGAGCTATTATAAACAGGCTATGACCAATCAGGAATACCTCGATCGTCAGGACGATTTCTACTTCCTGTTCTTCCTTCAGGATAAAAAGGCAGATCCCGATGATCCGGGTGATGATCCGGGCGGTACTGATCCCGACGACCCGGATGATCCCGACGACCCGGATGATCCCGATGATCCGGACGATCCCGATTACACCTGGATGGATGCCTATATCTATATAGGCTCGTGGAGAGTCGTTTTGTCTAATACTACACTTTAGAAATTTGAAACTGATTGCATGAGATTGAAACAACACATATCGGTCCTATTCCGTCTGCTTATAGCGGTGTCAGTAGTGTCGCTTATGGCTGCCTGCAACCTCATTTACGATGACTGCAGCGGGTGTGACCCTCTCACCGAGCCGGTCGATATCGGTTTCACCATTTCGACAGGTATGTTCAGCTTTCCGGAGACCAAGGCTCCCGTTTATGGTAATGAACCAGGTCAGGCTTATGAAAACTATATTGGTATGGAGAGTGGAGACTTCATGTTCCTTTTCTTTGACAAGAATGGGAAATATCTCCAGACTTTCCGGCCGGATCCGGAGGACATCACCCCGATAGGGGGAATTCCGGGAGTCTCTCCAAATCCCGATCCTACAGGAGATCCCATGCCCGTCAATCATGTTTATTACATCAGCGGCAAGCTTAATCAGGCATATACGGACTTTACCATGGTGGCTTTGCTCAACTATGGAGGAGTCAACGGTCGTTATCCGATTGGCGAAGATGTGGCGGCAATCGGTGAAACTCCCGATCTGATAGTCGGCACTTCCACGCTTGATGATCTGATTTCCAATAATATGGCAGGAGGTTGGGGTATATTCAACTACAATCCTACTACCATACCATACGCACCCTCCCAAGCGACACCGATGCCGATGTACGGAGTGCGCACATTTGAGAACGTCCAATTCAGGGACAGGATGCTCACCGACCTTGGAGATATAAATGTGCTCAGGGCCTATGCTAAGATCAGGGTGCGGCTCGTGGGTGATTTTGCAAATCTTTGTGACATTGCAGCTGTTAAACTCAACAAATATCCGACGGTTGCATACAAGGCTCCGAATATTAAGCAGACAACTCCGAGAGGTGTTACGATTGCCACTGAAAAGTACTGCGCTCCGACACAGGTCTCCTCAGGTTCCCTTCCTTTCAGGAAGATTACGGACGATATCTTTGAGATCTATGTACCGGCATACGACAATATAAATGCTTCTGCGGATAAAAAAGCAACCATCACGGTTCAACTCGCCAACGGCCAGATTTACGAAGATGCCATCCAGTTCGCATATTATGATGATGATGGCCAACTACCTGCGAGCGTGACCTATTTCAACATCCTGCGCAACTATATCATTGATTATCGAATCACAGGTGTGAGAGGTGCAAACCTGACACTTCAGCTTGAGGCAAACCCTTGGACTGTTAAACAGACGACTTTCCAGTATACGGAGATAGTTTCGTTTGCTGACCAAGGATTCCCTGCATTTGATCTTAATACCATAAACACGATAGATCATTCGGATCAGGGAAATGGCAATGTCTATGTAATCATGAAACAGGACAACACTTTTGCCAAAGTTACTTTTACCATTATGACCCCTGTCGGAAGCACATGGGAAGCGATGTTGGTAAGAAAAAAAGGGGATTCCGGAGCATTCTCATTCGTAGATGGGGGCGGCACCGTAATAGCCAGTCCTTCAGGCCCTGTCGGTACTCCTGCAACATTGTATATAAAGAAGAATTTCCCCCAGCCGGCAGACGAGAACAATGAGTATATACTACGCATTATGATTCACTTTCCCCCGCCGGCCAGTCAAACGTTTAAGGTCAATTATCTTGAACTTGAGGGCGTTCACGGCACAGCCAAAGAGTATACTATCGTTCAACCGGCTTCATAGTAAAGAGATATGAAAAGAATAATATCGCATATAACAATACTGCTTACAGTGCTTTTGGTAGCCTCTTGTAACTGGTTGGAAAATCCGCAACCACTTCCGAAAGGAGAATTCAAACTTACTCTCCTTACAACCGGCTTAGATACAAAAGGACCTGAAACCGGAGCGGCCGGAGAGACCAATCTCAATGAAAATCTCATTGATACGGTGGATATATTCTTCTATCAGAACGGTGCGGACAATAATACAAATGCCGTGCACTGTCTGAAAATGGCACTGCCGGCTGGCTCCAACTCCATTGTTACGCTCAATATCCCTTTTACCGCTTTTGAGATTACCAAGATCTTCGGTACGGCACCTGCTGTTCCTGTGGCAACTACTGCACGAATCTACGTAATTGCCAACGCCACAAATCCTGCCAGGTCTACGCTCAATCAAATAATGGCAAATGCGGCTGCTGCCACACCCTCTTATGCAGGTACGTCCATCAATAGCCTCAAGCATCTGGAGATTCTTAAACCCGGCCCTTATACCAGTCAGACGGAATCGTCATTTGTTATGGATGGATATAGTGTGGTCACTCTTAGCGCTGACAGGACAACGATGAGCGGCCACGTCAAAATGGACCGCTCAGGATGCAAGGTTCGTCTATTTATAACCCAAATAGATACGGTGACGACCATTGAGGGATCTGATACGCTCGTATGGATCCCGCAACCTCAGTATATGAGACTTTTCTTTTTCAACG
>CAZRBY010000038.1:3937-7003 GCA_964598495.1 uncultured Muribaculaceae bacterium
CCATTTAATCCCGCGGCGGAAGATTACTTTACGATTAGGGGTAACAACATGGTGTTGGCCAGAACCTTACAACGAATGCCCGCTGATGCTTCACAACCACTCCAGTACTGGTTCAATACAGTCCCTTATTACTCCTATCCCTTCAACTTCAACCCTTCGGGAGATTTGGATCAGACCTCTCTTGTACTCGTACTTCCTTGGTTGTGCCCGATTGCTAATTACGAACATTCGCATAACACTTATTATCAGATACCTATTACCACTCCTGCCACCGGTTTAAATTTAACACGCAACTCGTACTACCAGATTTATGTCACTGTGAGCATGCTCGGTAATTTTGAGGAGAGTGATCCGGTAGAGATACCAATCAGTTTCATTGTAGCGGATTGGAGTACGGCCGAGATAAAAGCTGAGATGCGCGATTATCAGTATCTAACTGTTGACCGCAACTATGACAAACTAATAAACCAAAACACAGGATTATTCAAATATTCCAGCTCCTCTCCCGTGAAGGTGAAAATCAATACCGTAAAATACACCAATTACTCACAGAACAATTTCCAGGAAATAACACTTACCGGCACCGGTAACCCCGCTACTACTCACTCCGTTTCAGAGCAGCGCACGGTACACCCTCCGGGACAAAATGCATACACAGTTACGGATACTTATACCGTATCGGTAGAGCCTGATAATGTCATCAAGTTTCAGAGAAATATTCCAAATGGTGTATTTACGATAAGTACCATCAATTTTACCGTGACCAACGAAGAAGGATTTTCCGAAACCATAGTGATAGAACAATATCCCCCGATTTACATTACAGGCGAGAAATCTACTGTTTATAATACCGGTCCAACTCAAAATCAATGGGGGTCGGTAATAGTATATGGCTATCGGTCGAGATATGGAAATACTAGTTATCGTGAAATATCTGATGACCAAAATGGACGTTTAGGTTCGGTACAGTATTTTAACAACGTTAACGGTTCCGGTACAAACAATAACCAGAACCAGTACACTGTATATGTGGGTTCACTGGCAGAAGGGTTTATAACCGGAGATGGACGTAATTATGCCATCGGAGATCCGAGAGTACCTATCTCCCAAGCAGGTCCTGTACAGGGACTACAAAGCTATGGTACTACCTTTAAACTTACTCAATATCGCAAAACTCGTCAAGGTGATGAGGCTTCCGATATGATTGCCCCCGCATACAAGGTTGCCTCCTCCTACGGAAAGACAACGGTGATGTCCTTTACCCAGGCTGAGAAACGCTGCGCTGCCTATCAGGAGAACGGTTATCCTGCAGGAAGGTGGCGCGTGCCGACCGAAGCGGAGATTTTGTTTATAGTCAACCGTTCAAACGCGGGAGTTTTTCCTACTTTGTTCGATGGAAGATATTGGGCATCAAGTGGAAGGTGTTATGACTCAACTCTCAAACAATTTGTGCAAGGGACTAGTCAAGCTGTCCGTTGTGTCTATGATGTTTGGTATTGGGGTGATGCTAAGGGGGATTGGAATAATGACGGTGTTATTAATTATGTCGATTATGGAACACCTATGATAGGAGATAACCCCGATGGTATTGCTCGACAATGGGGACCTGTAAGATAATAGGAGGATATTGATATGAAGAAGATATTTTACGGCATAATGATGGTTCTGGCGCTTTTTTCCTGCCAGAAGTTTGATATCGATAATTCTCCGATCGAAGGTAAAAAGGTGGTTGTCAATATAGGACTTGATATTCCTGAAATGTCACCTCTGACCCGAGCATTTGGCGACGACCCGCTGACTGTCGGATATCTGCCTTTGCACATAGTAGTGTTCGACGGTGACGGTATGTATGTGGAGCGCACTACCGGCGAATTTTTAAGCAAATCTCCGGATGATCAGGTCAACTTCAGGTGTACTCTTACATCCTCTTCCAGCAAGCGTAATCTCCATATACTGGCTAATGCGACGCCGGAGAATTACCCCGGTACCGGCTATGACCTCTTTAATGCACTTGCCGTCCAGGGCACTTAGGATGCTTATTGGCAGAAAGTAACCCTTGACGAAGGTATCCGAATAGATGAAAATACCGGTAATTTGAGTCCTGTGACTGCCGCACAACTCACCCGAATTCCGATGATTCGCAACTACTCCAAGGTGACTGCCAAGAAGGCGAGTACCGTGAATAACTTTACGATTACCGGTTTGACTGTGGTAAACACTCTCAACAAAGGAACTGTGGCTCCATACAATGCCGCGGTTCTCAATTTTGTGATGTATATGAAGCCGGGAGGAGGAGAGAAGGAGTGCAAAACCTATTTCCAGCTTCTCTCGGAGGGTTATAAGGGCAATATGCCCCCTGGAGCGACATTGACCAATACGCCGGCTATGCTCTCTTCCGCTTCATTTGTTGCTGCCGGCCAACCGTTCTATCTCTATGAGCGAACACAGCCGGGCGATAATACCAATACCTTTGCTATAATCAGGGGTAGGTTCGGTAGTGACACTCAAGACACCTACTACAAGATAGATTTGATCTACACTGAAGAAGGAGTCAACAAATTTTACAATATACTCCGCAATTTCAACTATGAGATTGAGGTCACGTATGTTAGTACAAGTGGCTCTGCCACTGCGGCAGAGGCGGCAGCCGGCACTGCATTCAACAACATTTCTGCGGATGTTCAGCTCAAAAATTTGACAAATATCTCGGATGGTACGGCAAGACTCTTCGTGAGTTATACCGACACCATAATCAACACTACCAATGATGTCAAATTCAGATTCAAGTACTACCCGAATTATGCTCAGGGCACTCCGAACAACAATGGAGTGCAGATTGGGGTTGAAAATGGCACTATCTTCAGCAGCGGCAGCGTTCTCTCCAATACTCCAATTACTTCGGGACAATGGGCCGGATGGAATGAAGTAACATTGGATGTTACCGGCACTATCGGTTCGCTTGCCAAAAGACAAGCCGTTACGGTAATTGCTCCGGGAACCGGTTTGAGCCGTGAAATAAGATATGTTCTTCGTCAGAAAAGGACAATGCATGTCACCTGTGCTCCC
>CAZRBY010000039.1:0-5853 GCA_964598495.1 uncultured Muribaculaceae bacterium
TCCCTGCGTTCAATTTCAACAATATGGAGCAGTTACAGGCCATCATTCAGGCCTGTGTGGAGACCAAATCTCCTGTTATCCTCCAGGTGTCGAGCGGTGCGCGTAAGTATGCCAACCAGACACTTCTCAGATATATGGCACAGGGTGCCGTAGAATATGCCAAAGAGCTTGGATACAATATTCCGATTGTGCTTCATCTCGACCATGGTGATTCCTTCGAACTCTGTAAATCCTGCATTGAATATGGCTTCTCCTCTGTAATGATCGATGGGTCGCATCTTCCTTATGATGAGAATGTCGCTTTGACAAAAAGAGTTGTCGACTATGCTCACAAATATGATGTAACCGTTGAAGGCGAACTCGGTGTGCTTGCAGGAGTGGAAGATGACGTATCAGCCGAGCAACACACCTATACCAGACCGGAAGAGGTTCAAGACTTCGTAAGCAAGACAGGAGTTGACTCTCTTGCAATTTCCATCGGCACTTCACATGGGGCATTCAAATTCAAACCCGGTCAGAAGCCCGAAATACGCCTCGACATCCTTTATGAGATTGAGAAACGCATTCCAGGTTTCCCTATTGTGCTCCACGGCTCATCTAGCGTTCCTCAGGATATAGTAGCCGAGATTAATAAGTACGGCGGCGCACTCAAGGATTCCATCGGCATCCCTGAAGAGCAACTGCGAAAAGCAGCCAGGTCCGCTGTCTGCAAAATCAATATTGACAGCGACGGACGTCTGGCTATGACTGCTGCAGTAAGAAAGGTATTTGCTGAGAAACCTGAGGAGTTTGATCCCCGTAAATATCTGGGACCGGCACGTGACAAACTAAAAGAGCTTTACAAGCACAAGGTGATAAATGTGCTGGGTAGCAACGATAAAGCATAAGAAAAAACGGGGATCTTCCCCGTTTTTTAGTTATTAGTTCTGAGTTTCAAGTTCCGAGTCACACTACACACTCTACTCATTTGCCCTTTACTTCTATTTCAAAACAGAGAGGAGTGTATTCCGGAATTGAGGGAGAGCTTCCACCGGCTCCATATCCTACCTGGGACCAGAAAAAAGCCACGGCCTTCTCTCCATATCGCATGCGCATAATGGCTTCGGCAAAGCCCTCAATTATACTGTTCGATTTTTTAAAATCTACGATATTACTCTTGAATGTGATATCCATTGCCTCGTATGATTTCTTGGAATCATATATCCTGTAACGCTTCGCCGTATCCTGAATATTGGTATCGAAAACAACCCCGTCAAGCATATGACCGATATAGCGAATCTTGATTTGCGCATCTGCTACAATCGAATCTGCAGCAGGAGCTTCTTTGATTTTAGCAAAATAGAATCCCCGCTTTATTGTGTCCAGACCTCCGTAATATTTCTCACTATACAACTTAAGCATAGGCTCCTCATAGTCAGTATAAATGTCATTTACACAATCGACAAGTTCCAGTTCAAATATAAAAGGCGCTGTACTTTCAAGGGAAGAAAAGAGAGAATATAGAGAAACAGATACGGTGGCAAGTGCCGGAGTAAATGCTACAGTTGCCCTACCTCCTACCCTCATCCTTTTTAAAACCTCTTCCACACCTGTATAAAGCGCATCCTGATCAACCCGCCAAATATTGTAGCCGTAATGCCTGGAGTGAGCAAACTGTCCCAATTGCTCGGAAAGGGCCCGATCATTGGTAGCCAGAATGTTGCCTGAAAGTTCTTTAACGGTATATTTAACAAAAACATAAGCACTATCGGTCACATTGCGACCGGTACCCTCAGAAAAATCAATGATATATAGTCCTGAAGGAGTCTTTTCAGAGCCGGGATGTTTAACCCTTATCCAAGAGTCGAGCACACGTGCCTGGATCTGATCATTACTCTCGCCTACCTCTTTTGCACAAGATATGACAGAGAGCATGCTAACTATAGCAAGAGTTAAAAGCAGTAATCTGTATCTTAACATATAACCTTTAATTGTCAGTTGTTTTTCTTTATACCTGTCAGCAAAACATTGTACATCAATGCAGACATTGAGGGTACTAATCCATTGTTTTTGTCATAGAAACCATATTTTGCAGAAAAGAGAATGATGGAATGTTCGCCCAGAGACATGCCCTCAATACCACGATTGAGTCCCTCCACCAAATGTGAAGATCCAAGCATCACATTGGCACTATCACGCCAGAACATACCTGCGGGACTGCCTGAGAAGAGATAGGCTTCGTAAAAAAACCATATTGAGTCTCCTGCAGCAGCCTTAGGTCCAATGCCCGGTGTAATTATAACACGGTTGGCTCCCTCCAGACGAATGACTTCATTGTCGGGAAATTCTTTCTTTATGTAGCTGTCAATCTGCTCCTCCTGATTGGTGAGCTTTAGCAACTTTTCGCCTTGGCAGGAAACCGTTGCGAAAAGCATTAAACCAGCCACCAATATAAGTCCTAAAATCCGAAACATTTTGCAAATATAATACAAAAGATGTGCCTCAACCAATTTTAAGGTACTCTCTAAAACTTTTTTCTATATATGAAGCAACCTCTTCAAATGGCATATAGAGTCTTCCGCCCGCTGCATTGGTATGACCGCCGCCATTGCAATAGAGAGAAGCGAAGTGATTAATATCCAAATCCCCCTTAGAGCGTAGCGAGACACGAATATATTTATCCAGGCCATTATCCAGCTCCGAGAAAAGAGCACTAATCCTAATACCCTTGATGGAGAGCGGTAAATTGACGAACCCCTCAGAATCTCCGATTGCAAAATTATATAATCGCTTATCCTCGGCGCTAAGGAGCAGATAGGCAACACCGCAATCCTCTATCACATGGAGACAATTTTTTAGCAGATGGCCCATAAGTCGCATTCTATCGGCGGAATAGTTATTATAAACAGCCTCCTGAAGCTTGGTTTTATCTACTCCGGCATCGGTCAGCATTGAAGCCATTTCAAAAGTCGATGCGCTTACGGAGTTGTAGAAATTGTTGGTATCGGTCATCATCCCTACATATAGCGACTCTGAGCACTTTAGGCTGAGTCGCGATACATCATCCCGAACATCGCTCATACTCAAAAGTATCCAGAAAAGCAACTCGCATGATGAAGAGAGCTCCGTATCGGAATAAACAAGGTCAAAATGCTCCACTTCAGGTTGGGGATGATGGTCTATAAGCACCTTTGGGGCATTACTGGCCAATATATCATCCTCCAACTGTTCTGTACGACTTAAGCGGTTGAAATCGAAACAGAGTAGCAAATCTGCAGATGCAATCAGCTCTCTTGCACTGTCATCCTCCTGTGAGTGAATTGTGACCGGCATCTCATCTCCTATGAGAAAAGCAAGATAATCGGGATAAGGACTGGGCAAAACCGCCGAAGGGGACATTCCCCTCGATATCAGGTAATGACTCATGGCCGTGAGGGCACCCACCGAATCTCCATCCGGATTGAAGTGACCGATCAAGAGAGGCCTAACGGATGCTGCCAGCATCTCCTCAAGAAGTGTTGTATCAAATCTTTTTTTCACTCTTTTTCTCTTTTTATAGTTGCAAAATTAAAAATATATTGCAAGTACTAAATATTATTTTTACTTTTGTAAGTCAAAATAGAACTTTTTTCTGAGACTCACAAAGGACAATATTATTTAATTAAAATTATAAAATGAAAAAACTATTCACCTATTTCATCCTCCCTTTAGTGATTGTTATTCTTGCAGTACTTATTGTTAGGAGTATCACCGAGCCTTTGAAGTTCAATAATGAAAGAGATGCCCGTCAGGAAGTCGCTATCCAACGCCTCAAGGATCTCCGCGAGCTTCAGAGTACATTTAAAGCAGCTTTTGGCTATTATGCACCGGTAATGGACACACTCGTTGATTTTTATAAGAACGGTAAGATTACTATTGTAAGGCAAATTGGTTCGATGGACGACTCTGTTGCCGTGGCAAAGAAGCTCGTAAGACGTGAAAACATTGAAATCTTTGTAAGGGATACCCTTTTTACAACACGTACCGATTTCTGCGTTGACTCATTGAGGTACATCCCTTTCTCTCACGGTGACACCGTTATTATGAGCTCCGTCATTAAGGTAGTATCGGGTGTGAACGTTCCTCTGTTTGAGGCTAAAATGCCGTACACCTCCCTTCTCAAGGAGATGGATCGTCAGATGATTATCAACCTCATTGCTGAAAGAGAGGACACCGAGCGTTATCCCGGCCTAATGGTAGGCAGCATTGAGAACCCCAATAACAACGCGGGTAACTGGGAGTAGTGGTAGGATTTACTCTGGTACCTTCCGAATTCTTTTCATCGGAAGATGTACACAAAATCTTGTCCGAAGTAGTACCAATCAAAGATACGGACATAGTAAGACATATAGAACTGCCTGATTATAAGGCAGTTCTTGTTTATGTCCGGAAAAGCGCTGACAAAAGCCCTTCGGAGCCACCTATAGCTGAGCTTTTGCGCTTTGCGCCCTCAATTTCCGCACATAACCGACTTGTAGTCTCACTAGATAAAGAGTTTATATACATCGTATTGGCGGAGGGAGACAAACTGCTTCTTGCTAATGCCTATCCTGCAACTGACATTGTCACTGCCCAATATTTTATTTTCGCCGCTCTGCGAGAGTTCCAGATCAATCCGAGGGTGACTACAATCTATTTTCACGGTGAAATCCCTTCAGCTCTGACTGAGGAGATGTTCAGACATTTCCGTTATGTTGAGTTTGTCTAAACAAATCGGTTGATCTTATGCGTATAATCGGAGGTTCACTCAAAGGCAAAACCATAATTCCACCTTCAGGTTTAAAGGCACGTCCTACGACTGATTTTGCAAAAGAGGGCTTGTTCAATGTTCTTACAAATGAGATTGAGTTTGAAGAAACATCTGTCCTCGATCTTTTTGCCGGTACAGGGAGCATCTCATTTGAATTTGCATCACGAGGGTGTAAAGAGATAGTTGCTGTCGAGATGAATCCCATGCAGGCTGATTTCATACGAAAGACAGCAGGGAAATTGGGGCTTTCTTCCCTAATTGTTGTGCGTCACAATGTTTTTGATTTCATTAATATCTGTACCAGGAGATTTGACATAGTATTTGCCGATCCTCCCTATCAGCTTGAGGGTATTGATACTATCCCGGACAGGGTTATTGAGCATAACATATTGGCAGATAACGGCTATCTCATACTTGAGCATCCAAATGAATTGAACTTTACGGGATACCCCTACTTTGTCAAAGAAAAACGCTACGGCAATGTACACTTTACTTTTTTCAAAAAAGTATGATTTATTTTTGCCGGTTTAGAAAAAGTATCTATATTTGCAGTTCCTAACGGGAAAAGTTAAATACTTACTACTCAAAGGTGCGGTAGTTCAGTTGGTTAGAATATCGGCCTGTCACGCCGGAGGTCGCGGGTTCGAGTCCCGTCCGCACCGCAAAAAAAGCGACTTTGTAAAGTCGCTTTTTTTGTTTTAAATACCTTAGCGTTTTTTCAATTAGAGTATAATATTTTCAATAAATACAATTATTTTCAATTCTATTTGAAAATTACTCCATTTAATACAAGCGAGTTTGCTACGGCAGAGTGATACTTGAATAATAGTTTCTTGCAAAACCTACAGCCTGATCAAATATCGGTCTTGTAAATTCAATAAACAAATCTTGTTCCGGAGGAGGCATAATGGGTTTTGTTTCTGTCATTTTAAGTTGTTTATTTGTCAATGCGCGTTCATCTCCTTGATAACTAGCCCATTCATTTACCCATACAAATCTACCCGGGAAATTGCGACTCTCTTCTACTTTGTTATTATAAGCATTAATTATTTTTGCCGAAAGGATTCCTTCTGAAATAACTTCCC
>CAZRBY010000040.1:0-854 GCA_964598495.1 uncultured Muribaculaceae bacterium
GGCCCTAACAAGTCGAAAGGCCTGAAGCTACGAAAATGTCCCTCTCTCTCCGGGATTTGGTCGCATACGCTCCCACATCCCTCCCCGCCTGCGGCGGGGCGATGCAAAGCACAAAAAAAGAACTGGCGCTCGAGTAGGGATTTGGTCACTGCGTTCCCACATCCCTGTCCACTCGTCGTGGGGCCCTTACAAGCGAAAGGCCTGAAGCTACGCTTAATTTTTTATACAGCAAATCCCCTTTTGAGCGAGCTCAAGGGGATTTATTGTATAAAAAACCGAATGACTTTCGTCATTCGGCCTTTCGACTTGCGGAGAGAGAGGGATTCGAACCCCCGGAAGCTTTCACTTCAACAGTTTTCAAGACTGCCGGTTTAAACCACTCACCCATCTCTCCTTCCCTTTGGTTTGGGAGTGCAAAGATATATTAAAAAAACATTTACTCAAAAAAAAGGTTATTTTGCGGAGTCGGATTCTTCGGTCTTGGGCTGCTTGGAGAAGAATTTCCATTTGAAAATCAGAAGGTAGATGGCTCCGCAGGTGATGCACGCGTCGGCGAAGTTGAAGATGGGACGGAAGAAGATAAAGTTGCGTCCACCCCAAACGGGGACCCATTCGGGGAGTGTGGTGTCTATGATGGGGAAATAGAACATGTCTACCACTTTGCCGAAAAGGAATCCCGAATAGCCACCTCCTGCGGGGAATAGCTCTGCTACCTGTATGGGTGTGCTTTCGCTGAATATCATCCCGTAGAAAAGGGAGTCAATGATGTTGCCGAGAGCACCGCACAGGATGGCTCCTAGTCCGATGAGAACACCGGTTGGAGTCTCTTCGCGCTTGAGGAGTTTTCTGATATA
>CAZRBY010000040.1:864-3507 GCA_964598495.1 uncultured Muribaculaceae bacterium
GATGAATTTGCCAACGTTGCCTCCGAACTGCATTCCGAAGGCCATGCCGTTATTTTCAATAAAGAGTATCTGGAACCAACTGCCGAAGACAGGGATGCTCTGGCCTAAAGTCATGTTGGTCTTAACCAGGATTTTGATAATCTGGTCAATAATCAAAAGAAGGATTACAAAGAGGGATATCTTAAAACCTCTGGAAATCTTCATCTTTGTTATTTGTTCATTTCATTCTTACCCTCAACGCTGAGTGTAGCGTGGGGCACAAGTCTAAGTCTCTCCTTGGGTATCAGTTTGCCGGTTACACGGCAGATACCGTAGGTCTTGTTTTCGATGCGAATAAGGGCATTCTCGAGGTTCTGTATGAACTTGTACTGACGTGCAGCCAGTTGGCCCGACTCTTCCTTGGAAAGGGAAGAAGCGCCCTCCTCCAGCACCTTGAAGATGGGAGATGTGTCCTCTGTATCATTACTTGTGCTATGGTTTACAGCACCTCTGAGCATTTCATACTCCTCTCTGGCTTGAGCAAGCTTTTCAAGGATGAGTTCTTTGAACTCCTGAAGCTCTTCATCAGAGTAACGTACCTTTTCATTTATTTCTACTGGTTTGCCCATGACTTTATATGTTGGTTAAAATGTAAAAATAGCAACATTATTTCAATTTAACAACAGAAATCCTCAATTCTCCTTCATCCCACTCTACCGGAGTACCATCTTCACATTCTTCGGTAAGTGTAATGGATTTTGAGAGTGTCTGCTCGCGTACATAGGTTTTAAAATCACTTAGTGACTCCTCAATTTCAGAATTGTGCTGGATGAATACGTTTATACGATCAGTCACCTCAAATCCGCTCTCTTTGCGCAGGTTCTGAATACGATTGATCAGTTCACGTGCCACTCCCTCCCTTCTGAGAGCATCGGTCACAGTGACATCCAGCGCTACGGTAAGTTTGCCTTCGGTAGCTACGAGCCAGCCGGGCATATCCTCGGATGTTATCTCATAATCCTCAGTAGATAGCGTCACTTCTCCCGATGGGAGGGAAAGATTATAGTCTCCGGCCTTCTCGATTTCCGAAATTTCCTGCTGCGAAAGTGTTGCAAAGGCGGATGCTATCTCCTTCATCTGTTTGCCGTATCTCTTTCCGAGGGTCTTGAAGTTGGGTTTTATCTTTTTGGTAATAATGCCGGTAGTATCGTGGATAAATTCCATTTCCTTAACATTCACCTCATTGAGAATGATCTCCTTAACCCTCTCAAGCTGCTCCTCTATAGCACGGTCGAGCACGGGAATGATGAGTTTAGCCAGCGGCTGACGCACCTTTATGTTAACCTTTCGGCGAAGCGCCAAGACCATTGAAGAGCTCTTTTGAGCCAGATCCATACGCTCTTCAAGAGCGGAGTCTATATACTCTTCGTTGTAGGCAGGCATACGCTCAAAGTGCACCGATTCAGCCCCCGGCACGAGATCGCACCAGAGCAGATCCATATAAAATGGAGCTATCGGAGCTGAGAGCAGAGCCACCGTCTTGAGTGCCTCATGGAGGGTCTGATAAGCTGCAACCTTATCAGGAGTTAGCCCACCGCCCCAGAAGCGCTTGCGATTGAGGCGTACATACCAGTTGCTGAGGTTGTCGCAGACGAAATCCTGAATCAGTCTGCCTGCGGTGGTAAAATCATAGTCTTCGTATGCTTCAACCGACTTTTTGACGAGAGTGTTAAGCAGCGAAATTAGCCATCTGTCGATCTCCTGGCGCTCTGACAGGGGCACTTCCGGTTCAGAACCGTTGAAACCGTCCACATTTGCATAAAGTGCAAAGAATGAATAGGTGTTGTAGAGGGTTCCGAAGAATTTTCTACGTACCTCATCCACTCCACCCATGTCAAACTTCAGGTTGTCCCAGGGTTGCGCATTGGTAAGCATATACCATCTGAGCGGGTCGGCACCATATTCATCGAGGGTCGAGAATGGATCCACTGCATTGCCGAGGCGCTTGCTCATCTTGTTGCCCTCTTTGTCCAGAACAAGTCCGTTGGAGATAACTCTCTTAAATGCGCACTTATCGCTCACCATGGTAGCTATTGCATGGAGGGTAAAAAACCAACCTCTTGTCTGGTCAACGCCTTCGGCGATGAAATCCGCAGTCTGACCGAAGTCGGGGCTATTGACCTTTGCAAGGGTCTCCTGAGCATAGGGCATCGCTCCCGAATCGAACCAGACATCAATCAGATCGCTCTCCCTTACCATCTTGCGGCCATCATCCGAAACGAGGAAAAGGTCATCGACGTAGGGACGGTGTATATCTATCTTCGCAAAATTTTCATCCGAATAGTCGCCGGGGACAAATCCCTTCTCCTTCAAAGGGTTGGAGGGCATGATCCCTGCGGATACCGATTTCTCCAGTTCCTCGTAAAGCTCTGCTACTGAACCTATACATTTCTCCACAGTGCCATCCTCGGTACGCCAAATAGGAAGCGGAGTACCCCAATAGCGACTTCTGGAGAGATTCCAGTCCTGGAGGTTCTCCAGCCATTTGCCGAAACGGCCGGTACCTGTGGAAGCAGGCTTCCAGTCAATGGTATCATTGAGTTCCATCATCCTCTCCTGCACGGCGGTGGTTTTGATGAACCATGAGTCAAGCGGGTAATATAG
>CAZRBY010000040.1:3638-5100 GCA_964598495.1 uncultured Muribaculaceae bacterium
GGAAAGATCAATGTCCAAAGTGACGTCATCAGGGCCGAGAGTGGGGTCATATTCATTCTTTACATACCTTCCGGCATACTTTCCATACTCCTCAACATTCACTCTCTCCGCAACAAAAACGGGATCAAGATCCTCAATAGCATAAAATTTTCCGGTAGGGTCGACCATAGCCTGATTGAGGCCTGCGGCATCCACCATTATCAGCGGGGGTACGCCGTTGGCCTTTGCTACCTTGTCGTCATCAGCACCAAAGGTTGGGGCAATATGCACAATACCGGTACCATCTTCAGTGGTCACAAAATCACCTGCGATCACCTTATGAGCGCCTTCAGAGCACTTTACCCAAGGGAACAGTTGCTCGTATCGGATACCTACCAATTCTTTTCCTTTGATCGGCTCCCCTATTACGCGGAAGGGGATCTTTTCATTGAAGTGAGCATTTAGAAGGGCTTTGGCTACCACATAGATGGCAGGCTCTTTCGTATAGGGATTGAGACTCTCGACTTTAAGATATTCGATATTTGGCCCGACACTAAGTGCGGTATTGGAGGGTAGCGTCCAGGGAGTTGTGGTCCAGGCAAGGAAGAAGAGGGGCAGTGGACTATCCTCGAAGAGGAATTGTGACTTGGTATCCTTGATTATCTCAAACTGCACGACCGCAGTGGTATCCTTAACGTCACGATAACATCCCGGCTGGTTTAGTTCATGCGAACTGAGTCCCGTGCCGGCTGCGGGGGAATAGGGCTGTATGGAGTAGCCTTTGTAGAGCAGACCCTTTTCATATATTATTTTGAGAAGGTACCACAAGGTCTCTATATAGCGGTTATCATAGGTAATATAGGGATTGTCCATATCCACCCAGTAACCTATAAGTTCGGTAAGTGAGACCCATTCCCTGGTATATTTCATCACCTCCTTACGGCAGGCTTCATTATATTCCTCTACGGAAATCTTTTCCCCAATATCTTCCTTCGTGATACCGAGCATTTTTTCCACACTAAGCTCTACCGGGAGACCGTGAGTATCCCATCCCGCCTTGCGCTCCACCCTATAACCGCTCTGTGTCTTATATCTGCAAATAACATCTTTTATGGCCCTGGCCATCACATGGTGGATACCGGGCATGCCGTTAGCCGAAGGGGGACCCTCAAAAAAGATGAAATTCGGCGCATTCTCTCCTGCAGCAAGTACTTTGCGGAAAGTATCCTGCTTGTTCCATTTCTCTAATACTGTACGATTTGTCTCAACCAAATCGAGCTTTTTGTACTCGTTAAAACTCATATTTCATTCATTTGAATTTGCAAAGATACGATAATTCACTAATTTTGACCAATCATTAAAAAATTAAGTATATGGGAGTTATAGACATTATCCTTCTCGTCTGCTTTCTACCCGCGTTTTACTTTGGCATCAAGAATGGTCTTGTCAAACAAATAATATCCGTGGCAGTCGTATATTTCGG
>CAZRBY010000040.1:5110-5838 GCA_964598495.1 uncultured Muribaculaceae bacterium
GAGATTTTCAGATAAGGTTTCTACCTGGATTCTGCAACTTGTCACACTATCCGATTTCTGGGTAAAGGCTATTTCATTCGTTTTGATATTTATAGTTGTAGCAATTTTGCTCAATCTTGTCGGCACTCTGATAGAAAAAATTTTAAAAATTGCACTGCTCGGATGGCTAAACAGACTCCTCGGAGTGGTTGTTACTCTGACAATTTTTGTTCTGCTGCTTTCTACCATTATCCATTTTGTAGATGCCGCCAACAACACATTTCATTTTATTTCCGAAGATAAAATAGCCGAGTCAAAGCTATATCCCTCTTTGCTCGACCTCTCATACAAGCTTTTTCCCTATTTTGAGTCGTTTTTTTAAAAAATTCTGATTTTTTCAAAAAAATTAAATGGCTGACGCTTGAAGCAACAACTGTTATAGTTGCTTTCTCAAGCATATTTTTTCTCTTTTTTATCTACTACTTTGCCTATGGATTTTTTGGCAGAGCCACGGATTATGAAAAGAGAAAGAGAAATATTGCCTGCATCTGAACTCGACCGAACAGTATCGGGAATGGTGCCTGACGCCGGAAGGGGCTTCGTGCTTCTATACGCGGCAGTCTCATTGCTTTGTCTCTTACTCTCCGTTTTCGCGGCTACAGCTTTCATCTAAGAGGGAGCCTGTGTTGAAGATATGTCCTGATGGCGGACGGGACACTGAAGGGTCAGGATGACTCCCTCTTTTTAAT
>CAZRBY010000041.1:0-5286 GCA_964598495.1 uncultured Muribaculaceae bacterium
AAATAATCATCATCCCTGGAAGCATAATATGGAACGTATATCAGTTCAGTACTCCCCAGACACTCTCCGGTGAGAAACAGATTTTCAGGTTCAGGCGGACCCGGATTTATCCACCACATCCACTCACAAGATGTTAAAAACACAGCTACTAAAAGTAGCACCGGGAAAATTCTATTTTTTTTCATAACTACTTAAATTAAATATCATACAAAGATGTTATTGAGCCACAGCAAAATCATAGATCATATTTCTGTGATAGTTGTAATCATATGTTTCTCCGTCAGCATTTGTTTATATTGCCGATATTTTTTCTTACAGCTTTCTCCGTCAGCATTTGTTACAACCCGGTCGAAGAATAAAACCTGTTAACAATAGTGTGGCAATGTAGTATCTTAATTTTATTAAAAATGCTATTATTTATTAGTGCCAAATATGGTGATTTAGTTGTTTGTGTATATATATGATATAGATTCAAAAAAGTATCAAAACGCTGCATGAGTTAAAAAAATCCATAATATTTTTTCTGTTATCATTAATCTTTCTTTGGATAAATCCAGTCGGTTTCTTTGACATTCCAGCCGCTTAGAAGCCCAAAACCACCTGTAACATTGGAATATGAGACATCTGTTCGTAAGAATCCATAGACTGCATAGCGGTCGTG
Organism: uncultured Muribaculaceae bacterium; assembly: GCA_964598495.1. GTDB lineage: Bacteria > Bacteroidota > Bacteroidia > Bacteroidales > UBA932 > Cacconaster. The sequence goes on from CAZRBY010000041.1 coordinate 662, forward strand.
CATATTGCTTAGAGATGCTGCGTATTTGTAAAATTCTATTGGGAACCTATATACCCGAACTTTATATCTTCGTACCTCATCATATTCTCCCCGGAACACATTCAACCAAAAAGCATCGCCAAGGCCCATATGCAGATTTACTTTGTCATTCTCAAATAGATCTGATGACCATATTCTCACAACTGAACGGCGTCCTCCGAAAGCCCATCCGTTGAAACCAATGTCAAGATAGTTTTTACTTATTGCCATTCCTGTTGTCCCGGAGGCTTCCTGAATAGGTGTAAGGTAGCCGGTTTCAACATAACTTGAGTCGTTCTGTGAAACCGTTCTTTCACATATCACTGCCAAACCATACCAACTCTTTTCTTGATGATTATCGTTAAACGAGACACTGACGACACCCTCGCTTATTTCATATTGAAAATAGGGAATTTTCGCCGGCACGGAGGTGGTAGCATGGATCGGCTCTCCCCCCTTAAGGGAAGCTTCAATCTCTACAGCATCATTATCATACATGCCGTTTGGCACAAACCAACATCCGATCGGCACCGATCCCACCCACTTATCGGCATATTCAACCCTCTGAATCACTCCATTGACCTTAACTTGTAGATTGGCATCACTCAAATAGGGTGATCCCTCATATCTGGAGCCGATGGGAATTGTGCGATACAACTGAATGACGGTAGTATCTTGTGGCCCCGGACAGCACTGCAGAAAGAGTTTCGGTGATGCTTCAGGATAATCGGTTATTTCAATTTCACAAGCTTGACAAAGCAAGCATAAAAGGGTTAAGCAAATAATATGTTTAATGGTTTTCATTGTCAAAATTTTATAGTGTAACTGAAAGAAGGTATTATGGGTAGCATTCCAACTCCGACACCTTTGAACAGGACATACCCCGGGTCAATTGTAGGGTTATCCGGCTGTATGCCATCACGTCTCAAAACACCAAAGAACGGGTTCATTCTACAGTATAAATTATAGATGCTGATATTCCAGACCGATTCATATCCACGACGTGTTGTTTTGTAGATATTAACACCGATATCGAGTCTGTGGTAGTCAGGAAGCTTGACATTGTTAGGTTCTTCATAGATATATTGACCTTCAAAAAAGTAATGTTCCTTTCCCGCTAACTCGTCTAGTAAAGCATAGATATTAGTATAGATTCCCTGCAGATAATGAGTCGGCAGAGTCATTCTATTTCCACTGTGAAAGTTCCAAGCCCCATACAACTCTCATTTGTCATTGATACGCCAACTGGTCTGCAAAGTGAACTTGTGTCTGTTGTCATTGCGATCGCGATACCAATCACTCCAGATATTTTCGAAGAAGCGCTCACTCCATGAAAGGGTATAGAAGGCATTCAGACTCAGTGCGCCTGTCTCATACCCAAGATCCACCTCCATGCCATAAGAGCGTCCTTTTCCCACATAATAATGGTTTTTCCAATCATTTAACTTCGTAAAAAAGGAGTTTGCGGGGCCATACTCGAGGAGATTGCTCATATATTTGTACCAGCCTTCGATGTTCAGATAAATGTTATGCGGCATTTTGAAGTATATGCCTGCTGCTGCCTGTCTCGATCGCATCGGGCCTACATATTGATTGGAGGGCACCCAACAGCTTGTAGGAAGATCAAGGTAACTTGGCGAAAGACGGTGTGAGAATTGACTCATTTCGGTATAAGAGAGCTTGGCTCTGGCTTGTGGTGTAAAACGAATCATCAGGGCAATTCTCGGTTCAAGAGAATTCCAGATATTTCTTCCTGCATTATACATGGTATATCTGAGGCCGACATTTGTTCTGAGCCATTTTGTAATCTCAATTTCATCTTCAAGATAAATGCTTGCTTCTCTTCCGGAAGTGAGTAGCGAGTCTCTTTCTGCATAATTTTTTAACAATTTATTATTTCGTTCTTCAGATTCATTGTAGGCATATTCCGGTCGATATGAATGCCAAATATAGTCTGCACCAAATCGCAGGTGATGATTTTTATTGGCAACCCAACTGAAATCAGCCGTAATACCTAAATCATCCAATATACTGCGGTTAGAAATCGTTTTATTTGATGTTTCAAACAATATTTGATCATTTTCCTGAATAGCGAATTTCTGGAAGTCGAAAAAATATTCATACTCAAGCTTGGACCTAGAGCCTGACCAGTAGGCTATGAGTCGGCTTTTCAAGGCAGGCGAGATCTCATTCTGCCAATTTACAGAGGTTAAAATATTCCCCCACTTCATATTCCACTCATTATTGTCTTTGCTGAAGACTTCAATATCATTATGCCAGATTGTTTTGTCTTGCCTGAAACGATCCCTTCCCGCATAGATATTTGCAGCAATACGGTTGTTTTCATCAAACTTATGGGTAATCTTCAGATTTAAATCGCCAAATGAATACAAATTCATTGTCTTGGTAGCATCGTTATCACTTCTTTTGTTATGAATCGCAAAAGCGGGGTACATAATTGCATCTGCCCAAGACCGCCTGAGTGCAATATTGAGTGAAGTGCGATCTTTTACCAGCGGTCCCTCAAATTGTCCGCGAGTCTCAAGAAGTCCTGTTGAAAACAGACCTTTGTATTTGGTAAAGCTGCCATCCGCAGTTGAAATGTCTACAACAGAGGAGGCTCTTCCGCCACATCGGGCAGGAAAACCACTCTTATAAAAATCAAGATTTTCTATGACATCCGTATTGAAAGAGGAAAAAATGCCTCCAAGGTGACCTGTCTGATATATTGGAACGCCATCAAGAAGGAAGAGGTTGTCCGAGCCATCACCTCCGTGAACATAAAGATCGGAGAGCAATTCGACCCCGGAAGAGATTCCGGAGAGTGTCTGAAGTGTTTTAATCACATCCGGTGCGCTTCCGGTTGCAAATGCACGGCGGAATGCCGCCCCATCTATTCTAATCAATCCCGTCTGAGTAGAATTGACATCTCTGTTAATCATTCCGGTGATAGTCGCAGCGGCAATGGTATCAAAATGATTTTTTTCCTCATAGCACACCGGATTATCCACATCGATTGCAACAGGTTTGGAAGCCGTAAGGATTACATATTTTTTCTTCCTTTCCCAGTTTATGCCCGAACCGTCAAACAAAGCTTTCAAAGTCCCATCCAAGCCCTGTTTCTTTAACTTATTGCCGTTATATGGGGCATTGACCGGCAATTTTGAATCATATACGAAATTGACCCCGTATTGTTTGCTGATCAAGACCATTGCATCCCTGATGGATACCTGTGAAAATGCGGAAATGGAAAAGAAAAGACCTATTATAAGTGTAACTATCTTCTTCATTTTTCAACATTTATCGAAATATCCAACGCAGACTCTATCAACGATACGATAAAGTCGATGTCATCATCAGGGAAAGTTGCAGTCAGATGCTTCTGAGAAGGTGCAGTGGTGAGAGTACAACCATAATGTAAGGAGAGCTCTTTCAACACATCTTCAATAGGAGCGTCTTCATACACAAACTGGTGAGTTTGTGCTACATCGGGATTGAAAATGATAACTTTCTCACTCTTTTCTACTACAGGCTTCTCTTTATTAATTGTATTAACAACACCTATGCTTGCTGCAATCACGATTACCACTGAAGCTGCGATCGCTGCGGCTGTTGTCCACCATCTGCGGCGGCTTGACCTTGAGATTGTAGTCTTTTGATTGAAATCGGCTATTGCCTTCTTTGTATCAAATCTCCCTTTTTTGTATTTGGAGACAACAAATTTCAAATCGTCTTCGTTAAAATCAGTCATAGTATTATTCTTTTCTCACTACTATGACGGAGAAAACGACAAAAATGACTACTGTTTACGCAAAAAAGTATAGAAAAATTTTTCTGACACTGCCCCGAAGAGCCTGCAAAGCCTTGGTAATGTGGTTATGAACGGTGTTTTTCGAGATACCGAGTTGAGATGCAATTTGTTCGTAAGTGAGACCATCTCTTTTATGTAATAGAAAGACTTCCCGTCTTTTTTCCGGCAATTCATCAATTGCCGTCCAAAGATTTGCCCATACGAAAGAACGTTCCTCATTTTCGGAATCGACAATATCTATCTTGTGCTCTTGGAGACTCTCATATTGAGGGTTATTTTTGATAGCATCCATGCATCGGTTATGTACAATCCTGTAGAGGTAGGACTTGGCGGAATCGGGAACAAATCCCTCCCGGGTCTTATTCCAAAATGCAATAAATGACTCCTGTACAACATCCTCAACTATATCCGCACTTGGCAGATACCTGGAGGCATAAAGACACAGCGGCCTGTAGTAAAGTCGAAATAAAGCTTCAATATTCTTATTCTTTGCCGTCATAAATCCTGCAGATATCCTTCACAAAAATAGAGTTTTCCCTCAAATCCGATGCCGCAACAGCCCCTACTCCACACTCAGAACTATATGACTCCCTACAATTTGCGCCCCGCACCTCGCAACGCGTAACTCGCACCACTACAGATTACCCACTACCCACTCGAAACTACATACTCCACACTCAGAACTAAAAATGGGGCCGCAGCCCCATTTTCATTCTTCCCAAATCAACTCATAATCTATGAGCTTCTGTTCGAGATTTGCGCGGAGGACGCGCACTTTGACTTTGTCTCCGAGGGT
>CAZRBY010000042.1:0-2795 GCA_964598495.1 uncultured Muribaculaceae bacterium
TTCGGAAAGGTCACCCTTATCTCTGGCATCTGCTATCTGTCTTGATATGACAGGTCTCTGGGCAAACAATTGCGCCAGCTCTTCACGAAGTTTTTGAAGACCTTCACGTGTAACATAATTTATCTCTGTAGACATCTCTATAAATATTATAAAAAATCAAAAAGGAATCCCGTTTGGGATCCTTTCATTTGTAAATCACTCCGCAAAAATAGTTAAAAAAATCAATATTCCTTCCATTTGGGACGCATAATCTCAGAATAAATGATGAGATTGCGTGGCTCTATTTCAACTTTTACACCCTTTGCGGACTCATTATTTTTTTTATCTAATGAATATTGCTCTTCTTTAATAGTTACAGTACTCCTGACACCTTCCTCAGCACCAACTTCAACAGGCGTGACAACTACTGACTCCGGTTCCATATAGGTTTCATCCTCAACCTCTGAAGAGTGCTCGTCAGCCTCCTCCAGCAGTCGCTTCAACTCTTCAAGAGCACCTTGCGGAGAGTTGGGTCTTGCAGGATGTGGTGGACGTGAGTTAGTGCCCGGCAAGCCCATATGACCTGTCTTACCTGATTGTTGCTGTTTTTTCTTACTGCCGTTAATAGCCGCGAACATCATGGCAGTAAAAAACACCATAACTCCTACTAATATATCTAAATCCATAACTCAGAGATTTATACAAAGTTAGAAAATATTCTTGTCAATACAGCATTTTTTGTCAAGCAAAAGTTGCTGGCGCAACTCCTCCAAAGAACCGAAACGGCGCTCATCACGCAATCTCTCAATAAAAGATATCCTGATTTCCAGCGCCATTTGCTCTCCGTAGATGTTACCATCAAAGTCGAGAATATGCGTCTCTATCCTACGGCTGGTATCGCTGGAGACAGTAGGTCGCGTACCTATGTTGCAGATGCCCTTATAGGTACCACCGGTAACCTCAACTTTCACAAAATAGACCCCGGTGGCAGGAACCAGCTTGAGAGGCTCATACAACTGCATATTGGCGGTCGGGAAACCTATTGTACGACCAAGACGATTACCGGAGATAACTACTCCATGAAGAGAATAACGATAACCAAGCCATTCATTTGCACAAGCGATATCCCCTTTTAGCAAACAGTTGCGGATAGAAGTGGAACTGATCACCCTCTCTCCTCTCTGAAATTTCCCAACACGCACCGTACGAATACCGCAGGAGGCAGCAATTTCCTCAATATTCCTCTCATCTTTCCCATGTCCAAGACGATGGTCATATCCCACTACCAACGTAGAAACTTTGTACTTCTCTATAAGATAACCTCTGAAAAACTCTTCTGTGGATAATTGGCTGAACTCTTTGTCAAAACAGATTACCTCAAATCTGTCAATCCCCAAAGAGAAACACAATGCGCGCTTCTCTTCGAGGGTTGTCAGTAGTCTGAGCTTGTAGGCATCTTGCTGAAGTACGTTTCTCGGATGGGGCCAGAAAGAAATAATCATACTCTCTCCTCCCTGCTCTGCTGCAATGGAGGTGAGCTTCTCTATGACCTTTCTGTGGCCTAGGTGAAGTCCGTCAAAGAAACCTGTAGCCGCTACAACCATTTTACAAGTTCAAAATCCTGCCTATGAGGCATCTTCTCATTTTTAGCGTACAGACGCATTGCCATATGGAAAGAGCCTGCCATATCCGGAACGACATTGGCTCTATATGTAGCTATGCCATTCTCAAAGGAAACAGTCTTGAATTCAAAGCTTTCGCGAATCTTGAATTCACCTCTTCTATTCTGAGTTGCCACTATAAGTTCGACTCCGAGATCCTCAGGAGTGAGATCTCCTATGGAAATAACCAATTCCGCTGTAAATTCCTTTCCGAGGGTAAGTGAATCCTTGGTATTATCGGGCTTGGAGAGTGAAATTACTTCCAGATGAGGCCACTCCCTACGGAGACGCTTCTTCCAGAATGCCATTTCCCTCGCTTTTGCGAAATCTGAAGCAACCATCTCGCTCTGACGTTTCGCCAGAGGAATATAATACTGGTTCAGATAATCGCTCATCATCCTGTTGGTAGTAAAGTTATTGGCTACCTGGGATACGGTATTTTTGATGATTTCAATCCAATCTGCCGAGATGCCCTTCTTGTCCTTGTCATAGAAGATAGGAGCTATCTCGTTCTCTATGATGGTGTAAATGGTAGCAGAGTCCAACTCATCCTGGAATTGCTGATCATCGTAAGTGCGCTCCATCGGAAGAGCCCAGCCGGCTCCCGGTTTGTAGCCCTCCACCCACCATCCGTCGAGTACGGAGAAATGCATTACTCCATTCATCACGGCTTTTTCACCACTGGTACCTGAGGCCTCCAGGGGACGGGTAGGATTGTTCATCCATACATCGACACCCGGTATTAGAAGTTTTGCAATGGTGATATCATAGTTGGGTATGAATACTATCTTGCCTATGAACTGGGGCATCTTGGAAATATCTATGATTCTCTTGATCAGATCCTGACCCGCTTTATCTGCGGGATGCGCTTTTCCTGCAAAGAGGAATTGTACGGGGCGATCAGGGTTATTGATTATGTCATTGAGCCTATCAAGATTGCTGAAAAGCAGGGTTGCCCTCTTGTAGGTTGCAAAGCGACGGGCAAATCCTATGGTAAGAATATCATCGCGCAGAGTCTTTTTAATCTTGACAATCTGGTGAGGAGAATAGTGGCTGGTAGCGGCAGTGTCGCTCATTATATCCTTTACGGCTTTGATGAGTTTCCTGCGCAACTGCTGTCTTATACTCCAGATCTTCTCATCTCACACTTTGTCT
>CAZRBY010000042.1:2805-4344 GCA_964598495.1 uncultured Muribaculaceae bacterium
CAACTCTTGTCGTAGTGGTGAGTCTTAAACTCCTCGCCGAAAACCTCTGCGTGGACCTCTTTCCACTCGGGAGCCGTCCATGTAGGATAGTGAACTCCATTGGTTACATGGCTCACATGTAACTCTTCCGGCAGGTAACCCGGCCACATTCCTGAAAAAATCTTCTGGGAAACCACTCCGTGCAACCAACTTACCCCATTTACCTCCTGAGAAAGGTTAGCAGCCAGCACGCTCATGGAGAACTTCTCTGAAGGATTGTCGACATCCATCTTACCGAGCCCCATAAGAGTCTTCCAATCAATCTTAAACTTATCGGGATAGTGCGCTATATATGCCCTCAGCATATCCTCGGTAAATGCATCGTGTCCTGCAGGGACAGGAGTGTGAGTTGTAAACAGGGATGATGCCCTTACCACTTCCATTGCCTCAGGGAAGGAGAGATTTTCCTTAGAAATATATTCATACAGACGCTCAAGGCCGATGAAGGCAGCATGGCCCTCATTGCAGTGATAGACCTCTGCATCTTTACCGAGAGCCCTGAGTGCCCTTATGCCGCCCACTCCGAGCAGAAACTCCTGTTTAAGACGATTTTCCCAGTCACCGCCATAAAGTTGGTGAGTGATCTGCCTATCCTCCGGACGGTTGTCCTCAAAATCGGTATCAAGCAGATATAGTTCGGTGCGACCGACATCTACTCTCCAAACCCTTGCATATAGATTACGACCGGGGAATGCGATTTTAATCGTCACCCAATTGTTGGCAGCATCCCTTACGGGAGTTGCAGGGATTTTCATGAAGTTTTGCGGTTCATATTCGGAAACCTGATCTCCCATTGCCGAAAGGTGCTGGGTGAAGTATCCATATCTGTAAAGCAGACCGACAGCAGTAAGATTAACCTGCATATCACTTGCTTCCTTGAGGTAGTCGCCGGCGAGAATACCCAATCCTCCGGAATAGATCTTCAGCGAGGTATCCAAACCATATTCCATACAGAAATAGGCCACCTTCGGACCCTTACGATGCCTTTTCCCCTCCATATAGGCATGGAAATCGGCATAAACCGCTTCAAGACGCGCGAGGAAAGCGGAATCATTCTCCAGTTCCTTATATCTCTTTAGATCTATCTTGTCTAGTAGAGATATGGGGTTGCCCTTACATTTTTCCCAAAGTTTTGGATCTAAAGAAATGAAGAGATCAATGGCATCCTGATTCCAGCACCACCAGAGATTTCTTGCCAAAGTATCAAGATGTCTGAGACTTTGGGGCAGCTCCCTATTGACAAGCACATTGGTCCAGAAAGGATCATTGGTGGTGAGCTTATTATATGACTGGGGCATATCATCCACTATGCCGAGAAATTCACCTTTGGCTTCAACCAACTTTTCAATGGCAAGCGAGAAAGCTCTCTTGTAGTACTTTATATTATTCTCCCACAGTGCAATCTCTGAAACCTCCTTTGCATTCTCCTTGTATGACTTTTTCTCTGAAGGAGAAAGGGCTGCAATCTCACGAATACGGTTGACTACGTCATTTACAACC
>CAZRBY010000042.1:4464-5190 GCA_964598495.1 uncultured Muribaculaceae bacterium
TTATATCTATCGATTTACGACTCTTATCTTTGGGATAATGTTCCTGTACCCAAAGACCAAATCCCGCAAGGGTAGTAGTTGCGGTTGGCACCTTGAATGCAAGCGACTCGAGTGGAGTATAGCCCCAAGGTTCATAGTAAGAGGGGAAGAGGGTAAGATCCATGCCTACGAGCAAATCATAGTAGCTCATATCGAATATACCATCACTGCCGGTGAGGTAGGTAGGGATAAAGAAGACCTTGACCTTATCTCCGGAGCTATTGTTCAGTTTAAGTGCCCTAAGACGGTTCACCACCATGTCATAGTCATCGCTCAAAAGATGTGACACATTGGTAGTATAATTCGAATCGGCACCGTGAAGCTTTGCCAAAAGCTCCTTGTCAGGGCCGTTATGCCCTGATGGTACCATTATAAAGGCCAGCACCGGCTTACCTTTGTAACCGCTGTTTAGACGACTCAGAGCATCAATAAAGATATCGATACCCTTATTTGTACACTCGTAACGCCCGCTGATACATATCAGCAAAGCATCTTCCCCGTACTGCTCACCCGACATGATGGAAGCCACCTCAATCAACTTCTTTCTGGCTCTTGCCTCATACTCGGGAAATTGCTCCTCAGGTGGAGTTATACTCTTTTCAAAACCATTAGGGGTAATGACATCCACCTCTCTGCCCAGGAACTGCTTGCACTCCATAGCCGTAATTTGACTCACCGTAGTGAATA
>CAZRBY010000043.1:0-5158 GCA_964598495.1 uncultured Muribaculaceae bacterium
GGTATTTTAAAGTTTGAAATTCTCGATATTTCAATATAGTCACAGATATGGCATCAATTTTCACTAGGATTGTAAATGGTGAAATACCATCTTACAAAGTGGCGGAGGACGACAGGTTCTACGCATTTCTCGACATAAACCCTCTGGCTGAGGGGCACACTCTCGTTATTCCCAAAATTGAGGTTGATTATATTTTTGACCTGGACGAGGAGACCTATAGGGGATTGTTTGCATTTGCTCGTAAGGTAGCTATAGCGCAGAAGAGTGTAATTTCCTGTAAAAGAATCGGTATGGCCGTGCTGGGGATGGAAGTTCCCCATGCACACATCCACCTTGTTCCGCTCCGTACGGAAGGAGATCTTGATTTTAGGAAGAAAAAAATTTCCTTGACGCCGGAGCAATTCAAAGAGATTGCCGCTTCGATATCCAATGCTTTCAACAAAATATAGAAAAATGAAGAGATATTTTTCAATAGCCCTTGCGGCTCTACTCTTCGCAGCCTGCTCCCAGCAGCCTGCAGCAGTAATTGAGGCCTCAATAGAGGGTGCAGATCAGGCACAGATTGTGCTCCAGAAACTCAACTTTAGTAAAATACAGGTTGTTGACACCATCACCACTGCATCTGATGGCAGCTTTACTTATAAGGTGAAGCTTTCCGGTACCTCGCCGGGTTTCTACTATCTCTATTACGAAGGCACCAAGCTAGCCTCCATGGTCCTCCTACCCAAAGATAAGGTTATGGTTAACGCTGACCTGGAAGGCAATTTTACAGTCACAGGTAGCGAAGAATCACTACTTTTGCAGGCCATTGACCAGGAGTTCCTCAATACCTCTGCGCAGCTCTCCGAGTTGGCTGACAAGAGTCTCTCAGGCGAAGATGTCGGCCTGGATATGGGAAAGACATATATAGAGTATCGTAAAACTGCCTTGAAGCATATTTTCGGCCACCCCAACTCCATTACGGCAGCCACAACGCTGTTTCAGCGTTTCAACGATAATCTCCCGGTATTTGGTGAGGTGAGTGATTTTTTCATATTTAAGCAGGTTTATGACTCGCTAAAGGTAGTATACCCACAATCCGAGTATGTTCTTGCACTCAAAGATGAGATTGCGGCCAGAGAAAGGGCTTTCGAGTTGAGCAATAAATTTTCCAATGCTAAAGAAGCGCTCTTTCCCGATCTGGAAATGCCCGATAACAATGGAGAGATGAAGCGTCTTTCTGATTTTACCGGCAAAGTGATTATTCTATCATTCTGGAGCGTAGCGCAGGATGCTCACAAAATGTTCAACAATGATCTTGCAGAACTCTATCAAAAATACCACTCCAAGGGACTGGAGGTCTACCAGGTTTCTCTAGATATTGACAAGGCCTCCTGGGCCTCTATCGTAAGGTCTCAGCAACTACCATGGACCTCAGTAAATGATGGTAACGGCATCAGTTCACCCGCGATGACAGCCTACAATATAACCCAGTTACCAACATTTTTCATAATAGGAAGGGATGGCACAATCGCCGGCAAAGACCTGTTTGAAAAGGATGAATTGGAAAAAGTGATCAAAGCGCAGCTCTAGAGCAGCTGCTTCTTGCTGATACCGGCAACGAAATCTTTTAAATAGAAGGGTTCAAAGTAGGCAACATCTTTGAACTCTTTTTTTACGAATGCCTCTGTAGCGGGAATAATCATATTCTCCGCCAAAGGACTGCACTGTTCAAAAATAGCATTTGGATGGCTGATTATTTCCTGCAACTTGTCAGCCGCATTCCCAATAAAGATTACGCTGCCTTCATCCAGCAGCTCTTTAAAGCTCTCCTTGTCAAAAATAAGGGACTCCACTTTACTCAGAGGGGCTCCGTCACTGTCAAAAACAGCACAATAGGCCTCCATCCTTCTGGCATCAATAAGGGCTACAATCTTATCAGCCTTGCCTACTGCGGCCATTGCCAGAATCTTCAGAGTGGAAATGGCAATCAGAGGTTTGCCGGAACCGAAACAGAGACCCTTGGCAGTAGAAACGCCTACTCTAAGCCCTGTATAAGAGCCGGGACCTTCGCTCACAGCTACGGCATCACAATCTGAGACAGTTATACCGCCTTCAGCCAGAACTTCCCTGATTTGCACCGCAAGTTTTGAAGCATGGCTCTTGGGCAGGTCGCAATATCGGGAGGCTATCACTTTGGCTCCTTTAGTCAGAACTGTGGAGCAAACCTCGGTGCTGGTCTCCAGCAGTAGCAATAGGGTATCTTTCATGTCAATTTATTATTCTTCAATATGTCGTTCCACGCACTTTCATCCCCTCTTCCAACTCTTTGCTTACGGCTGAGTAGGGTCCGGCTACTATCCTGTTTCCGGGTTCCAGCCCCGATACAATCTCAATGGAGCTGAAGTCCTGTATGCCCGACACCACAGGTGTAGCGTGTACGCTATTTTTTTCATCCACTTTCCACACATATTCCATAGAGTTGCGGATGAAAACAGCCTCGATGGGGACGGTCACTATATCTGCCCTTTGACCTGTCACTATTGTAACTCTTGCCGACATTCCCGGTCTGAAAGGGAGTGCTTCAGGAAAAGTTACTCCTGCTATTGTATCACTTTTGATGCCGATCCTGACCTCAAAGGTAGTAACTTGTTCAAAGTTTGAGTATAAATTTGTGGCAGAATTTGCAATTTGTGTCACAACTCCTTCAAATAGTTGTCCCGGACAGGCATCAATATCTATTTTTGCACTGTTTCCGGGATTGATTTTAAGAATATCATTTTCGTTGACGTCTACCACTACTTCCATATCGCTCAAGTCAGCTATCCGCATTATTTCAGTACCTGCCATCTGACTTGTACCGACAACCCTTTCTCCGATTTTAACCGCAATCATCGAGACTGTCCCATCCATAGGGGCGCAGATTACCGTTTTTGTTAAATTTTCCGTGGCCTCTTTCAGGGCAGCTCTGCCGCTACTCACACCATATTGTGCAGCCGTAAGCTGTTCTCTGGCTATTTCAAAATTCAGTTGCGAAGTCTCATATTCGGCTGCGGATATTACATTCTCCTTGTAAAGAATATTGTTGCGCTTATAATTTATTTCAGCTTGCTTAAACTGTGCTTTCTGCTGAAGGTAGTCGCTCCTGGCAGCATTGAGAACAGCTTCGGCTCTCTCTACCATGGAAATATATACATCCTGGCGGATCTTCACAAGTACATCCCCTTTGCTGACATTATCCCCTTCACGGCAATTGAGCTCCACGATCTCTCCCGATACATCCGGAGTTATGGAGACCTCTATTACCGGCCTCACTTTGCCGTTGGCCGGAATACTTTCTAACAAATCCATCTTTTCTATGGTGAACAGACGCACTTCCGTCACGCTGCCTCCACCGGAAGCTACAACTACAACAATCAGTACCACTATGGAAATAAGCGCAATGATATGCCATTTCTTAAATTTTATTTTCTCTATTTTCATTCTCTCTATTTCAATGGTTCTCTATTTGCCTAAGTAGTGCTCCACGATCATTCGCTGGAAAATATACTGGAAGTAGGCTTGAACATGCTCTGACGTTGCTTTTAGGCAAAGGTTTTTGGAAATGATATAATCGGTAGCTGAGATCTCTCCCACTTCGAGTTTGAATTCATTCATCCGTAAAAGCTCTTCGGAGGCCTTGCGACTCTTTTCCGCGGCAATGTAACGGCTGCGACAGCTGCGGCACTCGGCTACGGCAAGTTCTATCTCATCGGAGAGTCGCCTGCGAGCCTTTTCCAAAGCTACATTGCTTCCGGTGAGTACACTCTTTGCTCTTCTGATCCTGTGGACTGTTGCAATGGAGCTGCTTATAGGCACTTTGAGTGTTAATCCTACAAAAGGGGTCAGGTGCTCTTTGAATTGCTCGCGGAATTTCTTATCAACTGCATCGTGGTAGTATGTACCATAGCCGGCGGAGAGTGATATGGTGGGATAAATGCTACTCATAGCTACTCCTATGGCAGCCTTATCCGCCTCCAGTGCAGCCTTTGCTGCCCTTATGGAGGGATGCGCATCAGCCAGCTTGTAAGCAGACAACTCCGGTAAATCCTCCGGTGGCAGCGTATCCATCGGTGGCACTTCTACGTTGAACCGGCTCTCATAAGGTAGGTTAAGCAGCTGCATCAGAGCAATTCGGCTGCTCTCTATCTCTGCAGCAGTTGCGGTAATAGTGTACTGTTCCTGAGCTACCTGTGCCTCAAGCTCCATTAGGCTGCTCAATGGGCGCAGCCCGGCCAATACCATTTTACGGCACTTCTCCATCTGTCTGACGATGCTTTCAAAATTGTATTCCGCTATGGAGTGTAGTTCTCTTGCCAACACCATTTGCAGGCAGCTGCGAATTACGCAGACTTTGACTGCGTCACGCACCCCTTCAAGGGAGTTTTTCGCCTGATTGAGCGAGTGACCGGCCTCTTTGATGCTGAAGTATCCCCTTAGTCCATCGAACAGAGTCACATTAAGTCCAATGGAGACGTTGGTACTTTGCTTACCCTTGAGCTTGTAGGGGGAAAGTCGTTCCCAGTTGAAATCCTGTCCCATTTCACCACCGATCCGGGGAATTAGACTCCATGAGATCTCGTTGAGTGCGCTTTCGCTCTCTTCCAGTGAGGCTAGGGCACTCCTGATATCGTGGTTGTGCTCCAATGCATGGTTTATACATTGCTCTAAAGTCCAATTCTGCCCCGAAGAGGTGAGTATGCTTGCAATCAGCATTGCTGTCGTTAGCACGAGGCACTTTCTGGTTTTTTCCATAGTTTGATTTGTGATAAAAGGGAGTCCCGGGTGTCGTCAGCACCCGGAATTCCCGCCTATTAATGGTTATGCATTCGTTCCTCCGAAAACATTTTTTATTTTTTTGAATAGAGAGCAGATATACTGCGCTACGAGTCCAATTACATAACCGATGTAGTAAAGTGCATCCTGGGCCTTTTTATCTATGCCGCCGATGATGCAGGCCGACTCGCTTACCCCAATAGGTCTGAGTCCCGGTATTGTGAAATCCTCTCTCATAGTTCACTTCCTCCATCATTTTGGTCCTTTGAGACTGTTCCATCCGTCAATAATTCCTTTTACAAGTTTTGGCAGATAGTCAGCAATAAAATTGATGATGGCCCTTACTTTTTCAAACAGCGAGATG
>CAZRBY010000044.1:0-5127 GCA_964598495.1 uncultured Muribaculaceae bacterium
ACATACTACATACTACATACTACATACTATCTCCAACACTTCGGCTACAACGAAATTGCTTCCGCAGATAAATATAAGGTCCTCTTCCCCTGCAAGGGAATCAGCCAACTCCAACGCCTCCCTGACTGAAGTTGTTACACGACCATTGATACCATGATCTGAAAGCCTGTCTGCCAATTTTGCCGCAGGCAGTGCCCTCTCTCCTATACTGTTGGTAAGAATGAAGTGGACATCCCGGGGAAGATATGATGCGATGCTATCTACATCTTTGTCAGCTACGACGCCCAATATAAAAAATATATTGTCATAATCGCACGTAATCTTATCTATCTGTTCGCGGACCCAGCGCATAGCATGAGCATTGTGGGCAGTATCACAAATGATAGGGGCCTTGCCTGGAATACCACCGGCATTTGCCGCCTCTCTGAGTCTCTCCCATCTTCCGTGCAGACCGGTTAAGGCGGCGGCATTTGAAACACCTGTAGACAATTTGTTCATATCGGATCCTAAGTCGGCAATATTCAACAATCCGTTTTTATATATTAATGCCAAAATTGCCGAAACAGTTCTTAGATTGAGTTTCTGGTAATCTCCTTTGAGTTCGATTTCTTCAACGGAAATGGGTAAAAAGGGTGGAAATTCCTCTGCAAAGAAGAGTGCCGAAGCCCCCACATCAGCGGCGACCTTCTCAAAAACTGCACGTGTCTCCGGTGTGCTCTCTCCCACAAGTGCAGGAATTCCGGGTTTAATGATTCCGGCCTTCTCACGGGCGATCTCTTCTATTGTATGGCCTAGATATTCACAATGTTCCAGTCCTATATTGGTAATGACCGAAAGCAACGGACTTACGACATTTGTTGAGTCGAGACGACCTCCAAGGCCACATTCAATCACAGCGACCTCAACACCGCAGCTACGAAACCAGTCAAACGCCATTGCCGTTGTGATTTCAAAGAAAGAGGGATTATGTTTTTCAAGGAAATCACGGTTCCTCTCCATAAATGCAAAGACTTCTTCTTTCGAAATCATAGCGTAGGAACATCCTGAATCACTTTTCGTTATTAGTTTCATCCTCTCGCGAAAATCGGTCAGGTGGGGCGATGTGTAGAGTCCTACTTTAATCCCACAGCATGCGAGAGCAGAAGCGGTCATATGTGAAACCGAACCTTTACCGTTGGTGCCTGCAATATGGATAACCTTATATTGCAACTGGGGAGATCCCAGCCGGGAAATAAATTCACGCATTGTATCAAGACCCGGCTTGAAAGCCCTGTTCCCGACTCTCTGGTAGGAGGGAAAACGTGCGAAAAGCCACTCAAGCATCTCTTCGTATGCATTATCCGAAAATATCATTTGATAAATTGTTTATATCCTTGTTACAAATTTGGGGAATAAAACTGATATTTCTCTCAAAAAGCACTATTTTTGTGTGATATATCCATAATCTCTAACGATATGATTTCATTCTTCAGATGTACTACAGGCACTGTTATTGCCGTTCAAAGTAACAAAGCACTCAGCAAAGACGATATCCAGGCACTCAGATGGCTCTTCTCAGGGGCTGAACCTCTCGGTACGGCCAATCTGGAAGGTTATTTCGCAGGACCCAGAAGAGAGATGGTGACTCCATGGAGCACAACAGCTACGGAGATTGCACACAATATGAATATTGAAGGCATCGTAAGAATGGAAGAGTATTTCCCCGTGTCCGGACCGAAAGCTGAAATAGACAAGATGCTCCAGCGCCTCTACAACGGACTTGATCAGGATATTTTCACAACAGATAACATATTCGAGCCGGTTAAACATATTAAAGATTTGGAGAGATACAATATTGAGGAAGGACTGGCGCTTTCAGAAGAAGAAATTAACTACCTGCACGATCTCAGCGTCCGTATCGGCAGACCTCTGACCGATTCCGAAATATTCGGCTTTTCACAGGTCAATTCAGAGCATTGCCGCCACAAGATTTTCAATGGGACATTCATTATTGACGGAAAAGAGATGCCTTCATCCCTTTTCAGCATGATCAAGAAGACCTCCAAACTCAATCCAGGCAGGATTGTCTCAGCATACAAGGACAACTGCGCATTTGTAGAGGGTCCGTTGGTGCACCTTTTCCATCCGGCATCAGGTGACAAGCCAGATTTTTTTGTCAAAAGCAAAAATGAGACAGTAATTTCGCTGAAAGCGGAGACTCACAATTTTCCCACGACAGTGGAGCCCTTCAACGGTGGCGCAACAGGCACCGGTGGTGAGATCAGAGACCGTATCGCCGGCGGCAAGGGCTCATTTCCTATAGCAGGAACTGCAGTCTATATGACCTCCTACCCACGCTTCAAAGGTGAAACTCAAAGAACATGGGAATGTAGACCTCCACGAAAGTGGCTCTACCAGACTCCGCTGGAGATCCTAATCAAGGCATCCAACGGAGCATCCGACTTCGGCAACAAGTTTGGACAGCCCCTCATTTGCGGCTCGCTTTATACCTTCGAGCACTCGGAAGAGGGACGTGATTACGGTTTTGACAAGGTGATAATGCTCGCGGGAGGTATAGGCTTCGGCAAAAAGAAAGACTCACTGAAAGAGTCTCCGGAGGCAGGTGACGAAATTATTCTCCTCGGAGGGGACAATTACCGTATCGGTATGGGCGGCGGAGCTGTTTCATCGGTTGCCACGGGTGAATTTGCCAGCGCTATAGAACTAAATGCCATCCAACGATCCAACCCCGAGATGCAGAAATGTGTTTACAATACCATCAGAGCTATTGCAGAGAAAAAACACAACACCATCATTTCAGTTCATGACCATGGTGCCGGAGGGCATCTGAACTGCCTCTCCGAACTTGTAGAGGAGAGTGGAGGTACCATAGACATCAGCTGTCTCCCCGTCGGCGACCCTACACTATCAGCCAAAGAGATCATCGGAAACGAATCCCAGGAGCGTATGGGCCTGGTGATGAAGAGTAAAGATGTGGATGAGCTTAGCAGAATAGCTGAAAGAGAGCGCGCTCCTTTTTATAGAATAGGCAAGACTACAGGAGAATATAATTTCACCCTGAAAAACTTTCAGACCGGCGAGGTACCTATTGACCTCAAAATTGAAGATATGCTGGGAACTACACCGGGGACAATAATGACGGACAACGCTGTAACACATAAGTACAAAGGGGTGCCCTCCCCCTGTAACTTCACTGCAGAGGAACTTCTATCATCCATAGAAAAGGTGCTCCAAATGGAATCCGTGTCTTGCAAAGACTGGCTCGTCAACAAGGTTGACCGCTCGGTTACAGGACTGATTGCCTGCCAACAATGCACCGGTGAAATCCAGCTTCCGCTAAATAACCTTGGTGTTACAGCCATAGGTTATGACGACAATGAGGGTATCGCCACCTCTATCGGCCATTCACCTGCCATAGCATTGATCAACTCAGAAGCCGGTTCCAGAATGGCGATTGCCGAAGCACTCACCAATATGGTATGGACCCCAATAGAAGAGGGCATAAAAAGTGTTTCTTTGAGCGCCAACTGGATGTGGCCCTGTAAAAACGAGGGCGAGGATGGACGCTTGTATGATGCCGTACGCGCCGCATCTGATTTTGCCATAGCGCTCGGCATCAACATCCCCACCGGAAAAGACTCATTGTCAATGACTCAGAAGTATCCCAACGGTGAAAAAGTACTCTCTCCAGGCACTCTGATCATCTCGACAGTCGGACCTGCGAAAGATATCCGCAAGACAGTTCACCCGAACCTCACTCCCAGACGCAGTGACATTATCTGGATTCCCTTTACAAAGGCAGAAGGCTACCCACTCGGAGGCTCCGTTTATGCGCAAACGATGTGTTACCTTGGCGACGCTACTCCCGACGTTGAGGACGCCGAATATTTTGCAAAATGTTTCAACACTATACAGGAACTGATAAGCGAAGGTCATATCCTCGCCGGACATGACATTTCGGCCGGAGGCCTGATTACAACCCTGCTCGAATCCTGCTTCCCCAACACTACGGGAGGCCTCTATATCGACCTGAGTTTCACCTCATCGGACGTCCTGTTCTGCGAGGCCCCCGGAGTCATCATCCAGACTGCAGGAGGCCAGGCCGCATCGCTTCTCACCCGTAAAGGAATCAACTTTTACGAGATAGGTGAATGGCAGCAGGAGCGCAAACTGACTCTAAAACTCTCTTCATATACTCTTGATATTGATATCGACAGGATGCGGGATATCTGGTACAAAACCTCGTATCTCTTCGATCAACTGCAGTCGGGAGAAAAGAAAGCTACCGAGAGATACTCTCATTACAAACTCCAGCCCCTCACCTATCGTTTCCCCAACGGATTCTCCGGTAAAAAACCGGAAAAGCCATTAAAACGACCTGTAGCTGCGATTATACGAGAGAAAGGCTCCAATGGAGAGAGGGAAATGGCCTGGGCGCTCTATCTTTCGGGCTTTGAAGTCAAGGATGTGCACACCACCGACCTGACGAGCGGACGAGAGACTTTGGACGAGGTACAGTTGGTTGTCTTTGTTGGAGGATTCTCCAACGCTGATACTCTTGGATCAGCTAAAGGATGGGCAGGTACACTGATGTTCAACAGAAAGGCAAAGGAGATTATTGAGCGTTTCTACGCGCGTGAGAATACACTCAGCCTCGGCGTTTGTAACGGTTGTCAATTGATGGGAGAGCTCGGTTTCATTACCCTTTACGATAGGTCTGCAGCTCCTAAGCTTCGTCACAATGCCTCTAACAAGTTCGAGAGCGGGTTTGTGGGAGTCACCATCCCCGAGTCTCCTTCCATAATGCTGAAGTCCCTCCAGGGTTGCAAACTCGGAGTCTGGATAGCACACGGCGAGGGTAAATTTGAGTTCCCCGGACCGATATCAGAATATAATGTAGCTCTAAGATATAGCTACGACGCATATCCCGCCAATCCCAACGGCTCTCCGGAAGCTATTGCGGGAGTCTGCAGCGAGGATGGACGTCACCTGGCGATGATGCCCCATCCTGAGCGCTGCGTTCGTCCATGGAACTGGGCATATTACCCCCACGGACATCGCAAAGATGCAGTGACTCCCTGGATAGAAATGTTTGTCAATGCAAGGAATTGGTGTGAAAAGAGTATG
>CAZRBY010000045.1:0-5046 GCA_964598495.1 uncultured Muribaculaceae bacterium
GCTGGCAGCGCACCCGAAAGTTGTCAAAGATGGATACTGCGCTTTCGGGTGCGCTGCCAGCGTTGGAGAGGCCAAGATTGCGGGCTATGCTTGGGGCCGTTCAAGAAGGCGATAAGGCTGTTGTGCTCCGGCTGGACAGGATCGCCAGGGACTTGTATCTTAGTTTGTGGGCCGAGAAAGAGATACGAAAGACTGGTGCAGAGCTTATCAGTATAAGCGAGCCTTCTCGATGGAATGACCCAATGCAAAAGCTGCTGCTGAATACCATGCAAGTCACAAACGGATCTTTAACCGGGGAGCCTTCTATTAAGGATTATATAGCTATTCGGGAGTTGAGGCAGAAGGGCAGCATGCCAAAATCCTTTGACTCAGGAGGACCAAATATATATCCCAAGCGGCAAGAAGCCAGACCGCTTTAAGAAGGCTCTAGCCTTACAGGATGAAGCCTCAATTAAACCTTAATGCATAAGGCTTAATCCTTAATGGAGAGTTACCTTTTGCATCTTTCACCTGTTACTTTTTTTTATATACAATACCACAGCTTGCCGCGTGGTGCGCCGCCGCAATTTGGCTTTAAAAACAATAACCATTGCTGTTACAAAGAGCATCGACTCAAATCCTGCGATAGTTGGTCTGTCCTCCGATTCTGACTCGACATTAGACTCAACCGTTAATACTAAGATCGCATCTAATTCAGGTAATTTTTCGTCTTCAAGATTTGCATAGTAATAGTAGACTTTGGCAGGAATAATATACGTTCCAACTTCATTTCCAACTATCTCTAGGGCTATTGTGGTACCCTCGCCTGGGGCAAGTGACTCTGTGCTATGATATAGAGATCCACCATTCTTCACCCATGATCCATATATCGATATACCAGACGGAGGTGCTATAACCAGTTGGACTGTAACATGCTCGGGGCTTGTCAAGGGATTTAGTACACTTAAAATGAAGATAGCATTATCTCCAATTTTTGAAATGTTGTTCGTGCTATAAAAGCTAACATCAGGTTTTGGCACAGCTTTTAAGGATATGAATTTCTTCGCACCGTATTTGCTTACCGGAATCTCAACGGGTCCTTCTGAGTAATATCCGGGTTTGTTTATCTTTACGCTGATGCTGCTTTCCTTTTCGCCCTCAAAGTTGACATCTCCATTGATATTTGTGGCACCTATAGTGTCCCCTTCGACAGACACTTCAGCATTGCTTATTGGCACTCCTGATTCTGAATTCACGGATAGCGTTATGGGCGCATATACCGATTCGAGATATAATGACATTACAAGTGGCTTGATATCGTAGTTGACCTTTACCTCTTTTTCTTTGCTTATGTAACCAGATCTGCTTGCTTTAAATATATGTTTTATTCCCTCAGTCACCTCAAATTTTAACTCACCACGAGAGTCCGTGCGTCCGACGTATTCGTTATCGACAAATATTTCTGCAAATTCTATTGGTTTAGAGCTCGTTTTATCCTTGACGACAACCGTTATATCAGCCAGAGATTCATTTCTGCTGGTCCATAAGATTTTTGAGATCATATTGTTTTGTTCATCTTCCTCTTTAATTAGATTTTTATAATTACTGTTAAACTTATCTCTATCTATATACGCAACAAGATTATGTTCCCCACCTTTGAAGCCTCTGTCTACGGTCCAATAAATCTCGACTGAGCCACTTTCATCTGGCGCGAGCAAACCGACATATGGCTTTTTTGTGACAAGCTCGTCGTCTACATAGAGCCAAATAGCGGTTTTCTCATCTGTACTTAGATGACCGGTATTAGAATAATCCACTGTGAATGTCACTGAATCTCCGTTGCTTATATCGACGGGATCCCATGAAATGTCCACTAACTTTAGGTCTGGTAAATTCTTGATAACGTAGAATGTTTCTGACAAACGGTTATTCAAATTATCACTTTCTTTTATGTAGTTTTTGCCCCCGCTCTTATCTTGGTTCACGTAGGCGGAAAAGGTATGTATTCCTTCTGCAACATTCTCTCCTACTTTCCATGCAATGGGAGGTGCATACTCGGATGATCCGGCATCCAAAGGCTTCAGATATTTCGTTTTCACAAGCTTGTCGTCCATATACAGGAAAACGGAAAACCCTTTGATTGTGGGGGCATTGCCATGATTCGCGCAAACTATGCTAATCGTCACTTCATCTCTTGTTTTCGGGCTCACGGGTTCCCAGCTTATGCTCTCCACCACTAGATCAGGTTTTTCATAGTTAGCGATTTCGGAGTTCAGATTACCTTGTGCAGTAACTACAAAGTAGCAGGCAATGACCAGAACAGAAACCTGCATCAGGTACAAGCTACGGATCTTAATCCTTTTTTGGACTAATCCATCGAGATTGATACGGTTCATATCTCCTATCCTCCGATCTAGAGTTGACCTGTTTCAAATGATCATATTATGTTTGCCTCCTAAATGATACTTGCTGTAGAGTCCCGAATGTGTATAGTCCTGAAAAGTTTTGGGACTACATACTAAATGATGCTTCCCACAAGATTTAAATACGATAAAACCGTAATATTACGTTAGTTGGTGTGTATGAAAACGAAGACTCTTGAGGTAATCCTAATGTTGGCTATATTGGCTCCGTCTTTGGCAGCAGGAGCCATTGGCAACGAAGCTAGTTTCGCATATGAGAAGGCAAGCATTACTCCCAACGGAACAATTCGCGAGAATGTATCTTCAGAAGAGCCAATTTCTCAAACGACATTATCTGTTGCTCAGACAGGATCATTCAGGATTGCACCCGTGGTGAAAGTTAGACCTGCAAATGATGTTGTAGAGAAAGGCACTCCCGGATTGGTAGAGTTTTATTTCAGTAATCCGACTCTTAATGACATATCCTTAACCGCAGATGTTTATGTTTCTGTTCCATCTGGACTGCATGTCAGCGGAGAAGGATTCTCAGCAGGAGGTGCTGCAGGAGACGTCCATGGAAATTTCATAGTTCCTCCTGGAAGCGACAGGACTGTTTACATGGACGTAATCGGGGAGAAAACGGGTCAATACATCGTGCATGCTGAAGTAATGTACTATCCCCAAAATGAAAAAGACAACTATCAGCAATTGAGCTTGACTCATCCTTTTACAGTGGCAAAAGGTACACCAGACCTTAATACCGGTCTTGACCTTACATGGATAATATTTGTAGTCGTGTTTCTTGGTGGAATAGCAATCATATTCGCCGTCAGGAGAAGATCCTTAGTCAAAATAGAGGAAGATTAGAGGTGACTGACCTTTGGGTATGAAAATCAGCATAAATGGTGAAAGCGAAATCATAATCAAGAGAAAAAAACGTGGTAATAAGACAAAGCTCGCCTCAGAACAAGCACAGGTGATTGACTCGTTCGGCTCGAAGACTAGGCGGTGTACTTTATCTTTTTCTAAGAGCATCATCGAGCCGATGGAGATCAGGACGGAGGGAGTCTTCCGCCCCCGGATGCAAGATGTCGAAACAGCTTATGGCATAAGCGGAGACGAGATCCTCGATATGTTTCATAAATTCACTTCCAGCGAGGTGATTCGTGAGGCAACACCCTCAGCTATTTATACTACCACGGAAAGCAAAATAGAGTATATATGGGAGGAGAGAGGCGAAAGTCCGAAAATGGTGGTGGACGTGCATACTCATCCTGGGGGCATCGCTGAACTCTCGGAGGAAGACAGGAGTACCATGAAAAGGATTGCCCATGTGTTTAAAGAAAAAATGTCAGGAACTAAGATCCTTTTTGGAGTTCATGCCGTTTCCGATGAAAAGGAGATGGGTAAAAGGATCAAACCGGAAGCAATGGGCAACAGGATAAAGTGGAGGTCACTTACACGAGAGCATGAAATTGCCTTTTATGATGAATATTCCAGGCCATTGGATGTGATAATACGGGAGCCATAGAAGAGCTTTTCGAGATTCTAAAGAAGCAAGAGGATGGTGAAATGATAGCCCTATTCCTCCTGGATTATTTGTATGACGAGAAAAACCAAGGCGTATTACTGTCCACACTGTCTTCTTTGAGAGGAGAAATTCTCAGATCCAAGCAGATAAAATTAACTCCAGCAGAGCAGGAAGCCTTCAATCTTGTCATGGAGAAAGGTCTTGTTACCTTTGAGGACATTTCGCAATTGTCGGATAGGTTTGCAAGTTTCAAGCACAAAAGCCATACCAGCGTGATCATGAATTCCCTTTTGGAGAAGAGCATAATCGGCAGAATTAAGAAAGAGAAAGAGACCTTTTACGTTACACCTAAGGAGGCTGTGATGTGGGCTTTGAAGGAGGTACACAAAATGCCCACAGAGGCAGATCCCAAGGAGATATCAGATCTAACGGGGTTGTCTATTATTAGAATTTTAGATGTGTTAGCGGAATTGGTGATTTGATGAAAGATTTATGGAAGGGTATTTTAATCGCCTGTTTGCTAGTTGCTTCGTCATGCCCAGTAATGGGTGAAGTTACAAAATTGACCATAAATAGCGACTCGTCTTGGAAATGCATTAACTTTGAGAACGAGGGATGGACTTCTGAGGACTATGATGATTCATGGTGGGAATCTGCAAAAACAGGCTACGGTAACGTAATTGAAGAGAGTTGGAATATCGGATATCCAACCGAAATTGTACCTAAGATAGTATTTTACAGAAAAAGTTTTGAGATAGATGGAAGCGATATCCTTAATGGAGTGTTATATACAGGATTATATGATGATGGCGGAAATATTGAACTCTATGTAAATGATCAGCGCGTGGGTGATGTGACAGCCAAGACACGTGAACCTGAACAGATAGATATCACTTCCTTTCTTCACCCGGGGACCAATGTCTTCGCGGCGAAAGTTTCTATAGTAGATAATTGGGGGTGGGCACTAACCAGCGCGATCAGATACGATAAAGAAACATGATCGTCTAAATATATTTGCACGAAATAACCCATATCTTGCAGATAAGTATAATCTGCAATTTTTCTTACTATTTTTGTTACCATTTAAACCACAAGGCAATATTATAAAGATACTTCTAACCTGACCTCCCCAGA
>CAZRBY010000046.1:0-4768 GCA_964598495.1 uncultured Muribaculaceae bacterium
ACAGACCATAGTGCGCAAGGCTGTTCCGCAGAATATCTCAGAGGCAGAGCCTAAGGATGTAACCAAGAGCAGACGTTAAGGAGGATTTATTATGTCAAAATTCGTAGATAAAGGTAAAAAAGAAACGCCAGGTATCAGTACCGCGTCACTTCCCGATATTGTGTTCATGATTTTGATGTTCTTTATGGTATCCGTTAGTATGCGTCAGACAGACCGTAAGGTTATGGTATCCCTTCCAGGAGCTTCGGAAGTTGCTAAACTGGAGAGAAAAGACCTTGCATCTTACATCTACATCGGTACACCTACCCTCCAATATCAGAGTCTCTATGGTACTGAATCACAAATCCAGCTAAACGATGCTTTTCGTAGCATAGAGGATATACGTGACTTCATCGCATCAGAGCGTGAATCTATCAGTGAGGCAGATCGTCAGAACATGACAGTATCCATAAAAGCCGACGAAAATACCCGCATGGGTATTATCACAGACGTAAAGCAGGAGCTACGTCGTTGTTCTGCTCTAAGAATAATGTATGGCGCACGTAAAGTTAGCGCTTTATAACAACTATCTATTTTACAAGCAAAAAGGGTGGCCAAGTGTCACCCTTTCTTGTATAAAACAAAACGTAACATCAACAATGAAAAAAATTTTGATTTTTGCCCTCACTCTGCTCATCGCTACATCCTGTAGCGAGAAGAAGGCTAAATATGTATTCCTTTTTATAGGAGATGGTATGGGATTTTCCCATGTGGCAGTAACGGAGGCATTCAAGGCTACTGATAAAGGGGTAATAGGGAGCGGACCTCTCACATTTACACAATTCCCCATACTGGGCATGGCCACCACTTACTCAGCCAACAGTTTAATAACCTGCTCGTCAGCCGCAGGCACTGCTCTTGCCACAGGCACAAAGACAAACAACGGTATGCTGGGGGTTACTCCGGATAGTACAAGCCTGACGGCAATTTCATACAAATTCCACCATGTGGGACGAAAAGTTGGAATTATAAGTTCCGTAACGATAGATCATGCCACCCCCGGAGCATTCTACGCTCACAATCCCTCAAGGAGCGACTACTATGCAATAGCTAAGGAGTTGCCCGAGACAGGATTCGAGTTCTTCGGCGGAGGCGGGTTTGCCAATCCCTTCGGCAAAGAGGATTCCGAGTGTTCCATCTATGATATCGTGGCTGAAAAGGGCTACACCGTTTCTTACGGTATGGAGGATTATCTCGCCCTGAAGAATAGTGCAAAAAAAATAATAATGCTCCAGGAAAAGGGTAAGGAGGAGAATGTCCTTCCCTACAGGAAGGATATTGGTGAGTCGGACCTTACACTGGCCCAAGTAGTTGATGCCGCCGTCAAGTTTCTCGACAATGACAAGGGTTTTTTCATTATGGCCGAAGGTGGCAAAATCGACTGGGCAGCCCATTCAAACGACCTCGCCAATACCATTTTCGAAACCCTCGATTTCGATGCTTCAATTGAGGTTGCATATAGATTTTACCTGCAACATCCCGATGAAACTCTCATAGTGGTGACAGCTGACCATGAAACCGGCGGAATCACGCTCGGTAAGACAAAGGGCTACACATTTGATCTTACCATAGTTAAGGAAATATTAGATGATATGGAAGGCGGAGAGGGTAAAGAGGTGGAAAGTGAAGAGAATCCGGACGTCTTTAATTACATGTCTGAAAAAGATATCATCTCCTATGTGTCCGATCAAGCTCATATAGGCTGGACCACCACATCCCATACCGGCGGTGCCGTTCCCGTTTTCGCCATCGGGGCCGGAAGTCCACTTTTCAGCGGCAGGATGGACAATACCGACATTCCGAAGAGAATATGTAAGGCTGCAGGTATCGCATTCTGATTTTATACTTTTGGTAGTTTGTCATTGATTGTCTAACTTTGTCACTTCGATTATCACAAAAGTAATGAAAAGAACTAAGGTTATTAAATTGCTTCAGCAGAGACCCGGTGACGAAGTGCTGGTAAAAGGCTGGGTCAGAACTAAACGAGGTATCAAGAATGTGACATTCATAGCTCTCAACGACGGATCAACCATCAACAACATACAGATTGTCTGCGACACCGCGGTTTTTGACGAATCTTTGCTCAAGCAGATCACTACGGGTGCCTGTATTGCAGTCAAAGGTGAGCTTGCAGCATCATTGGGCAGTGGACAAGCGGTTGAAATTCAGGCACGCGACATTGAGGTTTTAGGCACTGCCGACCCTGATATCTACCCTCTTCAAAAGAAGGGGCACAGTATGGAATTTCTCCGTGAGATAGCTCACCTCCGTCCCCGCACCAATACTTTCGGTGCCGTACTGAGAATCCGCCATGCAATGGCATTTGCCATCCACAAATTCTTTAATGACAAAGGGTTTGTCTATCTTCATACCCCGATTATAACAAGCTCCGACTGTGAAGGTGCAGGGGAAATGTTTCATGTTACAACACTCCCTCTGGAAAACGTTCCAAAGAATGAAGATGGCAGTGTAAACTTCGAAGAGGACTTTTTCGGTCGCCAGACGTCACTGACTGTGAGCGGACAACTTGAAGGCGAGCTCGGAGCTATGGCTTTGGGAGATATTTACACCTTCGGTCCCACTTTCCGCGCAGAAAACTCCAACACTCCACGCCATCTGGCAGAGTTCTGGATGATTGAACCGGAGATGGCATTCTATGAGATAGAAGACAACATGGATCTGGCGGAAGAGTTTATAAAATATCTTATCCGGTATGCCCTCGACAATTGCAAGGATGACCTCAACTTCCTCAACAACATGATCGATAAGGAGCTTATCTCCCGCCTCGAAAGTGTAGTAAATACGAAGTTTGTAAGACTTTCTTATACTGAAGGTATAGATATCCTGCTAAAATCAGGTGCTAACTTTGAATTCCCCGTGGGCTGGGGCATTGACCTCCAGAGCGAACACGAAAGATATCTCGTAGAGAAACACTTTAAGAAACCCGTTATCCTCACCAACTATCCTAAGGAGATCAAAGCTTTTTATATGAAGCAGAACGAGGATGGAAAGACTGTTAGGGCAATGGATGTGCTCTTTCCCAAGATTGGCGAGATTATTGGCGGTTCCCAAAGGGAAGAATCTCTGGAAAAGCTCGAGCAACGGATAGTAGAACTCGGTATGGACCACTCCAACCTTTGGTGGTACATAGATACCCGTCGTTTCGGAACTGCCCCTCACAGTGGATTTGGACTCGGATTTGAAAGGCTCCTGCTTTTTGTAACCGGAATGGCTAACATCAGGGATGTCATTCCATTCCCCAGAACTCCAAAGAACGCTGAATTTTAATACACAGTATCACCATCATGCTTATTATCGGTATCGCCGGAGGAACCGGCTCAGGTAAGACCACAGTGGTCAAGAAGATTTCGGAGCGACTTCACAATAAGGTAGTTGTAATTCCTCAGGACTCCTATTACAAAGACCAAAGCCACCTCCCGATTGAGGTGCGCCAGGAGCTCAACTTTGATCACCCGGACGCTATCGATTTTGAACTGCTTGTGCAGCAGCTCAAAGAGCTCAAAGAGGGAAAGACCATTGAGCAGCCGGTCTATTCCTACATTACCTGCTCCAGATCGGCCACCGAGACTGTCAAGGTGAGTCCGGCTCCTGTAATCATTGTTGAAGGCATCCTTATCTTCACCTGCAAAGAGCTTAGAAAGCTGATGGACATAATGGTATATGTTGACGCAGATGATGATGACCGTCTGATGCGTGTCATATCAAGAGATATAATGGAAAGGGGAAAAAGCGTGGAAAAGGTAATGGAACGCTACCAGAAGACAGTCAAGCCGATGCACCTGCAGTTTATTGCCCCGAGCAAGCGTTATGCTGATATCATCGTACCGCAGGGCGGCCACAACAAGGTGGCCATCAACATACTCATTGCAACAATCGGGCAAGCGCTCGAAAACAACAACTAATGGAGGACGGGCACAAAAAGATAAAAAGTGAACAGAGGGTCGGGGTGTACCTGACCCTTATTTTCCACCTTGTGGTGCTCATTGTTCTATTGCTGGTCTCCATCAATTCATTGGTGGCTCCAGAAGCTTCATTTGTGCTTGATTTTACCAAACAGGAGCAAAGAGAAAACGAGCAAAGAGAAATAGAATTAAGGGAAGAGATCAGTCGCGAATTGGATAATCTTCTCGCCGTTCCCAGAAGGCAGATCCGTAATGTTGCGGTGGATGTCGGGGCCCAATTAAAGGATGACCGTCATTCCAATCCAAACCGGGTTTATGAAGAGGCACGCGAACTTCAGAGGAAACTGGATGCGTCCAAAGAAGATGCGCTGAAGGAAGAGTCATCCGAAACCGTCGATCTAAACCCTGATCCTGAAAATAAAAATCAGAAAAAAGAAGAATCACCCACCTACAAAGGTCCTTCCGTAATTTCCTATAGGCTCGAGGGACGCAAGGCACAGCATCTGCCTGTCCCTGCCTACAAAGGCTATGGCTCAGGAGATGTTATCGTTGAAATCGTTGTCAATCCGAGAGGACGAGTTATTGAGGCACGCGTTCTGGAGAGCATTTCGAGTCCTGACAAATCACTTCACGACTTTGCAATAGATGCAGCGAAACGTTCTCGCTTCACAGCAACCGAGAGTGCCGGTCCTCGCCATATAGGCGAAATAGTCTACCGATTCATAGGACAATAAATCGTGGTACGGGGTACGAGTTACGTGGTACGAGCTAATTGTCATGTCCTGAAATAGGTTTACACTTAAATC
>CAZRBY010000047.1:0-435 GCA_964598495.1 uncultured Muribaculaceae bacterium
GGGATGGACGTTTGGAGCCGGAGGCCTGGGTTTGGTATTGCTTTTCTCCAACCCTGTACGCAATCCTATAAAACGCATTTTTGGTGGAGTCACATCTCTTTATGATATCACCGGATTTTTCGGAGATGCTCTCTCTTATATACGTCTTTTTGGACTGGGTGCAGCCGGAGGAAGCCTCGGAGCGGTAATCAATGCCATGTCCATAGCTCTCAAGGGTGTTCCTTACGCCGGATGGATTCTCTGTATCATTCTTATGATCTTCGGTCACCTTTTTGTAATGCTGCTCTCAGCTATCGGTGCATTTGTACACCCGATGCGTTTGACTTTTGTCGAATTTTATAAAAATGCCGACTTTGTAGGCGGTGGAAAACCCTATCGCCCTCTAAATAAAAACAATTAACCCGATTACAAACTTAAAAACTTAATAAAATGACT
>CAZRBY010000047.1:461-3707 GCA_964598495.1 uncultured Muribaculaceae bacterium
GTATCGGCAGTGCAATTGGTGTAACCATGGCCGGAAACACAACCATCGGTTCCCTTAAGAAAAATCCCGATATTTTCGGTAAATCAATGATCCTTTGTGCATTACCTTCAACCCAGGGTCTATACGGCTTCGCCGGATTTTTCTTTATGCTTAACGCCCTTAAGGGACTAAATTTCGAGATCGCATTAGGCCCTTCACTCGCAATGGGAGCTGCCGCTTTGGCATTAGGTTTTACAGCTTATTTTTCGGCTATTTGGCAAGCTAAACTTTGTGCTAATGGTATTAACGAGATGGGTAACGGACATGACGTTTTCTCAAGAACTATGATCCTTGCCGTATTCCCTGAGCTTTACGCCATTCTCACATTTGCCGCTACATTCCTCGCCTTGCCGTAAGCAATGATTACCATCTACTGCGTCAACACAGGGACCAGGCAAGAATTTCCCGAAGGGACAACCCTTCAAGATATGGTTGAGGCCTTCGATTTCGAAAGGCCTCATCCTATTATAGCCGCAAAGGTCAACAATGTGAGTCAAGGACTCCGCTACCGCGCTTTCAACAACCGCAATGTGGAGTTTTTGGACTACACCTCCTATACCGGTCGCGGCGTATACCGAAGGTCCCTCTGCTTCCTGCTCTACAAGGCTGCACGCGATATTTTCCCGGACTGCCGGGTGGTCATTCGGAGACCCATATCAAAGGGCTTCTTCTGTTATATCGATAAAGATGGAAAGGGTTCCACAACCCTCCCTAAAGAAGAACTGGAGAAACTGCGTGCAAGAATGCAAGAATTGGTGGATCAGGATATTCCTTTCCGCCGGCATGAAGTGCAGAAAGAGGAAGCAATGGAGGTTTTTCGAACCGTAGGCGCAGAAGACAAGGTAAGACTGCTGGAAACGGCAGGAGATGTGTATGTGATCTATTACACCCTTTTAGAGACTCCCGACTACTATTACGATGCTCTGCTTACCGGCACCGGATACCTCAAGGTATGGAGTCTGACCCCTTACAAAAACGGATTGCTGCTCAGAGTACCTGACAGGCATAATCCAAAACAATTGACAGCTTTGGTAGAACAGCCAAAGACATTCGAGATATTTTCGGAGGCCAACCGCTGGAATCACATAATGGGGCTAAGTACGGTAGGAGACCTAAATGCAGCCATTGCACGTGGTAAGAGTTCAGACCTTATCAATGTGGCTGAAGCTCTTCAGGAGAAGAAAATCGTACAGATAGCAGAAGAAATTGACGGCAGGATGAAATCCGATAAGCCTCTGCGTCTTATTCTAATCACAGGCCCCAGCAGCAGTGGAAAGTCCACTTTCTGCAAGCGTTTGAGCATACAGCTCATGGCCTGCGGACTAAAGCCTGTTTCATTCTCCACCGACGACTACTTCGTCAATCGCCTGGATACACCCCGACTGCCTGACGGATCGTTTGATTTTGATAATTTCGAGACCGTCGACCATAAATATCTCCAGAGCGACATGCTCAAACTTCTAAAAGGAGAAACCGTTGAAGTACCGGAATATAATTTCGTCACCGGAATGCGCGAGTTTAATGGACGCCAACTCCATCTGGAGGAGGGATCAATCCTTATTGTAGAGGGTATTCACGCACTTAACCCACGTCTTACCGACCAAGTGGAGGAGAGCATCAAGTACAGGATTTTCATCAATACCATCACCAGCATAGCATTGGATGACCACAACTGTATCCCTACCAGTGACAACCGACTTCTTCGCAGGATTGTACGGGACTACAATTTAGGTTCATTTACCGCAAAGGAAACCATCTCAAACTGGCCGAACGTAAGGCGTGCCGAGGTTGCTTGGATATACCCATTCCAAGAAGATGCAGATGCAATGTTCAACTCCTCCTATTTGCTCGAATTTGCAGTACTTCATTCTCACGCAGAGAAAATCCTGAGGACAATCCCAAAGAATTGTAAAGAATATAGCGAGGCTCATCGTCTGCTTAAATTCCTTAATTACTTCACGCCGGTCTCAGACAAAGATGTACCCTCCACTTCGCTTATGCGTGGCTTTATCGGAGGCAGCAATTTTGGTCAAAAAATTTACTCTACAAATAAAACAATCAAACATGAAGCGACTTTTCCTTATCCCGGTGCTTCTGATATGCACCATCATTTCTATCAGTGCGCAGGACAAAGTGGTTAAAAAGGTACTTGAACTCGGTAAGAGTGATAATACAACAATGGACCACATAGACATCCTCGCCAACCGCATCGGCGGTCGTCTTATCGGCTCTCACGCACTCACTGATGCTGAAAATTGGGTTATCAGCAAATTTGAAGAGTGGGGAATGGAGTATTACACCCAGGAAGTAGGTTCCATCAATGTAGGATTCAATCGAGGCCCATGGTTCGGACGTATGCTCAGTGAAGACGGTATGCAACTCCATTTCGCTACACACTCCTATACCGCCGGCACAAAAGGGCGTCAGATAGGCCACGTATTGATTGAACCAAAAAGCAGAGGAGAATTGGAAAGGATGAAAGGAGCGCTCAAAGGAGCCTGGGTGCTTATTTCAGGCAAATCCAACGGCAACCCGATTGACAATTCCGCTGAGGGCGACAGCATTAGAGTTAAAGCAATCGCAGAAAATGACTCAATCGCGCGTTTAAATAGTGAAATCAGGGCCTACAACTATGCCAATAGGGATAATCCTAAGGAGATGATACCCTATGTAGAGTGCCCCGCAATGTTCTACAAGGAGATGATCGAGGCCGGAGTACTTGGATTCATCCAGTCTGCATCTCTGCCTATGACAATTCTATCAAACAGGAAAAATGCTTACGATATTACCTACGACAACCTGCCTACGGTCTGCGATATCAAACTTGACGAACACCAATACAAAATCATTGAACAGAAGGTCAAAGAGCGCCAGACTTTTTTTCTTGAATTTGACATACGCAACCATTTCAGCATCGGCCCTATAAAATACCGCAACGTAATTGGCGTGATTAAGGGCAGCAAGTATCCGGATGAATATGTAATGCTTGGGGCTCATATCGATGCATACGATATAGCTACCGGAGCGGTTGATGATGCCAACGGATCGGCAGTGGTTCTTGAAGCAGCCAGACTCCTCGCCATGAGCGGTGCAAAGCCCAAGAGAACCATCCTTTTCTGCCTTTGGACAGGTGAAGAATTCGGACTTTTAGGTTCAAAGTTTTTTGTCGAAAATAAAACCGTCGATCTGGATAAAATTTCCAACTAT
>CAZRBY010000047.1:3755-4323 GCA_964598495.1 uncultured Muribaculaceae bacterium
CGGAGGTCCTCTCTGTGTAACAGGAATTACCGTTCCCGAAGCGATGTATGATGACTTCGTAAAGGCAGTGGCACCGCTTGAAGGGTATTCGGAGGAATTTCCTTTTACCGTCAACAAACGCCAGGGTGAACCCCGAAGGCGTCCGACAACTCCAGGTGGTAGCGATCACGCATATTTTTCAATGATTGGAGTACCTACAATCTCACTTAGCGAGACCGACCACAAAGGATATAACTTCAGTTATGGCGAAATCTGGCATACTGAAAATGACGTATACCAAAAGGTCTTCCCCGACTACATGGAACACTCCTCAGTTGTTACCGCTGTTATAGTTTATGGTATTGCCAACCTCGACCACCTGCTATCACGCGAAGGGTTGTATAGAAAATAACGGTGAGATATATAGGTTATTAGCAAACAACGGGGTGATTTCATCACTCCGTTGTTGTTTTATCCCGATCAGAAGAAAAAGTCTCGGGAAATTATAGTGCTGTTTCCGCAATTGTCCTCAGCCCTGACCACAATAGTATGCTTACTGCCTCGCGGAACTCGTGAGGAATCTAGACGG
>CAZRBY010000048.1:0-4296 GCA_964598495.1 uncultured Muribaculaceae bacterium
CCCTCCATACGTCGGGACCTATGTGAATATGATTTTTCTTAAATTCTTTTCCTAAAAAAAGTGATTTTGTAGCAATGACAGTGTGTATACCGCCTACCTTGTTACAAACTTCCCAACTGATTTCAAACAGGTAGTCGGGCATAATCGAATTTTGTTTCATAAATGTATTATAGTGGTTCTATTTATTTTTTATCCCTCTTCAATGAGCCTATTTTCTCTTTGACTCTGATCTCGAAATCGCTGAATACATTCATATAGTTGATGAATGCCTCGTAGGGGGTATTATAGGGATTAAAGTAGTTATGTACGGATCCATCGGAGAAAAACTTGGTACACATATAATAGAAATGGTCGCTCTCCTGGAGTTTTCTATAAATGTTGAGAAGTTTCTCATCTTTCGTTTTAAGCACGTCTGCCTCAAGGGCCGATATCTTGTTGAAAGCTTCGTTTTGGAGTTCGTTACCAAGCCAGGCACTGGTATCCCTCTCCTCGTCAGCCCAAGAAATAGGATATTGTACGTGAAGAGGTGCAACAGGCTGGTGGAAGGCAGCTGCCTCCGGAACAGTTCTGAAGCGAATATCACCTTTGGCAAGAATAGCTTCAGGAAGTGCCTTTAAGAAGTCGAAAATACCGGTGTACTCCTTCTGATGCTCACCGAATGTCTCATAATCCATAAAAAGATTTACGATATCCTCACCGGAAAGAGAATCTACCAGCCAAGCCGCATATTTATCTGCGGTAAGAGGCCATCCATCCCAACTCTTATTAGAGAATCTGAAAGCTATGTCATCACTTAGACTGGAGTTTCTGAGCAAAAGCTTCTGTCGGGGATTAATAGCATTGGTATAGACAAAATTTGGGCTCTTCCAGCCAAGAATATGTTTTGCACCCTCGGTTAGCATTACATTATATCCTAGATCAGCCACTGCATCTCCTATGGAGTCGGAGTAGATAAGCTCGGTGTTGCGGAATGCGGTGGGTTTTACTCCAAACACCCTTGTAATCATCTCTGCATGCTGTTTCACCTGCTTTTTAAACTCAGCGGGTGATGATAGAGAGGCAAGGCTATGAGAATAGGTCTCCGCGAGGAAATCCACACATCCCGTTGCAGCAAGGGCTTTGAAGCTCTCAATCACCTCAGGTGAATACATAAGAAATTGCTCTACAGCCACACCGGAGATGGAAAATGTCACTTTGAAATCTTTGCCGTGCTTTTTAATTAGGTCAAGCAGGATATTATTTGCCGGGAGGTAACATTTGTCTGCCACTCTCCTGAGTATAGTACGGTTAGCAAACTCGTCGAAATAATGAAAATCGTTACCGATATCAAAAAAGCGGAATTGCCTGAGTCTGTCCGGCTGATGTACCTGAAAGTATAAACAAATTGACTTCATATCTGTAATTTTTATTTTTTTGCATTTATCGCAGCCTCGTAAACCCTCTTGACCTTAGCTGCGGCATGGTCCCACTTCAACGAATTAACCTCTTCAAGGCCACTATCTATCGCCATTTTTGAAAGGGCCGGATAGTTGAGCAAGCCATATATAGCATCTGCAAGGGCATCTATATCCCAGAAATCAACCTTGATGGCATATCTTAACACCTCGGCTACACCTGACTGTTTGGAAATGATGGTAGGCACATTTGAAATCATAGCCTCAAGGGGTGAAATACCGAAGGGTTCAGAGACCGAAGGCATCACATAGACATCGGAATATGCAAACATACGTTGCACATCCTGTCCTCTCAAAAAGCCTGTGAGGTGGAATCTGTCTGATATGCCCAATTGTGCCACACGTTTAATGGAACGATTCATCAAGTCACCGCTTCCTGCCATAACGAAGCGAACATTCGGATACATTTTCAGTACCTTATTGGCAGCCTCAATAAAATATTCGGGACCTTTCTGGAAGGTAATGCGACCAAGGAAGGTGACAATTTTTTCTTTCACACCCCGCTGCACTTCGATATCACTACGGCCTGAAAAATCCACTGCATTGTGTACGGTGATAACCTTGGAGGGATCTATGCCGTATTTATTGATTACGATGTTACGTGTCAGATTGCTAACGGTTATGACCTTATCAGCTTCGCGCATGCCTGTCTGCTCCAGACGGAATACTTCTGGATTGACATTTTCGCCTGTACGGTCAAACTCCGTGGCATGAACGTGGATTACCAGCGGCTTCCCGGAAACCTTCTTTGCAGCTATGCCTGCCAGATTGGTAAGCCAGTCATGCGCATGGATGACATCAAACTGATGCTGTTGAGCAATAGCACCTGCAACCATTGCATAACGGGCTACCTCTTCCATAAGGTTTGCCCCATATTTGCCGGAAAACTTATATTTCTCCTTAAAGTAACCCTTAAACTCTTCGGTCTGATACTTCTGTTCCTCCATAACCAGTTCTCTAAATGAGATCGGGTCAATGTAAGGTCTGAGATTGGAACCCACGCGGAGAAAATCCACCTTGCCCAAAAACTCGTCAATATTCTTGCAAGTATCATAAACAGCAACATCGCTGGCATTTATAATCCTTACTGCGCTTTGGTCCTCATCCCCGGAAGCAGAAGGCATCACGAAAAGCACTTCCACATTGTGGTGGGCAAGTCCTTTCGTCAATCCGTAACAGGCGGTACCCAAGCCACCTGCAATATGAGGAGGAAACTCCCATCCGAACATCAGCACTCTCATGGCTACTCCTCCAATTTATATTTGTTTATAAGATATTTGACACGGATAATCTCAGCGGTAGCCGATGCCGATAGTATGGCTCCATGAGGGTGGTGCGGAGGATCTCCGTCATATATCTCAGCTACCATTCCTATTCCGTGGATATTCATATCCTCCTCAAAACCACTTACGAGTGCTTGTGAAGTGCGTAGGTAAGAAGCTCCGTAGAGTTTAAGACAAGAGGCGATGTAGGCGCCGAGAAGCCAGGGCCTTGTGCTTCCATTGTGGGTAGCAAGATCACGCTCCACCTGGTTGCCCTCATAGACCCCTTTATAGTGGGGATTCTTTGGTGAAAGAGTCCTGACACCGCGTGTCGTTATGAGTTCCTGATTGATAGAGCGCAGAATATCATCCTGTACCGTCTCGCTGACCGGACTGTAGTCGAGGGAGCAGGCATATATCTGGTTAGGTCTCGTATAAATATTCTGTCCAAGACCATCTACGTAGTCTGCAAGATGACGTCTCGATTCAACCCAGAACACATTAAAGAAATTATCTTCTATTTTTTTCTTAATTGCATCACACTCGCGGGTGAAGTCATTTTCTTTTGCAAAACTCTTCTCCATCGCAGAAGCGAAGCAAAGCGCGTTATACCAAAAACAATTGGTCTCAACCTGGTATCCTGCGCGCTCGGTCACGGGACGGCCTCCGGCATAGGCATCCATCCAGGTGAGGGGTACACCGGACTTCTGTGCCCATAACAGACCGTTATTATGTAGGATCACTTCAGGACGCCCCTGGATAAAGGAGTGTATGATATCCTTGAGGATTGGCCCATATTTAGACCAAACCTTAGCCGACTCTTTGGTATAAGAGATGAGATGCTGCACCAACTCCGTAAGGCGTAAAGGAGCCTCAACCTGGTCGCATCCTTTTAGAATGGCCTCATTATGGGTGGCAATGGTATCATCGAGAATGCGCCTGAAGAGCTTCACATCGCCGTTGTTGTAAAGGGTCAAACCGGGAAGCGCTACGCAAGTCTCTCTCAACAGACCCGATTCGAGCCAGGAGTATCCGGCACAAATTTCAGTTTTGTCGTTTCGGAATGTAAAAAGCTGCATTGCTGCATCCCTCAGACAATCTTCATAACTCTCCTGAGGCTCACGTACATTAAGTTCTCTTGTAAATTTAGCTTTTAGGTTGTTCGGGTTACACTCACTGGTTGAGGCGGAAAATATTATCGTCTCACCTTTATTAATAGGCATTTCGAAGTATCCGGGAACGAATAGATCTTCGGTGCAGTCAAATCCGCGACGATACTCCTCTCTGTAAACGATGTTGTAGTACCAATCCGGAGAAGGCACATAGTCGCAAGGTTTGGAAATCTGCAAGTTGAGATCGGGAAAACCCTCGTACATTTTAAAAGCCACTCCGTTTTCTATACTCCTGTAACGGGTATCAGCATCACTATTGGCCCTTGTCAGAGAGTGGATGTTGCGGAATGCAAGAAAAGGCTTGAGCCTAAGGATAGTGTTGCTATGTGCATCCACAAGGGTATATTTGATCAGCAGCTGGTTTTCATTTTTAGTAGAGAAGATGATGCTTTTGCGGAACACCATACC
>CAZRBY010000049.1:0-3974 GCA_964598495.1 uncultured Muribaculaceae bacterium
ATAACATCATCACCCGGATGCCAATCGGCGGGCAAAGCAACGCCAAATTTGTCGGCTGTTTGAAGACCGATAAGTACGCGTTTCAGTTCCTTAAAATTGCGTCCCAATGACAAAGGATAATAGATAATCGTGCGGATTATTCCCTTCGGGTCGATGAAAAATACTGCACGAACTGCTTTGGTAGTACTTTCACCCGGTTGCACCATGCCATATTTTTGAGCAATTTCCATAGTTATGTCTTCTATGAGCGGAAAAGTAACTTCCACGTTTTTCATTCCCTTGTACTCGATTTTTTCCTTGATGGTACGTAACCAGGCAATGTGGCTGTATAGACCGTCAATTGACAAACCGATCAGCTGACAATTAAGATCATCGAAGTACAAACGGGAGTAAAGTCAGCGGGGTGGCTGAACAGGATTGTCCATTTCCCTTCGAAATCAGCGGGGAAATTTATGTTACCTTGAGTAGTAACGGCTTTGAATGCAGGCGCCTTATCACCAATGCGCGGCATTACATTAATGTCTTGAATTGTATCCATAATAGTAGGTTTAAATGTTTAATTATTAATAAATTTCTTCTTGTTATTTGTAAAATTTCTACAAAGATAATGAACCTTTGTTCATAATCCAAATTTTTCTGAAATTATTTTTAATTTTTAAAAATAAAATATCCAAGAATCCTTAATTGATTATGGATAAGAGGCTTATGTCGTCTTAAAAGAAGGTTTTATAATGAAAATGCAATCACAAATCTCCTTGTTATTAAAAGATAATCCATAGAAAGCACTTTTCATTGAGCTATTATTGATATCTTGCACCTTGAAACTTAAAAGATGAAAGAAGTGAAACTATTGCGAATTATTTTTGTGGCCACTCTGCTTGCCACTTCTTTTGCGCTTAATGCACAGGACAGCCTCAAGATTGACTATTTCAAGTTTAAAGGCTATATCCAAGGAGGATTTAATATCGATGATGAAGGAGACAATACATTCTACCTGAAACGTGCCGTACTTACTCTTTCCGGAGATCTCTTCAAAAAAAATGAATCTACGGTCGATTATCAATTTATGGTAAATATGGCAGGTTCGCCCGGTATTTTGGAGTTGTGGGTGAGATACTCCCCTGTAAGGGAATTTGGTATGCAAATAGGACAGTTCAAGATACCTCTGACCATTGAAAATACCGATTACAGCCCTACAACAATTGAAATGATCGAATATTCTTTACCGGTGGAGAAAATGGCGAGGAGCGGCAGCGACGTTACCGGTATAAATACCTCAGGCCGTGATATAGGTTTCAAACTCTTCGGAAGCCTGTTACACCGTGAGAATCACAGCCTCATAAGTTATGATATCGGACTCTTTAACGGTAACGGTACCAACAGAAGAGATGATGACGGGCGTAAAGATCTTATTGCCCGCCTAAAAATCTCACCTATAAGGTATCTTACAATCGCAGGATATTATCAGAACGGCACCGTCAAAGCAGATCACATTGAAGGAAATATTCTTACCAGATATGGCGGCGGAATCTCGTTTGATAACAATAAAATAATGTGTCGCAGCGAGTATATAAGCGGTCACACCGGCAAAATGCTATCGGAAGGAGCCTACCTCACTTCCGGATATTGGATTACCGATAAAGTTATGGCATTGGGCAGGGCGGACTACTTCAAATTGGATAAAGCTTTAGACAACAATGAGATCTACTACACTCTCGGATTGTTATACACGCCATGGAAAAACCTTCGTCTACAGTTCAACTACACATTAAAAGAGTTCTCATATACCGCTGACAAGTCATACGGTAGCTTATTCAACTTTATGGCAACAGCCATGTTCTAAAACCTGAATAATGAGCAAATTAAAAGAAAAACTCAGAACAGAGGATTGGGTAACCGTCTGGATGAGCATTCCGCTCCTTCTGGTGGCACTCCTTATCCCCGAACTCATCCCAAGCGTACCCTCCACTCTCACTACATGGGCTGCCTGGGGCCAGATCGGCATTCTCTTCGTCATTGTATTTGTGGTGCTCTACGTAGGACAGGCGATTATGGGACGCAAGTTAAGAGGGATGCTTCCTTCACTGATTGTTATCTTCGCCCTTTCACTTATAGCCCAACTTATTGCCAAGATTCCGTCAGTCAAGTATTATGGACTTGAGTCGGTCTTCTTTTCTGTGATATTGGGTCTTTTGATCCGTAATCTGTTCAAGATTCCGGAATGGATGAAGCCCGCCATTCAAGGCGAGTTTTTCATCAAAATAGGGGTCGTATGCCTCGGAGCCACCATTCTTTTCAGTGAAGTGATGAAATCCGGCATATTTGGTCTCATTCAGGCTGTGCTTGTGGTGGCCAGTGTCTGGTTTTTCGCTTTTTGGATTTCCCGTAAGTTCGGAGTTGACGAGAAAAGCGGGATGATCCTTTCGAGCGGAGTCTCCATTTGCGGAGTGTCTGCCTGTATAACGGCCGCCAGAGTTGCCGGAGGTGAGGATAAGAAACTCTCCTACATAGTTTCGGTGCTACTGATCGTAGTGGTGGCTATGATCTACCTGATGCCCTGGCTGGCAAATATGATACTACCGCTGCTGATTGAGGATACTCAGTTGATGCAGGAAGTAGCCGGAGCCTGGATCGGAAGCACTGTGGATACTACCTCCGGAGTTGCAGCTTCCAGTGCCATCCACAGTGAAATCGCAAATCAGAGTGCAATAATCATCAAAGCTGCTCAGAATGTACTCATCGGCGTGGTTGCTTTCTTTATTGCCATTTATATCTCCGCAAAAAGCGGAAAAGGCGCTTCACAGCGCCCTTCTATCGGTATTGTTTGGGAAAAATTCCCCAAATTCATAATAGGTTTCGTACTGGCTTCGCTGATCTTCAGCATCTTTCAAGCCAACGGCCTTTTTACTTCCGACAGCAAAGGCAAACTCCTCGAACCCGGTGTAGCTAAGAATTTCTCAAATCTCTTCTTCTCGCTTGCTTTTGTCTGCATAGGGCTCGGCACACGACTGAAAGAGATCATCTCCAGAGAAAATCGTAGAATTCTATGGTCTTTCCTCTGCGCACAGGGTTTCAACATAATCGTTACCTTCGTGATAGCTTATTTGCTCTTCGGAGTGGTAAAACCGATGTTTGCCTGACAAACAGGAGAGTCTATCCTCCCATAGATTTGCGGACATCCTCAATTGAGAGTTCGTAATCTACCAAATCGCCTGCGATATAAAGGTCATAGGCAGCCATATCAAGAAGACCGTGACCGGAAAGGTTGAAGAGAATTGTCTTGGATAGACCCTCCTCTTTTGCCCTGACAGCTTCCCTGATAGTGGCCGCAATGGCGTGTGAAGACTCCGGAGCCGGAACAATGCCCTCCACTCTTGCAAAAAGAGTGGCAGCATCAAATGTCTCAAGCTGCTTAATATCCATTCCTTCAACCACACCGTCCTGGAGAAACTTACTCACAATTGTACCTGCACCATGGTAACGCAATCCGCCTGCATGGATATTGGCAGGTGTGAAATTGTGACCCAGTGTGTACATGGGAAGTAAGGGAGAGTATCCCGCCTCATCGGCGAAATCATATTTGAAAACTCCTTTGGTAAGTTTCGGGCAGGAGGCCGGCTCTGCTGCAATGAAACGGGTCTTGTGCCCAT
Organism: uncultured Muribaculaceae bacterium; assembly: GCA_964598495.1. Lineage (GTDB taxonomy): Bacteria > Bacteroidota > Bacteroidia > Bacteroidales > UBA932 > Cacconaster. The sequence continues at coordinate 3,651 of CAZRBY010000049.1, forward strand.
TCTTAAAATTATGACGCAAGAAAGGAAAAGCTATGCCGCTGAAATTGGATCCTCCGCCGAAGCAACCGATCACTATATCGGGATATTCTCCTGCAATCTCCATTTGCTTTTCAGCTTCAAGGCCTATAACCGTCTGGTGGAGAGCAACATGGTTGAGCACACTACCAAGCGCATACTTGCAATTGGGAGTCATCAACGCCAGTTCGATTGCCTCCGATACAGCTGTGCCGAGACTTCCCTGATGGTTGGGATGTGCTGTAATTATGTCCTTGCCGGCACGGGTACTCATGCTGGGAGATGCTATTACCTGCGCACCGTAAGTCT
>CAZRBY010000050.1:0-3648 GCA_964598495.1 uncultured Muribaculaceae bacterium
CGTGAGTAACGATTATAGTTGTGATGCCTTGTTTGGTCAATTCGGTGAGTAAACCTATTACCTCGATGGTGGTTTGACTGTCCAGTGCTCCTGTAGGTTCGTCGGCAAGAATGATTTTCGGATTTGAAATCATAGCGCGAGCAATGGCTACACGCTGTTTTTGTCCACCTGAAAGTTCGTTTGGTAAATGATGCGCCCAATCTTTCAGTCCCATTTTATCCAGATGCTCCATCGCTATGATGTTGCGTTGTTTTCGGCCCACATTTTTATAATAAAGCGGGAGTGCAACATTTTCCAATGCATTTTTGAAATTGATAAGATTGAAGGATTGAAATACGAAACCGATCGTTTTTCCAGGACAACTCTCGTGCCCGCTAAATTGGCCAAATGCTTCGACTTTGACCTTTTCCTGAAATCAGTAGAAAAGACCGCACTTAAGCGAAGGAACGAAGTAGAGAGAGTGCCTATTGAGAAACTCGCCTCCGAATGCCGAATAAACCGCTATTACGATCACTATAAGAAGGATATCATAGCAGCCTGTGCTACGGCGGTAAAATACAATATTGTTGTGGGAGCCGAAGCGGCAGAGGCCTACCTCAATGCCGGATTGATCAATCCCAATCCTCGTGACCCCCTCCGCATAGCAGCAAAAGATGTATTCGCCTCGATCCGTCTCACTGTGCAAGATGATATGATTCTCTTTCCTGCCACAGTTAAAAAGCAGGTTCCCAAAATAATGGAGGAGATAATCCGCTCAAAGGGACATCCTATGACGGCAGATGAGATACTGAAGGAATACAATCGCCTCTATCCCGGAGAAAAGAAAAAAAAGAAATTTGTGTCAGGGAATGTGCTCCGTTCTCCCTCGATAATTGCCATTGGACGCACAGGCCGGTATACTCTAAAAGAGTGGAACAAGGGCGTTCGCAGAGGTGGTACAATACGTCTTTTCGTAAGGGAGTATCTTAAATCGCAGCCCGATTTGACTGCTCCGGTTTCAGATGTTGTAGATTACGTATTGCAATTCAGGCCGACCACCAATAGAAGCTCTATCATATCTAACCTTCAGCTTGACCGCAAGGGTTCATTTATTTTTTCTGAAAAGGAAGGAGTGAGATATATTGCGCTGAAAGCCTCTACTAAACGATCCTAACACCTTTACTCCAAATTGAGGTTATGTTGTACTGCTTGTCAAGAAGGAGTATGTCGGCATCTTTCCCCTTTTCTAATGTACCCACACGGTCTATGACATTCATTATCCTTGCAGGAGTCTCCGATGCCATCCTGACGGCATCCTCAAAGGGCACCTCAGCTCTTATGACCATATTTCTAACTAACTGATCCATTGTCGAGATTCCTCCGGCAACAGTACCGTCTGACTTAAGCTTGCATACACCATTGTCAATATAGACCTTTGAGAAAGCAAGTTCTTCGCCATCGTAGGCAGCATATCGGAGTGCGGCAGTCACCAGCGCGGTCTTGCTGACGCCCTTGAGTTTATATACAAGACGCAGAATAGTCGCAGGCAGATGGACACAGTCCGCAATTACCTCGGTAGTCATCTCATCTATCAGTAAAACGCTCTCCACAGTGCCCTCATATTTATATTCGCGACGTTTGTGAAATCCCGGCATAGAGTTATATAATTGCGCTGCGTGGGTAAAGCCGGCATCAAATCCCATTTTCACATCCTCATACTCCGCCATGGTGTGGGAAATGGCAGGCAGAATGCCTTTTTTTGTGAGAAATCGGGCAAACTCGGGGGCTCCGGGGAGTTCCGGAGCAGCATCCCAGCGCTTAATACAGGGGAGTTCACTGATAATGTGTTCGTACATTGTGCGGTTAGGCTCTTTCACTTCGTAACGGCCTTTTGTGATTTCAGGACTCAGATATGGGCCAACAACATGCAAGCCTCCGATTATGCGATTACCGTCTTCCATCAGCTTTGTACAGAGCTTTCCGGATGCAACCAATTTATCATAACCCACCGTACCCACAGTGGGGAATATGGTAGTGGTACCATGAGCCAAATGGGCATTAATTATAGTGTTGAAGGCTTCTTCAGTGCCATCGTGGAACTGGCTGCCCGCCGCTCCGTAGATATTCATTGCAACATATCCGGGGATGATGTAGCGTCCCGAGGCATCAACCAATTCGGCATTTTCCAAAGGGAGGGTGCTGCCGGTAATTGCAAGGATGCGGTCATCATTGACAAGCAGGGAGCCACCATCGATCCAACCCTGCGGGGTGAGGATTTTTCCGTTGAATATCTGTATTAATTTCATCGTTCGATAATTTGAGTTGTAGTGTTATTCAATGGGTTTGATGATTTTGCCCATAGCTATAACTCCGCGAAGATCGTAGTTCTTATCGATGAGCAATATGTCCGCATCTTTACCCTTCTGGAGGGAGCCTTTACGGTCCCGGATTCCCATTATGCGGGCAGGAGTCTCGGAAATCATCCTGATTACATCAAACAAGGGGATCAATGCATGGGTGGTTACCGTCTTTATTACGCGGTCCATTGTTGCAATCGAGCCGGCAAGTGCGGAGCGATCCGCGAGTTTGCATACTCCATCTTCAATGATTACACGTGGGTCAAAGGCCGACGGACTATCGCTGGCTGCGCATGCGAGAGCATCAGTGATGAGTGCAGTCTTCTCAACCCCCTTAATCTTGTAAATTAGTTTAAGTATAGTGGAGGGCACGTGAATGCCATCGCCTATTACCTCGACAGTCATATCGTCTATGAGGTATATGCTCTCCACCGTACCTTCGTACTTGTATTCATTTTTCCTGTGAAACCCCGGCATGGCATTGTAGAAGTGGGTCGCGTGACAAAAGCCGGCTTCGTATGCCTCAAGCACTTCGTGGTATTCGGCAGCGGTGTGGCCAATGGAGGCCAGAACACCCTTTCTGGTGATGTAGCGACCAAATGCGGTAGCTCCCGGAAGTTCGGGTGCGGCATCCCAGCGTTTGATGCAGTTAGTCTCTTCCAACAGGGGAATGTATTCGTCGGGGTCGGGATCCTTTATGTATTCGGGAATCTGACCACCGGCCATTTTCATGTTGAAATAATGTCCCTCAAGATGGAGTCCAAGCACCGGACTCTCTTTCTCTGCCATCAGCTTTTCTGTAGTGGCTACGGCTGCCCGGATCATTGGAATGCTGGAAGAGGAGAGGGTCGGATATATACTGGTAGTACCATGCTGCATATGAGTCGCCACCGCTCTCCTGAATGCCTCTTCGGTTCCTTCCATGAAGTCACTTCCTCCACCGCCGTGACAATGGATTTCAATGCCGCCGGGAGTGATGTACATTCCTTTTGCATCTATAATTTCAGCACCAACCACTGGCCGGTCGCAATTTGAAACTTCAAGAATCTTGTTGTCACTAATGATAATTGAGCCCTCTTTGAGCCACCCTGAAGGGGTATGTATGATACCGTTGATAATCTGAGTCAGCATAGTGTAGTGTGTGGTGTGTAGTGGGTAGTGTGTAGTATTTAGTGGGTAGTTGTGTAGTTTTGAGTATTAAGTGTTTGGGTTACGGGTTGCGGGGTTAGTTTTGAGTGTTACGGGGTGCGGGTTGTATGTCTCGTCCTGAAAAAAGTTGACACATTTTGTTAAACTTTATTGTCTTCACTTT